>NZ_JAFRKB010000078.1 GCF_017431965.1 Methanobrevibacter sp. | reverse complement strand
TCACACTCTCAAACAATAAAATGGATTATATGATTCAGAGGGATTGGGGTGCTGCAATTATCAACACAGGAGAATGCATCTGAACAACTGCTCATTCCTAAACAATTATGCGAAAAACGGTGGTGCAATCTTCAATCAAGGTACTTTAAGAATAAACAACTGCGGATTCCACGGCAATTATGCTTACGGCGAAGGAGATAATATCTGCAACGGAAAAGGCGGTAAAGTAATAGTTGATGGAAAAGACTGCAGTGACGGCACCGGAATTGTTCACTATGCCGAAAGTTATAGCGCAACCAAAACCAAATGGATAACTATAGGGGGCACAATATTAAGCATAGGTGCAGGTATTGCCGCAGGAATCCTTACAGCAAATCCAGTAGCAGGTTTTGCAGTAGGCGCAGCAGTAGGTGCTGGAATAGGTGCACTCAGCGCAGGATTAATTATAGAACACAAATTTGATATAAACTATGATAGAGCTACACTTGCTGCAACTTTAATAATCAGTGATGCATTAAGTGGTGCATTTGGAGGCTGTGCAGCAGGATCAATGAGATTAGCAATGACTTCAGCTACCTATGATGGAATTAACCCTGAATTCACATATTTGGAGAAATATTAGGTAATGTTGTTAAAATAACTGAATGTAAACAAAATGAAATGGAACATGGATACAACTAGTTTAGTTAAAAATCTGTTGATTGGCGCTTCTTTAAGCGCCAACATTACGGATTTATGCCCTCAAACATTATATTTATTAAATCATCAGCATAATAATTTGTTTCAAAATCAAGGTCATGATTATATATTTTCCACAATATAACAGACTGGAACAACATACCAAAGCACATAATAGCCAATGATTTAGGATTGACTTCCCGAATTACGCCTTTTTCTATTTTCAATTTGAAAAATGCTTCCAATTTATTCAATATTACATCAGTGATATCTGAAATTAAGATTTTTTTCTCAGGAATCTCCCTAACTTCTTCCATAGCTACCCTAAGTATACTGAAATCTTCATCTGAAAGATTTAAAATACCGAAAAATGAAATTTTGAGATATTCTTCAATTCCTTGATCCTCTTCAAACTCAAAGATTTCTTCCAACTGATTAATAAATAAGTCAAGATAATAATCTTTTGTAGATTCAACCAGATTATTCTTATTTTTAAAATTTCTAAAAATAGTTACTTCATTCACACCAGCTTCGGCAGCTATTTTTTTGGTAGTTGCCTTAGCAAAACCTTCCTCTTGAAGAATTTTAAATGTAGCTTTGATAATTTTTTCGTCAGTACTGCTATACTCTTTCATAATTATAGTTAAATTTTTAATAATATATATATAAATCAGTATATTTTTTGGTGATTTTTTCAAAAATTATTTGATGTAAAAGCCAAATTAATATTAAATATATTAATTTTGAAATATTATTTCATGAGAGATTTGTCCAATCTTGTGGAAAATAGAATCATAATCCCGGATAAACTAATTGATTATGGTTTCAATCATGATTATATTTTTGAAAAAATACTTTCCCAACCTAATTTCAAAGCTGTAATAACTTATGAAAATGATACTTTAACGGCCAGAGTAATTGATTTGGAGTTAGATGAGGATTATGTTTTAGTGGATGTCAAAACACCAATCGGAAGATTTGCAGCAGAATTAAAAATGGAATATGAAAGCATAATTGAAGACATAATTGACAAATGCACAAGACCCCATGTTTTTAAATTCCCACAATCAAAAAGATTGATGAAATATGTGGAAAATAAGTTTGGTTGCGATTTGGAGTTCCTATGGAAGAAATTCCCAAAGGATGCCATTTACAGAAACAAATTTAACAATAAATGGTTTGCTCTTCTGGTTGCACTTGACAAAACAAAAATCGGCCTTGAAGGTGAAGGAGAAATTGAAATAGTTGTTCTAAAACATGATAATGCATCCAAAGTCATTGACGGTGAGGTAATTTTGCAAGGATATCACATGAACAAGAAATACTGGATAACCATTCCACTGGATGAGAGAATAGGTGATGGGGAATTATTTAGACTAGTTGAAAATAGCTATAGTCTAATATCATGATTATTTAAAAATCATGGTCCCGATACCATCAGTGGTAAAGACTTCCAAAAGCAATGAGTGTTTTTTACGCCCATCAATGATGTGACAGGATTTAACCCCATTTTCAATAGCCTGAACACAGGTTTCTATTTTTGGAATCATACCTCCAGAGATAACGCCCTCCTCAATTAATCCAGGAACCTCATCAATTCTAATCTTTTGAATCAATGAATCTGGATCATTAGGGTCTCTTAAAACACCAGGAACATCAGTTAAGATAATTAACTTTTCTGCACCCATTGCACTTGCAACTTCGCCTGCTGCAGTGTCCGCATTCAAGTTAAGGCTTGTTCCATCTTCGGCAATACCTATAGGAGATATTACTGGAATATAATCATTGTCAATAAACATTTCAAGTAGATCAGTATTGATACAGTCGACTTCACCTACAAGACCCAAATCAACGATTTCCTCATCGATTCTGCTTGCTTCCTTTTTGTGGGCAAATATCAGACTTGAATCTTTTCCTGATAAACTGATTGCATCACCGTCATGTTTGATAAGTTCTGAAACAATTTCTGTTGAAATTTTACCGACCAATACCATTTCAATAATTTCCATTGTTTCTTCGTCAGTTACACGAAGTCCTTTAATGAATTTAGGTTCCTTACCTAACTTATCCATTGATCTGGAAATTTCAGGACCTCCTCCATGAACAATGATAGGTTTCATACCTACATATTTGAGTAAAACTGTATCACGAGCTGTAGATGACTTTGCCTCGTCATCCACCATTGCATGTCCACCATACTTAATTAAAATTTTTTCATCATGAAACTTTTTGATATAAGGTAAAGCTTCAATTAAAACATCTATATCTTTCATTTAATCACTAACAATAATATTTTATTTAATAGTTTATAAAATTAAGCATATGGATGAAGTTGAAAAATATCTTCTCGAACTTGGCGTGAGCAAAGTCGGTTATGCTGATGTTGATGGACTGGCCAGTGAATTCATTGATCTTCCAAATGGAATCAGCCTTGTTTTGAAATTGCCCAAAAAAGCAATGCAGTTAGTTGAAGATGAAGACTATAAAGAGTACTGGAAATGTTTTCATGCCCAAATTGCAAAATTAACCGAAATAGCCCTCAAAGGTGAAGAATACATTAAAAATCTCGGATACAATGCATTTGCCCTGACAATGAGCCGCAATGAATGTGATATGGAAAAACTATTGAGCATTCTCCCATATAAAACAATAGCTACAAAATCAGGTCTTGGATGGATTGGAAGATCAGCACTATTTGTAACACCCGAATACGGTTCTGCAGTAGCTCTTGGAGCAATATTGACAGATATGCCACTGGAATTCGGCGAACCTGTTACAGATTCAGAGTGTGATGATTGTGAAAACTGCCAGAAGGCATGTCCTGTCGGTGCAATCAATCCTCAAAAATGGAACGACCGATTGAATAGGGAAGATATTATAGATATTGAAGTTTGCGGCGAATACATCATTGACCAGTATAAAGCAGGTCTCGGTTGTACAAAATGCATGAGTGAGTGTAAACTCACTCAGGAATATTTAAAAAGAGAATAAAATGAGCATCTAAATGCCCATTTTGAATTTAAACCTGTATTCCTGGTTTACAATTTCCATTCCAATAAAGGAACCTTTCAAGATATCAGCAACTTTCTGCAAGTCACTAGCAGTTATTTCACTACCATTACCAATTGGAGAGAAAAATGTTATCTCATCATCGGTTATGAGGTAGTTCAACAGTTTTGTGTTTTCTTTTTGGTATTTTTCAACAATTGCTAAAATTTCTTCTTCAATTGATTTGTCAAGGTTTGCCATATTATCACCTTTAACTATAATTAATCAGATTAGTATTTAAAGTTTTATACTTGATTTTGGTGTTGAACTTCCCCGCCGTGTAGACGACGGGGATTCGCAAACCCCATAATATTATTAATTTTGGGGGATTTTTACTGCACCGTCGTCCCGACGATTTTCTAATCCTTTATCAAGGATGTTTTTTGCCGCATTAACGTCACGATTGTGATGAGCGTGACAATGCGGACAGTCCCAGTCTCGTATTTTAATATTTCCGAGTCCGCTGATTTTTTTGTTTCTTTTTTTACAGTTGCTGCAGATTTGAGTGGATGGAAAATTACGTGGAACTTTAACAAATTCCACATCTTTATCTTCGCATTTGCGTTCTAATTTGTCTAAAAAAGATCTTGGTGCGTTTAATTGTATGCCGTGACTTAAGCATTTGTTGTGTTTCCACGATATGACGTTTTCATTTTGAACTGCAACAAAAGAACTGTTTTTAACAATATACGCTACATTTTTATTGTAATAGTCCTCTCTTTTGTTTATTAGTTTGCGCATCCATTTGTTGTATAATCTGCGTGATTCCTCATATCTTATAGAACCTGGTTTGCGGCGGTCCATGTCTTTTTGATATCGTATGATGTTTTCTGTTTCCTCGTTTAGGTCAAGATTGGGTATCTCTTCACCATTGGATATGACAGCTAGTTTACTGCATCCGATATCAATTCCCACTTGCATAAGCGGACCGGTTATTGTTTCTGGAATGTGTATGTATTCTATGTTGAAAACTGCATAATAAGCATCGTTGACTCTTTTAACTGTAACATGTTTGATTATTACACTGGAATCGTTTGGGTCGCTTCCTTGTATTAGTAGTTCTTTGTATTTTTTGCTGGTTTTGAATTTTACTATTCCTAATTTGGCTAGTTTTATTTTGTAATATCTTTTTTTGTCTTTGGTTATTCTTACGTTGTTATTGTTGTTCATTATACGAAATGTGAATTTTTTTACTTTTTTACGTGTTTTTAAAACTGGATAATTTGATTTTAAATCATGATTATAAAATCTGTTAAAAGCGTTTATAAGGTCTCTTTGTGCTTGTTGTCTGCTGCATGATTCTGCTTTTTTTAAAAAAGG
>NZ_JAFRKB010000077.1 GCF_017431965.1 Methanobrevibacter sp. | reverse complement strand
TGCACGAGAAGCAGTAATACCAATAGCGATTAATTTTTGAGTTTTATAATCCAAGACATTACCGTCCCATACTGTATCGTTAATGTTAGATACCAATTCATATAAATCAGGATATTCATCTTTTAATTCTCGGATACCTTTACCGTAATATACGTCACCTTTCATATCTTGTCCTCTCCAAATAATTTTATTATTTAATTAATTATTTCATTTTCAAATTATATATAATTAATAGCTATTTAATTAATAGACTCTTTCAAAAACTTTGTTGATTTTCAAAATCCTTTTTGCGATTGTCATTCCAAATGAGATCTCTGCGATAGATTCGTTTTAAAACGCCCCGTTTGGTCTTGAATGTTCGTTTTCTTGATTTTGGCATTGTTTTTTGAAATGCATTTTCAATTTTGTTACTTGTTTTTTCAATTCGTTTATCTTTTAAGTGATAAATGAAGCTTTTATATCGTGGAGTGATTGATTTTCTGATTATTTTATAAATCACTGGATGAAAAATCATCTTTACGATAAATTAAAGATTGTACTTCATTTTTGAATTCATTATAATCATTTAAATCGAATAAATCTTTGATCATTTTCAGTTGTTTGTGACATTCTTGATATTCTTCGTCAGAAATGCGATTTTTATCTTTAAAAGTTTTTAATTGTTTATTTAAACTTTTTTTAGTATGAAAAATACACAATTGATGTTTAAAACCTAATTTTGGGATAATTGAGGCATATTTTTTATCTAAATCTGTTGTGATTGCAATTTTATTTTTATTTGCTGTAGATTCTCTTAAAAACTTTTCAACAGTTGTATCATCTTCAGTATCGTAAATTGCATCGGCTACGATGCAATTTGAAATAGAATCAAGTAATGTGTGACGATATTTCCATTTTCCGTTGATTTTTATCCATTCTACATCAAAGACATAATAACCCGAGCAACGCCCTAAATCAAATTCTAAAAATGTTTTCATTAACAAAAAGCCAATTTTCAATTGTTTGATGTGAAACTGTGATTCCAAAGAATTTTTTAAAAGATTTACAAACATTTTTTAAGCTTCCCAGATAATCTGAAATTAAATGTTCAGATTCACTTTTCAATTCATTCGTAAAATTGCTGTTTTTATCAACAAGACTTGTTAAATCTGTTTGAAAGGTTTTATCACAACGTTTGCAAATATAACGCTGAACCTTCACATTAGTTTTACCAATTTCTTTAAATACTAATGTTCTTTTTGTAAAACCATATTTAACAACATGACGAGTTCCACAATGTGGACATCTAGCTAAACTCATTTTAAAATAAGGAACATCCTTTTTAAAACTTAAATCAAAAGATTTAAGAGCTTTTTGACAGGATTTAAAAATTTTCACAAAACGAGAATCTGAAAGGACTAATCCTCCATTAGAATCGCAAAATATATATTGTTTAACATCTAAAATACTATTTGGAGTATTTGTTTTTTGATTAGGCATAATAAAAACTTTTACTCCACCTATTTATTAAATTTAACTATTTTTAGATAAAATTAAAAATTACAAACTAATTTTCATCAAAAAATTTCAAATCAACAAAGTTTTTGAAAGAGTCAATTAATACCTACATTTATAATACTTAAGCAATGCAATAACAAAAGTCATAGTTGGAAACATATAATATAAACTCCAAAAAAACTAGAAAAAAGTAAATAGATTATTACAAATTAATATTTTTCAACTTAACTAAATCTTCTTTTAATTCAGGAACTTCAACAGTTAATGCATACTCCATTACATCAAATTCTGCAGATTCATATTTATGAATCATGATATTGCGCATATACTTAATACTGCACCAAGGAATTACTTCCACAAAAGATTAATGTGAAAAAAATAGAAATTCAAATATTATACTATAAACTAATACTCTTTTTAATCCCAACCCCCAATAAACAAGTGAATGAAATATTAAATTATTTTAAATTTCAAAGTAGTGTAAAGAGGAAAGTAGCACCAACTTCACATGAGTTTTCATAATTCTCCCCATTAAATTTAAAGAATAAGTTTCCTTCTGATTTAATTAAACGTGAAATAGAAAAAATTTTAAAATAGTGCATTGAGCACTATTTTACTTTAACTGTTGTTTTTATTGTGTTTTTAAGGTAGGTCACTTTGACAGTGTAGGTTTTGCCTTTTTTAAGCTTTTTGATAACATTCTTTTTCAAGGTCTTTTGGGCGATTCCTTTCTTATTGGTTTTGACCTTGTAGGTTTTGCCGTTGAACTTGAATGTTACAGTTTTGCCTTTAACGAGTTTACCGTTGATTTTAAGCTTTGCTTTTAAAGTGAACTTCTTGGCAGTCTTTTTAACAGTGACTTTACTTGTAGTCAATACCTGTTTTACTGTAACTGTATTCTTATAGCTTTTGCCATTGAATATAGTTGTCATTGTGTACTTTTTAGGAACATCAGTTATCTTGATTTTTGCAATTCCATTTTCATCCGTTTTAACAGATGAGGTTTTGCCGTTAATTACAAATATAACTGACTCTCCACTTAGTGCCACTTTACCATCGCTGGAAACCACTTTTACAGTAAAATATGAACCACCGTCATAATCCACTTTAATATTTTTGTTTTCTGTAATCATACATTCCTGTGAGTTCAATGTTACAGTGACATTGTTTTGATATGTCTGATTATTATAAACGGTTGTGATGAGGTAAGTTCCCGGAACCTCATTAATTTCCAATTTTGCAATACCATCATTGTCAGTTGTTGAATTGATTCTCTTTCCATTGATTGTAAACTGAACAGATGCACCTGCAATGGCATGACCATCCTCAGTTGCAACCCTAACTGTGAAGAAAGACTCATCACCATAATTCACTGACAGGCCTTTATTGTCAATTATTCTGGAATCATCAGCCACAGTATAGACCTTCAGACAAACTGTCTTGTTTTCTAAAGTGATATCCCTCCATACGTTGCCGTCTGCACTTACAAAGGACATTCCATGAATATAATGATTTCTAGAGTATACCTCATAAGGAAGATTATTATTTTTAAATACAACTTTAAACTTGTCCCCTTTTTTAACCGGAACATAACTGCTTAAGACAATGGTCCTGTATCCTGCAAACTCGCTTATGCCACTTTGTGAGTGTATCAACTTATTGTTCACATAAATGTCAAAGGAATAATCGATACATGACTGGTTGAAGTATGTTCCAACACCAGCAATCAAATCATCATATTCTGCAGTGAATTCATTGGAATATTGAGTGTAATTGCCGTCAAAATCATGTAAACCAGATAAATCAGTCTGATAATTGACATGATAATCAATTGCATTAGTGAAAATGCAAGCTATGAAAGGATAAATGATGTCTGTATCTGGATCAGGTACAAATAATGATTTTTCATAGTATGATAAGTAGAAATATCCTTCATCTCCCCATTCGCTTCCCCAGCTGTTTTTAACAATCCATGCACCATCCCCAGGAGGGGTAATTAGGAAGTTATCCGCAGAGTAGTTATCATCCCATCCGATGATGGCAACTCCATGATTTTGTGGAAGTGATTCATTAGTATAATGTGCGGAAGTATTTTCATTGAAATATGGTTCCTCCTCACTGCATGCATAAGCAATTGAAACTGCACCATAATTTAAAATTGCTTTTTTAACGTCCACTATATAATCGGCTGAATTCGGCATTATGAAGTAAGCATCCTGAAGACGTATCTTATTCACACTATCTATAAAACGTGATAATTTTCCAACCTCATCATATTCATCATCTTTTTCACCAACACTCAGCCAGCTGACCACATTGGCCAAAGCCATATAATAAAGGCCTCCTTCATCATTGTACAAATCTCCAAAATCTGAATATCTTATTTGGAGACTATGCATATAATTTTCAGAAATATCATATCTGATGCCTGTTGCTTTTAAAAGAGCAGTTTCCAATGCTTCTCCAAAAGAAAATGTCCAGCATGAGCCCATTCTGCCCTGATTTTTAACAGGAGTAATCCATCCCCAATCACGTAAATCAAACCTAGAAGGAAGACTGGCAACATTGATTGTATTGTTGATTAATGTCAGATTCAATCCAGAACATGCAAAAGATAGGGGATTATAAAATGACTGATTGGTGATTACGCTGTCATTATTATACTCATTACTGTTGAGATTGCACTGGTTTTTGTCAAAATCTGTGAAAATCGCATTTGTATTGTTTGCAAACAGACAGTTGGTGATATTATACCATGAATCACAGGAATATACTGCATTTCCCAGAAATGCAGAGTTATTTATGAATTCTGATTTGGTTAATGTCATATTGCTCATATCACAATATACTGCACCTCCACAACTGGTGGAATCCTCATCAAATAATTCATTTGAATCAAAAATAGAATTATCAATTGTACTATTGGTAAATGAGATATAAACTGCGCCTCCAACATGAGCTTTATTGTTTGTGAAGTTGGAACTGTTCAAGATTAAATTACCTCCCAATTGAATATATGCTCCACCAATCATAGATGAAGCATTGTTAAACACACAATCAACTAGGGTTGCATTGCATGATTCAATTCCATAATCCACATGTATGGCGCCTGCATTTTTAAATGATTTGGTGTTTACAAATTTACAGCCTTTTATATAAGAGTTACTTGACCCTCTTATGGCAATTGCTCCTGCAGATTTCTCAGCTGTAAGATTAACAAATCTGGAATTTGTAATTGAAATTTCACAATATTCCGAATACAGTGCTGAGGCATAAACAGAGGATATGTTTATGAAATCTGAATTATCTATATTAACTGTGGAACTAAAAGCAAAAATTTGACCATATTTACATGACTTGTTTGAAGTGACAGATGAGTTGCAGATATTTAATACGGCATTACTTGAATATATTGATTCATCAGCAGAATTGTCAATAAAACGAGAATTAATACAATTAAGTACATTATCATAATATTTAATTGCTCCACCATAATGAGCATTATTGCTAATGAAAGTTGTGTTATTTAATGTCAATAGTCCATCAGCCCATATTGCTCCACCAGAATAGGCATTATTGCTTATAAAAGTTAC
>NZ_JAFRKB010000076.1 GCF_017431965.1 Methanobrevibacter sp. | reverse complement strand
GGTTCCAGAAAAGATGCCAAAACATGTGGCAATAATTATGGACGGAAACAGAAGATATTCCAAACTTCAAGGCAATGTCGATGTATTAAAAGGCCATGAAATGGGAGTTGACACTTTAGAAAACGTTCTGGACTGGAGTGTCGAACTTGGAATAGAAATAGTAACTGCCTATGCTTTTTCAACAGAAAACTTCAACAGATCAAAACACGAAGTCGACGGACTGATGAGACTGTTTGTAATTAACTTCAAACGATTGGTTGACCATGAAAAAATTCATAAAAACGAAGTAAGAGTGAAAGTTGTAGGTAGAACAGAATTATTACCTGATGACGTGAGAGAAGCTATAAGAGAAGCGGAAGAAGCAACCGCACACTACAACAAAAGATTATTCAATCTTGCAATAGGATATGACGGCCGGCTGGAAATCATTGATTCATTTAAAAAGATTATAGAAGACGTTCAGGCAGGCAAAATCACAATAGATGATGTTGATGAAGACCTTGTAAGCAAAAACCTCTATACTGAAGGATTAGATGATCCAAACCTCATTATCAGAACCAGCGGTGAGGAACGTTTAAGCGGATTTTTACTTTGGCAGTCTTCATACTCCGAGTTGTATTTTTGTGAAACATTATGGCCAGAACTTAGAAAAGTTGATTTTATAAGAGCAATCAGGTCTTATCAGGCAAGGGACAGAAGATTTGGAGTATAAAATATGATAGATACTCATTGCCACATTGATTTTGAAGATTTTGACAGCGACCGTGAAGATGTAATCGCAAGAGCAAAAGACAAACTTGACTGCATTATTGCATCAGGTTTCAGTAAAGACAGTAATCAGGATGTTTTAAAACTTTCAAAAGAATATGAAGGTTTTATTTATCCTACTTTTGGTTTTCATCCAGTAAGCTCACAGAACTGCACATCTGAAGAATTGGATGATGCGCATAATCATTTGATTGAAAATTTAGACAACATTGTTGCTGTTGGGGAAGTCGGGATGGATTACTATTACGTTACAGACAAGGCTCTGCGTGAAAGGCAAAAAGAAATCTTCACCAGTTTTTTAGATATTGCAAATGAGTATAAAGTTCCTATTGTAATGCATGTTAGGGACTGTGAGAAAAAAGCTGTAAACATTATCCAGGATTATGATAATATCCCTTATTTTGTTTTCCATTGCTATGGAGGCAGTTTCAAAACTGCAAAAAGAATAATGGATATGGATAATGCATATATGAGTTTTTCTACAATGCTTTGTTATTCAAAACAGCACCAGGATTTAATTGAAAAGATAGACCTGGATTATATTTTAACTGAAACCGACAGCCCATATCTTGCTATGACTAAAGATGAGAGAAACGAACCGGTTAATGTCGTTAATGCAGTTTATAAAATAGCTGAAATAAAAAAAGTTGATGTCAGTGCTGTTGATGAAGTGACCACCAGCAATGCACGTAACATATTTAAAATTTAGAAATGAAGAGTGAAATTCAAATTAATCAGGACATCCCTATTTTCTTTAACAGCTTCAATTTCCAGTTCAAAATCTGTAAGATCCTGCATCACCAAATTGACTAAATGCCAATCAAGAAGCGAATCATTCAGAAATATTGTAAACTGATTTTGGTTAATGACAACACCTTTTCTGCAGAACAGTTTAAATGCATAGAAATACAGTTCCAATCTAAAAATCAAATCCTCTTTATCACCGTTTCCATTGATGAAATATTCCTTTAAATCTTCCTGTAGAATTTTACCTTCATCACCTACATCAGCTTTGAAAGTCTCCATTTCCTTTAAATCTTCCATCAGTTGCTTTTTTTCTTCATCACTATACATCTAATCACTTAACCTAAATTTCAATTTCAAAATGTTGTATGGGTTAGACATGAAAGTTATCTGGAATTTATCAAAAGTTTCATCCAATTTTTTTAGAAGTGAAAATTCCAAATCATCCGGAATAACATATAATATGAATGAGTCATCGTCAATTTCTACACCCAAATCCTCCTGAAGAGGTACCTTCAACTCACTTATGAATACATATTTGTACACAATTAATTCATAATCGTTTACCTGCTTATTAGTTCTTATAATGTCTGCCAGTTGTTCCTGTAATTTCAAAGCTATTGTGTCAAATGTTTTCTCAGTAATTCTAATCACCGGTTAATGGAAGTAAGTCTTTTTCTTCAAACACCTCTTTTGCGCCAACCATCGCATTAATTGCTTTTGGAAAACCGCAATAAGCACTCATCTGCATGATTATCTCAACAATTTCGGTTGGAGTATTTCCAACATTTAAAGCTGCAGAGATATGGTCTTTAAGCTGAGGTATTGTTCCTAAAACTGTCAGAGCCGCAACAGTACATAACTCACGAGTTTTTAAATCGACTTCAGGGCGAGTATATATTTCAGAATATGGGAATTCCAAAACAAATCTTGACAAATCCGGAGCAACATCTTCCAAATCTTTAAAAATTTCTTCAACAGTTCTATTTTGAATACCTTCCAAAACTTCTTTTCCTTTTTCATATCTAGACATACTATAATCTATATCCCTAAACCCATTTAACATTAGCTGTTGTGAAAACATAATGTGGAGAAAAAACCGGATTGTATAATTTGTTCGTTGCAGAGGTTGTATTAAAACTGACTGCAAGAGCTTTTCTTAAATTATAGTTAATTCTATCACCAATCGAAACCTGCTGCTTTTTGGAAAACTCCTTTGTAGAGGTAACATAAACCTTAAACTGAATCTCCTTTTTTCCGTAATTGTTATCATAACCCAATTCATAATAAGTTACATTAACTATTTCAACCGAATATGGTATTAACAAATCTGATTTTGATGTTTCATAATCGTTGAATGTCTGTTTGGGATAAATTGCAACTGAAGACGTTCCAATACCTTCATTAGCACCGTTTCTTGCAGCAGCCATTGCTGTATTCAATTCACTTTCATCTGCAATAAATACTGCTGAAATCATTAGAATCAATATTAAAACACCTGCAAGCAGCAAATATTCCCCGCTAACCTGTCCGGAATTGCCGATCATGTTATCACAATTTTTCCTTCACCATTTTTGGTGACTGTATAACTTTTTCCGCTGTGTAATTTATATTTTGAATCGAAATTTGAAAGCGGAAGCAAAATTTCTCCCTTTTTACCATCATAATCTATAGTTATCTTACCGTTTTCAGCAGTAATTTCATAATATCCCTTATCGGAAGGCAGATAAATTATTTTGGAGTATCCTTCGCCATTGGAATTGACCTGACTTATTGAGTTTGAAACATCATCCAGAATAAGTCTATGTGAAACACTATCTTCAATATTGAAACTTGATTCTATTGTTGATTGAATAAAAAATAACAATGAAACAGATATTATTAAAATAACAAAGATTGTAAACAAATATTCTATTGAAATAAAACCTTTATTGTCCATGTTTTTTAGTTATTTTAATTATTAATAAAGTTTATATGATTAAAAATCAATTTTGACACATAATTATTAATAGAACTTGAAATAAAAATTTAATCATGAAAGGAAAAGTTATTTTCATTGGTGCAGGTCCGGGAGATCCTGATTTAATAACAGTTAAAGGAAGAAGAGTAATTGAAAAAGCTGATGTAATTATTTATGCAGGTTCACTAGTAAATAAAGATGTTTTAAGCCCTGCAAAAGAGGATTGTGAAATTCACAACAGTGCTTATTTAAATTTGGAAGAAACTGACGGGATAATTACTGAAGCCGTTAACGAAGGAAAATTAGTTGCACGTGTCCATACAGGGGACCCTTCAATTTACGGTGCTATAGGCGAACAGATTCGTGAACTAAAAAAACATGACATTGAATATGAAATTATTCCAGGAGTAAGTTCATTGTTTGGAACAGCAAGTGTTTTGGAAGCTGAATTGACACTTCCTGAAATTTCACAAAGTGTAATTATTACTCGTCCTGAAGGTAGAACTCCAAAGCCTGCTGGAGAAAGCCTGGCTAGCTTTTCAAAACATCATGCAACAATGTGTATCTTTTTGGGAATAGGTATGATTGATAAAGTTGTAGATGAATTGCTTGAAGGTTACGAAGAAACCACTCCAGTTGCAGTTGTCAAAAAGGCAACCTGGCCAGACCAACAAATAATTAGAGGAACCCTCAAGGATATTGCACAAAAAGTAAAAGATGCCAATATTACAAAGACTGCAATGATTGTAGTGGGAGATGTGTTAGACCCTGGTGATTTTAATGCATCCAAGCTATATGACAAAAACTTTAAACATGAATATCGATAGGGAATTATTTTTCCCTTAACTTTTTTTAAACTATGCCAAGAACTTTAACATCACCAAAAGCATCATAATTTGAAACATATATCATACATACCTCATCTTTCAGGCCAAAAACAAAAGAATAGCTATTTTCGTCATGCTTTTGATAATATCCTGAATATCCAAACATTTTTGTTGGGGTTCCGCCTATACTGGCTGCAACCTCGTTACTGTTTATACCCGAACCTGGCATTCTGGTAACACCTATTTCAATGTAATTTTTATCATTGCTCCATCCCATAGCAGACGATTTGACACCCTCATCAACACTTACTTCAGTTCTGGATGGTTCATTAACGTAATCAGATGGAATTTCAAATTCCACATTGTCAACTTTAACAGTTTGGGTTTGGCTAGTAATAATCATAGCAGACAAAACAATAGTGCCAAAAATTAAAATAATTACAATAATAATAAGATATTTGTTAAAAAAAGGTTTGTTTTTGCCTGGAACCTTTTCACCGCAGTTCTGGCAAAATTGAGCATTTTCTTTTAATTTTTCGCCACATTTTCGACAGTGTTCATCCATGGCAAACCCTCAAAAGATTAACTGTATTTATCTTTGATTTCATTCATCAATTTTAATTTTTCAAAAGCAACATTTTTTGGAGCCCTTCTAAGTCCGCAATCAGGATCAAGAAGCAGATTATCTTTTCCAACTATTTCAATAGCTTTTGTGACTAACTCTTCAATGTCATTAATGTCATCGACTTCATTTACTGATGAGTCAACACATCCAAATCCTAATTTTTTATCAGCAATCAATGAGGCATTTTTTTCTAAAACACCTAAATTAACGTTATTTCCTGCAAATTCAAAGTCAAGAATGTCCACGTTGAATTTTGAAATATCCTTAAATGCATCTTTCAAGATACCACAAACATGCATTCCCAAAGGCACTTCAAGACCATCCTTAATAATTCCAATGGCTTCACGTGCTGTTTTCATATCTACCATACCTGTAGATAAAAACGGCTCATCCACCTGAATATAAATAGGGTCTACTTTTTTGGCAATGGCATCCACTTCAAATTTTAGGCTGTGTGCCAAATCGATGATTGCATCTTCCTTGGTTTTATAAAAAGACTGTATTCTTGATGAGTGGACAATGGTATTTGGACCTGTAATAATTCCCTTTATTCCTTTATCTTCAGGATTTTTACCACCAT
>NZ_JAFRKB010000075.1 GCF_017431965.1 Methanobrevibacter sp. | reverse complement strand
TCTAGAATTGTTTTTAAATCTTCATCTGATATCTGTTCGTCTTTGAATTTTCTTATGCTTCTTCTGGTTTTCAAATCATAAATTGTCTGGTTCATATTATCTCCTCTGAAATTTTTCTTAAATTATCTTTAAAGTTATCGTATTCATCAGCGCCGATTATCTGCTTTATTCTCTCATCCCACTCATCATCATAATCCATTACCTTTTGGGCGGTTTTTGCGCCTTTGTCGGTAATTTCTATTCTTTTTGTCCTTTTGTCTTTAGTTCTTTTAATGAATCCTTTATCTTCGAGTTTTTTTAGGTTTCTTGTTATTGTGCTTTCGTTTAGATGAAAATTTTCCGCCAATTTCTCCTGGATTATTCCCTCATTATCATATATGGCTATCAATAATGGAAAAAGTCCGAAACTTAAATCTTCATCTTTTACTTTTTCATTCAAGAACTTTGCATGTTCCCTATAGATTATTGAAATGTAGGGAACTGTGGGAACATCCTTATCAAGCATTAACATTCCCTCTTATCAGTCTGTTTATGTACAGTTCAATGCAGGCATAACATATAATCGAACCTATTCCCCCTCCTAAAAGCATTCCGCAGTAAATTCCAAACTCTCCCATGTGGAATGTGAATCCTAAAAGGTATGCGAATATCAGCACAAGTATAAATTCCCTGAAAGTTGTAAGAATTAGGGATATTGTTCCTTTTCCAACACCCTGGAAAACGTTACCTGCACTGGCTCCGAAAGGAACATATAATATGAAAAGACACATTATTTGAAGAAAACTTGCAATTAATGGCTCAAGCTGAGCGCTGCTTTCAGAGTATGAGAATATAAATGCAATCTGATTTGCAAATACGTTCAATATAATACATACTATTATTGAAGCTATTAAAGCTACTTTAACGGCGTATCTTGCTGTAACTCTTAAATTTTCATATTTGCGGGCACCGAATGCCACGCCTGCAACTGAAATTGCCGCTGTACCGACACCGATTGCAGGAAGCATTCCAATGTTTACTATTCTCCATCCTGCTGTATAAACAGCTACTGATACAGGACCGGATACTATTGTAAGCATGTAATTGACAAATATTGTTAAAACTGACAGCACCAATTGCTCCAGACTGGCAGGAATACCGACAACTAAGATATCCTTATACATTCCAAAGTCATTGCGGAAATCTTTTAAGCTGTATGAAAGATAGGTGTCTTTTTTAACAAATATCCAGTAAAACATTAAAAGCAGGCTTATAAGAGGTCCCAATACTGTTGCCCATGCGGCCCCTTTGATTCCCATTCCAAATGTGTAGATGAAAATCGGATCTAAAACCATGTTGATTATTGCTGCAAGTGCTATTGGAATTGTTGCTCTTTTGATGTCTCCTTCAGCTCTAAATGCTCCACCTACAATTGGAGGCATCAGTAAGGCAAATGTCCATGCAAATATGATAAAACCGTAGTCCATGGCATAGTTTATGACACTGCTTGCGCCCATCATATTCAGCATAGGTTCCATAAATACAAGAAAGATGATTGATATTATAACCGAAACGATAAAACTTAAGATAAGGTTATGTATCGCTGCATTGTTTGCTGAAGCCTTATCTTCGGCGCCAATAAATCTTGAGATAAGTGAATTACCACCAGCTCCTATTCCGTTTCCAAAACCTACTAAAATCATAAATAGTGGTGTAATATATCCGAGTGCAGCTAATGGTTCTGCACCGAGTCCTGCTACCCAAATACTATCAATAATGTTGTTTGCAAAAATTAAAAGCATACTGCCTATAATAGGTAATGATAATTTGTTGATAGCCTTTTTAGGGTCTCCTGTAATCATTTCAATGTTTTCATTTTTCTCCATAATAACATCTCTTGCATATGCAACTATACTCTTGTATATGCAAGTGTAAATATATAAATGTTTTGATATAACTGAAGTTGAATATTAAAAAAATAAGGGATAATTTGTTAATTATTACAAATTATCATTTAAATTTAGTCGTGTGATGACTGTAGTAATGAAACGAGTGTTTTTTCATCAGGAGCAAACACGTGGACTAATTTTCCATCTTCAATGTAGTCGAATGCTACTCCGCCATCGTATTCATCAACCCATCCGTCTTCATCAGCTAGTTTTTTAGCTGTAGCAGTTGCGGTTGGAGTGTATGTGTCATCATCAAGTTCAGCGCTTCCAAAAATAACACTTATCAAAATTCTTTCATCACCTTTATCAAATGCGTCAGTTGATATTTTCAAGCCTTGAGAAGCGTTATAGTCTTCACCTACCACTTTTGCGGTTTCATTTTCTACAAATCCTTCAGGGATGGTAAATTTGAAACCCTGTATTGTCAATACATTATTGTCGAGTTGCACAGACCCACCGTCGGAATTGGTGCTGTCGCTGCTGGAAAAACTAAAGCTCCAGCCGTTATCTTCAGCACTTACCGCACTGACGGAAATACATGCTGCGAGTAAAACTACTCCAATCATTAGAATTTTTTTGTTCATTTTTTTTCACTTTATAAGATAACTTGGTAGTTAATTTTAACTTTTTTTGTTAATTATAATTTTTGTTTTCATCTCTAAATTTAAATATTTTTAAATATATAATTAAAATACAATAGGAGAATTTACTATGAAAGTTTTAGTTGTTGGTACTGGTGCTCGTGAACATGCTATTGCTGATGCACTTAAAGATGATGTAGAGTTATACTGTTATATGAGCAAAATAAACCCAGGAATGAGCAAAATTGCAGAATTCAAGCAAGGTGATGAAGGGGAAGTTGAAAAAGTAGCTGCATATGCTATTGAAAATGAAATTGACATTGCATTCATTGGTCCTGAAGCTCCACTCGGAAAAGGAATTGTGGACGAACTTCAAAAAAATGGAATTCCATGTGTTGGACCGACCCAAAGCGCAGCCAGAATCGAAACAGATAAGTCATTCATGAGAAAGCTATTTGAAGATTATGAAATTGAAGGATCCCTGGTTTATAAAGTGTTCGATAACTCTGAAGAGGTTTCTAAATTTTTAGATGAATTTGACCGTGATGTTGTAGTAAAACCTGTCGGTTTGACTGGCGGTAAAGGAGTTAAAATCGTAGGTGACCACTTAAAAGATAATGAAGAAGCAAAAGAGTATTCATGCGAAGTTATTGACAATGTAATGGGCGGATTTGCTCAAGTAATTATTGAAGAAAGATTAATCGGTGAAGAATTTACAATCCAGGCATTCTGTGATGGTGAACATTTGGCTCCAATGCCTGCAGCACAGGACCATCCTCATGCATTCGAAGGCGATGTAGGAGCAATCACAGGAGGTATGGGATCATATTCTGATGTTGGTGGATTGTTGCCATTCTTAACTCAGAAAGATTATGATGATGCAGTAGCAATCATGCAGGAAACCTTAAAAGCTATTGCTGAGGAAGCAGAGCCATATAAAGGTATATTATATGGTCAGTTCATGTTAACCGCTGACGGACCAAAACTCATAGAATACAATGCAAGATTTGGAGATCCTGAAGCAATGAATGTTTTACCACTTCTTAAAACTCCATTGGCTGATGTTTGCCAAGCCATTGTTGACGGTAATTTGGATAAGGTGGAATTTGAAGATAAGGCCAGCGTATGCAAATACATCGTACCTGACGGATATCCTGAAACCGAACATGCCGGCGAAATTATTGAGGTTGATGAGCAGGCCATTGAGGATATGGGCGCAAAAGTATTTTATGCAGCAGTATCTGCTGAAGATGACGGAATTCACCTGTCCGGTTCAAGAGCATTAGGTATTGTTGCCAGCGGCGAGTCAATCGAAGAGGCTGAAAAAATAGCTGAAAAAGCATGCGAGTTTGTAAAAGGTAACGTTTACCACAGAAGAGATGTGGGAACAGCCGAACTTGTAGCTAAACGTGTAGAACATATGAAAGAAATTTTAAACTAAATTTCTTTTTTATATTTTTTTGGTGATTGAAATTAGAGAAGATGCCAGTCCTGAAGATATTGAAGAGTTAAAAAGAAGTATTCGTGAAAAAATTGATGTTATCAAAGAGAATGCTGATAATGAGAAAGATATTGAAAAATTAGAGAAAATAGATTCTTTTTTAAAGTATAGAGCTTCAACATCATGGGATGATGATAAAAAAGCTAAAAAATATGCTAAAATTAATAAAGGTTTAAGTTTTTATCAGCGTTTCAAACAGGCTTTTGAAAGTGATGTTGATATTGATCCCGGACGTCTATTAGGTCTTACAGATGGAATTTTCGGAATGGTAATGACTCTTTTAGTCTTTGGTATTGCGCTTCCTGAACTTCAAATTGTTAATCATGCCGATTTTGTAGCATTTATTACAACATTGACTCCAACAATCGGCGTTACAATAGTCAGTTTTGTATTGATAAGCTCCTTTTGGATTTACCATCATGAATTCATCAAGGTAAAAACTCTCAATATGCCCTATCTATGGTTAAACATATTATTTTTGATTTGTATATCATTTATTCCATTTTCCACTTCATTAATAGGTAATTATTCTCATTTCTTCTTGTCTGAGGCGGTATTCGGTTTAAATATATTTTTAACATTGATTGCTTTCTTTTTCATGTATCATTATGCCGACCGCAGGAATTTCCTTGAAGGCAATCCAACTAAAGAAGAAAAAAATCATGTAATCCATACACTGCTTATAATTATGGGGCTGACAGTTATTGTCAATCTTTTGGACTTCCACGTCTCAGGCAGTTTCATATATCTGTTTTTACTTGTTCCTGTAATCTCAACAGTCAGGGATATTATATTTAAAATGAAATCATAGAAACATTTAATATATATCTTTAACATATATTCTTTTTTATAATGAAAAGGGGATTAATAATGGGCAGTTTATTATCTATTTGTGATATTAAAGAGGATGTTGGACACATTCTTGATTTGGCTAGTAAAATTAAAGCAGGAGAAATGGAAGAAAAACCTCTTGAAGGCAAAACATTGGCAATGATTTTCCAGAAATCATCCACCAGAACAAGGGTTTCTTTTGATGTTGGAATGTGTCAGTTAGGTGGAAGAGCTATTTTTTTATCATCCAATGATTTGCAGATGGGAAGAGGAGAGCCTATTTTAGATACTGCCAAAGTTTTAAGCCGTTTTGTTGACGGAATCATGATTAGAGCCATTAAACACAGTGATGTTGAAGAGCTGGCCGAACATTCCGATGTGCCTGTTATTAGCGGCCTTACTGATTTGGAACATCCTTGTCAGGCCCTTGCCGATGCATTAACTATCAAAGAACACTTCGGATCTTTTGAAGATAAAAAGATTTGTTTTGTCGGCGATGGAAACAATGTCTGTAATTCTCTTTTATTAATCGCTCCTCTTTTAGGCATGGACATGTCCGTAGCCTGCCCAAAAGGATATGAACCTAATGAGGATATCCTTAAAACCGCCCAGGAATTTGCAAAAGAAAACGATACTGAAATTACTGTCAGTGACGATATCGGCATTGCTTTGGAAAATGTTGATGTGGTGTATACTGATGTTTGGGTAAGTATGGGTGATGAAGCGCAGGCAAAACAAAGGGAAATTGATTTTGCACCGTTCCAGGTCAATTCTGATTTGATGAGCCTTGCAAATGATGGAGCTATATTTATGCACTGTTTACCTGCAATCAGGGGTCAGGAAGTAACATCCGATGTAATTGACGGACCTCAATCCGTAATCTATGATGAGGCTGAAAACAGGATGCATGCCCAAAAGGCTGTTTTATATTATTATTTAAAATAATATTTATATTTTTTATTTTTCTTTAAAAATATTTTTTTCCATTAAAGTAAATATTGCT
>NZ_JAFRKB010000074.1 GCF_017431965.1 Methanobrevibacter sp. | reverse complement strand
TAATCAAAAAATGAAGGTTATTTCTGTTGAGGGTACTGCAAAACCAGCTCTTCTAAAAGTTGGAGATATAGTATACGGTCAGATTACCGATATTAAACCTCAAAGAGCAAACGTGAATATCGAATGCATTAAAGATAATGCAAGACCTTTAGCTCTTCCTTATATGGGAGCAATCCATATATCTCAAGCTAAAAAAGATTATCTAGAAAAATTATCAGACGCTTTTAGAATAGGAGACATTATCCAAGCTAAAGTAGTAAAAATTACAGGAGATAATGTTGATTTAGGTACCGTTGATGAGGATTGCGGAGTGCTTAAGGCAATGTGTACACGCTGCAGAGATTATATGCACACTACCTCAAAGGAAAATGAACTTCAATGTAATACTTGTAATAAAAAAGAAAGGCGTAAAGTTTCTAAAAACTACATTAATGATTAATTAGGTTGATAAAATGGAAAATATTGAAATTATTGAAGATAAAACTTTAGAATTAACATTTATTGTAAAAGATGAAAGTCATGGAGTTTGCAATGCATTAAGACACATTTTAATGCAGGATCCGGACGTTGAATATGCTGTTTACAATATTGATCACCCTCTAACTGGAAAACCAGAAATGACAATCAAAACAAAAAGAGGAAAAAGACCAAGAGTTGTCTTGAAAAAAGCAGCTGAAGAACTCCAAAAAGAAAGTACTGACTTTAAAAAACTTATTGACGAAGCTTTATAGCTTCACTATTATTTTTTTAATGTGATTTGATGGCAAATTACAAAATTCCTTCATTAACAACTGATATCTTTATTTTTGATGACAATCTTGATTTCATTTTAATTAAAAGAAAAAATGAACCTTATAAGGATTGTTGGGCGTTGCCTGGGGGATTTGTAGAATATGGCGAAACCGTTGAAACTGCAGCCATTAGAGAAGCAAAAGAAGAAACCAGCATTGATGTTACTCTTAAAGACCTGGTTAATGTCTATTCCAAGCCAGATAGAGATCCGAGAGGACATACCGTGACAATAGTTTACACAGCAAAAGGAGACATCAGTGAAAAAAAAGCTGACAGCGATGCAAGTGACATTGCAATATTTTCACTAGAAAAACTGGATGAAATAAATATTGCTTTTGACCATGAAAAAATTATTAACGATTGCTTAAAAACCGTAAAAAAGAGCATATGATGCTATATATTTAAATAATTTAAAAAAATAATTTATGATTATATAGAGTATTTATAAAAAAATTAATAGAGGAGAGTTAAATGGAATTTTGTCCCAATTGTAGAGCTATGTTATTTCCAAAGGATGGTAAATTAGAATGCAAATGCGGATATTCTAAAGATTTATCAAATGATAACAAATACAAAGTTTCTAAAGATATAGAAGCTAAAGATAATGTTAAAATGCTTGGAGAAGATATTGAAGTTGGCCCTACCGTAAATGAAACCTGTCCTGAATGCGGACATGATAAAGCTACTTATAAATTAATTCAAACCCGTAGTGCTGATGAAGCTCCAACCCGAATTTTTAAATGTTCTAAATGTAAACATACATGGAGAGCATATGATTAAGAGGGTGTTTTATGAAAGATTCTAAAGAAAAAGAGCATAGGATTTCTAATCTTAAAGATATGATTGACAACGTGACAACCAGCGAGGTCAATGATGTTAGTGATGATGTTGAAGAAGATGCTGAATTAATTAACTATCTCAACGAAAATCACGAAAACGGAGATTATGAAATAGATGATGAATTCATTTATCATCCGGATGATGATAACCCATATGCCATTAATTTAGAAGAAACCCCTATTGACGATGAATTCATAATCAATACACCAAAAGAAAAAGAATCATCCGAAGAAGATGAAGAATATGAATCTGAAGACATGTTTGATGATTTCACTAGTGACATGAGTGAAAGTTTTGACAACCTGATTAATGCAAAAGTTGGCAGAACCCCTGTTTTGGCACTTGTTAGTGCATTTTTAGGATTGATACTGATAGCTGTCGGCGCATTTGTTTTCTCATCACGTAGTGACAGAGTCATAGATAATGTTGTTTCAGGTGAAACAAACTTTATATCCGTTATATTTTTCATATTTGGACTATTATTATTAATCTATGGATTAATTAAGGTTTTAGGATTTAATCCTCTGGAAGGAATTTCAAATAATATAAATTCCGTTGATAAGGATGATGACGATGAATCTTCCAAAACCAAAAAAGAACAAGAAGAAAAAATCATCCCCAAAAGTAACATTCCATTAGACAAGGAATCTTACAAAATTGGTGAATTTAATATTAAAGACATTAAAAACAAACTTAAAAGACCATCAGCACCAAAAAAACCAGCACCACCGACTCAAGAGGAACTTGATAAAATTCCTCCAGCACGTGAAAAACCAGAAGATAAAAAAGGTTTAACCGCTGAAGAAATTGAAGAACTTGAATATGAACAGGTTGTTCGTGATTATGAGTCTATTGATGATATTTTCGCTGAAGTTGAAGATATTGATGATATTCCAATCATTTCCATAGATGGTGAAGATAAAACAGAAAAATAAAATCATTTTAAATTTTGGGCCTGTAGTCTAGTCAGGATATGACGCAGGACTTCGGATCCTGAGATCGGGGGTTCAAATCCCTCCAGGTCCGCTACTTTTTAACTCGAACAACAGCTTCCTTAAAAAAGTCAGGAATCAATGATCTGTACATCGGACTTTTAAATAACATGTTAATATCGCTGTCAATAATGTATGTGTAACATGAATCATCTTCGGCCCTCATTCCACGACCGTAAGCCTGCATTAATGTCATTACAGTCTTATAAGCATACCATTTCTTATCCCGTTTCATTCTCATATTAACCTGTTTGTCACCAAGATATGGGAATGGCATTTTATAAATTATCTGGAACCTGCATTTATCATAAGGCAAGTCCACACCCTCACTCATTGAAGGTGAAACCAATACCAATGGATTTTCATCCTTTTCAAAGAAATTTAGAATCTGCTCCCTGTTTTTTGATGAATGAGAAATCAATCTTGAATTATATAAGTTATTAAGAATATACTGTTGACATTTATAACTGTGAGTGTGAATTAACCCTTTATCGCCTTCATGCTTTTTAAGAATTTCCTGAAGTATAGGGATGGTTTTCGGAGCAGTATTTTTTATTCTATTAGCTGACATTTTTCCAGCTAAATCAAGGATTATAGGCCTTTTTTCTTTTGTAAATGGACTGTCCACCTTAATATGATAAACTTCATTAGGATTTAGGCCTAGCCATTTGGAAAACATCTTATGTGAAAGGATTGTTGCACTCATAAAAATAACGACATCCCCATATTTTAATAAGTTATCCTTAGCATAATGATGGACCCTTAACGGTTTGAAGACAACACCTGTCTCATCAGCATCAATAACCCAGTTTTTAGGTTCCTTTTCCAGATTATTGCTAAGTGTTTTTAGTCTGGCGATTGTTGACCTGATTCTATCCGCCTTATTTTTAGCAACATCCTTTAAGTCTATATCCTCATAGCTTTCACGGATAGCATTTATCTCCATTTTCCAGTCAGGAAGTTCACCATCTTTTAAAGTTTCATCTGAAATACGTTTACTTATGTCCTTTTCCAAAGTTCTGTTATACAAGGTAACTTCCATTGTAGCCATTAATTTATTTTCAATGTTGTGAGCCTCATCCAATATCAGTAAAGATCTTGGAGAGAAATGTTTTACATAATTCAGCTCAACAATTGCGTAGTCATAATTCATTAATGTAATCGGAGAATTGATTGCATTGGCTTTTTGATTCCAATAATGGCAGTGACTAGGTGACTGGTAAAATACCGCACCCCCAAATGAATCTTCGAATGCCAATTCCGCATCCAATGTCGGATTTTTAGCAATTCCATATCTGCAGAAAAAGTTACTTGAAGTTGGTGTTGTCTTACAGGCCCCCATATCGCATGTTGTCTCCAGATTATCATTCAAACAGGCAAAATTACCTCTACCTTTAACTAAAGGAAAATCAAACTCATTAGAGTATTGGGCCTGCAATTGTTTGGTCATTGTTAAGATATATGCAGATTCATACATTTTAGCAAGGGTTGTTGCAATAGCTGATTTTCCTGTTCCGGTTCCCGCTTCTAGAATAATATATTTATAGCCTTTCCTGATTGCATCGTTAATGTCCTGTATAATTTCCAGCTGACCCAATCTAGGCTCCGGAAATGGGAAATTTTCAATTATTTCATCATCTATTGAAGGGTGAATTTCCTTTAGATAAGCTGCAGTTCCCTCATCCAACTTATGATTATCAACTGAATAGACTTCAGGAATCTCATCATCCAAAATAGATGATGTTCTAGGTTTAGAAAAACTAAACAGATTAGTTGGACCTTTAGACTTATTATTACTTGAATTTCCACAAGTACAGTTACTTTTTAACATTCCGCAATTTGGACAAAACATAGAATTTGACATTAAAAATATATTAGTTAGGATAATATAAATAAATTATAGGAAGAGCATTTGAAAAGAAATATTTTAAATAAAATATTGTTATACAAAGTGATAATATGGCGAAAAAAGGAAAATTGATTGGAATTGGTGTTGGACCGGGAGATACAGAATTGCTTACTTTAAAAGCGGCAAAAGTTTTAAAAAGGGTTCCTGTTATTTTTTCACCAAAATCCTCAAAAGAAAAAGACAGTATTGCATTATCTATTATTAGACCAATACTCGAAGAAAGAGAAGACTATAAAAGATTAATGATTGTTGCACCAATATTTCCAATGATTGAAGACAAACAAGAACTTGAAAAAGTATGGACCAGTGCATCTGAAATGATAGCACAATATTTAGATAGCGGAAGAGATGTGGCATTCATTACCCTTGGAGACAGTTCAGTATTCAGTACTTATTCTTATGTTCAAAAGAAATTAGCCGGAAAATACGAAATTGAAACAATTCCAGGCATTACATCATTCACCGCCTGTGCAGCAACCAGAAATAAAGCTTTAGTTGAACAGAATCAGATTTTAACTATCGTTCCTAAAATTGATGACAGATTGGAACAAGTCCTTGAATACAGCGATTCGGTTGTTTTAATGAAAGCATCAAGAAATACTTCACAACTAGAAGCGACAATTGAGCAAAAAGAAAGAAATAAAGAAATATATTCAGTTCAAAACTGTACACGTGAAAATGAAAAGATTATTGAAGGCTTTTCAAATGAAAAACCTTATCTTACAACTACAATAATCCAATTTGAAGATGATTAGTTGGATTTAATGCCAAGAGGTTCTACCTCAAATACGCATTTTTCATCTCCCATTGTATAACATTGAGTTTCAATGACACTGACTGGGAGATTGAAAAATTCTGTGAATAGACCTTCAAAAATACCGGTGTCTAAAAAGCAAGCTGGTTTTCCGGTTCTAGGAAGCAATCCACATTCAAAACAGTCATAGGTTGTAATTTTAATAATTTGACCAACATCAAAAGTTAGTCTGCCTAATCCTTTTCTTTGCCAAAATTCGGCGAGATTATTCATGAAAATATCCAAATCATCATCATATAATTTATCAAAGATAGATCTGCCTATACTGTTACCTGTAGACTGCAGAATCGGGTCTATATTGATTCCTTCCTGAATGAGCATGGCTTTTAGAGTATGGAACAATAAGGTTGAAAACTCTGCATCTTCATCAACTATATTTTTTATTAAATAATCAGCCTGAGTTTCTTCAATCTCTTTAGGTTCTGAAATATCTACTGAACCTATATATTTAGAATTTAAAAAGAATATTTTTTTTCTATTGTCTACAGGATGCAATTTATATGATATGATTCCGCTTTCCCTTAAACTTTTAAGATGAACAGATACTGTTGATTTTGATTTTCCTGTATTGCTGACAATTTCATCAAACTCCATATCTCTATCTCTGAGCATTTCTAGAATTGTAAGTTTTACTGGACTTTTTATAACATTAACTCCAATGTTTTCATTAGAATTTGAAAAAATTTGAATAGGTTTTTGATTGCTCATTTAATATCCCCCAAACATATAACTATATTTAATATTTTTAGGTTAATAAATATAACTAAAAATTAAAAAACTAATTTTGTTTAAAATAATATGTAAAATATTGAACATGAAAATAAAAATTAAATAAAATGCGAACTGTTCGTTTAAAACAAAATAAAATGTTGGCATACTTAACTATTTACACAACTCAGAACTATATTTTGAATAATCTTTTTGCATTTTCTCCAGTTATCTTTATGACATCATCTTCGCTCATGTCCAACTCTTCAGCCAATTTTCTTATAATATATTTTAAGTTTAGAGGATTGTTTTTTTCTCCCCTTTTTTCCTGCGGAGCTAGATATGGAGAATCTGTTTCTACAAGCATATGATTAATATCTACTTTTTCAAGGACTTTTTTAATTTTTTTATTCTTATCGTAGGTAACCGGACCGCCTATTCCTATGTAGAAGCCCAACTTAATAAATTCATGAGCCATCTCAGCTGAGCCCGGATAGGCATGAAGAGAACCAACCACGTCATGTTTTTTTAATATATCAAAGGTATCCTGTGTTGATTTTCTAGAATGAACTATTACAGGCAAGCTGTGCTTTTCTGCAAGATTTAACATTTTTTCAAATAATTCTTTTTGTTTATCCTTATTGTCTTTTGTATGATAATAGTCAATGCCAATCTCACCTACTGCAACTACATTCTCATTATTGAGCTGTTCATCCAATAAAGAAATATCCTCGTCCGTTATTTCATCTGCAAATGAGTAAAAATATCCTAAAGCTGCATAAGCGTTTTCATATCTGTGTGATAACTCCAATACTTCTTTATTGCTTAGAGGATCTGTGCCATTCAATATTAAACCTATATCATTTTTTGCAGCTTCTTTTATTATTCCCTCTGCATTTTCCATTTCACTATTATAAATGTGACAATGAGTATCTATTATCATGAAAATCCCCAATTTGATATTGCATAAGTTTTTATTTATCCGATTTCAATTATTATATAAATAATTAAATTAAATTAAATTTTTTGGTGAGTGAATATGGATGAAAAGTTTTCAAGAACAGAAATGTTGATTGAAAATGATGGAATGAAAAAATTAGCCAATGCTAAAGTTGCTGTTTTTGGTATTGGAGGAGTAGGTTCATTTGTTTGTGAAGGACTTGCAAGAAGCGGCATAGGCAATTTTATTTTGGTGGACTACGACAAAATAGACGAAAGCAACATAAACAGACAGTTGATTGCAACAACAAAAACAATCGGCAAATATAAAGCCGAGCTGATGAAAGAAAGAATCCTGGAGATTAATCCAAATGCAAATGTTGAAGTTCATAAGGAATTTTACATGGCAGATTCACAAACCGACATCATTACAAAAGACCTTTCATATGCCGTCGATTGTGTGGATACAATAATGGCCAAGATTGCAATTATATACAAATGTGATGAACT
>NZ_JAFRKB010000073.1 GCF_017431965.1 Methanobrevibacter sp. | reverse complement strand
ATGCATCTTATTTTCAAATCAAGTTTATTTGCGCTGCTTTCAATTACATGACCTATTCCTTTATCGTCACTGAACCACTGCGGAGCATCTATTTTGGAATTCAAATCTGAAACTTCCTCAATTTCTATGGAATTTTGCGCTGTACCTCTATTTTTTAAATCAATTCTAGCTGTATTGAACCTTCTAAGCATCTGGGTAACATCAAGTGACATTTGCCTTTCAACGTAAGGTTTGTCTAAAAACGAATCGAACCACTGAGATATGCTATCCATGTTGTTTTGTCTGTTGAAGCTGATTTCATTTAGGACTTTAACAATTGAAAATGCAGGTATCGCATCCTGAAGCGGGAAATATTCATTCTCGTCAATGGATTTTGAAATCTTTTCATAAAAGACAGGGTCAATATACTTTTCAAAGTCGTCCTGGAAATTTTTGGATTTGAAAACTTCCTTTAGATGACTGTTGATTTCCTCTTCGCTAATGTAGTCATTATCAGGTTGATTTTCAATAGTTTCAGCTTCCTCAACACCTGAAATTAGTTCATATGATTTTGGTGTGAACGGCTTCAGGTCATTGATTTTTTTGGCATATTCTATTGTAGAGTCTGAGAATTTTCTGCCGCCTTCCACCTTAAAGTCAAGCAGCTTAGGACAGTATCTAAGTATAATCAATGTAATGAGAAGCAGATTGTCGTCACATTCATCTGTTGTAAGTTTCAGCTTGAAGAGATCAGGATCTATTATTGGAGATAACGTGAATCTGTTTACAAGATAAAATTCAAGGGCCAGCTTTCCGAAATGGTTTCTAAGTCTTGTCTCCTTATAATGTCTTGACTGCAATTCGCTGTCATTATATCCTTCCTGATTAATCCTCTCAATTCCCAATTCCAATATCCTTGAAACAGGTTCTTTTAATGATAAATTGTATCTTCCGGCCTGTCTTGTCATGTACTGCTTATTTTCATAAACTGTTCCAAGCGGAAATCCTCGGATGGATTCTCCTCCAAAACCGTTGATAACATATATCGGATTAATATAATAACTTGATTTAAAGTTGAACTGATTTGAAAAGCCCAATTTCAGATAGCTTGAGAGGTTGATTATATCTCCCATATCCTTAAAGTTAACGCTTTTAGCATCAATCGGCTGATTCAGCTTAAATCCAAACTCATCGGCAATCTGGGAAGCTATTTCAAAGTCTTCTTCGTGATTGTGATGCTCATCGAGAATGGAAAATACTATAATGCTGTTCATGTCAATGTTTGCAGATAAAATCAGTGCAAATATCACTCTTGTGTCGAATCCGCCTGTCAAATCAACACTGATTCTGTTGGTTTTGCTTTTTATGCTGCGGATTATATCAACCCACTTATAAAACCATCCATCCAGAATATCCAATGCTTCAACAGTATTGATTTCAACTGAATTTTCATCATAATCAATGGTCTTATAGCTTATGGATGAATCATTTTTGTTAATCTTTACAATACGGTTTCTGGGGATGCATTCTATTTCATTTACCAAAGTATCGCCGTAGACAAATGAACACAAAAGTCTAGGCATCATCAGCGCATCGGCATAATCCCTGTTAAATGTCATTTCATGGTCAAACTTTAAATATTCAACTAATTTTAGAAAGGAATTTGATATTGCAAAATAATCGTCTTTTTTATAGATATATAATCCATATGACCCCATGAAATCCTGATGAATTGTTATTTCATCATCATTTACATCAATGCCTACATAGGTCCCTAATCCGGACAGTGAATCGAAATCACTTAAATTATCTTTATTTTTGATGTCATTGTCCTGAATCGTAAATCCGTAAAAGCTCTTTTCGGTTGAATTGAGATTATCACAATCAATAATGAAAAATTCGTTTTTTAAAAAATCATCATTTTTAGAAATTATTATTCCTCCCTGACAAAATAGTTGATATTTTTAGTTTATATGGTTTTCAATATATATAATATTTGTATCTAAAAATGAATCAACATAGTGTCTAATTGGAACCATAACTTCTGAAGCTATCCAAAAAGTAGTTCATCTCCTCTTCAATCTGGGCTAATGTTACGATTGGTTTATACTCAACAAGGCTGTTAAGAGCTATTAAAAATGGAATTGCCTCACCTACACGGACATTGACGAATTCCAAATCCTGATATGTTATCCTGAAGTTGCCGTTTAGATGCTCATCGATTCTTGTACCGGCAGGAATGAAATTGATTTGGCCTTTTTCAATCAGTTCCTCTAAAAGCTTTGTTCCTTCAAGAATGTCACTGAATTCAATCTTTTCTTTTGAAAAAATTGGTTTGATGAATTCAAATTCTATGTCATAATCATATTTTGAATGGCTGTCGCTGAAATAGCTGTCAACCATCAGGTAGTTAATGTACAATTCATGATTAATTATTGAATATTTTTTGTTGTTGAGGATGAATTCCATAATTAACTATTGTTTAAATATGTTAATAAGCTTTCACCAAGAAATATTAAAAAAAAGAAATGAAGAGAATATAAAAATTCTCTTTTAAAGTTTTATTTTTTGCGATATGTGATAACCATCACCATCAATGCCAATAACATCATTGCTATCGGATTACCTGTCTGTTGGCCGTCAGCAGCCTTGGATGAAACGTGTTTTTCAGTTCTGTTTTTATCAGTATTGTTGCTGTCATGTTTGACTTTAACGGAAAATGTTGCAGAGCTTGCGTTGTAGTAGTCATTTGACTGATAATAAACATCCGCCACAGTGTCTTTTTCAGGTATTACAACATCCTTGAATGTTGCAGAGCCGTTGATGACATCTGAGGTATATGTCTTACCATCAATGGTCAATGTAGCAGTACCGTTTTTGACAGGATTGCCTTTCTCGTCAACAAATTTGACTGTAATGTCAGTTTTCTCACCGGCTTTGCCGGTGATGTCACCAGCCAAAGGAGCTTTGGTGTTCATCTTTTCGACATTAACACCAATTGAAGAGGTAGTGGAGTTATAATAGCCGTTGCCGTTATATGTAACGGTTGCATTATATTCTCCAGGATTTGGCAATTCAATACTTAATACTGCTTTACCGTTTTCAACAGTAGCATTGTATGTTTTTCCGTTTAATGTCAGTGTGACAGTTCCGTTTTCAACTGACTTGTTGTTGTGGTCTGAAACTGTAACTGTAACGTCCTTTTTATCTGTTGGTTTTCCGGATATGTCAGAGCATGAAACAGTAGTGTTGACTTTTAGAACTGTAATTGTAGATTCCCCTTGAACAGGATCAACATCTTCACCTGAATATGCCACAACATATGGGTAGATACCAGGATTAGTAAGTTTGACATTGAATGTTGCCTTACCGCCTGAAACCGGAACGGATTCATCTGCACTTAAGAGAGAATTCATGGAAGCACCAAGCACTTCTTTGTCCTCATATTTGATGGTCAAACCCGCAGTACCTTCACCAGCAGGATCACCATTCTCATATTTAAACTCGGCAGTGATGCTGATTATTTCACCAGCATATCCTGTGACAGGAGCGATAGTAATTGTAACAACATGTCTGATGTGCAGTTTGGAACTGTTTGATATAGCTGTATGGTTAGCGTCGGTGACTGTATTTAGGCTTACAGTATAATCGCCTGCAGCCAAATCAGAAACGCTGATTGCTTCACCAGGTTTTACACTACCGTTAACAACAGATTTCTTATTACTGTCAATGATTGAGTAAGATATTTCAGTTGCATTGACTGATGAAACTGCAATTGAGATGGCCTCGCCAAAATTAACGGCTACATAAGAAGCACTTACACAGGAACCAGCAGGGCTAACTGTGATTTTGGAAGCGTTTCTAACAGAAGTGTGGTTTAAATCAACACCTGTAATATAAGTTACATTATAACGGCCTGCAGACAATCCGTTAACTGTAATGTTTAAGCCGGATTCTATGATATCTGAAACAACAACAGTATTGTTTTCATCAACGATATCATAATAAAGCGCAACTGCATTGACAGTTGAAACAGGAATGACTATTTCTTCGCCGTATGTAACTTCCACATCCCCGGCACTGACATATGAACTGGCCGGATTAACTGTAATCTTAGATTTATAGTTAGAAGCAGTGAAATTGGCGTTAACCACAGTTGTCAGGTTGACTGTGTATTCATCAGCACCCAAATCAAGACCGGTAATGTTTTCACCAACATTAACAAGTCCTTCTTTAACAATAGCACCGGAACTGATAATCTGATATGAAACCTTTGTAGCATTCTTAGAGTCTACAACAACCACAATCAAATCACCATAAGTAACCTCAACATCAGTTGCACTGACAGATGAGTTTGCTTTTAAGACAGTGATTCCTGTAAAGTTGCCGGCGACATTACAGTTAGAGTTTACAGTGTTGTTATAGTAAACTGTGTAATTGCCTGCACCTAAACCGCTGATTGTTATGCTGAATCCGTCAACAACAACATTAGCATCTGCAAGTGTGCCGTCAGGGTTGCGGATGACAACGCTGGATTTGTTTATTCCAGTACAGTTTTCACCAGCAGTCACTAAAACAACATCACTTGGGTAAGTGACTGTTTTATTGCGAGCACTGATTGTAGAGTTAAATTTACTGATAGTTACAGTTCCATTGTTGAGGGTTACATTATCCAATCCGGAATATGATGCATTTACTTCATATACTCCGTAATCATCAAATGTATATTTTGTCCACCAGATTCCATTACCTGCATAACTTGCATTCACTTCATCACCGTTTGGAAGGATAAAGCGTAATTTACCTTTAATGACTTCATTTGGAATGTTTGATTTTGCAGTGATGTTAACAGTTTTATTGTTGGTTGTCTGAGAAGTAACATTCACATTGAATTTAGTGTTGTTTGAAATTATATTTAGAGCTTCAGTGTAGTATGAATCTGTGTCATGGCGAACTCCGATGTAATAATTCTCACCAGCAATTATGTCCAAAACAATCATACCATTCTCATCAGTGACTTTAACCTCTTCTAAAACAATAACATCATCAACAACTACGCCTACAGTGATGTTTTGGCCGGGTTCTTTGTTGGATCTTGTTGGTTTGATAGCGGAATTGCCAGTGTTATTGATTCCGTTTGCACTCCAATAGAATACGTTGTTAAATGTAACTTCATCATTTCTGGAATAGATTGCGTTTAAAAGGTTGTCCTGACCGGTGAAAGTAATTGTAATGTTATTTTCATTTTTGGTTACTTCTAAAGCATCCGCATTTGCTCTATTGTTTAAGAAACGAGAATTGGAAATAGTTTTGGTGGATAAAGTACTCCAAAAGTAAATAGCAGAACCTGTAGTCGCATTATTGCCAGTAAAATTACAATTTGCTATTTCACCATTACCATTTAAGAAGTAAATTGCACCGCCATCTCCAGAAGCTGTGTTGTTAACAAAATTACAATATGTTAGTTCGCCATCCCTAACAAATCCCAATGCACCACCAAAACTGGTTGCCTTATTATTATTGAAATTACAATTTTTTACAATACCCACACCATTATAAAAGCTGCAATAAACTGCACCACCAGAATATGCTGAGTTATTGGTAAAATTACAATTTGTTAGTTCACCAGTTCTATCGAAGAAAGCTGCACCACCAAAACTATAATCGCCAGTTACAGTGTTATTAACAAAATTACAATTTGTTACACTACCCGAACCCATTAAGATAGCACCACCACGACTAGCAGCGTTATTAACAAAAGTACAATTTGTTACACTACCTGAACGCATGTTGATTGCACCACCATAGCGGTTTGCAGAGTTGTTAGTAAAATTACAGTTTACCAGTCTACCAGATGACTCACTATCGAAATAGATAGCACCACCATGATCAGCAGAGTTATTATTAAAACTGCAATCTGTTACATTACCTTCAACATTTTTGTAGAAGTAAACGGCACCACCAGAAACTGCTTGGTTATCAGTAAAACTACAATTTGTCACAGTGCCGTTGAAATTAATGCAAACTGCACCACCACAACTCTCATTGCCGGTTGCTTTGTTGTGAGTAAAAACACATTTTATTACAGTACCATTGTTATTAAAGTAAACTGCACCACCGCAAACATAATCTCCGGTAACTTGGTTGTTTGTAAAATCACAACTTGTTACAGTGCCGTCCCAGGAGAAGTAAAGTGCACCACCATATTCACCTTTGTTATCAGTGAAAGTACAATTTGTTACATTACCCTCCAAATAGAAGCAAACTGCCCCTCCGTCAGAAGTCGCTGTGTTGTTTGCGAAATTACAATTTTCAATGCTGCCTGAATAAATATCGATAGCACCGGCACCACCTGAAGTTGCCTTGTTATCAATAAAATTACATTTTGCTACATTACCGGTTCCCATAAAGTGAATTGCTCCGGCATTGTATGCTGAGTTATTGGTAAAACTACAATTTTCTACTTTACCATCTACCATGATGTAAAGTGCACCACCATTTTCTGCAGAGTTATCAGTGAAATGACAGTTTGTCACATTACCATTACCATCAAAGTAAACTGCACCACCCTCACCTGACGCATTGGCGTTTGTAAAGGTAATGTTATTTAACACCACATTATCTGCAGTAACCTTGAAGATTCTGGCCTTATTAAGTGCATTGATTGTGTAGCCGTTACCGTTGATTGTAATCGGCTTGCCAATGACAATTCCGTCGGCGAGATTTTCATCCATGCCGACAGTGAATGTGTAGCTGCGGTTTAAGGTGAGCACTGAATCTGCAGCAGCCTCATTGATATACTTTTGCAATATGTTGAAATCGCCTAGGCCATTTGTAAATGTGCCGTTGCTTTCAGCATATGTGTAATAGCTGTCTTCAAAGTGATAGACATTATATCTGAATTTTCCGGTGCTTAGTTTAGCTAAGTCATATATGGCCTGACCGTTAATGTCAGTTACTAAAGTAACGTTTTCAACTAGCTTATCATCAGAATCAAAAATTTCTAAAGTGATGTTTTGACCGGCTTGCCTGTTGGATCTTGGTGGTTTGATAGGGAAATTGCCTGTGCTGTTGATTCCGTTTGCACTCCAATAGGTCACATTGGTAAAGGTAACTTCGCCATTATTTCTTGAATGGATTGCGTTTAGAAGGTTATTGTTACCTGTGAAAGTAATTGTAATGTTATTTTCATTTTTGGTTACTTCCAAAGCTTCCGCATTCGCTCTATTGTTTAAGAAAATAGAATTGGAAACAGTTTTAGTTTCTAAATTATTCCCGAAGTAAATAGCAGAACCTGTAGTCGCATTATTTCCAGTGAAATTACAATTTGTCACAGTAGAACTTAGACGAAAATGACCCTCAAAGTAAACTGCACCACCATCTTGAGTTGCGGTATTGTTAGTAAAATTACAATTTGCAACACTACCAGAAAGCATCCGGATAGCACCACCATTGGATTTTGCATTGTTAGAAATAAAACTACAATTTGTCACAGTAGAACCTCGATGATAAAAACCATTGAAGTAAACTGCACCACCATCTTGAGTTGCAGTGTTGTTAGTAAAATTACAATTTGTCACAGTACCATAATCACGGAAGTAAACTGCACCGCCATAACGAGCAGAGTTATTAACAAAATTAC
>NZ_JAFRKB010000072.1 GCF_017431965.1 Methanobrevibacter sp. | reverse complement strand
ATGATTATATGGATTTATTAGATGCTCAAACAAGAGTTTTCCGTGATTTAAGTAAATCAGAGAAATTAGTGTATAGTAAAGCAAGTAACGGAACACCATTAACACCTGAAGAAGTAAAAATGCAGAAAAATATTGAAGACAAAATTGTTGAAAAACTTGGTGATGTGGATAAAAACAATGATGTCATTACTACTTTTTTAATCGAAAATGTGGAACTGGTTGATGATGAGGGTTTAACTAAAACTCAAAGGAAAAAATTCTGGACTACTTTAGATATTGGGACACGTGTCCTTATCTACAACCGCTGTAAAGAAATTATCCGCATTGATGAAAACTTAGAAGTGGAATTATTTCCACCTGTTGGATAGTTTTGTCGGTGAAGTGTACTTCCGCGTCAGTAAACATTTAGGAATTGTAATATCTGAAGTCATTAGAGGTTTCTATAATCATGACTGGGATATTATAATGTTAATGCGAAAATATGGGGAAGAAATCAAAGCTGAGCAGAAAAGAATTAAAAAAATGGAAGCGGAAGCTCGTAAAGTTAAACAGAAAAGCAAACGCATGAGGAAATAGATACTATGGTTAACACTAGTGAAGAAATACTTTTGACAATGAATGGGCAGGACAATGCTAGTCAAATGTTTGCTAATATTGATAAGAATGCTCAATCAATGGCAAGTAGTATTTCTGCTGCAATGTCAAAAGTGAATTCTGGTTTAATGAATTTAAGTCAAGTAGGGGATAATGTTGTTCAATCATTGACTGGGAAATCTGCTCTTGATAATATTCTTGGGAGTGCTTCTAAGAATGAAACTAACATGGTTCTCTTGGAGAATATGCTTGAAGATGTTGAAGCTAACTATGACTCTTTCTATAAGACTGTTGACACAACAACAGATAAAAGTTTAACAAGTATGCAAGAGTTGATTCCTGCTTTGAATGCTTTGAATGCTGCAACTGGAGCTACTGATAAAGAATTAGAGAACATTACTCCGAATGTTGCTAACTTTGGTGCAGCTGTATTAGCACAAACTGGTTCAGTTGATCGTGCTCAACAAGCAATGATGGACTTAAGTAAAGGTTATAAAGGAGCTTATGCGTCACTGGATCAGTACGGTATTACTGAAGATGCGCTTGCTCGTGAAGGTTATAATGAAGGTGACGGCCTGGAAAAGTATATGGATGCAGTGACTAAAGTTGTTGGTTCTACTGATAAGTTAATGGAAACTAATCAAGGTCTTGATGCTTTAATCGGTAAAAGCTTCAGTCGTGCGGGTAAGAAGATTGGTAATGAATTCTTACCAATAATTAAAGATGTTAAAAGAGGTTTCATTGATTTAGATAGTAGTCTTGGTGGAGCTATTGCTGGAAGTATACTTTTAGGTGAAGCCGGTATTGAAGCGGGTAATCGTATTATGTGGAATGTTTCCACTGCTGCTCAAGGAGTAAGGGATTTAAAAGAAGGTTTTGGTTTACTTCGTGATGCTATTAAAGGTGCCGGTAAAGCTGCTGAAGAAACTGGTGATGTCATTAACACTTTGAGTAATGCTAGTGATATTGCTTCTGGTGCTGCTGGGGCAGGTGGTGCTGTTGGTGCTGGAGCCCAAGCAGTCAAAGGAGCAAGTAAAGGTGAAAAAGCATTAGAAGGTGGAATGGATGCATTATTAATGGCAGACATGGTAAAAGGTAATAAATCCAGTAATAATGAATTGGCTAAATGGTTGCGTGAAGTTGAAAAATCAGATGATCTCTATGAAAGAATGGCTGAATTCAATTTAGAGAAAAGAGCAGAAAGAGCATCTAAAAGCATGGGTGTTAACCCTAAAAAATACTTAGATAATGTTAAAAAAGACACAAAAGGATTAGAAGAAGCATTGTCTAAATCATCTGAATTCATGTATGATGATGCATTATTAAAAGAATGGGAAGCATCAGGGCAAACATTCACTGGAGCTATTAAAGATAAAACTACAGGGTTTAAGAATAAATTAACTGGTGCATTCTCAACATTACGTAATTTTGATTATAAAGGAACATTACTTAGTCCTTTCACAAAAATGAAAAGTGGATTAACTGGGGTTATAAGTAGTATTAAAGGATTTAGTTTTGGTGGAGCATTACAATCCTCTCTTGAAAAAGGATTTGGTGGGATTGGAAATATTGCTAGTTCTATTAAAGGCAAATTCAGTTCATTAAGTAGTACTTTAAGTGGGATTAATATCTCTGATTCTTTTAAAAATTTTGATTCTAAACTTTATCAAAGCATTAAGGGATTTAGTTTTAAAGATAGTCTTGGTGGTTTGAAAGAATCAATTAAAGGGCTTCGTGGAACTGCAGAAGTTATTGATGAAGTTGAAGATGTTGCAGTTACACTTAAAGGTGCTGATGCAATTGGTGATGGAATGATGGCGGCAGCTGCTGCTGGTGATGCTGCGGCAGCGGCTGGGCCTGCAATGGAAGCCGGCGCAGCTGGTGCTGAAGCAGCTGCTGTAGGTGCAACTGGTTTAAGTGCAGCATTCACATCAATGATTGTTCCTGCATTAGCTTTAGCAGCAGTAATTATAATCATGATTCCAATATTAGCAGTTATTGCTGCAGAGGCTATGATAGTGCTCCGTTTATTAGCAGAATTAATGGAAGCATTAAGCTTTGACAGTATTAACCTTGATGGTGCGGTTAAAGGCATTCAATCCATTACAACTGCATTATTATGGGTTGGTGCTGCAATGTTAGCATTAACAGCAGTGAACATTGCAACTCAAATCGCAATGGTTACAAGTTTCTTCTTAGGTTTAACTGGACCATTAGAAGCAGCATGTGATGCATTATTAAAAGCAGCTGGATTATTAAGGCAATTTAGTGGTGTGGGAATTGATGCTAGTGTTGCAACTAATATTCAAAACATCACTTCAAGTTTATCAAGCATTGCAACAGCAATGACTGCTTTAACATGGAGTAACATTGTAACTGGTTTCAGTGATTGGATTGCAGGAGCATTAGGATTTGGAAGCGTTACTGAAGGATTAACCCAAGCCAAAGATGATATTATAAAAGCTTCCAGTATTATTAATGAATTTTCTGGTATAACCCCACTAGATGATAGTGTTGCTAATAACATACAAAATGTATGTGATAGTCTCGCTAGTGTAGGTAATGCTATGTCTGCATTACGAAGTATTCGTGATGGTCAAAATTGGGATGACCTCTTTGGCGAATTAATGTCAGGATTATTCGGTGAAGGAGTAGACATTCAACAAGCATTGATAAATGTTAAAGATGATATTATCGAAGCTAGTCAAGCATTAGCCCAATTCACTAATATCACTGAAATCCCCGAAGGTATTTCCGAGAATATTAAAAAAGTTTCCGATACATTAACTAGTGTTAATGAGGCTTTTGAAACATTACGAGGTATGCGTGATAATAGTAATTGGGATGAATGGATGCAAGGTTTATTTGGAGGTACTGATATTGCATCTGCTTTAGAACAAATCAAAAATGATTTAATAACTGCTTCTCAGAAATTAGCTGCATTATCTGGTTTATCTGAAATATCAGAAGACACTACTAATAAAATTAAATTAGTTGGTGATGGTTTAGCAAAAGTCTCAGAGGTATGTAACACTCTAAGTAATTTACCTCCAATGGAAGGTTTTGATTCTAGTACAATCACTACTGCTGTTACTAATGTTCAAACTGCAGCTACTGAATTAGCAAAACTAAATCAAATCACATTCGATGGAGCGGCTGCAGATACAATATTGGGGGCTATTCAAACTACTCTTGAAAATGTGAAAACAACATTAGCCTCAGCCAGTGGTTTCAGTGAACCGGCGACTAATATCGGAAGTCAAATTGTTAGTGGAGTCAAGTCTGGTTTATCTCCTTTAACTAGTACTATTCAGGGTGCGGTGTCTTCGGCTACTGGTGCGGCTGCAAGTACTGGTTGGACTGGTGGGTCACGTATTGGAACATCAACAACAAATGGTTTTAAATCCTCTTTGAAATTGGCTAGTGTTATGACAACAGAAATGGCACATGTTAAAACAGCAGTGGACAATGGTATATCAGCTGCTAAAACAGCTGCAGAAAGTGGAGCTCAGGAAGTTGTAGCAGCATTTAAATCAGGTATTAATGTTGGTTCTCCAGGGGATATTGCACGTGCAATGAAACAGGAATTGATTTATACAAAAGACTTTATTCTCGCAGCTTATTCTCCTTTAAAAGAAGCTGCTTATTCTCTTGGACAAAATATTGTTAAGGGTTTTGGAAGTCCTAGTCTTGACTTTGACATGTTTATGAATGGTGGAACATTAACTGCTGACTACATTGGAGCTTTACAAACAACAATAAGTAGAGCCCCTGATAAGCAAGATAACAGACCTGTTACAATCATTGTTAGTGAAGGTGCTGTTAAATTAGATGCACGTAACTACACAACTAAAGAAGCTCAAGGATTGATGATTACTGCATTCGAAGGAATGGACAATATTACTAAGATTGATGTAAACGGAGTATGATGCGAAATGGGAATGTATGATGATATCTTAACTGGTGTTTCTGAGAATATTGAAATCATGGGATATCCTTTTTATGCTGAAAATATTCAAGGAGAAGAACCATTCAATCGAAGGGAAATAATACAGAAACCTTTGTTGAATGGAACTATGATTACTAAAAGAGGTCGTTATGTTCAAAGGAAATTTAGTTTCAAAACTACTTTGTTTCATGGTGATGGGCGGGCTGATGCTCATGATGATATTCTCCGTGAAATTAACAGTAAACCTGTTGAAGTGATTAGTCAAAGTATGGGCGGTAAATTCAAAGCTGTGGTTACTTTCACTAAAGATATCTTTGAAGGTTCGCCTTTCCATACGGATTATGATGTTGATATAATTGAAGTTCCAGAGAGTTCATCTAATATTCCTGGAGAAAATAGATTAGTTGTTCCAGAAGTGAAAAAGGTATCTGTTTCTAATACTACTAATAGCAGTAGTAAGATTAATACGGAATTGAATAATCAATTGAATAATCAATTGAATAAATGTAATGTTCCTTATAAAGACGGTCAGAAAAATGAATGTGTTAAAATCTTACAGGAAAAACTTATCCTATTAGGTTACTTAGATGAGAAATACAAAACCGGCCGTTATGATAACAGAACTATTGAAGCTGTTAAAAGTTTCCAAAGGTCCACAAATGGTAAATTATTAGTTGATGGTGTCTTTGGAATGTATACTAGATTGCATTTAGTTAAAACATGAATGGAGGAGTATTTATGAGTGATATTGAAATATTGCCTCCAATTGGGGTTTCTGGTTTTGAAGTATATAAAACAGAGAATGACCCTGAATTTAGTTTAGGTGAAAATTCAAAGGATAAATTTGTTGCTTTAAATGGAACTACAACTGAAATTGCATGTTATGACAATATGTATGATAACAGTTTCGATGAAGATTATGAAGGTATAAGTAACACTGGGAGCGCTTCTTTCCCTGAAATCGAATTGGACCGTTTTTGTAAAGGTCGTAAGATTTGTTTGAAAAAAGCAAATGATACAGGTGAAGTTTTACAATGGGATGACTTGGTAACTTGTTTATTAGGTTTTATTTCAGAACAGTCTTTCACCACTGAGGGTGTTGATCTAAAACTTGTTGGTATGAGTAAATTATTGGATCAAGAAAAACAATTTACATTTACAAAGACAAAAAGGTCAGAGATTTTAAAACAAATCATTGAAGCTGCAGGTTTAAAAGCAGATGTTGACCCTACCGGTCTTAATGATGAGGTTATCGATTATACTAACGTTTCAAGTAGCGGTTCTAGTGCAACTGGTGGTGAAGGAGAAACAATTGATGAATTAGTTAAAAGTATTATTGGTTCTGAAACTGATGATTTAAAGAAATGTAAACTTATTCATGACTGGTTGAAAAAGAATGTTAAATATAGTTATTATTCTTGTAGTAAGTATAGTTCTGCTGAAGAATGTTTGAATAATAAAACTCGTTTGAATTGTGCGGATACTGCGAGATTGACACGTTCAATGATGGCCAGTGCTGGTTTAAAATGCTATGTTGTTCAGCGTACTTATGATGGAGGGCATTTCTGGACAATCATTGAAATAAATGGCAAAAAATATGCTAGTGACCAAACTGGAGATGGAAGTGCTTTTAATACTGTTTGGAAGGCAAGTGGCAGAACTAGTGTAAGTGATGGTGGAGCTTATTCTAAAAAATGTGGAGATAATCCTTGTTGTTAAAATTGTATGATGGAGGATAATATGTCAACTATTGTTCTTGGTTGTGATACTAATGCTTCGAATGATGCGAAATGTCAGAATGCTGTTGCTAAAATATTAAAGAATGCAGGGCATACTGTGGAGAAATTAAGCATTGGTCCTAACTCATTTGCATCTTATTCATATAGTAAAAAGGCAAAAGGGAAAATTGGTGTGTTCTTGATTGCTTCAGGTATTACTGCTATTGCTGATTTATATGATGGGAATACTAATTTTAAATATGCTTATTTTGGGATAAGGGGAGATTTGAAACAACCTCGATTATCTACAATGTCTGATTTTAAAAACAATCCTATTAGTAAGGATAAGCACGGGGATTGTATAAGTAAATCATGTAATAAACTTGCAGGTAAAACCTATCCTCAGATGAATGAAATAACTAAAAGTAAATGTATTGCTGTTTTTGGCACAACTTGTGATGAATTAGGGAATAACATTGTAAAAGCAATGGGAGGGGACTCTAGTAGTTCTAGTTCTAAAAGTTCAAGTTCACCAATACGCACTGCTATTAAAGAAGTGTTATATGGTTGGAATGGGGATGTTGAATGCTTTCTACGTGATGATACAATTCATATTCGGAGAATTCAAGACCCCACTAAAGCCACATTATCTTTAATTGAAGATGTTAATGTTTATTATGACAGTATCAGTCTCACAGATATCAACCCTAATACTCCTAATAAGTTGGTTGTTGAATGGAATAATTCCACTTATGTTATTGAAGATACTGATAGGATTAATCGTTTTGGTGAGAAAAAACAGACAATTAAAGCCAACCTTGCATCTGGAGAGAATATTAATGATTTTGCTTACCGTGAATGGAATAAATTATTAAAAGATGATGGCCGTGTTCTTGAATGTAAAGTTGACGGCTCTCCAGAATGGCGGAACGGCCAATGGGTTCGTGTTTATATGCCTAGTTTTAAGTTAGATGGTTTCATGTACTTAACAAAGGTTTCTCATGATGATAATATTGATTGGACTTGTAATTTAAGATTAGTAGATTATCCTCCTGATTTAGGCACTGAACCTACACAGAAAAGTACTGATGATTCTGATTCTACTGATGATATTGAAAGTGGTGATTCGTAAATGGGAAGTAAGGATGTTACTGTTACTGATGCAAGAATGAAAGAAGTTTTAAGGAATCAAGTTAAACCAATCATCTCTGAAACGGTCCCTCCAATGATTAATAAATCTTTAGAGGAAGTTCGATTGTTTACGGGTATTGCTACAAAATTCTATCATTACCTGGATAAGGTTGAAGTTAAATTGGATAACTCGGATAGTACTGTTTTATGTAAACGGTTGCATATTTTTGGTGGTGACTTGGTTGACTTATTCACTCCAACTGCAGATCATCAAAGTTTCTGTGATAAACTAAAAGAACCTTGCATTATCCCACGTGATACATTACATTGTCTCGTTATTAATATTTTTGATAATAGTGATGAGTATTTATTGTTAGGTTTTTTTCAAGTTGAAGAATTTGTTGGTTTGAACCCTGCTAAACCAGGTAACTTAAAAATTTGCGCTGTTGGTGGGTTAAATCAATTTTGGATTAAATTCGGTCATGATGGTTTGGATATTAGGACTAATGAAACTCCAACTACAAATGTTGGAGATATGGATGCGGACATGTCTTCTGTTGTTTATGCTGATTCTGGGGAGGTGTACACTAAAGAAGAGGTGTATACTAAAAGTGAAGTTGATGAGTTAATAGCAGCGAAAATCGCTGAAGCTTTAGAGGGGGAATGATTATATTGACATTGCCTGTTGATACTAGTAGTGATGATTATCGTTTCAATAAAACTTTAAATGAAGATGTTCAAGTAAAG
>NZ_JAFRKB010000071.1 GCF_017431965.1 Methanobrevibacter sp. | reverse complement strand
TATGATGTCGAATTGGAAGCCTAGTTGGATTTCATCCGAAATTTTCTAATTTGATAAACTGACAATTTAAATGACGATTAGCTTTAATATGTGTTTCATAGCTTCCTTTTTTACACATGCTCAAAAAAACAGTTATTAATCACACTTTTAAAGCACCAAAATATTTTGATAAGATTTATATGAACTGATACTAAATATTATAATCTAAGAGCTAAAAGTAGTAAATATTTTGTATAGTATACGGGCAAAATAAAATCTATATTATTTTCAAGTTATTTGACTTATTAATCATTAATATTATGTTTATTTTTTATTAACTTGATATATATTATTTAATTAGATTATTAAGTGTAATTTGTTGATATTTTTAAAAATTAAGTCTTTTTTTAGGAATAATTTTTGTCTTTTTTTCTAAAGAGTATTATATTTTGTATAGTTTTTTCAGGATATTGACTTTAAATTCTTTGAAAAATTATCCATGAAAAACATTAATTAACTATTCATATTCTATGTTTCCAATATAATCATGGACTAATAATTTGAAAAAAAGGGGGATTAAGAGTAAATACACTATAATCCATATTTAAATTTGATTCTGTATTCCTGGTTGACTGATTCTGTTTGGATGTATTCTCCTTTGATTAGTTCTGAAATCTCAGCTAAATCCTCATCTGAAATCTTTTCATCATCAGATAACGGCAGGAAGAAAGTAATCTCATCATCTACAATCAAATAGTTTAAAAGCTTAGCTTCCCTTTTCTGGTATTTGCCGATAATCTCTTCAATCTTTTCTTCAATATCATTGTCTAAATTTGCCATTCTATTCACTTTTTATTGATTTTGCAAGTTCAACTCCTTTCTGGAATGCTTTTGCGTAAATGTCTTCATCTGGTACGAACACTGCATCCAATGTATCGAATATTGTAAAGCCTGCACTTTCCAAATCTCTTTGGAGTTTAGCAATAGCTCCACCGCCCCATCCTTTGGATGAAAATACAAGTGCATTCTTTTCGCTGGTTGTGCCCTTGAAGTTTAGGCAGTCAAGCCAGTACATCAGGTTCCCGATTCTTGGGAAAGGCTTATTCATCATTGTCGGAGCACCTAAGGCAATTGCTTTTGAATCAAGAATGTCTGTTACCACTTCTGATTCATAGTCGCTTTCCATATGATACATTACAGCTTCAACGCCTTCACTCATTATTCCTTCGGCTATCTGGTAAGCCAGTTTTTCTGTTGAGTGATGCATTGTATCATAGACAATTGTGATTTTGTCTTCACAAACACCGCTTGCCCAGTTTGAATATGCTTTAACAATCTTTGATGGGTCTTTCCAGATTTGACCGTGACAAGGTGCAATCATTTTAATTTGTTCTACAATTCCTGCATCGGTCAGCTCCTGAAATTTCATCCTGAGCATCGGTGCACCTAAAACCACCAGATTGGCGAAGAATTTTTTAGCAGCTTTCAAAATGAAGTCTTCAGAGTAATCTTCTGCATATCTTTTGGATAAGCACAGGTGCTGTCCGAATGCATCATTTGAGAATAGTATTCCTTCTTCAGCATACATTACAAACATGCTGTCCGGCCAGTGAAGCATAGGTGCTGAAACTATATTCAATGTTTTACCGCCCAAATCAATGCTGTCACCAGTTTTCACAGTTGTAATTTCAACATCAGAGTAAGTGTGGTATTGCTTTTCCAAAAAGTCGGCTCCTTTTGGAGATGCATAAACTTCAGCTTCAGGATATTTGTCAATGGTTTCTTTAAGTCCTATTGAGTGATCAAGTTCTGTGTGGCATTGAATGAATACATCTATTTTGTTTTCACGATTTTCTTTAGCGAATGCATCTTCAATTCTTGCATTCAATTGATTTATCATGCCGTCTGAGTAGACATTGTCAATCAATGCAACTTTTTCATCACCAAATACGAGATAACAGTTGTATGTTGTTCCAGGTATTGCAAAACCGTGGAAACTTCTTGTGTTCCAATGAAGTGCACCAACCCAGTACACGCCATCGGCTATTTTTACGGATTCCGCTTTCATAATATATCACATCATATTTTTCATTTTCATAAATTGTCTTAAAAAATGATCGTTAAAGTTTTTACATATTGCAGAGTACTTGTTGTTTACTCCGATTGCCGTTTGGGGGATGACTGAATTGTATTCACCGTTGAACTGTGCGAAGGTTCCTATAAGTTCCTTTTCATCACTTATTAACATTTTCATCATTGGCAAATCTGTTTTTATGATTTTAAGGTTAGGCAGTTTAGCTTTTTTAAATGTTTCAACGATTTCTATTTTTTCATCCTCCACATAGCAAATTGGGTTTGCAAGGATTTTGATATCAATATTGTTGGGATTATTTCTAATTGCTTTTATCATTGCTTGTGATTCTTCATTAAGAAGAAAACCGGCACGTAATGTTATGGATTTTTGAGTCTTTTTAATAAGGTCCACTTCTTTTTCAATAATCTTTTCAGGAGTATGTATTAGCCATACTGGGGCCTGCACTTCAGCTATCTCGTCAGTGTAAATGTTTTCCAGTTTATTTTCAGTTGTTTCTAACTCTTTGATTAGTTTTTCTTTTTGTTTTTTAAATATCACAGATGGTTCAACTACTGTGTATTTCAAAGGTCTTCCTCTCTTGATTTCAACAAAACCCTTTTCTTCAAGACCTTTTAATATATCATAAATTCTTGAACGGGGTAAATCGGAAACTTTTGCAATTTCATCCGCCTGGCCGGTGATTATTTTGTTCAAACCGATGTAAGCTTGTGATTCATATCTGCTTAAACCTAGCTTTTTGAGAGAATTTATCATTTTTTCCATTTGACGACTTCCATACTAATTAACTATGATTAAAATTTCAAGATTATTTTATTAATAAATTTTGTAACTAATCATACAAATTTAGTGACATTTATTATATGTGCATTAATTCAATAGAAAAATTTCAAAAAGACAAACTGAAGATTAACAATAATACAATATTTCAATAACGTGTTTTTCCATTAACATAATGTTGATAATTCAATAGCTGCTTTTTTAGATTTGATTTAATTGGATGGTTTTGACATTAACGACCAGGATATTGGAAATCATGTCTGGTTTTAAACTACAGTATATATGCAGTTGTTTCAGAATGTAAGTTTTGAACAACTAATGCTGATGTTAATGTTAAAAAGGGAGGTTATGTTTCCATTTGGATTATATGTTATCTGATTCTTAATGTAAAATTTAGATTTTATTATCCTTCAATTTTTTAGAATCAGTTATAATACTTAAAATACATAATATATATTAAAGTGGTTTTTTATGATTGATTTAAATTCAGGCGATGAAAGAATACCTTTCACACCGGTAGCCCTATATATTGATTATATTAGCATTCAATACACCAAGTATTTAAAAGACAATTATCCTGAAATTACTCCTCGTGATTTCACATATTTGAGTACCATTCATCATAATCCCGGTTTAACTCAAAGGGAATTGTCTGAAATATTATTTGTTTCAGAAGCTAACGTTGCTCAAATAATTAAACGGCTTGAGAAAAACGAATTGGTACATCGTGGCAGTGATGAAAATAATAAGTCTAAAAAGATTCTCAATGTTACTGATAAAGCTAAATTAATTATTTCTTCACTATTAAAAGAAATGTATGAATTTGATTCTAAATTTTTTGAGGATTACAGTGATGAAGAGGCAGAAAAATTCAAGAAGATGATTCATGCATATTACGATTGGGCTAACTTATTCGTTAATTTTAAATAGTATAGTTCAGATATTCAATTATGCACTTAAGAATCTTAAGTAATTTAACTAAGGTGAAAATTATGTCTGATAAAGAAAAAACAATTGAAGCACTACAGTTAATTGTAACCGAATTGTCCGCAAATTCATTCGGACACAGGATTCAATCTAAAATATTTGCAGGTCTAGGTTTCCAAGCATTAGGAGACAAATATGCAACTCATGCAACTGAAGAAATGGATTTCGTAGAACAGTTCATGGACCGTATTCTTGATTTAGGTGGAGAAATCAAACAGGAAGCACAGGATGCACAACCAATCTACACTGATATCATAGAGTTCATAGAACATGACTACAATGTATCTGTTGAAGGAATTAAATTATTAAACGAAATGATGGATTCCGGAATATTTGATGCAACAACCTATGACTTAATGAAAGTATATCTCAAGGATGAAGAAGATGATATGGGCTGGAGCGAACAACAATTAGACTTAATTAAAATGATTGGAAAAGAAAATTACTTGACCCAATTATTAATCAATGGCGTATCTGCCGAATAAACACTTAAAGGGATTGCTGAATCCCTCTTTTTATATTATTTCTACAAACTATTTTTCATATTCATGTTTCCAATAGTAATTGAACTATTGTTTACTTATTATCAAAATGTTTTCGTGATTTGTGATTTATATTGTTATTTTGAAATTTGATATGTCGTTATAATTAGTAAATTTATTATTTTTCAGATAACTTTATATTCTCTGAAAATATAATATTAATTAAATGAAATTAAAGGAGTCTGAAGATAATGGATAATATAATTGCAACAACAACTTTATATAAAAATTATCAGTTAGCCATCCCTAAAGCTATACGTAATAAACTAACAGATTTAACTATTGACGATACAATCATTGATTGGTCTATTAATGAGAATAATGAAATTGTAATCAAACCAAGAAAAAAAGTAAGTCTGGATGATGTATTGGGAATTATTGAAGATGATGATCCGAGAGATGCTGTTGAACTAAAAAGGAGTTTATACAAATGAAAAAAATTTTATTGGACTCATCATTCATCATTGCAATATTCAGAAAAAATGATCCTCTACATCAAAGAGCAATAGAAAACAAAGAAGTTCTAGATAATGATTGTTATATCTCAAATGGGATAGTATCTGAAGTAATAACGATATTGGGCCAAAAAACAAAGGATATTACGTTAGTTAGACTAGCATATAACTATATGAAAGATAATTTCACAATAATCGATGAATCCAGCATTAACATGTACAATGATAATGTATTTGCAATTTTTGAAAAATACAATAAAAACAAATTTAAATTGGGATTTATAGATTGTTCGGAAGTTGTCATATATGAATATTATAACTTAGATTATGTTGCAAGCTTTGATGGGGAATTCAAAATATTTGATGAAATTAAATTACTTGACTTAAAATAAGAAAAAATTTAATTATTGGCGGATTTACATAAAATACGATAATCTTATAAATTTAAACTGATATGTTATATGTGAATGGACATGTCTTTTGATTCAAAGAGTGGTAATAATGAATTTTTATTAAAATTTATTCTTTTTTTTATTTGAATTTACCGCCAAAATACTCGTTGTTCTTGTATAAACAATATTATTATTTCCACTTTAAAAACACCAAATATTATTGATAAGATTTATATGGACTGATACTAAATATTATGTTGTAAGAGCGAAAAGTAGTAAATATTTGTATAGTATACGGGCAAAATCCCTTTTAAGAATTTATTTTAAATTTAAATTAATGTTTGGTCAACATAAGATAGATTACGGATAATATGTTTGATTTTGATGGAATAGAAATTGATGAAGGATTACTGGAAAGAACAAATCCTATATTTAACACTGCCAAGATGACTCTTTTTCAATTAGCAGCAGCAGGTAATGATGATGCCAATGATGTAGTTGAAAGGTTGGGCCTTACACTGGAAAATACTCAGAATAGTGATACAGTTAATGTCGATGATGCTGACCTTTTCTGTAACGGCGTTGTTATGGAAGTAAGATATTTTACTAATGGAAAACTCGCAATGGAATCTGGTTTTACAGAGGTTGACTTGCCGTGCGGTTTTACACCTCGAGCCCTTGAATTTGCAAAAAGCGGCAAGAAATTTGTTGGAATGGATCTTCCCGCAACAATTAATGAAGTTGAACCTGTTATCATGTCACTTCTAGAAGAAGATCAAAAAAACCTTGTTAATTTCGAAGGTGTTGATGCAACCAATTATCAATCACTTAAGTCTGCATTTGATAAGATTGAAGGGAAGGTATGTATAACAACAGAAGGACTTCTGATGTATCTTACAGATTCTGAGATGGATGCAATGTGTGACAATATTAAACGGATTCTTGCAGAGCATGGAGGATGCTGGATTACTCTTGACCCTGAGATGTCTCTTCTCTACCTTTTGATAGTGAAAGCATTCTATGGGGAGCGAACAAGAGAGATTATGTGGCAGTCCAAGTATAGAATTGATGATAAATCTGATGTAAATGCCATAGAGAATACAATAACCGTTAGCGTCCGGGGAAACGTTCGGGAAAATATGATGAATGCAATAAATTATATTAAATCCAAGGGATTTAAGTTGGAGAGACTTCCATATGCAGACCATGTACCTGAATTTAAAAGTTTGGATAATGCAGACCCTAAGATTGCAGCTCAGATTAAGGAAGGATTTAAGAAAATATGCATATGGAAAATTACAGTTGATGAATCTATTGATATTTTCGATGCAAAGACAGAGTCATTTAATGCGGATGCATCAATTGATGGCAATAGGCTTAATTTAATCTTGTCCGGAAATTTAGATACATTAAGCGCACCTAAGCTTCTTGCTAATTATGAGAAGATTAAAAAAGATAATGCTGTAAACAGTGTGGTCATTGATTGTTCTAAACTGGAATATGTATCATCTGCAGGGCTACGCGTTCTTCTTATTATGCAAAATGACTGTGATGATGGAGTTATAATGAAGTCATGTAATAAAAAGGTCACTGAAAATTTATCAAATCATGATATAATGATAGTGTAAGAGATAGGTAATAAATATTTTGTATAGTATTTTTAGTATATTGCCATTATATTTGAGTAAATTCTTTGAAAAATTATTTAGAACACATTCATTATCTATTCTATGTTTCCAATTGTATTGCACAATTCCATATTTTGGATATTGGAAAAATTTTTTTATATTTATAAATAAAAAAAGAGAAATCCATTAGGATTTCTTAATTTAAGCAATTATTCACCCAATTTATAAAGCTGCTGGTTGAGTCACCATTTCTTTCAGCTTGAGTGTGGCCTTGTCCCCAAACTGTTGAAAACTCAACATTATCAGAGCCTGCTTTTTGATTCACTGCCAAATAAAGATTCACATCAACACATTGTGAGGTATCTCCCTGTTCAATACCGGTGCTAATTCTCCAGTATTTGGCAACATCAGATGAACCTGCACCGTCATAATAATCACATAAATAAAACATTGGATTGTACATGTCAACCCTTGTTTTCATAGTATTGTTTAAACTGTCTATCTGTGCTAAATCATCCTTGTATTCACTTGCATAATTTGATGAATAGTCGATGTACTTGGAGTATTTATCACTGTTATTGTTAAGCAAGTCAGATAATATTTGATCAAAGTGGGATGAACCGTTGGCATCAAGACCAAATAATCCGTTTTCAGCCTGTGAACGATTCAAGTCATCAAAAGCGGCAACGGATTTTGATGGATTTTTGCAATGTTTCACAAATGCCTCAAGACTTGTAATCTTTGCAGTGTTTGTATTTGAATCATATTCAATCCAGGTATCATTGCCGTTCAGTGAATCAATATAGTCCTGTGCTGTCTGATAAGTTTGTGAGCTATCTGAACTGTCACTGCTTTGAACATCACCGGTTGGCATGGACCCGCTATCGCCAGGTGCTTCACCAGAAGGCATACTTCCAGAATCGCTTGGAGCATCACCGGAAGGCATTGCTCCCATATCTCCGCCGGATGATGGAGTGTATGGGAAAGTTGTATCTGATAGGAAGTTATTCAATGATTCTTCTGTTACTTCCATCATGTAATCATAGTAGCTTCCAGAGGTATAAATGCCTGAATCGCTTTGTTCAAGTTTTAAGGTGTTTCCATTTGGATCTTTCAGGCCCAATTCATTTATGTATGTTGCATATTCTGTTGCAAGGTCATCACTTAACGCACCTGTAAATGTTGAGTTTTCCCGTAAGTATTGTCCCATATTCCATTCATAAGCTTCATCAGCAGTGTCAAGGTTTGTTATAGGACACCAGCACATTGCTCCTTCAATGGCATTTGACAATATGTTTCCATCCTTATCCACCATTGCAGCTCCTATATTTTCTAAATAAGGATTGTATAGTTCGCTGTTTCCTGATGCACCCATTATTGCGGATTGTGCTCCTCCGCCACTATGGCCAAAGGTAAAGACTTTCTCTGCATCTCCAGGTAACACATCTCCGTTAAATTTATAGTAAGTAGTTGCGGCTTTCAAGTCAGTGACTCCATCTGGCGCTTCTGCATTGTCCCTTCCTCTACAGCCGACATCCAGATAAATAAATCCTGCATCAGCATAATCTTTCACTCTATCTCCACTAAAACTGGTTGGCGCAGCACATGAAGAGTAACCAGGAGTATTCACAGGCATTACAATCGGTGCTGAACTTGCAGTGTAATTTCCAATTTTGCCTGCATCATTTATTGTGCAGGTATAAGTTCCATTTGAGTTTTTCTCTCCATTGAAGTACTTTCCAGGAATGTAAATTCCACAGGATTCATAATTTGTATCTTCAGGGTTAGTACAATAAACCAATCCTATTTGATAGTAAATATCATTTGTTTCATCATAATTCCATTTATTCATATTAATTGAGAGTTTTTCAGAAAGTGCTGATTCGTTATATGAAATTCCATCACCTTTTTGTGGGGAATTACTTCCAAACATTAAAAAACCCCCAACAACAATTAAAAGAATTAAAATAATGATGAGAATTTTATGCATATTTTTCATAATATCACCATTATGCATAACATTTATAATTGAAAGTAAATAATGCTTTTTAAAAAATTTCAAAGAGTTGATTTGTATTTGGTATTGATATTTTAATCAAAATAAATTCATTAATTTCATATATTGTGCTGTATTTAAATATCACTACATTAAATATATGCTGTAAGAGCTAAAAGTAGTAAATATTTTGTATAGTATACGGGCAAAATCATTTGTACATAATTTGGGCATTATTTTACTTATTAATCATTTAATATTAAGTTTTTTTATTCATTAACTTAATATAACTTCTTTTATGATTTTGTTAAGTGTAATATGTTTATATTTTTAAAAAATAAGTCTTTTTTTAAGGAATAAATTTTGTCTTTTTTTTTAAAGAGCATTATATTTTATATGCTTTTTTTCAGTATATTGACTTCACATTCTGAGTAAATTCTTTGAAAATTATTTAGAACATCTTCATTAAATATTTCCTGTTTTTATATGATTTAATATACATCAATGTTATGGGATTATAATTTGAGATATGTGGTCGTTAATGTTTTTTAAAAAGTAGTGGGATTATCTTTGTTTTAGATGGCATTGATGCCACATTATCTTTAAATATGAATTTTCATTTAGATTAATCCATGAAAATGAATGTTAATAATGAAACTGTTAGGATGACCACATTTTTGGCCGCTTTGTTTGCCGTATGTTCTGGTCTTGCAATTGGAAATCTGTATTGGGCTCAGCCATTGCTGGTTGAGATTACAAACGCCTTTGGACTTTCACCCGCCAGCGGTGGACTGCTTGTAACAGCAACTCAAATAGGGTATGCATTGGGAATTTTATTTATTGTACCTTTAGGAGATTTTGTTCGAAGAAAAAGACTGATTGCTATCGTAATGGTCTTGTCCATTGTTACTTTGGTTGCATGTGCATTGTCTCCTTCATTTGTAATATTGGCGCTTTCACTGTTCAGCATGGGTATTGTAACAATTTCCGGTCAGGTCATATTGCCTTTGGCAGGTGATTTGAGCAGTCCTGAAGAGCGCGGACATATTGTTGGAATTGTGGCTTCCGGAATAACAACTGGAATTCTCTTTTCAAGATTTGTAAGCGGTATTCTTGCAGGAATGTGGGGCTGGAGATCAGTATATCTGATTGCAGCCATATTGAATTTGATTATGGCTCTTGTGATGATTTATGTTCTGCCGGACATTCCAAGAAAAAACAAGCTGGAATCATACAGTGGTCTTATAGTCAGTGTATTTACAACTTTTAAAAGACATGGCACTTTATATAGGATTTTACTTCACAGCGGATTATTGTTCGGTTTGGTTTTCAACATATTCTGGACTTCACTGACATTTTTATTGTCCGGTGAACCATTCAATTACAATACTTTCCAGATTGGTCTTGTCAGTCTCGCAGGCCTTGTTGCAGCAGTATGCGGACTGTACTTCGGCAAACTGCAGGATAATGGTTTGGGCGTGCCGGCTTTA
>NZ_JAFRKB010000070.1 GCF_017431965.1 Methanobrevibacter sp. | reverse complement strand
AATATTTTGAATATATTAATTGTCTAAGTGCGATTGCGTGCAAAAGCACTTCTGCACACTTCCAAATTTTTTATTTATTTTGAACTCCAATTTTGCAACATGTTAGATGATAAAGGAAATTTTTTTTTAATAGAGTCAATTTTAGCTATTGCGATTCTTTTAATGGCAATTTTTGTTGTAAACACTGTTATTAGTATATCAAGTCCTGATTACTCTTATGATAGTAGGGATTTCAAAACAGCTCAGGATACTATGGAAATTTTATCGGGTAAGGTTAATTTCACTGATGTAAGTTTTATTGGAAGCATTTCTGATACTTTAAAAGATAATAAAAATTCAAAAAAATCCGTTAAAGAAGTTTCTGAGATTTGTAAAAATAAGTTTAAAAGCCTTGGTATCGAAAATTACCAGTTCAGTGAAAATAATGTTTTAAATGGTAAAGTATTGGCGTTCAAAGGTGATTATTCAAATGCTGCTAATGTATCGCAAGCTACTAGAACCTATGGTGAGTATTCATATACCTTGTCGGTATGGTAATAATTTAAATACTATAAAAATAATATATTTGTTTGTTATCTTATTTTGTTTAGCCCCGATGGTGTAGTTTGGATAACACATGGGACTGCGGATCCCATTCCCCGGGTTCAAATCCCGGTCGGGGCATTATTATTTCCGTGATTATTATGTTAAATGCTAACACTTATGTTACATCCCAAAAAGGTATTGGTGGGACTATTAGAAACCAATATGAAGATTTTTATGTAGAAGAAATTCCTGAAATAACTCCTGAAGGCGAAGGTCCGAATGTTTATGTCTGGATTGAGAAACTTGGAAGGACCACCTTGGATGTGGTTTTGGATATTGCCCGTGATTTGCACATTTCAAGAAAAAGAATGGGCTTTGCAGGAATGAAAGATAAAAAGGCCATTACCCGCCAATGGATTTGCATAGCAAATATGGATTCTGAAGAGCAATTCAAGCAAGTTGAAAACTTGGATATTTATAAAACCGATTTTTTAAAGGTTGTTCGTGGCCGTAAAAAACTCAGAATGGGTCAGCTTAAAGGAAATAAATTCAAAATTCTCATTAAGGACTTGGATGATATTGAAAAAAGCGCAGAAATTGCAAACGATGTTTTGGGAGAACTTGAAATAAAGGGCGTTCCTAATTATTTCGGATGGCAGAGATTCGGAAAGCCAAGAACTATTACTCATTTGGTTGGCGAAGCACTGGTTGAAAATGATTTGGAAAAAGCTGTTGGGAGATATATTGGAAATCCAACAGAAGATGAAGGTGAAGACAATCAGAAGGCGAGACAGGCATATGATGACGGAAATCTTGAAGAAGCTCTCACTCTAATGGGTAAAGGAATGCGTTATGAAAAAATGATGATTAAGGAGTTAATCCGAGACTCCAAAAAAGGTGAGCTGACTGATCAGTCTTATATGAATGCTCTGCATGCACTTCCAAAACCGCTGCAGAGGATGTTTGTTCATGCTTATCAATCTTATTTGTTTAATGAAGCTGTAAGCAATCGTGTAGCTATGGGAATCGATAAATATGTTGAAGGAGACATTATCATTGATAATGAGGAAAATATAGTCAGAGATAAGACTCCCAAACAATATCAGGAATTGATTACAGACTTTAAGGCAGATCCGACTTGTCCCTTGTATGGTACAAAGGTTCCATTTGCAGGAGGCGAAGTCGGCATTATGGAAGAAAATATCTTAAAGAATTATAATCTTACCAAAGAGGATTTTAAAGTCCCTAAAATGCCACGTTTGGGAAGTCATGGCCTTAGACGTGCGATGCGTTTTCAGGTATGGGATGCAAAAGCAACCCCTCAAGAGGAGGGTGTTTTATGTGAGTTTTCAATCAATAAAGGCTCATATGCAACTGCCGTTTTAAGAGAAATCATGAAAAAGGATGTTATTTAGGTGAAATTATGGTAATATGTCCAGATTGTGGAATGGAGGTTCCAGATACAAAATTCTGTAGAAATTGTGGAGCATATCTTGCTGGTGAAACTCAAATAGTTAATGTGGAATCTAGCCAAACAACAGAAGATGTGCATGATGTTAAAACCGAGAAAAAGAAGTACTGTTCTAATTGCGGATTTGAATTAAATGGAGACTTTAAATTCTGTCCAAATTGCGGATATGATTTAAAAAATAGGGTTGTTAACAATAATGCCAATAGGAACGTTGTAAACGCATATGAAGAGAAAAATATTGTTTTAGCGATTATTTTAAGTGTTATTTTCCCGGGATTAGGTCAATTCTATTTAAATTTGAATCATAAAGGTATAATATTTTTAATTGGATACATTGTATCTGCATTTTTAGTATTTTTTGTTATTGGGTTCTTATTAGTATTTGTTATATGGATTTGGGCATTGGTGGACACTATCCAGTCTACAAATGCTTTAAATGCTGGTGAAAGTGTAGAAGATAGGTTATTTTAAAGTGATTTTATGATTGAGTGTAGAAGTATTGCAAAAGGAAAAGGTAAAGGAGAACTGATTGTTTCATCAGAACCTATTAGTTTTTTAGGCGGTGTAAATCCGGAAAATGGTGAAATAATTGATCCGAATCATGAACTAAAAGGAAAAATAATTAAAGATAAGGTTCTGTTTATTCCTGGTGGTAAAGGGTCTACTGTTGGTTCTTATGTAATTTTTCAGATGATGAAGAACAACACTGCTCCAAAAGCAATTATCTGTCTTAATGCTGAGCCAATAATTGCTACTGGTGCAATAATGTCTGATATTCCTATGGTGGATTCACCGGCTAACATTAAAGATTTAACCGATGGAACTTTAGTGGAAGTTGACGGGGATAACGGAACAATAGAAATATTGTAGTGATAATATGCAAACTCTAATTGAAAACGTAAACATCATTAATCCATTTGAAGAAGTTAAAACTTCACAAAATGTTTTAATTGAAAATAATATAATTAAGGAAATTTCCTCTTCAAAAATTAATGTTAAAGATGCCAATTTAGTTGATGGGCAAGATAATTATTTGCTTCCGGGATTTATAGATTGCCATACGCATATTTTTGCAAAGGGTTTTCACAAACAGGAAAACATGGCAAATCCTTTGGGAATTCATTTCTATAATGCAGTTCCCCATTCTATACAAACATTAAATGCAGGTGTTACTTCAATTAGGGATTGCGGGTCTGCTGATTTAAGTTTTAAATTAGCTCAAAAGAGAAGATTATTCCCTGCTCCAAAAATCCATCTGTCAATTACTCCTCTGGTCATGACTGGTGGTCATTTCGATTTGTTTTTACCCTCCGGCTTTGATATGGAGATAATGTATCCTGGTTTTCCAAAGGGAAGATGTGATGGTGTTGAAGAGGTCATAAAAAAGACTCGTGAAGTTAAAAGGGCAGGCGCTGATTTTATTAAAGTAATGTGCAGTGGAGGAGTTTTAACTACAAATACTTCGCCGGAATTTCCACAATTTAATAAAAAGGAACTTAAGGCTATTGTTAAAGAAGCTTCTGCAAACAATATGGGTGTTTCAGCCCATTGCCATAGTCTCAAAGGAATGAACAATTGTATTAAATCAGGATTTACATCAATTGAGCATGGTACTTTTATTGATAGGAAAACAGCTAAAAAGATGGTTGAAAAGGATGTTAATCTGGTTCCAACACTTTTGGTCCATCAATTTTTATATGAAAACGGTTTTCCTGCATGGGACAGTTACGCCGATGAGAAAACAGAAAAATTAAAGGAAATCGTTAAAGTTCACAAAGAAAATATTGCCGTTGCCTATGAGGAAGGCGTAAACATTTTAATGGGTACAGACAGTGGCGTAATTCCTCATGGTCATAATTTAGAAGAATTGGTCCACTTGGTTGATATTGGAATGTCTCCTCAAGAGGCAATAGCCAGTGGAACAGTCAAAGCAGCAGAATTTTTAGGCCAGGACAACCTGGGTTTGGTTAAAGAAAGCTATGCTGCTGATTTAATTTTGGTAAATTCAAATCCTTTAGAGGATATTTCTGTTTTAAGCGATAATGAGAATATTTTAAATGTTATTCAAGATGGTGTTATAGTAAAATGAAGTTAATCATTGATGAAGATCTTTGTAATGCCTGCGGTCAATGTTCAAAAGTATGTATTCGAGACAATATTGTAGTCAATGACTTCGCTGTTGAAACAGGCAGCAACTGTTTTGAATGTGGTCATTGTATGGCTGTATGTAAGGTGGGAGCGATAACTCTAAAAGCATTTCAGGGAAATGAAGATAGGATAGTTGAGTATAATCCCCGAAAAATCCCAGTTGGCTACGATGATTTGCTTCAGTTTTTAAAACAAAGAAGGTCTGTCCGCTGGTTTAAAAATAAAAAAATAGATAAATTAACATTTGATAAATTATTTGAAGCTGCTTATTACTCACCATCAGCACAAAACGAACAGGATGTTGAATTTGTCGTTTTGGATGAAAAATTAGATGAATTCATGAATCTTGTATATGATATTATTAAAATCGAAGAGGAAAAATTTTTCAGAATCGAAGAATTTGGAGATTATTTAAAGGATTCCTCTTCAAAAGAATTCCATCCTCTGTTGTGGGAGGGAAAACAGCTTATTTTAACTTTTTCAACTGATAAAACAAGTGCTGTTATAGCTAATACCAGATTGGAATTGCTTGCTTATTCTTTAGGTCTTGGAGGATTTTATTCTCTGTTCATTTTAAAAGCTGATGAAATTGACCACGATCGGCTAATGGAATTTTTCCCAGAAATCGATTCAGACAAACACATGTATTCTTCTTTTGTAATCGGCTATCCGAAAGTGAAATTTAGAAGAACCATTCCTCATAGTGAAATTGATGTAATATATAAATGACTTTTTGTTTTACCTAAACTTTTATTATAGATAAATATAAAACTATTGTTATAATTAATGGGGGATTGTCATGGCAAAGTCAAAACACATGGACGTTCCGATTGAAGGTATGCATTGTGCATCCTGTGTTTTAAGTGTAAATAAAACTTTCGAAAAGGTTGACGGTGTGGAAGATGTTGATGCCGATTTGGCTTCAAATAAGCTTCACATTACCGTTAATCCCAAAAAAGTTTCTTATGATGAAATGGATAAATTAGTTAAAAACTTAGGTTTTGAACTCCATTCAGATGAGATGACTTTAAGAATTCAGGGTATGCATTGTGCTTCATGTACAATGAATGTTGAGAATTTTTTAATAAGATTGGATGGTATTTTTGATGTTAAAGCAGATTTGACCTCTCAGTCTGCAAAAATAAGGTATGATTCATCTAAAGTGGATTTGGATGAAATTGAAAAAGTAATCGAATCACTGGGCTTTGAACTTTTAGGAGTTGAAGGGCAAAGCGAAATTGATGAAGAAGCTATTTATCAGAAAGATTTGGCCGAAAAGCGTAACAGAATCATTGTAGGTTTAATATTTTCAGCTATCTTAATGATTTTAATGTTTAGTGGATGGGATCCGTTAATGGGTCTAACAGATTCCATTAAACAGTCAACCGGACTGAATATATCTTCAATGGGATTATTATCCTTGCTTGTAAGTATTGCTCCATTTTTATATGTTTCCTTACCAATCTTAAAAGCTGGTGGAAATGGATTAATGCACAAAAATCTGAATATGGATGTGATGTATTCCATGGGTATTATGGTGGCATACGTTTCAAGTATTTTAGGTACTTTTCACATTGTTTTAGACCATTCTTTCATGTTTTACGATTCCGCTGTAATGCTTCCTTCATTTTTAATGATTGGAAGGTATCTCGAAGCAAGAGCTAAAAAAAGAACTTCAGATTCAATAAGGGAGTTAATTGGTCTTCAACCTACTGTTGCAACAGCTATAGAACTCGATGAAAATGGTGAAATTGCATCTCAAAAAGAAGTTTCAATTGCAGATATTGTAATAGATGACTTGTTGTTAGTAAAACCTGGAGACAAGATTCCTGTCGATGGTGATGTTGTTGGCGGGGAATCATATGTCGATGAGTCAATGATTAATGGTGAGCCAATACCTAAAGTTAAAAAAGATGGTGAAGAAGTATTTGCAGGAACAATTAACCAGGACGGTGTGTTATATATTAAAGCACAAAAAATCGGAAAAGAAACTGTATTGTCAAATATTATCCGTTTAGTTGAAAAGGCACAATCCTCAAGACCTCCTGTTCAGAAATTTGCAAACACAATTGTAAGTTATTTTATTCCTGTAATTTTAACAATAGCTCTCGTTGTATTCCTAATATGGTATTTTGTATTGGGAGCTTCTTTGTTGTTCTCATTAACATGTCTAATTTCAATTTTGGTAGTTGCCTGTCCATGCGCATTGGGACTGGCCACTCCGACCGCAGTTACTGTTGGTGTTGGAAGGGCGGCTGAGTTCGGTATTCTAATTAAAAATGGTGATACTTTAGAAAATGCCGGACAAATTGATGTGGCTGCTTTTGATAAAACCGGAACAATAACAGAAGGAAAACCTGAAGTTGACGATATAATTGCTTATGGAATATCTGACAGTCAATTAATCCAGCTTGCAGCCAGTGTGGAACAGAATTCCAATCATCCTATTGCAAAAGCAATTGTTAATAAAGCTAAAGAGATGGGTGTGGAATTCGATTCAACAAGCACTTTTGAAAATGTCACAGGTAAGGGTTTGAAAGCCCAAATAAATGGAAGTGATGTTTTTGCAGGCAATTTGGCGTTAATGCAGTCTAATGATATTGATGTTTCAGATGAATCAATCGACAAATACCATGAACTTGAAAGCTTAAGCAAAACCATAATTTTCATTGCACAGGATAAATCCGTAAAAGGTATTTTGAGTTTGTCTGATAAAATCAAAGCTAATTCCAAAAGAACAATCGACGAATTGCATAAGATGGGTGTTGAGACTTATATGCTCACAGGTGACAATGAATCAACAGCACTCAATGTTGCCCGTGAAGTTGGAATTGATAATGTACGTGCTGGAGTTCTGCCTGAAAATAAATTGAGCATTGTAAAAGAAACACAGGCAAATCATACCAAAAAAGTATTGTTTGTGGGAGATGGAATTAATGATGCTCCTGCATTAACACAGGCAGATATTGGTGTTGCCATGGGTAATGGAACAGATATTGCTATGGAAAGCGGAGATATTGTTGTAATGGAAGGGGATTTGGAAAATGTGGTTGCAGCAGTCCAATTTTCTAAAAAAGTAATGAGAAGAATTAAAGAAAATATATTCTGGGCATTTGCATACAATTCAATTCTGATTCCTATTGCAGCAGGTGTTTTATACCCTGCATTTGGTATAACATTTGAACCGGCTTTAGCGGGTTTGGCTATGGCAATGAGTTCGGTTACTGTCATCACATTATCTTTAATGCTTAAAAGATATGTGCCTGAAATAAAAAGAAAGAGTAAAAATTAATTGGTCTATTGATCAATTAATTCCAATTTTATTTTTCCAAGTTTCGGTGCAAGGAAATTATAGAATATTGCTATAAGGATACCATATATAAATAAACTGATAAATCCTACAATAACATTAATAAGGAAGGATAAGATTTCTCCACCGCTGATTAATGTTATTAATGCACTGATTAAGTTTAATACACCTCCAACCACTGCAAAAACAATACCTAATTTCAAGGTGTCTATAGATTCGATTGCAGTCATATTATCTTCTTTTGTTAAGTTAAATACCGCACCTCTTCCAGTATTTGCAAGGATATTGTAAATGTAAGTTCCAAGCAAAACAAACACGAATGAAATTATAAATGTGCCGAATATTATCATTGCAATAATCATTGGTTGACTTATAAGCATTAATATTTGGTAAATGCTGTATGCTATCATTTCCTGGCCGGAAAACATTAAAGTTTGCATTATTGAACTAAGCAGCAATGGTAAAATGAAGGATGATGCCAAATAAATCAATATTACCTGTATTGTTATTATCATTGCAATTATGATTGCTGTTTGTGTAGTTGAAACTTTAATTAGTTCTTTTTCATCTGCAAATGCCAATTTGATTGTATTTACCTTTTTAGATATAATGTTAAAAAGGAAACCTTCACAGAATGCATTGTAGATTGTATACATGAAAGTACCTACAATTATTGTTGGGATGAGGTACAGTGACACTCCAATAGAACCTGGACTTGCAATTCCAATTCCTATTACGATAGCTATTGAAGAGATTATTGAAAACAGTACTGCAATAGCGGTCATAATTATTGTAAATGAAGCCAAATTCACTGATTTTAACTCTTTAATACTTGTGCTCATTTTTTCACCTAGAACCAGTCTTTAGATTTTTCAAGCAATTCGTCAATGATTATGGAGATTGATCCGACATAGGTGTGAGGGTCCATAATTTTTTCAACATCATCTTCGGTTAAATATTTTTGAACTTCCTCATCTTCTAAAATCAGTTCTCCTAAGAGTAATTTTTCTTTATTGGCTTTAATTGCATTTTTTCTTACAATTCCATATGCGGTCTGTTTTCCCATTCCTGCACGTGTAAGTTCTGCCATCAATCTTTCAGCCATAATCAACCCGTTAGTCAAGTTCAGGTTTCTTTCAATGTTTTCATCATAGAATATTAAGTTATTCATTAATTTAATTGTCAAGTTTAAGATGTAATCGGTTAGTATACAGCTTTCAGGGAACATGATTCTTTCACATGAAGAGTTGGTCAAATCTCTTTCATGCCAGAGAGGGTTGTTGTCTAATGCTGCATTAACATATGATTTGATGATTCTTGCAACACCACAAATCCTTTCAGCAGTAATCGGATTCATTTTGTGTGGCATTGTACTGCTTCCGACTTGTTTTTCAGGATCGAAATATTCTCCGACTTCCATTAGCTCAGTTCTTTGAAGGCTTCTAATTTCCAATCCGATTTTATCAAGGGTACTTGCGATATTTGCGAGCACGCTAATAAACTCTACATGGTTGTCTCTTTGAACAACTTGGTTTGTAATTGTAGCGGCAGGAAGGCCTAATATTTCAGCAACGGTTTTATGGATTTCCCAACCTTGCTCACCTAATGCGGCGGTGGTTCCTACAGCACCGTCCATCATACCGATACAGACATTTCCTTCAGCATGTTTCAATCTTTCGTATTGTCTGTGAAGTTCATCAGCCCAAATACCGAATTTCATACCGTAGGTTGTCGGAAGCGCATGTTGTCCGTGTGTACGTCCGATGCATACTTTCATTTTATTTTCTTCAGTTAATTTGAGCATTATTTTGGTTAATCTTTCTAATTTTTCTTTTAAAACTTCAATTGAGTCACGAATAAGCAATGAATTTGAACTGTCTACAATATCGTTAGATGTTGCTCCGAAGTGCACATATTCTCCTGCGCCATTTTCACATACTTCTGTGATTCCTTTGGAAAGTGCAGCAATGTCGTGGTTAGTTTCAGCTTCAATAGCTTTAACTCTTTCTAATTTTACATATTCTGTTGTAGCTTTAGCGGCAATTTCATCAGCAACTTCCTGAGGAATTATTCCTAGTTTTCCTTCAGCCTGTGCTAATGCAGATTCCACATCTAACATTCTTTGCAGTTTGTTTTCTTCTTCCCATATTCTTTTCATTTCTGGGGTACCGTACCTAAATTCAATAGGATGTATAGCCATTTTTTATCATCTCATTTTAATTCATTAATCTATATTATATATTTTAATCATTCTGTCTATTATATTTTAATTATAATTTACAAAACATTTATATTACTTTATCTAAAAATATTAATACAACCTATATAATCTGAAGATTATATGATAGGTGAGCATATGGAAACAAAAATACGGCAGTTTCGCCACGAAAAAGGCATGACTCAACAGGAGCTTGCCGAAGCTGTTGGCGTGACTCGTCAGACAATAAACGCATTAGAAAACGCTCGTTATAATCCTTCCTTATTATTGGCCTATAAGATTACAAAGATTTTGGGCAAAGGTTCTATTGAAGATGTTTTTGTGTTAACTGAAAACGATTGAATGAGATTTCGGAATTGGTATTTTATTTGTTGTTTTGTTAAAAAGTGTGTTGTTTTTCTATGTAATTTATCTTTTACATAATGATTCTAGTTTTGGTAACATGTCTTTATTTAATGACGCTTTAAAGGAGATTAAAATTAAAAACCTTTCGATTTTTATTATTATTGTCTATCTAGTTTTATTTGTTCTGTCAAACTATGCTGGTATAGGCAGTATCAAGTGGATTTATTTGATAATCATTTGTTATTTCATTTTTAAATTAAAAAATTCTCTTAAATGGATAAAAAATGATATAATTGGCATATTTGATAAGATTCAGTTAAAATATGTTTTACTAATCGTGTTTTTAAATATTTTCTTCTCTTATGGAATGCTGTATTTTTCCAATGCACTGATTAATAATTTTCCATTTCTGGATTTTCTTATCAGTTTTTCAATTCCTTCAATGTCAATATCTGGATATGTCCCGATTATAGGCGGTCTTGTATCAACAATTGTTATTTCTCCAATATCTGAAGAGTTAATCTTTAGGGGAGTATTTTTAAATAGGCTGAAGCCGTTCGTTCCAACAGTATTTGCAGTATTGATATCTTCATTGCTTTTTGCATCACTTCACAGTTTTGGAAGCATTATTTCTGCGTTTGTTTTTGCGGTTTGTATGGCAATTCTGTATATTAAAACTGAAAATATCTTTGTTCCTATTATTGCTCATTTTTTAAACAATCTATTCGCCGAGATAATTAGGATAGCTGATTTTAACCAGTTATTATTTTCAAATAATCTTGTAATTGCAGTAATGAGTATTTTGGCTGTAGTTTCTGCGGTTATTTTATTAATTTCAATTATCGGGGAATTGAATAAAATTAAATAATAAAAAATCATAGATATTCTTAAAGGAGTTTTAACATGGATTTAAAGAAAATTGGAATCGCTCTTATATTTATCGGAATTGTTGTTACAATTGTATATATTGGCAATGAAAAGATTTTCGTTCCTGCATTGACAGTAACTGTTTTAGGGTTCTTTGTAACTGTTGTCGGTTATATTAGTGATATCCGCAAAAGAAAAATCATTAATGACCAGCTCGACAAAGATATTGGTTCTATCCTTCAACCTTTAATTACCAAATATTCCAATTTAAATAAACAGTATAGGAGTCAATTTGAGGGTGAAGAGTATGCTAAAAAACGATTGGAGTTAAATAAGAATTTGGAAAAGGAAATTTCTGAAAAACTTCCTTATCTGGAAAGTCGAGAAGTTAAAAAGATTGTTATTCAGTTTAGTCAGGAACAGGACAAAATGTAACAATATTTTTTTTAAAAAATTTTGTAATGTACAAAAAGTTACAACAAGGCTTTAAATAGTACATTGTCCTAATATTAAATTAAGTGATTATATGTTTTCCCCAAGTTTAGAAGAAGTAAAAGATATTTCAAAAAATAAGGAGTATAAGCGAATACCTGTATCTTATGAATTATTTTCAGATATAGCTACTCCTGTAGAGGTTTTAAGAGTTTTAAAAGGAATCAGTAACCATTGTTATATGCTGGAGAGTATTGAAGATGCTGAAAAATGGGGAAGATACAGCTTTTTAGGTTTTAATCCGCTATTGGAATTTACCTGTCAAAACGGTGTTGTCCGCATTAGAGGTGATGAAAACTTTGAGGAGTTCAATGATAATGAAGTGGTTATCGAAACCGATAATCCCAGCGAAATCATCAAAGATCTGGTTAAAAAGAACAAATCTCCAAAACTAGATTATTTGCCTCCATTTACTGGTGGTTTTGTTGGTTATTTTGCTTATGATTATATAAAATATGCCGAACCTTCTCTAAAATTGGATGCTGAAAATCAGGATCAGTTTAAAGATATTGATTTGATGTTGTTTGATAAAGTTGTTGCTTTTGATAACTTTAAGCAAAAAATAATTTTAATTGCTAATATAAAAACCGATGATTTGGATGGAAATTATCAAAAAGCTTGTAAAGAATTAAAAGACATTGCGGACTTGATAAAAAATGGTAAAAAAGCTGATATAGAACCATTAAAATTAAAATCAGATTTTAAACCTGTATTTTCACGTGAAAAATATTGTGATATGGTTTTAAAAGCGAAACATTACATTAAAGAAGGAGATATTTTCCAGGTTGTACTGTCTAACAGAATTGAAGCTGACATCTCCGGAAGTTTATTTGACACGTATAGGGTTTTAAGAACCACCAATCCTTCTCCATACATGTTTTATTTCTCAAGTAATGATATTGAAATTGCTGGAGCTTCTCCAGAAACCTTGGTTAAACTGACAGATAAAAAATTATACACATTTCCGCTTGCAGGAACAAGACCTCGCGGAAAAACAGAAAAGGAAGATTTGGAGTTGGAAGAAGAATTGTTGGCCGATGAAAAGGAATTGGCCGAACATAACATGCTGGTTGATTTGGGACGTAATGATATCGGCAGAATTTCTGAGATAGGTTCTGTTCATGTTGATAAATATTTGTCTGTTGAGAGATTTTCTCATGTGATGCATATCGGATCCACTGTTAGCGGAATTTTAAGAAGTGATTTGGACTCACTTGTAGCTATTGATTCTATTCTTCCCGCCGGAACATTATCCGGAGCTCCAAAAATTAGGGCTTGTGAAATCATTAATGAACTTGAAGACAACAAACGTGGAATTTATGGTGGGGCAATAGGTTATGTTGACTTAAGCGGGAATATAGATACCTGCATTTCAATTAGAATAGCTTTTGCAAGAAATAATAAAGTTTTCATACGTTCCGGTGCAGGTATTGTTGCAGATAGCGTTCCTGATAAAGAGTTTGATGAATGCTTAAATAAGGCAGCAGCAGTAATTAATGCACTAAAAATTGCAGATGGGGGAATAGAATGATTCTTTTAATTGACAATTATGACAGTTTTTCATATAATCTATTTCAGCTGATTGGTGAGGTCGAAAGAGATATTGCTGTTTTTAGAAATGATAAAATAACAATTGATGAGATTTATGATTTAAATCCGGATGCAATAATATTGTCTCCAGGTCCGGGAAAACCTGAAAATGCAGGAATTTGTGAAGATATTGTCCTGGAATTTCATGATAAAATTCCGATTTTAGGTGTTTGTTTGGGCCATCAGGCAATCTGTGAAGCTTTTGGAGGAAATATTTCACATGCAAAAAGGTTGATGCACGGAAAATCATCGGATATTTCTCTGGATTATGATTATCTGTTTAAAGGTCTTCCAAGTGAAATCAATGTTGGAAGATATCATTCATTGAGTTTAGTCAAAGATACAGTTCCTGATTGTTTGGAGGTCATCTCTAAAGCCAAGGATGATGGCGAAATCATGGCAGTTAAACATAAGGAATTTAATGTATATGGACTTCAGTTCCATCCGGAATCAATATTGACTCCTGATGGTTTAACAATTATAAGCAATTTTTTAGAAAAAGTAGATAAGGGGATTTTATGATTAAGGAAGCTATTTTAAAAGTGTATAAAAAACAAGATCTAACATATGATGAAGCTTACCAGACTATGGATGAAATTATGAGTGGTGAGGCAAGTGAGGTGCAGATGAGCGCATACTTAACCGCAATGTCCATGAAAGGTGAAACAATTGACGAAATCACTGCATCTGCCGAAGCTATGAGAGCTCATTGTGTTAGATTATTGAATGATGAGGATGTTTTGGAAATTGTTGGAACTGGAGGTGATGGTTCAAACACGTTTAATATATCAACAACATCTTCAATTGTCATTTCCGCAGCAGGAGTTCCGGTAGCCAAGCATGGAAACAGATCAGCATCCAGCAAATGCGGGGCTGCTGATGTACTTGAGGAATTAGGTGTTAATATTTACATTGAACCGGAAAAAAGCTTAAAATGTCTAAAAGAAATTAACTTGTGTTTTTTGTTTGCTCAAAACTATCATTTGGCCATGAAATATGTTGCCGGAGTGAGAAAAGAACTTTCTATAAGAACAATTTTCAATATTTTAGGTCCTCTCACCAGTCCTGCAGGGGCCAGTATGGAAGTATTGGGAGTTTATGAAAAAGAACTTGTAGAACCTTTAACAAAAGTTTTAAAAAAT
>NZ_JAFRKB010000069.1 GCF_017431965.1 Methanobrevibacter sp. | reverse complement strand
TAACCCCTCTTATAATTTAAGACTGTTTCTTCTCCAATGTCTAGGTTTTGGTCTGTATCTAAGTTTACGGTTAGTTTTAGCATAAGCCCAGATTGGAATTCTCCTATTTTGTTTGTTTGCTTTTGCCATTCTTAATTTTTTTGCTAATGGTTTATTTCTACTCATTTTCTCACCTGTAACATATAATAATTATTTTTTATATCCGATAACACGAGTTTGATAATGTTCTGGGAATATGTCCAATGAGTTTCCTCCCTTCTCGTCAATCAATGTCCTTATTTCAACCTCATAATCCGAACTGTTGTCCTTGTTTGACTTTTCATGAGATATTTCGAATAGATTGGATGTTATCATCTTAACGGATTTGTGACCGAAACTGTCCAAATTTATGTATTGGACATCTTTTCTATCCTCAAGGCTCCTTATCTGATTGACGGTCAATTTAGGAGTTCTGTCATCACGTCTTGTCCCGTCCGCAATAATGTCATAATCTTCAGCAATCCTTTCTATGACATTTTCATGAATGAACTTGATTCCCTCGTTGGGAAATCCGTCCGCCATAATCATGTCGCAGGTCTTATCCAAAAGGTCAAAATCCATATCAAGGACCCTGTGTGTAAAACCCAATGATTTTGCTGATTTGGCCGCTGGAATGTATGATTCGTAAACACCAAAGTTGGCAGTGCATAATTCAACGTCAAGACCCAATCTTTTAAGCATGACAGCCATAAAGGATGAATCTTTACCACCGCTATACAATACTCCAGCTTTCATCGACATTATTTCCTTGTAATTTTGATTTCTCTTTTTTGACCAGCAATGTTTCTCAAGAGCACTTTCAACTGATCGTCAGTTACTTTTCCTCTTAAGCTTCCGGCTTGAGCGGATTGAATCAATTGGATTTCAATTTGACTTACAAGTTCCGGTTTGGTCAATTTGAGATTAGCTAATCTAGCACGAGCTTCAGGAGTCATGATTTGATTTAAAATCTGTTTCTTCTGAGCTTCCATTTGTCTTTGAGCTTCTTGTTGCTGAGCTTGAGCTACTGCTTGCTGCTGTGCTTGATTTTGCATAGCAGCCTGTTGGGCTTGGAGTTCAGCCATTCTTTTTTGACGAATTTCATCTAAATCGCTCATATCAAACTCTCCAAATAAATTAATTAGTATTTTTCAAGTTCAGGAATATCTTTAATAATTTCAGCAGAAATTTTATCTAAGAATGATCTTCCTGCTGGGGAAACAACTCTTCCACCTTCGACTTTCTCTACGTATCCTGCGTCTTCCAATTGTTGAAGTGCTTTTCTAACGATAGATCCGCTACCTCTTCTAAATACTTCAGGACGTACACCACGGTCTTTTTTACCACCGTAGAAAGTTCTTAAACTAACAACTCCCACAGGACCATCCATATAAACTCTTCTGATGATAGAAGCAGTTCTTACATACCACCAATCTGCATTTTCTGGTTTTCTTTCCTTGTGAACACCAGTTTTAACAAAATTGGACCATGCAGGGGAATTGATTTTATCATTATTTTTAAATTCTTCTGCGACTTTTTCAATTAATAAATCTGCAGGTACATCAAATACAGTAGTCATATTAATTCTCCAATATTTTATTAAATAATTGTAGCTTAATCCACTGTAAATTTAAGACCTAAAAAAATAGGGCCTGTAACTCTAAATTTATAATGTTTAAGGCTTTTTCTTGTAGATTACAGCAACATGTCCCCTTACGTCTATGAGCTTGGCTCTAGTCTTAGTGACAATTTCGTCGATGTAATCATCTTTATCTCTAGCGATATTTTTTGCAAATTTAAGTTTAACAATTTCATTAGCTTCAAGTTGGCGTTTGATTTCTTCAATGACATTGTCGTTTACGCCTGCTTTGCCAATGTTAATTGTCATCGCGGAAAGAGCTCTATTCATCATTTCTTTTTTTGATTGACTCATATTTAGCTCTCCTTTTAAGTTTCTTTTCCTTTCTATAAGGAATCTTCATGACATGACCACATTCACCACAAAAAATGTTAACTTCAGAGTTAACCAGCCGGACGGTGCAATTGTAGCCAGGGTAAAGGAATTTCTTGCATTTCCTACAGTACCGTCTCCTCCATTTTTCAGGGACTTTGGTATTGTATTTGGTGGACAGCTTTAAGGCAAGCTCGGTATAGCGGTTACTGCGCTCGGGATGGGTGATGAATTCCATCTCAGCACGTTCAAAAAGGATGTTCATCCTTTCAGTTGCTATATCAGTCATCCACTTTGGTCTTTTTCCTCTACTCAAAAATATCCTCCTCATAATTATGAAAATAGGATATAATATTCAAAATTGAATTAAAATGATTTGCGCAAATTAAAACAAAAACCATAGTTAAAGATTAACCTTAGGTTAATATGAATATTAAGAATAATTATGTATATCCCTATTTATAAAGGTTATGTATTTTGGGAAAAATAACCTGATTTGAAAAATAAAAGAAAAAAATAATATTCATGAAGCAAACATGTCTCTTTCACAATCAGGAGCATTAATATCATTAATGAACTTTTTAATGGTATCAAATTTGTCATTTTGTGTGAAAATATCAACATACAACTTTATTAAATCTTCATTTATGGAAACATGTACCTTAATTTTCTCAATATTGCACAAATCACCATTATTTGCCTTAAATATTTTAGAAGCATTTAAAAATTCAAATGCGGAAGGATTTAAAAGAGTATCAAAATCCATGATAACATCACAAGTCATTTCAATTGACTCTTCATATTCATACTTTTCAATACGATGAATGAATAATATGTCAAATTCATGGTCATAACTCCATTTTAAGGAATTATCTTCTTTCATTATCACCAATCCTCCTAGAAATATTTCCTTCATATGTTGTTAACAAAGAGATGCTGCTATCCTCATTTATTACGGCAATAAGATATAAATCCTTTTGCTTTTTAATAGGGTGGATATAGCATAGCTTAAATTTATTGTATCCCTGCTTCATTATCCCCAACAATTTATGATTGAAGAAAGATTGCATCCACAATTCCGAATGTGAATGTCTTTCATGATTCTTTTCATGGAAATGAAACTTTAAATGAAGAATGGCTGATTGATTCACATTACAAAAAATATTCAACGCTTCTCTTAAAGAATAATCTTTCATAGATTAACCTCACAATATATTTAATTGTAACTTTAACTGGCCAATAAGTTAGTTAAATATATGAATGCCCTAATATATTAATGTTATTGAAGTGTGTAAAATCATAGGAGATGATATATAAAAAACAAGTAAAAATTAAAGCGAATAAGAAAAATTGAAGCGAATTAAAAAGAATAACCTGAATGTGAAAAATTGATGTGTCTAAAGTCAATCAATGAGCCAGTCCATAAAATCAATTTCGCCAATTGGAAAGTCGACTTTGCCATTGACAATGTCACAAAGCAACCCTACGATTTCATCAATTGTCAAATCACTCACGTCAATTTCCGAAACCTTATCGGAATGGATATCATAGGCTTCCGCTGTGCAGACGCCCATGGCTTCAGCCTCAAGGTTTTCACGGATTTTGGATTGTGAATAATCGCGTGCCTTCAGCCTTGTCTCCAAAACTTCAGGCCTTACCCTTAAAACGATTACCTTATCGGCGCCATCGCATAAATGAGCCAAATGTCCTTCAAAAATAAGCAATTCTCCGCTGCCGGATATTATTTCCATAACCTTTTCGTTCAGTCTGTCAATGTCAATGACCTTATATCCCTTATCCTCATCAATTCCCAAAACGAAATCATTTTCTAAAGCCAAATCATTGATTTTGATTAATTTGCAATCCAATCTTGAAGCTAAAATTTCACTGACAGTAGTTTTTCCCGTACAGGGAGTTCCACTGATAAAAATAACTCTATTCATAAATATCTAAAAAAAAGAAAAGGAATTATTTTTTCAAAATAATTCTCAATACATCCTCATCGTCAAGCACATGGTCGGGACCTACCTTCTGACCCGGGAATTTGACGGATGTTCCCCAGACCTTTGCATGTCTGAAATTCTTAACGAATTCCCTGTGAAGTTTTCTGCATGCGTCAATTACAGTAGAGCCCTTTTTGATTACTAACGGATCTTCCATGTCCGCTTTTCTGCCCTGTGGCTTTAAATATATCCTTACAAGGTCAAGATTATCAAATATTATGTCCTTCAGCTCATCAATATTTGTGTTCTTGTCAGCGGAAATTGGAATGAATTCCGGAATGTATTTCTTCAGCTCTTCAATGTAAGCCTCATCAACCAAATCCACCTTGTTTAGAAGAACCAACATCGGAACATATGACTTGTTTCTGTCAAGCACGTCAATGAACTGGTCCATTGTCACATCATCCCTGAACAGCACATCGGCATTGATATATCCGTATTCGTTTAAAATTGACCTGATTGTCTTTTCATCCATGTGGGTCAGCGGACATGTTGAAGAGACCTTTACACCACCTAACTTCTTTCTCTTAACAGTCACGTCAGGAGGATGTTCATTTGGCCTGATTCCAATTGCCCTAAGTTCGTTTATGATTACATCAATGTGTTGTGGATTGAAAGTATCCAAAACCACCAATATCAAATCAGCAGTTCTTGCAACAGACAAGATTTCCTTACCTCTTCCTTTACCGCTGCTTGCACCTGTAATGATTCCCGGGATGTCGAAGATTTGAATTTTTGCATTTTTATGCTCCATTACACCCGGAACTATGTCCAATGTAGTGAACTGATAAGCTCCAACCTTACTTTCGGCATTTGTAATGTTATTCAATAATGTGGATTTGCCGACAGAAGGAAACCCCACCAAGACCACAGTGGCATCACCGGATTTTTTAACATGAAACCCCTGACCTTTGGACCCGCCGCTGCTTCTTTGAAGAGATTCCTCTTTCAATTTTGAAAGTTTAGCTTTGAGTTTACCGATATGGTGTGAAGTAGCCTTATTGTAGGGTGTCTTTTGAATTTCCTCTTCGATAGATTTTATCTTGTCTTCTATTCCCATTAAATCACCATTAAATAAAAAAAAGGAAGATTAGGAAAATCCTAATCTGATTAATTAGTTGAGTTGCTAGTGGAGTTTCCGCTGGATCCACCCGCTACAGTATTTTCAAAGTTTACTTTATACAACATTACACCTGTTTCGGTGTGCACATTGGTGAAAATATCCTGATTGGCTCCACCCAATAGGTATAATCTGGTAAACATTGAATTGACCAGTTTATTATGGATTAAAATAGGTGTGTAATAATTATCACTACCCATTAAGAATAATGTGAAGTTTCCATCTTCTGCACCTTTGATTGACTCATTTTTCATGATAATATTGTCTTCAACTAAAAGAATATGGGATGCTTTTAATGGGTTGTATTCACTACCGTTTACCATAATTTTCTCATCATTCTCTGAATGTACTGATTCAATATGTGCTGAGGTTGTGTTGTTTCCAGTTCCCCTTTCAATAACTGCATTCACTTTCATTCCCTGGGAGTCGAGAATTGTTGCATTGCCGGATGAACCCGGTGCAATTTCTGCGCCCCCTTCAGTAGGAACATAATAGTTATAGTTTACGGAAGTCTGGTTTTCAAAGTTCCATGAACCAAAGTAGGTCCACCAACCTGCCTTTTGAAGCATATCGGAAGATGCCACGAATATTACAGGGCGTGGATTTTCAGGGTGAGTGTATGAAATTACTTCACTGGCATCTGCTGAGGATATTTTGTACTTGTCAACCAATGTTTTTTGAGCGTCACTGGATGATTTCGGTAAAATATCAATCAGCATGTCGACGGATTTACCTGTGTCTCCTGTAACGTTGACAAGTTTCTCAACAGCCCTGTCTCCGCTTGAATCCAACATTCTGAAGATACCTGCAGATAACTCCAAATCATCGGTTGTCATTGCCTTACCCAGCCAGAATGCACGGCCTCCAGTCTGAGAACCCCCATCGAATGTTACTTGTTTATCAGCAGCAATCTCAAAGAGGTAACCGAAGTCCCACCAGGATGTGATGACTGTATCATTGCTTTGAGTTTCATCAATCCATTGCATTGCATTCCACATGTGGTCCTGAGTACCAGGCACAACTGTTTCGGAAATCATGTACGCACCGCAAACGGACGGTGATACAAGTGCGATTACAATAGCTATTATTACAACAGTCTTTTTAAGCGGAACTTTAACTGAAGCGTCAGATTTCATTCCGTAAATGGTAAATAGTCCAACAGCAAGAATTACCAGGAATATTGCTATTCCATAAATGGTGTTAATTGTTGCCAATGGAACTGCCGCTAAAAATCCGCACAGGAATAAAATAACAACTAAAATCCTATCATCATTTAATCTGTTTTTAATGTAATCTCCTGCATAACTGACAAAAATACCAGTAAGCAAAGCAAACGGCAATACAATGGTTGTAATGAACCTTGAACCTCTACTTACCGCAAGTGCAGCAATTACAATCCATACAACAAATAATGTTGCATACATTACAGTTAAACGTTTATCGGATAAAATATCATTATTTCCACCGAATTTCAAATCAGATAAAGAAATCTTAAATTTACGGTCATCATCCAATTTTTTAGCTGCAGACATTCTGTTACCTTTTTGCGGTTTTTTGGAACTGCCTTTGGAACCTTTTGCAGTACGGTATTTGAAAGATCTGGATACTAAAACATATAATACAATTAAACCAGCGAACAATACTGCAATTCCACCCATACCGTTAACTACACCATTAGTATTAGCTAAAAATGCAGAAGTCATTCCACTACCAAGCAAAGACGGCATTTGCATCTCTGCAACGGAAATAAGTACATTCGGGAATCCACCTACAACAACGGAAGCGGATTGCAAGTTTAATAAACCGGTTAAGCTTGAAAATATTCCAAGAACTCCATCCACACCTTTGAAAATTCCAAGGAAAACGAATCCGATGACACCAAGGATTACAATTGTCAATAAATCCTTGTTATGTATCAGCCAATCCAGCTTGCTTGAGTAATCGTCCTGGTCATCCCCAACATTGAAAAAGTAGCATGCAATCAAATAAGCTACGGCAAATACTCCCATCATACCTATGTAAAAGATATAACCAGTCCATGAGAAGGAGAACAGTCCTATAGCCAAAATAGATAATACTGCATAAATTACTTTCAAAATCATATTGTCTGTTCTTAAGGCTTCGATGAAGAAGAATACAAAGAACAGTGGGAATATGTAATAGAACATATCTGTATCGAAAAATCCAGGGAATGTGTGTGCAAAGTAGTTTGGAGCAAGCACTATAATCAATGTTGCGACAATTGCACCATAATCGTTAGTAATTCTTCTTGCAAATATGAATGCAGGAATTACTGCAAAAGTGGATATCAATGCTCCTGTCCAGAAAGCAACTTCTTTTACAGAATAATTACCACCAAATAAATTATTCGCTAAGTCGTGTAACCATGAAGTGACATATACAATGGCATACTCATAATCAATCTTATTACCGTCGGGAGCGTACCTATGCATATCCCACGCACTACCATTTATCAATTCATCTCCTACATGACCATGATCTATAAAATTCTCGGTCAGCCTTAAGTTATAATATGAATCCATTTCACTGAAATAAGGAAGGCCTGAAGAATCCACATAATCCCCTTTAATGTCATCACTGAGGATTGGCAAATCGGCCGCAGGAGTTTTTAATGCAAAAACAAAAGCTAACAAAATCAAGATAATGATTATTGATTTGCTTATTGTTAAAATTGTTTGTTTATTCATAGAAATCCTCTATTCATCTCGTTAATCTTAAATTCCATAAATCAAGAATTTTAAATAAGTTATAATTAAAATTATTAGAAATAAATAAAAATATTTGATATGATATGAAAAAATATTTTTATTGAATAGTATATATTAAATTCAACATTATTAAATATTATGTTTGCTTTAAAAAATAGGAAAAATTGAAAATTATTCCAATTTATTTTCAAGGTCTTCCAAAGAGCATGTGAACTTGCATCTCGGGAAATTGCTGCAGCCAACAAATTCACCGAATCTGCCTGATCTCTTCAGGAGAGGCTTACCGCACTTAGGACAGATTCCCACTTCTTCCGGTGTGTATTTTTTGGTGGTGTCCTTTCCGCAGTTAGGGTCAAGACACATTTCCCTGCGGTTTTTGCCTTTTCCCGCAGCAATCATCGGAAGCCCGCATGTTTCACAGGTCTTTTTGATGATTGAAGCATTCTTCGGAAGGGAATAAGTTACATTGCAATCAGGATAGTTGGTGCATCCTACAAAGCTTCCATAACGGCCTTCCCTTTTGACAAGCTTTCCTCCGCAACTGCACTCGCCAACAATATTGGTTGCCTGATAAGCCTCATACAATTTGGAGCCTATGCCCTTTTGATTCTTATCTATATCAACCAGAATGTCCTTAACATCCCTTTCGCCTTCATCAATGACGCTTTCCTTAGTGGTTTCATCCTGATTTATTCCTTCAAGCTTGTTTTCCAAATCCCTTGTAAGCTCTTCGCTAGTCAAATCGCTGCAATAGGTATTTAAGGTGTCAATAAGGTCTTCACCCAATTTGTTGACTTCAATCTTTGTGCCTTCGATATACTTTCTGTCGTATAGCTTATCGACAATATCCGCCCTGGTTGCCTTGGTTCCAAGGTTTTTCTTTTCAAGTTCCTTAATCAGGGAAGCCTGATTGTAGCGGGCAGGAGGTTTGGTTTCCTTTTCATCCTTGATAAGTTCCTTAACGCTCATCAAGTCCCCTTCACTGACTTCAGGGAATTTTTCATCATCAATCTTTTTGAACGGATAATGTTCCATCCATCCCTTATGTGTAACCCGTCTGCGCTTGAACTTGAATTTCTCATCCTCAATGTCCAAAGTGGCACTCATGGTTTCGAATTCGGCTGATTCAAAGAACACGGCAATGAACCTGTAAACAATCAAATTGTAGATTTTTTGCTCGTCCTTGTTGAGTGATTTTGGAAGGATTCCGGTTGGATGGATTGGAGGGTGAGCAGCATCTTCCTTTTTACCGTTGTTAGGCCTTAATTTTGAAGGCAATTTGGAAATATGCTTTTTAAACTCGCTGTTTGCAGACAGCTGCTTAAATATATTTTCAAAACCTAAACTTTCCGGCAATTTCTGGGATGATGTACGTGGATAAGAAGTATAACCTGCACTATAAAGATTTTGAGCCGCAATCTGAGTTCTTTTTGGTGAAAAACCAAACACGCTATATGCTTCTGCCTGAAGACCGCTTAAGTTAAACGGAACAGGCGGCCTGGTTTTTGATTTTGTAAACTCAATCTCATCTACGACAGCATCTTTGCCCTGGCATTTATTGAAGATTTCGTCAGCACGGGCCTTGTCAAAGATATTTCTCTCGACATGCCTGATTTCAATATCCTCAAAATCAAGAATTGCCCTAATAACCCAATAAGGTTCAGGAACAAATTCTCGGATTTCCTTTTCACGCTTTACCAAAATGGACAGTGTAGGAGTTTGGACTCTGCCGACAGACAACTTTAAAAATCTGTGCTTGGTTCTCTTAACGGAATCTGACAAGGCAATGGAAATGTTCATTCCAAAGTAATAATCAAGAATATGGCGTGCTATACCGTTGTCTACCTGATGCATGTCAATATCTATTCTGTTTTCATAAGCATCCACAATATCCTTCTTAGTTAAAGTGGAAAACTTCATTCTTGAAACATTGTTCAGGGAATCCTGACCGCAAGCGTATTTTAAAGCATTGTATCCTATTAAAGTCCCTTCAACATCGTAATCGCAAGCATGAATGTAAGAATCAGCATTTTTACCGAATTTTTTAATGGCTCTTAGGTAATCTCTTGTAAATGCGCTACTTTTGTTGACTTCATGGGAAGGTGCCCAATGAAGATCAAAGGAAACTTTAAATCTTTTGGCTTTTTCGGGAACCAGTGAGTACAAATGACCAACACCGGACAGTACTGTAATGTCTTTAGAATCCCTTTGAAGTTCCCAGTATTTAACTTTCTTATTGTATACTTTCTTTTTGGCACTCGGTGAAAGTGCCTTGGCTATTTTTTCTGCCGAACTCGGTTTTTCGCAAATTATTACTTCATGCATTATATTTACCTAAAAAAATTTTTTATAAAATATTTTAATGAAATTTTTAATATAAAAATATTACTATTTTGCAGAATACTTATATATAATATATTAATTGCCTAAAATTTTCATCAGGCATGTGATTTAAAAAAAAATAATTATTCCTTTTTGGTAGGAATATCTTCATTGTAAAAACGGTAAAAATCAGCGCAAAAATCACAGATTGGAAATTGACCATTCCTGTAATAACCTAAATCCGCCTTGTTCATGTCAAATTCCTTACCGCAGATAAAACAAGTTTCAATTTTTTCTTCAGACATTGTATAACCTTAAAAAAAAAGTAAAAAAGATAGGTTAAATTGCTTAACCTATGTTGTATTTTTGCAAGAGTAAAATCTCTTCGGTAGATACTTTTCCACCTTGTTTGAATTTTTCAAAGATTTCTTCAGCTCTTTCTTTTTCTTCACGGTTCTTATTAGCACCGCCAGAAGGTTTATTATCGGATTTTCTGCGTTTAGGTTTGTTGGAACCTAATTTTTTGTTGATAACATGAATATCGCTTAAGATAACTTTGAACTCTTCATGTTTAGCTGAAGCATTCTTACGAGCTTCGATGAATTTTTTGTGAGCTTCATCAGCTGCAGTCCTGATGTCATCGGTTTTTCTGAAGTAGGTGAGCATTTCTTCGTGAGCAGTTTGTGCTTTTTCAGAAAGTTCAATAACTTTTTCGTGTTCTTCTTCAGATAATTTTTTGAGCTCTTGTGCTTCGTTTTTAACTGATTCGTCTTCGTGAATTTCCATTAATTGTTTTCTTAAATCATTTGCATTTTTAACAAGTTGATTTTCTTTTTTAATGTCTAAAACGCGAGTTTCAATGATTTTATCAATCTTTTTGATTTCATTTTCTATTTTGATTTTATCGCGTTTACCAGAAGACCATTCGAGACTTTTAATCTTATTGTTTGCATCATTACGAGCTTTTTTAGCAGCTTCAACAGCTTTGTTGATTTCATTACGCTCGTTTCTGTATTCAATAGCTTTGTTTAAGTTTTCTTTTAAAGATGCGTTTAATTCATCTCTGATTTTACGTTGTTCTTTAGCTATTTTATTGAATTCTTCTCTTTCTTCAGCAACTTTAGCGATTTCAGCTTCTTTTTCGTCTTTTTGTTTTCTTACCCCTTCCATGGTGTCAGCAAGAACAAAATTAGACTCAGGGAGGCCTTTTTTAGATTTTTTAGCTTTAGGTTTTTCTTCTTTAGCTTCTTCCTCTGCAGGTTCTTCAGTAGCTTCAGCTTCTTCTTCAGCAGCCTCTTCAACTACTTCCTCTTCAGCTTCTTCAGCTTCTTCTTCAGCAGCCTCTTCAACTACTTCCTCTTCAGCTTCTTCAGCTTCTTCTTCAGCAGCCTCTTCAACTACTTCTTCATCAGCTTCTTCAGCTTCAGCGACTTCTTCTACAGGTTCTTCAGCTACAGCTTCGGTTTCAGCTTCTTCAGCTTCGTCTTCTACAGTTTCAGTTTCAGCATCTTCAGTGGTTAATTGATTAAGAATTTCACATAAGACTTTGCATAAGTCTTTTTCTTCTACTACTACATCAGCAATTTCTTTTACGGAGTCTTTTGCATTGAATGCAATTCCGCAACCTGCTGATTCAATCATGGAAATGTCGTTTGCGCCATCTCCAACAGCAACTACTTCATCAAGAGTAATTCCTGCTTCTTCGACATGGTCTTTTAATACATCCAATTTGGTTCCGGATACTAAAGGACCAGTCACTTCGCCAGTTAATTTACCATCTTCGACTGTGAAACTATTAGTATAAACTGTTTCAACTCCAAGTTTATCTTTAATTTTATCAGCCACTACGTCAAAACTACCACTAATGATAGCTACATCTACATCTTTATCTTTTAGACATTTGATGGTTTTTTCTGCGCCAGGCATTAATGGAAGATCACAAGCAACTTTTTCAATGTCTTCAATAGAAGTTCCTTCAAGAAGTTGTACTCTGTCTTTAATAGAAGTTTCAAAGTCAATTTCACCTTGCATAGCTTTTTCAGTGATTGCAGCTATGTCCTCTTCAACATTTGCTAATTTCCCTATCTCATCTATCGCTTCACCATCAATAATAACGTTGTCTAAGTCAAATACTACAAGTTTAATCAATAATACCACCAATTATATTAAATCTAGCTCACTTAATCTGTCGTAAGCTCTTTCGACACCAAGTTTAGCGTCGCTTTTTGTTTTAGCACCAGTACATACAACTTTACCAGAACCAAACAATAATAAAACCACTTTAGGGTCAGATAATCTGTATACCAAACCAGGGAATTGTTCCGGTTCGTATTCAGTATCTTCAAGTTCTAAAGCTACTGCTTCTAAATTTAATGTGGATTCTAAGTTTGCAGAAGCCACAATGTTTTGAATTTTAATTTCAAATTCCTCAGGGATGTCTGTGTCGACAGTCCTCATTAAATCGACAGTCTTTTTGATTGCCAATTTGGAATCGTCTATAGATTTTGCTCCAGTACATACAAGCTTACCAGAGCTGAAAATTAATGCTGCGGTTTTAGGATCTTTAAGTTTAAAAACTAATCCCGGAAACTGTTCACGATTAAAATTAACCCCTTCTAAAGCTTGTGACACTTCAGTAAGAACTATGTCTTTACCAATGCTTGCAGAAGCAACAATGTTTTCAATTTTGATATCAACATCGGTCAATTTAAAACCTCCACTTTGTTATTAAAATTAGTAAGTAAAATTTAAGAAAACAAAAAAGTAAGTTAAATTTTTACTAATAAAATATTTAATTTAAATAGTATATAAATGTATGTTTATATTATATAAGAAAAAATTTTTTTCAGAAATCTCATGAAAAATAAAAAAAATTATCTGCTTGAAAACTTAATTAATTTAACAATTAAAAATCCAAGTAACCCCTTATTTTTATAGATATCATCAACTTCTTTTATTTCACTTAAAAGAATTTTCATTTCATCTTTACTGAAATCACCTTTTTTTAAAAGACTTAAGTAATTCAGCAAAAAGGGATTGACCATCTTATCATATCCTTTAAAGCCATATTTCTGGCATTTTATAATGGCCAGTTTATAGGCTCTTAATGAATCCAAAACCAGATTAAAATTAATGTTTTTTGTGATTGATAAATCGCTTGTATCGAAACGCATGTAATAATTGGTAATGAATTCGTTGTTGAGGAAAACTATTTCTCCCGAATCATAGGCATCCAGAACAAAGTTCAAATCTTCACCGGTAATCAGCTCCGGAAACTTGTCCACAATGGACTTTTTAAATATTCTGGTCCATATTGAAGGCAGTATCTTTAGAATTTCAGGATTTTGGCGAACGTCCGAAATGAAAACCCTATCTCTAATCTCGCTCTGTTTTCCATAAAACATCTTATAAAAGATTTTGCTCCATAAAAAAGAGACCGCTCCCGGAAATGTGGGATTAAACTCCATGTCATTTTTGATGTCCAGATTATCACCATATGGAGAATAGGACTTGAGGCGGAAGTCATCATAAACCCTAAAGTATCTTCCAAATACAATATTCGCACCTGATGATGATATCTCATCATATAAAACCCTGCAGGCATCCTGCGTAAAGCTGTCATCGGCATCCAAAAACATGATATAGTCTGAAGTCGCCTCACCAAGAGCAACATTTCGAGGCCCATAGGCAGCTCCCATATTCTTTTCCAGCTTAATAGCCTTGAAATTAGCATATTTATCACAATACCTGTCTATTATCTCGCAAGTGCCGTCGGTCGATGCGTCATCTACGATGATGACCTCCAAATTATCGACACCAATGCTTTGATTGACAATCGAATCGAGGGCATCGGACAAATACTTTTCGCCGTTGAAAACAGGAATGATTATGGATACTTTAAATTCAGACATTACTTGATTTTATATATTAAATCCTATTTAAGTTTTCGACAAAACAAATCATTATTAAATTTGAAGACAAATATATAACCGATAAAAATGATTGAAGTAGAAGTTAAAGCAAAAATTGATAGTTTTGAAGATATGGAAAAAAAATTAAGTGAACTTGGAGCCTTGAAAACAAAAAAGGAATTCCAGGAAGATATTTACTTTAATAGCCCTGTTGTCGACTTTGCCAAAACAGATGAAGCATTGAGAATAAGAACAACAAGAGAAAATGATGATGAAAACATTTTCATAACTTATAAAGGACCCAAAATTGATAAAAAAAGCAAAACCAGAAAAGAAATAGAGATGGGCATTGAAGAAGCTCAAAAGTGCAGCGAGATATTTGAAGCCATTGGATTCAAAATGGTGAGAACCGTCAGGAAAAACAGACAGTACTACACCTATGAAAATTTTGAAATCTCATTGGACGATGTGGAAAATCTTGACCCCTATATGGAAATAGAAATTGCTCTTGAGGATGGCAGTGATTACAACGATGCTCAAAATAGCATTTTCGAATTGTTTGAAAAATTGGGCATCACAGATGGCTTTGAGAGAACTTCATATCTGGAGCTTTTAGAAAAGCTATATAAATAAACAACCTTAATATTATAAATATTAAATCAATTTTAGAAGGGATTAATTTTGCAATATTTTATAAGTCACTATAACAAGGAAAGTGAAATCGCTTTTCCTGAAGATTTCATTATCTATGATACAACATTAAGAGACGGTGAACAGACCCCTGGCGTCTGCTTCAGCCTTAATGATAAATTAGAAATAGCTAGAAAACTTGATCAATTCAAAATACATCAAATTGAAGCGGGTTTTCCAATTGTTTCCCAAAGAGAACGGGAATCCGTAAAGACAATAGCAAATGAAGGTCTTGATGCAGACATTCTTGCCCTGACCAGAACAAAACCTGAAGATATCGATGCCGCACTTGACTGTGATGTGGACGGAATCATCACATTCGTCGGAACATCAGACATCCACCTTGACCACAAGATGCACATTACCCGCCAGGATGCAATCAACTTATGTGAAACTGCGGTGGATTATGCTAAAGATCATGGATTGTATGTTGCATTTTCAGCAGAAGACGCTACAAGAACAGATATCGACTTTTTAAAACGCATCTATTCAAAAGCTGAAGAATGCGGTGCCGACAGGGTTCATATTGCCGATACCACAGGAGCAATCACCCCACAGGGCATTGACTATATGGTAAGGGAACTTGTAAAGGATATTGACGTTAATATTGCCCTTCACTGCCACAATGACTTCGGTCTTGCGGTCATCAACTCAATTACCGGTGTTCTGGCAGGTGCAAAAGGCATTTCAACAACCGTGAATGGAATTGGTGAGAGGGCAGGCAATGCCTCACTTGAAGAGTTGATTATGGCCTTGAAGATATTATATGGAAAAGACTTAGGATTCAAGACCAAATACATCAAGGAACTCTCAGACATCGTATCCAAGGCAAGCGGACTTCCAATACCATACAACAAGCCAGTCGTCGGAAACAACGTATTCAGACACGAATCAGGAATTCACGTTGATGCCGTTATTGAAGAGCCGTTATGCTACGAACCGTACGTTCCTGAACTGGTCGGCCAGAAAAGGCAGCTCGTTTTAGGAAAGCATTCAGGATGCAGAGCTGTTAGAGCCAAATTGAATGAATGTGAACTGGACGTGAGTGACGATGAACTTATTGAAATCGTAAGGCAAGTCAAAAAACAAAGGGAAGAAGGAAAATACATCAACGATAAGGTCTTTAGGGAAATCGTCAAAAATACAAAAAAATAGGTTATGATTATGAATATTACTGAAAAAATTCTTTCTAAAAAAGCAGGCCATGAGGTAAGTCCCGGAGAAATAATCGAAATTCCGGTTGACCTTGCAATGTCTCATGACGGAACCTCCCCGCCTGCAATCAAAACATTCGAAAAGCTGGCGGACAAAATCTGGGACCCTGATAAGATTGCCATTATCTTTGACCACAACGTCCCTGCAAATACAATCGGATCTGCCGAGTTTCAAAAGGTTTGCCGTGAATTCATTAAAGCGCAAAACATTACCAAAAACTTCATACACGGTGAAGGAATCTGCCACCAGGTTGTTCCTGAAATGGGATTGGTTGAGCCTGGAATGGTCGTTGTAGGTGCAGATTCACACACATGCACATACGGCGCATTTGGAGCATTTTCCACAGGTATGGGGGCAACTGACCTTGCAATGGTTTGGGCAACTGGAAAAACCTGGTTCATGGTTCCTCAAGCCATCAGAATGGAAATTGAAGGCGAATTCAACCAATATATAGCGCCAAAGGATTTGATTTTAAACATCATCGGAGAAGTCGGAATCGCCGGTGCAACATACAAAACCGCCGAGTTCTGCGGTCCGACAATTGAGGCAATGGGAGTCGAAGGTAGGGCAACCATGTGCAATATGGCAATTGAGATGGGTGCCAAAAATGGAATAATGGAACCTAATAGAGAAGTTATTGACTATATCTGCCAAAAAACAGGCAAAAGAGAATCACAACTGAATATTGTAACTTCAGACAGCAATGCTGTCTATGAAAAGGAAATGCACTTTGACATTACTGATCTGGAACCTCAAATTGCATGTCCAAACGATGTGGACAATGTGAAGGACATCTCAAAGGTTGAAGGCACAGCAGTTGACCAATGCCTAATCGGTTCATGTACAAACGGAAGGCTTTCCGATTTAAGGGATGCTGCAGAAATCCTGAAAGGCAAAAAAATTAATGATGACACAAGATTGCTGATACTTCCTGCTTCCCGTGAAATCTACAGACAGGCAATGCATGAAGGATATATCGAAACATTCATTGATGCGGGAGCCATCATATGCAATCCGGGATGCGGACCATGCCTTGGAGGACATATGGGAGTATTGTCCGAAGGAGAGGTTTGTATCTCAACTACAAACAGGAACTTCAAGGGAAGAATGGGAGATCCTGCATCTTCAGTATACTTATCAAACTCAAAAGTGGTTGCGGCCTCAGCGATTGCAGGCACAATCACAAATCCAAAAGACTTATAGCTGATTAAAATGACAGACAAAAACGAAGCAAACAAAGCGCTGATTGACAAGATAAACGATGTGGAAAAGGAAAACAACAAAACATTTTCAAATACTCAAAAAATCCTTCTAACTACCGACGGTTCCATTACAGCCATATTGGATGTGCTGTACGGTAAAATTACCCTAACCACCATCGACCAGCACTTCGAAAATGCCGATGCAGAACATGCGAAATTGGTCAATGTCCCCGTAGGCGAGCAAATCAACTTCAGGGAAGTCATAATGCACAAGGGCGACAAACCGCTAATATATGCAATATCCCACATTCCGCTGTCAAGATGCAACGACAATATCTGTTCAGACCTGATTAGGGCAGACATCCCAATCGGCAGAATATTGAAAAACTATGATATTGAATCAAGAAGGGAAATAAGGCATATCTACATTGAAGAGCCGAATGAAAAGCTAAAAGAGATATTCGGCACCGATGAAGAGATGTTGGCTCGTGATTATGTTATCATCAACAATGACGAGATTTTAATGTGGATTAAGGAAGTATTTCCAATAAGCCACTTTACCGAAGTATAAGGTGATGAAATGGGTGTTAAATTAAAGGATATTGTAGAACCGAAGACCATCAGCTTCAAGGATTTGGAAGGAAGGAGCGTTTCAATAGATGCATTTAACACTCTATACCAATTCCTATCAACAATCCGCCAAAGGGACGGAAGACCTCTAACCGATGAAAACGGTAATGTCACATCACACTTAAGCGGAATATTATACAGAAACTCATCTATGATTGAAAAGGACATTAAACCTATTTATATTTTTGATGGAACCGCACCTGAGCTTAAAAGTGAAACCCAAGCAAAAAGAAGAGAAATAAGGGAAGAATCTGAAAAAATATTTAAAAAGGCGCTGGCCGAAGGAGACACCGAAAAGGCCCGAAAATATGCAATGAGATCATCAAAATTGTCTGCTGAAATCATTGAATCATCCAAAAAGTTATTGACATTAATGGGAATTCCCTATGTGGAGGCCAAAGGAGAAGGTGAAGCGCAGGCAGCATATCTGGTTTCAAAAGGAGACGCATATGCAGTAGCTTCCCAGGATTATGACTGCCTTCTGTTTGGTGCCAAAAGGGTTGTTCGAAACCTGGCTGTCAGTTCAAACCTTGGAAACCTTGAATTCTATGAGCTGGACAAGGTCTTAAGGCAACTGGATATAACCCGCGAAGAGTTAGTGGATATGGGAATATTAATTGGAACTGATTTTTGCGATGGCCTTAAAGGTGTAGGTGCCAAAACTGCCTTGAAATTGGCTAAAAAAGGGCAGCTGAAAGAAAAAATAGCTGAACTTCAAAAGGAATCTGACCATGATTTGGATGAGGTTCGAGACATTTTCCTAAACCACAATGTAAATACCGATTATAAGATTAAATGGGAAAAGCCAAAGCAGGACAAGATTATAGAATTTTTATGCTATGAACACGGATTTTCCGAAGACCGCGTTATTAAGGCATCAGACAAGCTTAAAAATCTAAGTTCCTCACAAGGAAGCCTTGATGCATGGTTTTAAAAAAGATTTAAATAATTAAATAGACTAACATTTTAATTGACCCAGATTATATCTGCAATCACCACCACAAACCCATTTAGATAAAACACGAATTTGGGTCAGGTCGATGATTCCTCACCACCCTTTAAGGAATCATTGGCTTTAGTTAACACTTATTTTAAGATAAATCATGCCAATCCATTGCCAACAATTTCCTGGCCGGTGAACTTGATGTTTTTTACATAGTATACCGTTGTATGCTCTACGCCCAGGCCATGATTTTCAACCACATTTGCAGTGAAATAATTATAAACATATGCGTCCGTTACATCCACATCATAAGGAATTTTCATGGCTTCAAAACCGTCCATTATGACAATCGCATCATCTCCAAAGACAACCTGCTTATTGCCCAGGGATTCCATCCAGTCTACAGTTCCCTCATCATATCCTTCATAATAGGGTAGAGTTTTGATATTTTTGATAACCTTAGTCAAGTCAGAAGAGCCTGAAGAAACATTGAATGACATCCTTTCACCGGAATGGTCAATTGCATCCGGATTATCGTCAATATATGCAACAACCAATACGAACAATACTGCAAATATTATAACGAGTGGAATAGCCCATTTGTTATTCATGTCAAACACCCCTTAATTTAATATATTGCACCAATGCTTGTTAATGTTATTTCTGTTTTAGCCCTATATATCAATCTTTTTGCAGCAGATGCTAAAAATAGAATCCTGATTATTGCGGTTTTCAATCAATAAGGAGGAAAATCCTCACCGAAAACCTTTTTTGCATATTTGATGGCCAAGTCAACTTGGTCTTTATATCTCTTCATCATTTCAGATTCGAAATGCTCTCTTGAAGGAGATATTAAAATTAGCTTAAGCAGTTTTTCATAAGTTTCAATGGCCGAATCCTTATCAAATCCATACTTTTCAACGGCTTCCGGATTCAGTTTTTCAACACATGGAAACTCCAATGTTTTACAAACCGTTTCGGTTGAAAAATAGGTCATCCTGATTAACGGGGAAACTGATGATACCAGAACATGATTTCCCAATTTGATCAGCGGCGGAATGCCCGTGCGTTCATACCTCTCCATAGAAGTCAGCTTATCGTAATTTTTAAGATCATAACAGTGAAGTTCCGTGTAGAAATCCGGCTCAAAGTATTCAATCAGACCCAAAATCTTTTGACCTAAATCTGACTTGTAGTATTCCTTTTGAATAGTTGATATGTATGGTGTTTTATCAAAATTGTAAAAATAGAACTGTCCGGCAGACAAGTCCTCTTCCTTAATTCTCTTGATGAATTTTATGGAAGTATGGCCCTCATTTCCATGAACTCCGCCAATGAACAGTTTGGTTGGTCCATCACCATTGTCAATATATCTGAAATATGACATAAAAAAAGAAATTTTGAAGGAAAATTATGTTCCTTCTTGCCAGTTTGCCATGTAAGCCTTTTGTTTATCTGTTAGAGAATCGATTTCAATGCCCATAGCATCCAATTTCATGGAAGCCACATTGTAGTCGATTTCATCAGGTGCTTTGGTTACGCCAACTGGTAAATCGTTTTCTAGGATGTGTTTTGCAGATAGTGCCTGTACAGCAAAACTCATGTCCATGATTTCTGCAGGGTGTCCTTGTCCGCGTGCTGCAGATAAGTTTACTAAACGGCCGTCAGCAAGCAAATAGATTTTACGTCCGTCTTTGGTTGTGAACTCTTCGATACTTTCACGCACTTCACTAACGTTGGTTGAAATAGCTTCTAAATCTGGTCTGTTGATTTCAACATTGAAGTGACCGGAGTTTGCAAGCATACATCCGTCTTTCATGTATTTGAAGTCATCGCCGCAAATAATGTCAGCGTTACCTGTTACAGTGATAATCAAGTCAGCTTGTTTTACAGCTTCACGAATTGTCATTACTCTGTATCCATCCATTCTTGCTTCGAGTGCTCTGATTGGATCTACTTCAGTTACGATTACATCTGCACCTAAACCTGCTGCTCTTAATGCTAATCCACGACCGCACCAGCCGTATCCACATACAACAACGGTTTTACCTGCAATTACCATGTTGGTAGTTCCCATGATTGCATCGAAACTTGATTGACCGGTTCCGTATCTGTTGTCAAATAGATATTTGGTGTATGCGTCGTTTACAGCAATTACCGGGAACTTTAATGCTCCGTCAGCATGCATTGCTTGAAGTCTGTGTACACCGGTTGTGGTTTCTTCACAAGCCCCTTTGATGTGGCTTAATAATTCTGTTCTTTCATTGTGAAGCACCATAATCATGTCTGCTCCGTCGTCGATGATTATGTCCGGCTTGTGGTCAAGCACCATGTTAATGGTTTGGTAGTATTCTTCATCATCTTGTTCTCTCCAACCGTAAACGTTTAAACCGAGATCAGCTGCACCTGCAACTGCATCGTCATGTGTGGATAATGGGTTGCATCCGGTCATTGCGACTTCTGCTCCACCTGCCATTAAAGTCAAACCTAAGTTGATTGTTTTAGGTTCTAAGTGTAAACATGACCCGATGGTAATTCCTTTGAATGGTTGGGTTTCTTCATATTCTTTTTTGATGGATTCCAAAACAGGCATATGTTTTTGAACCCATTCAATTTTTCTTACTCCTTCAGGAGCTAATGACATATCTTTAACTTTACTCATAAAAATCACAGCATAAAAGTTATTATAATAAAGTATTTTATATTAGGGGTTTTTATATTTAATGTTTTTTTTAAAAAAAAGTAAAAAAAATAACCAAAAAACAAAAACTTTAAATGTTATGATAAAATAATATATAATTGTTAGATGCCGGGGTGGCTCAGCTGGTTAGAGCGCACGGCTCATAGGGTATTAAAGCAGTGCTCTGACTTATTCCTGGGATACCGTGAGATCGCGGGTTCGAATCCCGCCCCCGGCATCCTAAATCCCAGGAATTTCCATCTTAACTACTTTTTTTAAAAATCATTTTTCAAATCATAATTATTTTATATTCAATTAACAAAAATATCATTGTTAAGTAACTGAGGATTTGAAATGTTATATAATACACTTGGAAAAACCGGTTTAGAAGTTTCAAGATTAGGTTTTGGAACAATGAGACTTCCAACAAAGGGTTCTAATGATCAGATTATAGAAGATGAAGCATCTAAAATGTTAACCTATGGAATTGAAAATGGAATAAATCTAATAGATACCGCTTATCCCTACCACAGCAAGACTCTGGAAGGCAGCGGAAACAGCGAAATATTTTTAGGTCAATTTTTAAAGGAAAACAACTACAGGGATGATGTTTTAATCTCAACAAAATCACCATCATGGGCAATCGAAAAGAAAAGTGACTTTGACTTCTACCTAGATGAACAGCTCAAAAAACTCCAAACTGATTATATAGATATTTACCTGCTCCATTCACTTACCGTTCCCGATTGGAATAAAGTAAACGATTTGAATGTTTTAGACTTTTTAGACGACTGCCTTTCAAGCGGAAAGGTAGGTCACGTTGGATTTTCATCACATATCGAAGTGGATTACCTGATTGAAATCATTGATGAATATCCGAAATGGGAAGTTGTCCTGACTCAAATGAACTACCTTGACGAATATTACCAGTCAGGGGTTATGGGTCTGGATTATCTGAAGGAAGTGAATGTTGGAAGCATGGTTATGGAGCCTCTCAGAGGAGGAAGGCTTGTAGAAAACATACCTCCGTCCGTTCAGGAGATATGGAATACTGCTGATGTAAAAAGAAATCCTGTTGAATGGGCTTTCCAATACCTGTGGAACAGAGATGACGTTGATTGTGTCTTAAGCGGAATGAACTCCCTTGAACAGGTAAAACAGAACATTGAAATTGCTTCAACCATTGACAAGATTAATGACCATGACCAGGAAGTCATTAGGGAAGTTGCAAGGGAATACAGGACATTTCTAGGAAACAGCTGCACCCGATGCGGCTACTGCATGCCTTGCCCTCATGGAGTAGACATCATCAATTGCCTGACTGAATACAACATTGCACACATGTTGAACAATCCTAAAGCCAGTGCAATGCAGTATTTTACATTAATTGATGACGACTCCAGAGCAGACAGCTGTGTTCAGTGTATGGAATGCATACCGTTCTGCACCCAGATGTTAAACATACCTGAAGAGCTGGTGAAAGTTCATGAGTACTTTGGAAGTGACTATGACCATTTTTAAGGTGAAAAAATGCCAACAAGACATATTGGAGATGGATATTGGGAAATTGCATCAAGACAAATGAGTATTGTAACAAGAAGCGAGCAGGAAAAATTTAAAAATGCTAAAATCACTGTTATAGGATGCGGTGGAATCGGCGGCCAGACCATTGAAATGCTTGCAAGAATGGGGATTGGAGAACTTGTTTTAGTTGATGAGGATGCATTTGACTTATCCAATCTCAACAGACAAACCCTTGCAACAATCTCAGACATAGGCCATGACAAAAGTGCTGTTGCAGCCGATAAAGTCAGATTAATCAACCCTTACGTTAAGGTAACAAGCTTCAGCGAACATGTCGATGAGACAAACATTGAAAAAATAATTGGCGATTCCAATATCGTTATTGATGCTCTTGACAATGTTTTAACAAGAGTAATCGCTTCAAGAGTTGCAAAAGAAAAGAAAATTCCATTCATCCATGGTGCAATCCACGGAACATTGGGACAAGTTACAGTATTCCTTTCAAACAGCGACAAAACATACGAAGAGATGTTTAACCTCCCATCAGTGGGAAAAGAGCTAGATGAAGAAACCGTCAATGCCCTGAAAAATGTTACTTCAGGCGTTCCCCCAGTTATTGGACCTACTCCAAACTTAATCGGATGTCTTGAAGCCATTGAAGCTTTTAAAATCATTACAGGTGTTGGAAAAGTTACTGTTGCCCCTAAAATGTTAAGTTTTGATTTATTGGATTTGAGTTCATTTAACATGCTTGAAATTTAAACATGAAATCAAATTTTTATTCTTTTTTTATTATAGGTTGAACAAAATAATATGAAAATTTAAAATTTATATTATAATTTCTACTAAAAAAAATTAAACTTATACATTAATATATTAAAAATGACATAATACAATTATATAACTATTTCTTAAAAATATTTATATACAAGGATATGGAAAAATATTTCCAAGGTAGGAAAATACTTTCCGATTTCTTTTTATAAAACTCAATATTCATGGAATATTGGAGCTGATTTGATGAGCGATATTAGTGAAGAAAAAATGCAACAAGTAATAGAACAAATGAAAGAGGATAACATCAAATTTATCCGTCTGCAATTTGTTGATATAAACGGTAGTGTAAAAAACATCGTTATTCCATTTAACGAAGAAGATACTGAAGAATTATTCAATGAAGGTATGTTATTTGACGGATCATCTATTGAAGGATTCGTTGGAATAAATGAAAGTGACCTGGTATTGAAACCAGATATTAATACTTATTCCAGATTATCATGGAGACCTGAGGAATCCGCAGTATGTAGATTCATTTGTGATGTATGGACTCCTGAAAAGGAACCTTTTGTTGGAGACCCAAGAAGCATATTGAAAAAATCCCTTGCAAAAATCGCAAAAATGGGATTGCAATACAACATCGGTCCTGAACCAGAGTTCTTTATTGTAGACATTGATGAAAATGGGTATCCTATGCCATACGACGATGCAGGATACTTTGACGTGGAACCTCTTGACAAAGGACCTGATTTCAGAAGAGAATTGACATTAAACCTTGAAGAATTGGACTTTGAAGTGGAAGCTTCTCACCACGAAGTGGCACCGGGTCAAAATGAAATCGCATTTAAATTCAAAGACGCTTTGAAAACTGCCGATGCAGTAATCACATTCAAACAGGCTATCAAAGCTATTGTAGACAACATGGCAACTTTCGATCAGATGGACTACCGCGTGACCTTTATGCCAAAACCGTTCTTCGGCGTGAACGGAAGTGGTATGCATTGTCACCAATCCATATTTAAAGGTGATAAAAACTTATTCTCTGATCCTGATTCAGAAACTGGTCTATCAAAAGATGCACTCTACTTTATGGGAGGATTACTTGCACACGCTCCAGCTGTAACAGCAATTACAAACCCAATCGTTAACTCATACAAACGTTTAGTGCCTGGTTATGAAGCTCCAGTGTACAGAGCTTACGGTCTTAAAAACAGATCCGCTTTAATCAGAGTTCCTGCAGCTCGTGGAAAAGCTACACGTATTGAATACAGGTCTCCAGACCCAGCATGTAACCCATACTTGGCATTTGCTGTGATGTTGGAAGCAGGTGTTGACGGTATCGTTAACAAAATTGACCCTGGAGAACCGATTGAAGCTGACATTTACAGCATGAGCGAAGAAGAAAGGGAAGCATTAGGCATTAAAGTTCTTCCAACCAGTTTATGGGAAGCTTACCATTCCCTTGAAGAAGATCCACTCATATTGGGCGCTTTAGGAGACCACATCAGTCAAAAATTCCTAGAACTCAAATACAAAGAATGGGACGAATACCGTGTCCAAGTATTCGGATACGAACAAAGAAAATATTTAGATATCTAATCTAAATATTATTTTTTATTTTTTTAAATGATATTACACTAATTGCAACAAAGTTTACCTAAAAGGAGCTTTTTATGTCAGAATCCGAACACAGAATGATTGAAATACTGAGAATACTGAGTGTGCAAGATAAGCCAATAGGTTCTAAAGTAATAGCTGATGAACTGAAAAACAAAGGCTTTAATCTTGGAGAACGTGCTGTCAGATATCACATGCAAATTCTTGATGATAAGGGTTACACCAAAAGGGTGGGATACTCCGGAAGACAAATCACTGAGCTGGGTCTTGAAAAATTAGAGAAAGGATTAATCTATGACCAGGTTGACTTCATCCACTCAAAATTTGAAGAAATGATTTATTTAACTGACTTTAACTATATCAACCAAAGTGGAAATGTGGTTGTCAATACCTCCACCATTTATAATGAAGAATCAATCAATATAATGAAAAATATTTTTGAAAGTGGTCTTTCTGTTAGCCCTTACGTTAATTTAAACAGAGTTGGAAACAAGGATGAAATCGAAGTTACAACATTATGCGGAACAACAATCGATGGGATACTTCTAAATGAAGGAATACCATCACAGCTCCAACATGGCGGTCTATTAAAAATCGAAGATTCAAGGCCAACTGAATTCACAGAAGTAATCTCATACAAAAAAACATCACTGACACCTTTAGATGCCTTTGCAAACAGTAAATTAACTTCCGTTTTGGATGTAATAAACGAAGGCAGTGGAATTGTCCCTGCCAATTTTAGATTGCTGCCGGGCATCAGCAGACAAAAAACAATTGACATCCTAGAAAAATTAAATAAAATTGGAATTGGTGGTGTAATAGACATTTCCGAAGAAGGAAAAGACATATTGGGAGTTCCAGTACCTGACGGAATGATTGGAATGGCCATTATTGGTGGAATAACACCATTCTGTGCACTAAAAGAAATCGGACAGGAAATTGACATAAAAATAGCTGAAGAAATAAAAGACTTTAAAACATTATCACCAATTACATCAAAAATTACACCAATCCTAGAAAAAGTAAAACATGAAAAAAGGGCAAAAATACCATTTTTACTTTCAAAATCATGGAATTTAATCCAACAGGTCAATTTTGATGTTGAAAGAAGAAAAGGAAATATAATAGCTAATGTTTCATACATCTCTAAAAATGAGCTAGATGAATCAATAGATATAATGAAGGAAACTTACGCTAACAATCCGAAATACATCAATCCCTATTACAAATTACTGGACCATCCGACCGATGAGGAAAAAATAGGAATAGCTACAATATGCAGCTTAAGTATTGATGGGCTTTTAATAAACAATGGAATAATGTCCACACCGAAATACGGCGGATTGCTTGAGCTGAGCGAACCTCCACTATTCATCGAACTGATATCCTACAACGGCACAACTGTAGATCCTCACAAAATATTTTTATCCAAAAACATGACATCAATCAGCAGGGATATCGGACCTAACAAAATATTGGCCAGCGTAAAAGAAATCCCATATATCTCCAGAGATTATGCACTTCATCTGTTGGATATATTAAACAATATCGGATTTTCAATTTATAAAATCGGAAAGCCAAGAGAACTGGTATACAACTCAAAAGTAGACAATTATAATTTTGGTGTGATAACTGGTGGCGGTCTTAACTCAATAGGTGCAATTAAAGAAAAAGGCATTGACATTGAAGTTAAAGCCATTGAAAAATTAATACCGTTTGAGGATATGGACAGACTGTAATTAGATTACAGTCACATAAACCTCTTCTCCATTTTTAGGCTTGTGGATAAATTCAATGATATCCTCTTCAAATTCATAAACATCAATTTCAATTGTAGCTCCCAAATCACTTTCATCAAGTGAAACTAATAGTTTAAATCCCGGTTTTCCAAAATATTCTGAAAAATCAACATTTAAAACTTCTCCTTCTGCAAATATTCTATTATAAGAAATTTCTAAAAGGTCATGGATTTTGACATTTTCTTTTAAGTATTTTACAGCATCTTGTGTTGTTAACTCCAATTCTTTCATGTTAATCAACTCCGCATTAACTATAATTATGTTTTCTAATATATAAAAGTTTGTTTGTATATTATCGAACAAAAATTTTTTTGTATTGAAAACCCAGAATTAAAATTAATATAAAAAAAGAGAGTTTATAGAATTTCAATGATAATATCTTTATCATCACTAATATGGCGCATTTCTATCAAATCATCTTCAATTCTCTTAAAATCTATTTCTACAGATTGATTTAATATTTCACCAGTTAACTGCATTGACACTCTAAGACCTTCGCCAGTTTCTTCATCTTCCTCGGTGATACCTAGCACTTCACCAGGAGCAAAAATACGATTATAGGAAACCTCTAAAATATCCCTGACATGAACATTGTTTCTAACATACTCAACCGCTTCATCAAAGGTCATTTCAATTTCTTCCACCATAGTATCGCCTTATTGTTTTAAAAAAATAAAAAAGAAAGTAGGAATTATAAATTCCTATATTCTCTAATTGAAGTATATTCGTCGTCGAGTTCTCCGTATGAAGATAATTTTTCTTTGTTTGCTTCAGCATCCAAGTATAAATTACCTTTACCGTTAAGACCAATATCTCCAGTATATTTAATGTATTTACCTTTGAAAGTGGTTCCGTCAACTTCAGGATCGACAACAATACCATCGAGAACAAATCCTTCGAGTAATCTTCCAAGGAATCCGTGGATGATAATGTTACCGTTTTTCATTTGTCCACCAGGCCAACGGTTTACGTTACCGTCGATTTCAATGATACCTTTGGTCATGTGAATACCAGCTAAGATATCACAGTCACCTTTAACATGGATTCTACCACCAGTTAAACATTCACCACATTGTTTACCAGCGTTACCGCCGACAACAATTTGTCCTCCGGTCATACCTCTCCATTCACCGATGTAGGAAGCACCAGTGAACTCTTTGGTGTTTCCTTCAATTTCAAGGTATCCTCCAGACATTTCTCTTCCAGCGTGAGCAGCTGCATCACCTTTAACGAGAATGGATCCACCGGACATTTCAGCACCAACGTGTAAATCTACACTACTGTTACATACAATGTTTCCACCACTCATTTTACAACCGATGTATTTTACTCTGTTTAAATCACCGTTGAGAATCATTTCAACTTCATCAGGTCCATTAGCTTCTCCAACAACAGTAATGTCGAAGAAATCAGTAATTGGGAATCTTGAGTTTCCGATTGGGACTTGATATTTTGCGAAATCAGCTTCGGTCCATGAATAAATTTCATCAGGAATTAATTCATCGAATTCTAAAGCGATTGAAGAAGTTTTTATTTGATCAAATGTAATAGTTTTCAAATTAAACACCCCTATTTACCATCAACATCTATTCTGATTGGGTTGGATACGTAGTGGTCGTGTACTGGATAGTTTTCCCATTTAACTGAGTAGTATTGGGTGAAGAACGGCATGATATTGTCGATGACTTTTTGTTCTTGTTGTTCCCATCCTTTAACGTTAACCCAAACGTTTTGACTTTCTTTAACTTTTACGATTTCTTTATCTTTTACTAAGATTTGACCATCTTTAATAGTGTATTCAGCAACATTGAAACCTTTTTCAATTTCATCAGCTTGTTTAGATGGGTCAATTTCATTAGGATTTATGTCATATACTGCAATGTCTGCTCTGTATCCAGGAGTAAGAGCACCTTTGTCTGTGAATCCGTAGATTCTAGCAGGAGCAGCTCTTGTAATAGTTGCAATATCGTAGAAATCATATTCTCTTTCAAGAGTTGGGAGAAGAGTTCTTTTGTTAACCCATTTGTGAACTTCATTTTCACACATGTCTTGTCTTTTCTCATTACTCATCAACCAGGAGATAATTCTAGGATATCTGGTAAATGGTCCTGCATTAGGGTGGTCAGTAGTTAAACATACTCTCCATGGGTCTTCGATTAACAAGAATAATTCAAGACCGATAGCCCATTGTAATGTACTAACAGGACTTCTTTTGGAGTAAATACATGGAATAATACCTGCTGCAGTTTCACATTCAATATCTTTGTTGGTCCATTTAAGACCGGATAATTTGAATAAGTCGTATTCCATAGGAGCATCTGCAGTCATGGTAGTGGTTTCATCGAAAGTTACTTGACCTATATCACAAGTAATGTTGTCTTTCTTGTTGAAATGTTTAGCAACTTCTTCAGCACCGGAGGTTACATCTTTCCAGCTGTTACCTAAGTAAGAGTGGAATTGCAAGTGAGTCATGTGCATGACTTGGTCCCTGATTTCAGCTGCACCTTTACCTTTTTTAATTCCGTCCATAGCATCCATGGTTTCTAAGGTTGTAGGTACGTTACCTGGGTGTCCTAAATCGTTAGGGTGAATGTGAATAGAGTGAGGTAAGTTTAACATTTCGTTAGCTTTTGCTAAAGCAATTACAACTTCTTTGGAAGTTACATCAAAGTATGGTGCTTTATCATTGAAACCGTGTACGTTCATACCCCATCCCCATGCTTCACTTCCACATGGGTTTACGATTTTTACACCGTAACCTTTGGAGATTTTTAACCATGCTGCAATAAATGCTGCAATATCTTCAATATTATTATCTTTTGCATATTCCATTACAAACCAGTTGTTACCGAATAATGGTAATGCTGGGATATCTAATTGTGGAATAGTTGCAATTTCTTCGTGAGTGTGTTTTGCTTCAAGAGGAGGCATAGCTGCTTCTACAACAGTACCGTAACCTAATCTTGAG
>NZ_JAFRKB010000068.1 GCF_017431965.1 Methanobrevibacter sp. | reverse complement strand
TATGATTGAATATAATAACATTATTAACGAATTTATTTTCACACAGACAGGAGATATAAATTTGTTTAATTTTATTATATTTGCATTGTTATTTTCAATTGCAATAGATGTTATTTTTGGGGAGCTTCCAGGGAAAATCCATCCTGTTGTAATAATCGGATCAATAATAAGTTTCTTTAAAAAAATGTTTATTGGCATTAGAAATAGATGGTCCGGTTTTCTTCTGGTTTTATGCACAACAGTTTGTGTAAGTCTGATTTTGTTTAAAATATTTTATATTTCTAATTTCAATATTGTTTTATTGTTTATTATATTCACAATATTGTTATCATCTTCGTTTTCTATTAAGATGCTTTTAGATACGGCAATTAGTGTTGAAAATGATTTGAAAGAAAGTTTAGATAAAGCGCGTCAATCAGTTTCATATTTGGTAAGCAGAAGCACAGAAGAACTAACAGAAGGTTTCATCGTTTCAGCTACAATAGAAAGCCTGACTGAAAACATCACTGATTCCTATATTGCACCAATTTTTTATTATTTCCTTTTTGCGATAGTGATATTATTTTACCCATTTGATTATCAGCTGTATTTTTTGCTGCTGATTGCGATGATATACAGAATGTTCAATACACTTGATGCTATGGTCGGCTATAAAAATGATGAATTAATTCACATTGGGTTTTTACCTGCAAAAATGGATGATGTGCTGAATTATATTCCATCAAGAATTGCCGGATTATATGTTGTAATATCTGCATACTTGCTCAAATTAGATGGAAAAAACAGTTTTTATATAATGAGAAGAGATGCAAGGAAATGTCCAAGTCCAAATTCAGGTTATACAATGGCATCAGCTGCAGGAGCGCTCAATATTCAACTGGTAAAAAAGGACACCTACATTTTGGGTGATGAAAACAAGGATATTGAAATCGAAGACATTGAAAAAGCAGTAAGATTATCAAAATGGACAATTATATTATTTACTATAACAGTTATATTATTATTAATTTCAGTTAAAGTGATATTATGAAAATAGCTATTATTTCTGTTTCAAAAAAAGGATATGAACTATCTTTATCTTTAAAGGAAAAATTAGATTTAGATTCAACAGTAATAAAAACAGATTCATATCATAAAAATGTAAAAAAATATTTTCCGATTTTATTTTATGAATATGATGCAATAATTGCAATAATGGCATCTGGAATATTAATCAGATCAATTGCACCATTGATCGAGTCTAAGGCAACCGATCCTGCTGTTTTGAATATTGATGATAATGGCAATTTTGTTATATCAATGTTGTCCGGCCATTTGGGGGGAGCAAATAGGCTGACTCAAAAAGTTGCTGGTTTAATTGATGCAACACCTGTTATAACCACATCAACAGATGTGAACAAAAAGTTAGGAATCGATGTTTTGGCAAAAGATCTTTTTTTATCTATAGAAAATACAAATGAGATTTTATTTTTCAATAAAAGCATTCTGGATGGAAAGGAAATCGCATTGACGGTAAATCCAAATAAAAATTTCGATTACCTATTCAAATATTTAAGCGACAACGAACTTGAGATTGATATTTCCGTCAGTTATTCTTCAAAAGTGAATACTGATGAAATAATAGCCCGCTTGGAAGACCATGAATTAATATTAAAAGAACGCAAAATAGTTGTTGGAATGGGTTGTAAACGTGGAAAAGAGTGCATTAATATATATAATGCCTTAAAAAGTTCAATAAATGAATTGAATATGGACATGTCACGGATTAATCAATTAGCCTCAGCTGAAATTAAAAAAGATGAAAATGGAATGTTGGAACTTTCTGATAAATTAGATATTCCTATTAATTTTGTTGAATTGGAAAAATTGAAATTATTTGAATCTAATGATATTCAGAAGTCTGAATTTGTAAAGTCAAAATTTGGCATTTATGGCGTTTGCGAACCATCAGCACTGATTATGGCAGGATTTGATTCAAAATTAATTTATAAAAAAACTTCTTATAATGGTGTTACGATAGCAGTAGCTATTTCAAAATGAAAATAATAAAAAAAAGAAATTAGATTGATTCTAATTTAGATAAAACTTCCCAAATTAAAGTCCTTGCTTGAACAGGAATATTAGGATCGTTACTTATGTCATCTAATTTTCCTAAAACAGTACTTATTTTTACAGATTGATCTTGTTCCTCATCGTTTAATATTTCATTTGACTCACTAGCAGCTTCTCTAATATTACGAGGAACTGAATTATTTTCTGAAATAAATACAAGAATTTCTGATACTTCCTTGATAGTTTGTTCGCTCATAAATTTCCCCTCCAAAATTATTAGTAAAAAAAGTAAATGTATTAAATAGTATATATTCTGTTGAATACTTAAATATTTTTTGGTATCTTTATAAAGTTTTCTGGTTTTTATTATTATCATCAGATTAAATAATTAAATTGTTTAAATCTATAGTAAAATTTATATTAAATTAAATTGAATTATTATATATGTCAGATATTAGTAAAACAACTATAAATCTACCTGTAGATTTAAAAAAAGAATTAAAGAAAATGGCAATTGATGAAGACACTTCATTGTCTGGTTTAATCATTAAAATGATTGAAGAAGGAATGAAAAAAAGAAATAATGTTATTTCAGATGAAGATTAAATAATATCTTCAACTGAATTTAACATATATGTTACAAATTGAGTTTTTGCAGTTTCTTCAACAAAAACTGCGAGTAATTCAGCTTCTTTTAAATTTTTACCCACACATATTACACCATGTTTTTTAAGGATTAAAACGTCTTCATTACATAGGCCTTCACTTGCGTTTATGGCCAATTCATTACTGCCGGGTTTTTCATATTCGATTTCAGCAATAAATGGTGTTTTAATTTCTCCAAACCCTTCATGCCTTTTAATTCTTTTAGAAGAGTGAGCAAAACCTGTTGCATATGGGGAATGTGTGTGGACGATTCCGTAAACGTCGGGTCTTTTTTTATAGATTTCCAAGTGCATGTTGACTTCCGAAGATGGCTTTCCTTTTGTTAGAATATTTCCATCTAAATCTACTAGGACAATGTCTTTTTCATTCAATTGTGATAGGGATTTTAAAGTGGGAGTTATAGCTATTAGATCTCCATTTTCTCCTTTAAATCTAGCACTTATATTCCCGGATTTACCGGAAACCAATCCTTTGTCATAAATTTCATTTGATATATTAATAATTTCAGCAATGTTTTTTTTCATTAAATAACCTCATTATATGAATTTGAAATGCTTATATTTCCCTTTATGAAGTACAGGAACTTCAGCAGGAGTTGGTTCAATATTATAAATTTTTTGAAACTCTGTTTGGGTCTGAAAAGTACCTGAGTTAATTAAATGTATTCCTTTAAACCTTCTGTATGTGTTGATGTGTACATGTCCGGTATGGAAAACATCTGGAATTTCATCAATTACCAAATAATCCTCAAGTTCTGATGCAAGAGGTGTTCTTTCTCCATAAATTGGTGCTAAATGCCTTTTTTTAAGCAATTCTTCCATCAATAAATCGTTTCTTTCATGTGTAAATTCTTTCACAGCCATTACTAGGTCATCAAAACTACGTCCATGATAAATTAAAACATTGATTCCATCTAGAGACACTACACCAGGATTTGAGATGAATTCAACATTATCCAACTCATATAAGGCCTTTGCATATTCTTCAGGCACTGCAGGCTGTGGTTCTGCAACCCTTGAAGCGTCGTGGTTTCCAGGAGCGATAATGATTTTAATGTCGCTTCTGATATTTCCTAAAAAGTTGGCAGCTTCATTATACTGTTGGGTAATGTCTTTAATTGCAAGTTCTTTATCTTGATTTGGATAAACACCAATTCCATCTACGATATCTCCACCGATTATAAGATATTTAACGTCTTCTGCAACTTTTCTTTGTTCTTCACTGCCGTAATCACAATTTATCCAGTCTATAAATCTTTTAAATGCATCTTCCAAGAAGGTTAAACTTCCAATGTGAACATCTGATAAAAATACAATTCCAAAATCCATTTCCTTTTCCGGAACCTGTAAAACACCAGGATTGATGATTTGCTGACCGAAGGCAAATCCGCTGTCTGAGCTTTTATTTGCTATAATCCCAACAACTTCATCCCTTACTAATTTTTCAGCTTCAGCAAACAATTCTTCGTTGTTTTGTGAAAACAGAACCGAAATGTTTCCAGTATCATCCTCAAATTCAACGATTTTATGACCATTTTTACTGGATCTGATTTCCCTTACCATCAATATCATGCTTAGGCTTTCCTGAGAATCGTCAATATCGGCTACTTTTATTGGATTTCTAAGCTCAGGTCTTTTTGATAAGATGTTGTATAATTTTTCGTATCTGCTTTTGAAGTATGAAATCAGATTTTCAAGCTCTCCACTGGTGTAGGATTTTTTACTGGTGTCCTGAATTATTTTAAAGTCATATTCAACATTTGTTTTTTCCAGGTTTCTCTTAAATTGAATTTTTTCATCCTTGACGGTTTCTGAAGCTTCTAAAATAGCTTCATTAACATGTTTTTCTTTATTGTCAGTGTCTTTTTTAAGAGTTTCAATAGAAACAGGCTTTTCATTGTTTTCCATTTGTGGTGTTTTACTTTCAGCCTTTTTTTCTTCCAACTGTGGTTTATTCTCATCAGTTAATGTTTTTTGGTTTTTGTTTTCGCTTTTTTCAACATTACCACTCAGTTCATCGATAATTTCACCGCTTACAGAGATCAAATCTTTTGATGAAAATTTATCGCTTTTTAATTTAACTATCAATGAAGATGCAAAGTCTATGGGATTATCTGCATTAATAACTTTGTTAAAAGCTTCAGGTGATAGGTTGATTCCCTTTTTTGCAAATTTTAATAGAATTTTATTTGTTGACATATCAATTAAAATTTTTATTTTCTATATTAATAAACTTTGAGAATTTTATTTTTCAATTTTTTTGTCTATGGGTTATATTTATTATATATTAAAAATAGAATTTACATTATTATAATGTACTTATTAAATTAATAAGTTTAAATGACTGTGATAAAAATGGCGAATAAAATACTTAGAATTGTTTTAGTTATTGTATTATTTTTGGTATTTTTTGAAGTGGGTCTTGTTAGTTCATATACCATTGTAACTTCTGAGGTTCCTAATTTCCATGGGTTGGTGGACATGCAGATATCAAAAATCACTGAGCTTTTCAGCCCAGAAACGGTTAATGATGTTTTAGTCAAAGATCCAACTCCTCTCAATATCTCTAACAAGAAAGAGGTGGCTTCGAAGATGGAGGAACTGTCCGAGGTTGACGGTATAAATATTGACTCAATGAATATTACAACTTATGAAGACCCGGGCAATGATAATTTTACAGTAAATATTGAAGCTTTAGGTTATGAATCACCTAATTCTACTTCAGGACAAATCGTTATTAGTCAAACTCCTTCCTATAAAGTTATTGCAAAAGGAAATGCTACTTACAAAAATCATTTACTGTATGTTGATGCAAATACTTTAAAAATAAATTCAGTTTTAAAATTGTATTAGTGATATTATGATTAATGTTATTGGAATTGGCCAAAAAAGAGAAAACATGACTTTAGGGGCCATAAAGGCAATTGAAGAGTCAGATGTTATTATTGGTTATAAAAAATACATCAACCAAATTGAAGATTTAATTTCAGATAAGGAAATCATTAAAAAAGGAATGGGCGATGAAATTTATAGAGCTGAAATGGCTATTCAAAAAAGTCTTGAAGGTCAGACAGTTTCATTAATCAGTTCCGGAGATCCTGGTGTCTTTGGAATGGCAAATGTATTGTATCAAATTGTCAGTAAATATGAAGATGTAGAAATTAATGTTTATCCGGGTGTTTCTGCTGTAAATTATGCTTCAGATATACTTGGAGCCCCTTTAAATGATTTTGCAGCTATTAGTTTAAGCAATATTTTAACTCCTTTGTCCGAGATAGAAAAGAAGTTAAGATATGCACTTGAAGCAAATTTGATAATAGCCATATATAATCCATTAAGCAAAACACGTAGGGAACCATTCAAAAGGTTTAAACAGTGCGTGATAGATGTTAAAGGGGAAGATACTTTAATAGGTGTGGTTGACAGTACCTATGAGCCAGCAAAAAAAACAATTGTAAAGGTTAAAGACTTAACAGAAGACATCGTCAACATGTCCTGTACATTGATTGTTGGTAATGATTTAACTTACCAGCAGGATAATAATCTTATAACTCCAAGAGGATATGTTATAAGGTCTGATATTCATCCGTTATCACAAAATCATTATGAAAAATTTTTAAACGGCGAAGTTGCACACGGGCCAAACAGGGAGTGTGAATTTTATCCGTGCCATTGGGATGGCCAGTATTGTGACTTCTGCTATTGTCCATTTTATCCATGCGGTGATTCCTCAACCGGTGGGGAATGGATTAAAGGTAAAAACGTCTGGAACTGTAAGGACTGCCACTGGTTACATGAAAAAGAGGCAGTCGAATGTTTAAGAGAACCTTTAGAAAATATTTTGACTGAAGTCGATGACTTGAAATCAAAGAAAAAAACATTATTAAAGCTTAGAAGAGCATGCTTATTAAAAAATAATCCAAATGATCTTTAGGGGAATTTGAATTGTCAATCAAAAATCTTTTAATTGAAATGAAAAATTTATCAGAGCTCATGGTTGACTTAGCCTATTCAGCTATATTATTTAATAGTAAAGCCGCAGCTGAAGAAGTTATTGCGCTTGAAAATGAAGTCAACTCCATGAACTATGAAATTAAAAAAGAATCGTTAGTTGCAGCCAGGTCTTACGAGGATGCAGAAAAATTAACTGCACTTTTAGAGATTGCCGAAGCTGCTGAAAGTATAGCAAATGCAGCTAAAGATTTAGCTGATTTAGTGATTACAGGTTTTAAACCACATCCAGTATTTAAGATGGTTATGGAAGAATCTGATAAAAGTATTGTAAGGGTTGTCATTGAAGAAAAATCAGATTTGGCAAACAATACTTTAGGCGATTTGCTTTTAGTCAACCGTACAGGAATGAGAGTAATTGCAATTAGAAGGGGTTCATCTTGGATTTATGGGCCTGATAAAAATACTACATTACTTGCTAATGATACATTAATATTAAAAGGTACAGAAGCAGGCGCTGATTTATTGGAAAAATTGGCTGCTGGAACTTGTTCTCTTGAAGATATTCCAGATGAACTAGAAGAAGAAATTGATTAGGTAGAGTGTTTTAAATGATAATTATAGGTAGTGATATTTATGAAGGGCAGAAGTCCGCAGAAGAAGATTCGAAGTTCACTATCTGTAGTTTCTTCTATTTCTAATTTCTTTAATGAGTATAACTCTACTATTAAAGAAGGACTTATTGCACTTTTGATTTGTGCTGTTGGAGACTTAATTGCAGGTATTATACTAGGAAAAATGACATTTTTCCTTGAAACATTCCCTGGACTTTTGGTTATTATTCCTGGTGCAATCGGTATGAGGGGAAATATTTTCAGTTCTTTTGCATCTAGATTATCCACTAACTTGCACATTGGTATTATATCAGCTAAATTTGAGTTGTCAGAACAATTGAATTATAATATTTTTGCTTCATTTGTGTTAACATTAATTTTATCATTATTTTTAGGCATCGTTGCTAAATTAATGTGTTTGCTCCTGCACTATCCATCAATGTCTTTAATTGACTTCATATTAATTTGTGTAATAGCAGGCATTATCTCTAATTTAATCATGCTTCCGATAACCATGTTTGTTTCATTTAAAAGCTTTCAACATGGTTGGGATCCGGATAATATTACCAGTCCAATAATTGCCGCTTTCGGAGACTTATTTACTTTGCCAGCCATTATCTTATCAATTTTCATATTGCAGGCTTTAAATGTTAATTGGATTTTAAAGGATGTTACTCTTTTAATTATACTTTTGGTTGTTTTTGTAACATTCATTCACTGTTATAGATTGTCCGATGAAACAAAGACTATATTAAGGCAATCTACACCGGTCTTACTTTTATGTTCCTTTTTAGGATGTTCTGCTGGAGGAATTTTAAATAGTGCAGTGGAAAGCTTACTTTCAAACCCAAGCTTGCTTACTTTAATTCCACTATTTTCAGGAGAAAGCGGAAGCCTAATAAGTATTTTAGGTGCCAGATTATCTTCTGGTCTTCACTCAGGGCTTGTTGAATCAACTACCAGACCACAAGGATATGCAGTTAGTAATTTCAGTGTTTGTTTTGTATTGTCAATAGTCATATTCCCATTAATAGGTTTCCTTGCAGAAGCATCATCAGTTATTTTAAAAACTGCTGGTGTCGGGTTTGTTAAAATCATGGAAATTAGTACATTATCAGGATTAATTTTGGTATCTGTCATGGTGTTTTTAGTCTATTATATTTCAATCACTTCATACAATCATAATTTGGACCCTGACAATATTGTAATTCCAATTTCAACAAGCATCACTGATTCAATTTCAAGCCTGATTTTAATTTCCATATCCTTAATTATTTTAGGCGTTTTAATTTAATACCACGCTCTTAAAATAAATTGGCATTCGTTTGCCCTAAAATAATCATATTTTAATTTGCTTTTATCGAATGTCTTTGGAACGCATACAAGCAAGGCCTTTGCTTTTGCTTTATCGATATGAATAAATACCACGGCACTACTTTCGTCATAGAAATCTATCTCATTGTTAATGAAAACATTATCGGAAATAATAGTTTTCCAATTTTTATATTTATTACTGGATGTTGCATCAATAAAATATTTGGCATTATATTTTTCGCTTTCATCAAAGATTAGGTAATAATTGGAAGCTCTTAGATTTCCTTTAAACACTTTAAAGTAGTTACAGCTATATTTATCTTGGTCATGGTCATGATTGCATTTTCCTGAGTTTTGAAAGTTTTTAAGGACATATTTTTTATAAAAATCACATTTTACAATTCTGTTGACGGAATAAATATTATTTGCATCTTCTTCATTACCTATTTTTACACTTGAAATAATACTCTCCTTTGGAATCAGCTCCATCGAGCTTTTAATTTTAGAATTAAACAAATTTCGATATACATATTTATTATAATCGCTTTCAAAAAACATTAACTTTTCATATGAAACACTGTTGGGAATCACATGACCCTCTTCATTTACAATCGCAAGGCCTGTTCCCTTTTCATAGCTTCCCCAATTGTTTTTATTTCCAGGATTATTTATTAAATTGTCAACTATTCCCTCAATTAATGTTTCATCATGTTCATTTACCGCGTTTTTAACAATTTTTTGGGTGTTTATTTCGTTTATTGAAAGAACCACTCCCAAAATCATTAAAATTATTATTAAAGCTACGCCGATTTCAATTGTAATGTTTCCTCTGTTATCCATTATATCAACCCGTATTTTTTTCTGTGAGCATCATCTAGAATCAGGCTATTTGGATCTGATTCATTTATTTTAGCTGCATTGTAATGGTCTGAAAAGACAACATGGTCAGGACAGGAAAGCGATTCATTTTTTAAAAAGGTATGTGTTTGAATAAATACTTCAAAACCATAATGTGGACATTTTCCCTTGCCTTCCAAACGGCATAAATAACAGCTTCCATCAGCACTTTCATGAAAATAACCTTTTTTAAGACAATCGTCAAGCACTCCAGGGTCTCCATGATGGATATATGGGTCGTATGGACATTTTATAATGTACATTGGTGCTGTCGCTTCGATATAAGATTCTGGGGATTTAAAGTTATGGATAACCATATAACCCGCTATAGCATTCTTATAATGGATTTTTTCATCATAAGTTAAAATTCCAGAGGCAATTGTCAGCTTGGCTAATGGCAACGGATCTTTCAGCCCTTCCACTGAAGCGTTTCTTTCAACAATATTTGAGTATCTTATGTTGTTTTTTTGGACGTTTAACTTAACTTTGAACAATATTTTCCAGGGACTGTTTGTATTTTCCACATCAACTGTTTGTGATGATATTTTAACGCCGTATTTTTTTTCAAATTCCTTATTTTTTTCTTTTAGCAGTTTGTCCAAGTTTTTCTTAATTTGCTTTTTGCTGTCAAATATTGGCAAGCCGTTATAGACCTTTTGAGTTGCTTCAGCTATTGACTGCCTTTCAAGGACTTCCAGGTTTCTTTCGTAATCATCAATAATATATTTGAATTCATTGTTTGACTTTAATTGATTGTTTTCATTTTCAATATAATTTATACTTGTAATTATAAAAATTGAAATTAAAAGCAAAGCTATAGCTAAAACAGCAACGCTACCTACAATTAAATTTCCTTTAGAGTCGATTTTCATAATATTAAACTTTATAATAAATTTATAAGTTTATTTCTTAAGTGCGACTTCATGATTTTACACATTAATGTATTATTTTTTTTTAAAATAGCCAAAAAAAGTAATAAAAAAAATACTTATTTATATTATTGATTAGAAACTATACTTATTAGAAAATATATGGAGGATTTTCATGTCAGATACTGTTAGAACATGGCGTCATATACAACAAAGATACAATCTTATAGGTTCAAAATGTACTACATGTGGGGAATTGTTTTTTCCATCTCGTGTAGTTTGTCCAAATTGTAGAAGAAAAGGTAATCTTGAGCCTTTCCAGTTTTCAGGAAAAGGTAAAATTCACACTTTTTCAATCATAAGATCTGCGCCTGATAACTTTAAAAAATCAGCTCCTTATGCTGTAGCTGTTATTGAACTTGAAGAAGGTGCAAAATTAACTTCACAATTGGTTGATTGTGATGTTGATGAAATTGAAATTGGTGATGAAGTAGAAATGGTATTTAGGAGAATTAGAGAGGATGGAGAAGACGGAGTAATCTCATATGGATACAAATTCAAAGTTATCAAATAATACTGCTGTTATTTTAGTAAGTCACGGAAGTACTCTACCTTACGCAGAAGAAGTATTTACAGAAATCAAAGAAAAATTCATTAAAAAAACAGGAATTGCAACTGAAATAGGCTACATGAAAGTTTCAGAGCCTACTATTGCTGGAGCTGTTGATATCTTGAAAGATGAAGTCGATGATTTGGCAAGAATCATTGCACTTCCAGTATTTTTAGCTCCGGGTATCCATACAAACATTGACATTCCACAATTATTAGGTCTTGAACCTTTGGAAGTTGATCCGAGATGTCCTGATGGAAACTATCCTGAAGAACATTATCTGTCAATAGCTCGTGATGTCGATTTTGATGGAGAAATAGAACTATTGGGTTCCATTGGGCCTCGTGATGAATTATTGGATATCATCAATAAAAGAATTGGAGAAGCTTTAGCGGATTCCAAATTAGATGATGATGCAAAAACTGGAATTTTACTTGTAACTCATGGTTCCAGGCTGAATTACAATAAAGAATTTGCAACAGAACTATACAGTAAATTTGAAAAAGCTTGTGATTTACCTTCAAGTTTTGGATTTATGGAATTATGTGGTCCTAGCATCCCTGAATCTATTAATAAATTAGCAGATGAGAATGATATTGATAGATTGGTTGTCATTCCAGTATTCATTGCTCCGGGAATGCATACAACTCATGATATTCCACATATCTTAGGATTTTTGGAAGAGCATGAACATAGTCATTCACATGACCATGATGACCACGACCATGTTCACGATTTAACTCCCGTTGACTTTGATGGGGAAATACTCTATCCTGAACCTATTAAAGCGGATGATATTTTAATAGATATTTTAGTTGATATGACAAATGAAAAATTATGAATTTTTCATATATTTTTTTGAAAAATTTTTTTCTCAAGATAACTTAAGAGAATTTAACTTATAATTTAATAGAAGATGATAAAATGAGCGATAAAAAAACCGGAATTTTGCTTTTATCTCACGGTTCCAGATTAGATGAAGGTGAAGAAGTAATTAAAGCTTATAAAGATATGTATGTTGAAGAATTTCCGGAAGCAATTGTTGAGTATGGATTTATGGAAATCAGAAAACCGGGCATTCCCGAAACAATTGAAAAATTGACTTCCGAAAATGATTTGGAAAAAATCATTGTTGTGCCTGTTTTCATTGCACACGGACTTCACACAAAAAGGGACATACCAAAATTGTTAGGCATTGAAAGCGACTTTGATGAGGAATCAGTATCCGGTCATCATCACCACCATCATGACCACGACCATGACCACGGACATCATCATCACCACCATCATGACCATGATGAGGAAGAAGTTCACTTTGATGGGGAAATTGTCTTAACAGACCCTATCGGTATTGATAAACGCCTATACGAAATCATTAAAGACAGAGTTTCAGACAGTTTATAGTTCTGAAACTATTTTTTTTACTTTTTTTCTATAAAACTTATTTATTTTAAAAATTATACTAATATTATGACTCTTAAAGTCTCAGATATCGGTGAAAAGGAATTAGTAAAATATATTATTTCCAATTCAAAGGAAATTACTCCAGATGATACGGCCATTACTCAATTGAATTCTACAAATCTTATTTCAACATGTGACATGCTGATTCAGTCAAGGCATTTTCCGCAAAACATGTCCTATTTTGACATGGGGTTTAAGGCAGTGACTGTTAACGTCAGTGACCTTGCAGCAATGGGGGCCGAACCATTAGGATTTTTACTGGCTATTGCAATTCCTAAGGATTTGGAATTGGAATCCTTTAAGGATATTATAGATGGTGTTTTAAGCGCTTGTGAGCTTTATTCCATACCTCTAATAGGTGGAGATACGAATGAAGCATCTGAGATTATAATTTCCGGAACGGCGTTAGGTTTGTGTGACAATCCATTAATGAAAGATACTTATGAAATAGGTGATGTTGTTGCCGTTACAGGAGATATTGGCCATGCGGCACTGGGATTTAATTTAGATATCTTGGATAATGTCTATGTTAAAAAAGCTTTAAAGCCTATTGCCAGAATTAATGAAGGCATTGAAATAAAAAATAAGGGAGCAACTTCAGCAACAGACATTACCGACGGACTTGCAAGTGAGCTATATCTTATAAAAAAGGATTCTTTTGGATTTATGATATATGAAAATCTTTTAGGAATTTCTGATGAATACAAACAATACTGTGAAAGTTTAGATTTAAGCTATTTGGATTTGATTTTGCACGTTGGAGAAGATTTTGAATTATTGTTTACAATTCCAAAGGATAAATTAGATGATTTGGACATTGAATATAGGGTCATTGGTGAGGTAACGGATTCTGATGTTATTGAGCTTACACTTGAAAACGGATTTGTCGAACAGATAAAGAATAAGGGTTATGAGCATTATGTTAGTGAGTAACAATCTCTACAAAAAAAGCTCCAAAACACAGAAAATAAGATGTGAAATTTGTGCAAATTACTGCAAGATTGCTGATGGTCATGTCGGGATTTGCAGACAACACAAAAACATTAACGGCGAGCTATTTGATACAAGCTATGGAGTTGTTTCATCATTAAGCCCGGATCCTATTGAAAAAAAGCCGCTTAATCATTTCTTACCCGGAACCTTTACATATTCGATTGGTGGTTTTGGCTGTAACATGACTTGTTTGCATTGCCAGAACTATATGATATCACATGAATATGATAAAAATTCAAGAGGCATTAAAATAACACCAGAAGCCATTGTGAAAAATGCTATTAATTACAATTGCCAATCAATTGCTTGGACCTACAATGAACCTACGATACACTTGCCTTTCAACAAGAAAACATCCATGTTGGCGAAGGCCAATAATTTAAAAGTCATCTATGTCACTAACGGATATTTTTCCCAGCAGTCAATTGAAGAAATCTTAACGTTTGTCGATGCGTTCAACATAGACCTGAAATCGATGTCTAATGATTTCTACAAAAAGGTCTGCGGCGCGGATTTGGATGTTGTTTTGGATAACTTAAAAAGGGTTTACATGAAAGGCAAACACTTGGAAATCACAAACTTGATTATCAATGGTCATAATGATTCAATTGAGGAGATTAGTGAACTATGTGATTTTGTTTCAAATGAATTGGGTCCTGCAGTTCCATTGCATTTTTCAAGGGCATTTCCTTATTATAAAATGAGAGATATTTCTCCTACAAATCCTGAAATTTTGTTTAAGGCAAAAGAAATAGCTATTGAACATGGAATAAAAAATGTTCATTTGGGAAATATTTAAGTGATAATTTTTTTAAAGATTATAATTTAAAAAAAATAGATAAATGGCTGATAATGTAAATTAACAGCCTTTAAGTCTTTATTCATACTTCTTTATATGTATCAACAATGCTTTTTAATTCAGCTAAATCGTCACCACTTATTACAATAAGTTTAGATCCAGTATGTTTAGCAAATACATATCCTGAGTATGTAATGTTAATTTCATATTCTGCAAATGCGGATATTGGAACACCGTCAATGTTAATAATGGTCCAGTTATTGTAGGTACCATCGGTTTTTGCACCTTCAGCTGCCCAATTGTCAATGTATTCATCAATTGATGATACTACTTGTTCGCCGCTGCTTACATAAATATCAATATAATGCAAAGTATCTTCGTTTTCAGTATCGTTCCATTCTATTTCATAGTCAATTCTTTGATAACCTTCTTCTGTAGTTGTATTATTAGTGATTACTGCAGTTTCAGGTAAATCTAAAGTAAATCCATCAAAAGTGTAAGTTGCATTTGCTACTCCACCCCCACCTAAAAAGTCAAATAGACCTGCACTAGCAACGTTCATACAGCTGAACACTGCTATTACTAATATTGTCAAAGCCAATATTTTTTTCATATTCATTTAAATCACCATTTTATTTTATTTGAATCATGTTTCTATAAGGATTTATAGATTTAATTCTAAATGATATTTTAGTTGTTTTAATGTCTATGAACATTTACATATATAATTTACTAAAGCGATTAACTTAATTCAGATATTTAAAATTTAATAATAAATAATAATCAAAAATTAATTTTTTAGTATTCAAATGTTTAAGTTATGTTTTAAAATTAATCAAAATTTGAACAGTTCAATATAATTTGTATTATTGTTTAAAAAAAGTAAATAAGTGAGTTAGCCTATTCGCCAAAACTAACTCTTTCGAATTTTTCCAATGTCTTAAGTGATTTGGTTGCATCCACACCTATTTTTGTGGTTGTTCCGTCACTTTCAGCTACAGGGTCAAGTGATGATCCACGAACATTTGGCACAATCATAATGTCCCGGTCGCCTTTAACGCGTGTAGCTATTGCATATTCAACGTCTTCCGCATCAAAAACATCGACATCAGTATCCACTACAGTACAGTGTTTAAGTGAAGGGTGAGCGGACAATGCTGCCATTATTGCATTTTTCCCATCACCTTCAGTTTGCTTATTGATGGATATGACGGAATGCAGCCAGCAACAGCCTCCTTCAGTCAACACAACATTTTCAACTGTAGGAACCGCATTTTTAACGGCCTTGAATATTCTAGGTTCCTGTGGAAGACCTTGCAATAGCTTATGTTCAAAACCAGCAGGAACGATTGCATGATAATATGGATTGTCCTTTTTAATATGCATCTTTTCAAGGTTAATGATAGGCTGGTCGCGGATAATGTCATAAGTGTCAGTCAAATCAACAAAAGGACCTTCCGGGACGGTTTCTGTCACTGAAATCTTACCTTCCAGGATTATATCCGCTTGAGGAACTTCCAAATCACCACACTTAATCAATGTTAATTCTCCATTCTTAAATGCATTAGCAACTTCCATTTCATTATAATCAATCGGTATTGAAGTTGTGCTTGCAAGCAAGATTGCAGGATCCATTCCAATAGCAATTGCAATTTCCAAGTCTTTACCTGCCTTTTGAGCGTTTTGGAAGTATGTGTAAAGATTTCTTGGGACAATTCTGATGACCAGTCTTTTATTATCTAAAACCATCATCCTATGAATTGAAGCGTTTTGGATTCCGGTTTCTGGGTCACGTGCAAAGACAACGCCAGCGGTAATATATGCCCCGCCATCTCTTTTATAATGAGTTAAAATTGGGATTTTATCTAAATCAATATCTGATGTATCATATTCACCAAAATCAGTAAATTTATCTACTTTAATTGGTTTTTCCATAGCTTCAATAATTTTTTCAGTTATTTCAGATACTTCACAATTTATTGATTTGGCTATTTTTTCTCTTGTATTGCAGATTCCAGTTATTACAGGAATGTCATATCCTTTCACATTTTTAATGATTACAGTGTCTTTGGGATATTGCCTTAACACTTTTGAAATTTCAAATTCAGTTGAAAGTTCGTCTGCAATTTCAATTATATTTTCATCTTTAATGTTCATACTATCCCTATAAGTTGATTTTTTTATCTTTTAATTTGTCTAAAAGTTCTACAGTGTTTGGATTTTTAATTGAAAGAATTTCTCCCGCAAGAACTGCAGCGTTTTTACCGTTGTTTATTCCAACGGTAGCAACCGGAACTCCCGGTGGCATGCTGACTGTAGTGAGCATATAGTCATCACCATTTTCATTGGTACATGGAACTCCAATCACAGGTCTGTCGGTAAGACCTACAATTCCTCCGGTTACCTGTGAAGAGTTGGAACTTATTCCAATGAATATTTTTGCGTTTTTCATTGACTTAACATAATTAGTGAATTTTTTATTGGACCTGATTGGACAGACAACTTTCATGTCATAGCTAATTTTAAGTCTATCCAGTATGACTCCGACATTTTTTGCAGTTACAACATCGGTTTGCCTTCCAACAATTATAACTACTTCCGCATCTCTATTTTTGCACTTTTTGATGCCCTCTTCATCTATTTCAACCTTATTTATTTCAAGATTTTTAATTCTTAAGAAATCATTTTGAATGAATTTTTTATCTGTTATTTTTTGAATTATCTCTTCGTTACTTTGTTTGACTTTTTTGGCATATTCTTTTCTTAAACTAATTATTCTTTGACGTATTTCTTCATCGTGAATTGCCAAAAATTGAGCGGCCAATATTGCAGCATTATCCCCTCTGTCAATTCCAACTGTTGCTATCGGAGAGGGATAAGGCATTTGAACAATTGATTGTAAAGCATCTATTCCACCAGTTTTTACATCAACCGGGACTCCAATAACCGGTCTAGGAGTATACGCTGCAATTGCACCCGGCAAATGTGCCGCCAAACCTGCAATTCCAATAAACACTTCAATTCCTGCATCAGTACCTTGCTTAACGATTTCACGAATTAGATTCGGTGTTCTGTGTGCAGAAGCTATTTTTAAGCTGTATGGAATTTCAAGTTTTTCCAGGATATCCATACTTTTTTCCGCAATGCCAATATCAGAACCACTTCCAAGAATTATCATTATCTTTGGTGTCATTAAAAAATCCCTTCTAAAATAAATTTATTATTTACAATATAATTTTGACTTTTAAATATATTAAATTATCATACTTAGTTGGATTCGATTTCTTTTTAAATTAATATCAATAACTTTAACATCAACAATATCACCAACACTTACAATGTCAAGCGGATGTTTTACATATCTGTCAGCTACTAATTGTGAAATATGAACCAATCCATCCTGATGAACTCCAATATCTACAAACGCACCAAAATCAACAATATTTCTCACAGTTCCCTGCATTATCATTCCATCTTCCAAATCTTCAATGGATAATACGTTTTTTCTCAAAATCGGTTTTGGCATATCTTCACGAGGGTCACGCCCCGGTTTTTTAAGTTCTTTAATAATGTCTTTTAGAGTCTCCAAACCAATATCCAGTTCCTGTGAGAGTTCATCCAAGTCAACATTATCCAATTTTAAAGATTTGGAGCCAATATCTGATGTATTGTAATTTAATTTTTTAAGTAACTTCAATGTTGCACCATATGACTCGGGGTGTATTGTAGTATTGTCCAAAGGATTGTCAGGATTATCGATTTTTACAAATCCAGCACATTGTTCAAATGTTTTTTTACCTAATTTTTTAACGTTTAAAAGTTCATCTCTAGATGAAAAGCTTCCGTTTTCTTCTCTGTAGGCAACAATATTTTTTGCAGTTGTATTTCCAATTCCTGAAATGTAATTTAAGAGACTGTAGGATGCGGTGTTTAAGTCTACGCCAACTTCATTTACTACTTTTTCAACAACTCCTGTTAAGGATTCAGACAATCGTTTTTGGTTCATATCATGCTGGTATTGTCCAACCCCAATAGATTTTGGGTCAATCTTAACAAGTTCGGCCAATGGATCCTGCAATCTTCTTGCAATCGAAACGGCACTTCTCTCACCTTCGCTGAATTCCGGAAATTCTTCACTTGCTAACTTTGAGGCTGAATAAACCGATGCTCCTGCTTCATTAACAATAATGTATTCAACATCAGTTCCTTTAATAATTTCAGCAACTATTTCTTCCGATTCTCTAGATGCTGTTCCATTACCTATGGCTATTACATTAATGCCGTATTCGTCGATTAATTTTCTAACAGTATTTATGGATTCAGCAACCTTATTCTGTGGTTCTGTTGGATAGATTAATGAAGTGTCTAATACTTTTCCAGTATCATCGATTATAGCCAGTTTACAGCCAGTTCTAAAAGCAGGATCCCAGCCAAGAATTGTTTTTCCAACCAATGGACTTTCCATTAAAAGCTGGTTTAAATTTTTTGCAAATACTTCAATAGACTTTTCCTCAGCCTTTTGGGTTAGGTAATTTCTAATCTCCCGCTCAATAGCAGGTGAAATCAATCGTTTATATGAATCTTTCACTGATTCTTTTATGATAGGGGTTGTAAATTTGTTATATTCAATTTTTTCAGGTATTTTTGAAATGTTTTTTAGCATATGTCTGTTGAGGTATTTGATAATTTCCTCTTCATCACATTCAATTTTCGATTTGATGACACCTTCTTTTTCCGCCCGATTAATTGCTAGAATCCTATGTGGAGGGATTATTTTAATGTCTTCTGTGTAAGAATAATAAGTTTCATACTCTGATGAAAACTCTTTGTCTTTTGCTTTTGTTTGGATTTTACCTGTAAAAAAAGTGTTTTTCCTTATTTTTTTTCTAAAATCAGAGTTATCTGAAATTCCTTCAGCAATAATGTCTTTTGCACCTTCAATTGCCTCTTCAGGTCTTTTTACTTCATCGTTAATATAATTATTAGCTATTTTTTTAATGTCTTCTTTAATTTCTTGCTTTAGAATTATTTGTGCCAATGGTTCAAGGCCCTTTTCACGGGCAACTGTTGCTTTAGTTCTTTTTTTGCTTTTGTAAGGCCGGTATAAGTCTTCAAGTTCGACTTGTATTTTGGCGTTTAAAATCTTGTTTTTTAAGTCATCTGTAAGTTTTCCAATTTCTTCAATTCTTTTAATTGCATTTCCTTTTTTTTCTTCAAGATTTCTTAAATATTTTAATCTTTCATCAAATTTTCTTAATGTTTCGTCATTTAAAGAACCTGTAACGTCTTTCCTATATCTTGCAATGAATGGTATTGTGTTACCTTCATCAATCAATTTGATTACTTTTTTAACCTGCCAATCAGCTAGGTTCAATTCGTTTTTGAGTGTTTGAATTATCATTAAATTACTACCTTTGAAATTAAATGGGTTTCATATATCATTATAAAATTGTACTTTCAAACTAATAATATTTATAGTACTTAAATAACATAATATTAATAATTAAACTTTTAATGGTGAATTTTAGTGTATTGGTTTTTTGTACTAATTGCATTTTTGCTTGCTGGTATTAAAACTGAAAAGCCTAAGAAATATCAAAAGGTTTCAGTAATTATTCCCGCCTACAATGAGGAAGATACTGTAGCTCAAGTAGTTGAAGTTGTCAAAAAAGTTTCGTTTGTAGATGAAATCATAGTAGTTAATGACGGATCTTCTGATAATACAGAAGCCGAAGCCTTAAAGGCAGGAGCCATCGTTATTAATCACGAAACAAATAAAGGTAAAGGTCAAGCTTTATATACTGGCTATCAACAAGCCGAATGTGATATAATAGCATTCATTGATGCGGATATTTTCAATTTAACTTCAAAAAAGGTTGAAGCAATCATTAAACCAATTTTACTTGGAAAAACTGATATTACTAAAACTAAATTCGCTCGTGAAAGTGGACGTGTAACTGAACTTACTGCTAAACCACTTTTAAATTTCTTTTTCCCCGAAATTTCTTTTGAACAGCCATTAAGCGGTCAGTTTGCTGCACGTAAAGAAGTATTAAAAAAGATTAATTTTGAAAAGGATTATGGTGTTGACGTTGGTATTGTCATTGACGCTGATGTGCTTGGAATTTCTATCATGGAAGTTGACATCGGTGCTATTCAACATGACATGTCCCCTCTTGAAGATTTAAATTTGATGGCTAATGAAGTTGTAAGAACAATTATAGGCCGTGCTAACAAGTACGGTCGCGTTACAATGATTGATAACATTGGTTATTATATTCGCATGTCTATAGTTGGATTATCTTTGGTGATTTTAGGTTTATTTACAATATTTTTTGTAAAGATAGTTCCATTATTAGTAGGTGTCCTAATTTCCGTCATAGGCATTATTTTATCAATTTATTATATTATCAAAGTTATTTTAAAATCTATTGACATGTTTAGAAAGACACCTAAAGGAAATTTAATAAAGTCTTTCATTAAAATTCATTTTCCAATGATTATTTCAGTCATTATATTGTTATTGATGATTTCTACATTTATTGGTGCGGCGCATTTTGAAAATGGTGTTTTATCCATAGAACCAAACTCAAGAAACCTAATCATTTATGCCGATACGTCAACAGACAGCGCAATTTCTGTCAGAGGCCCATATACTATTGACGCGGCTATTGAAAATGAATCATATCAAATTCGCATGCCTTCGTCTGCGATGTTGACATTAAGTGCTAAAGTAAACGACACAATAGAAATAAATAACGAATTTTATACTGTTAATGAAACAAGAGATGGTGAACCGGATACACTTAGGTTACCTATTGAAGTAAAGAAATCATTAAAGGTTGAAGATGGGGATATTATTCAAGATAGCCGTTTGAAAGAAATATTTGAAGGATCTATTATTACTCATAGTCACGAAAAAGACAATTCAACATTCACAGAAAAGTTCATTGTTTCATCTAGAAGCAGAAATGCAACAACTTTTGAAGTATTAATAAATAATGTTTCTATTGCTGATTCAACAGGAATTTTTAACAATGATTCATCATATAATATCGCTATAAATGGTGAAACCGTTTATACAATGAGTAATCTGGAAAACATTAGTTTCATTAACGACGACGGTAATGAATTTAGAATAATTATTAAAGATACAAATACCACTTCAATTAAACAATTTGTAAATTCAAATCAGGATAATTTCTTGAATTTCTATATTTAAAAAAAATAGTAAAAATCTAAGAAATAATTCTTAGATTACTTTTTATCATAGGCTTTAACAGCTTCTTCCACATCATTATAAAGTCCGAGTGCTGCCAAAGCACCAACTTTGCCTTGCTCCCCAGTTACTGCAATCAAAGGAATGTTCAATTCTTTTGCAGTGGCTTCTGCAGTTTCAACATCCATCATTCCAGATTTTGTTGCTATTGAATAATCTCTTAATTTTTCAGGAATATCCAGACCCTCTAAAATAGCAATAGCTGTTTTATCGGATAAGGTGTCTCTTTTAAGAATTTCAATAACTCTATTAATTAAATCTTCTTTTTTAGATTCCTCAACAGCAAATGTAAGGGCAATTGACACGCAATTTTGGGTTTTATGAGGATTATGTGGGTATAATTGGACGATAATATGGTCTAAATATTCAAAACCTTCGTCTGCAAGTTCAACGCCTAAGTTGTGCGCCATTGTCCAAGTAGCTCCAGCATCTTTAGTATCAGTATCATCAACACCGATTACCACTTTTTGAAGTTTTGGAGTTACAACGGTGGCTTTTCCAACTTTTGAACCTCCTCCAGTTTCAATAAGTTCAATATATTTAACACCTTCACCCATTCCTCTACACATTCCAGCGCCTACACCTGCTCCCGCAAGTCCAGCATGAGTTACTTTGACTTCATCACCATCAATTACAATCTCATCTATTCCCGCAGCATTAAAACTGGCTTTTAAGTCAAGTGGGCTAGAACCAACATGACAGGAGTAAACATGCTTATTTCCGTCACGATAAGCTGAATCGATTAATTCAGAATTGTTTCGATATTGATTCAATAACCAATGAGACCCAGAGATGCAGGGATGATATTCGACAATTTCGACTTTATCACCATCTACCATAGTCAAAACTTTTTTGTATGGTGCAATCCACGGATCGTTAAATTTTTCTTTTAATTCGTTAGGTTTAAGAATTTCCATCCAATCACTAAATTTCTTTTAATCTATCACACATTTTAATTGCTGCTTCAACTGCACTTTTTGCATTTTTAACACGTCTATGTGCATCCATTCTTGTCATTCCAGGACCAGTAATTCCTAGAGCAACTGGTGTGTCATATTCAAGAGCTAAATCAGCGATTTTACGAGATGCATGTTGTGCTACAATTTGGTCATGGTCGGTTGCACCTTCTATTACAGCACCTAAAGTAATTATTGCATCGTATTCTCCTTTTTGTAATAATTTTTTAATTACAAGTGGCATATCAAATACGCCAGGAACAGCTACTACTTTAGTAATTTCACAATCTCTATTTTTAGCTTCTGCTTTAGCTAACTCTAACATCATTTGTGTTATATCATAATTAAATTCAGCAACAACTGCTGCTATTTCATATTTTACCATTTTTTCATCTCCTATTTAAGCACCACTTTGGAATAACAAAAGTAAAAATCCTGCAACACCACTTATTACCATAATGAATATGATAAAAAGGGCTGCTAATTGCATTTTTGTTAATTTTTTGAAATTCATTTTTTTATCTCCATTTTATAAATTATTTTTAATAGCTTCAGCTACTTCAATTGTACTTGATGAGCCTCCTAAATCACTAGTTAAGGTTTCACCATCGTTTAACACTTTCAAAATTGCAGCTTCAAATTTGTCTGCCGCTTCGTTTTCACCGAGGTACCTTAACATCATAATTGATGAGAGCATCATTGCTATTGGATTAGCTTTGCCTTCACCAGCAATATCCGGTGCTGAACCGTGAACTGGTTCAAATAAAGCTCCATTTTCTCCAATATTTGCTGATGGTATTAAACCAAGTCCTCCAACGAGTCCTGCACCTTCATCAGATAATATATCACCGAATAAATTAGTAGTTACTATTACTTCAAAGTTTTGTGGTTGAGTAATTAAATACATTGCTGTTGCATCCACATAAAAATCTTCGGCTTCAATATCAGGGTATTTTTCAGCCACATCGTAGAAAATTTGTTTAAATAATCCATCACTTTTCTTTAATACATTAGCCTTATGAACTGCTGTGACTTTGCTTTTATTATTTTCTTTTGCATAATTAAAAGCATAGTCGATAATACGTTCTTCAGCTTTTTTTGTAATAATACGTTTGGCAATTGCACCATCTTCAGTTAATTCTTCTTTATTCGCAATATATAACCCTTCGGTATTTTCACGAACAATCATGAAATCAACATCATCAAATAATGCATTAGTATTAGGATAAGATTTAACAGGTCTTAGATTTGCAAACATTTTCATTTCTTGGCGTATTTTTACAATAACATCTGCAGCGGTTTCTCCTGCAGCACCAAATAAACATGCATCCGCATTTCTAATGATATCTAATGTTTCTTTAGGTAGAGGGGTGCCTGTTTTTTCACTACATTCATCACCAGCTTCACCGTAAACATAATGAAAATCGATATTTAATTCATCAAGAACTAATATAGTTGCATCCATTACTTCTTTTCCTATTCCATCTCCGGGAATAATTGCAATCTGATATTTATCTTTTGTTTTTGAGGTATTCAATTAATCCACCTTGTTCTAAAATTTCTAACATAAACGGAGGTAATTTTTTAAATGTGATAGATTCTCCATTTGCTGAGGTTATGGTTCCTTTTTCCATATCCACTTCAATTTCATCTCCATCCTCTACAAGTTTTGTGATGCCTGGAGCTTCTAAGAGAGGTACACCTACATTTGTCGCATTTCTATAAAAAATTCTTGCAAATGATTCAGCAATCACTGCGGATACTCCAACACCTTTGAGAGCTATTGGGGCATGTTCTCTAGAAGATCCGCAACCGAAGTTTGTTCCAGCCACAAGAAAATCTCCTTTTTTGCATTTTTTACTAAATTCAGCATCCAAACCTTCCATACAATGAGCTGATAATCTTTCTTCATCGGTATAAATTAAATATCTTCCAGGAATGATAATGTCAGTATCAATGTCATTTCCAAATTTCCATGCAGTTCCTTTCATAATTTCACTCCGGCGCTACAATTTTTCCTTCGATGGCTGAAGCTGCAGCAACAGCGGCAGAAGACAGATAAACTTTTCCATCAGGAGAACCTTGCCTACCTTTAAAGTTCCTATTTGAGGTAGAAAGACTTACTTCCCCCGGTCCAATAATTCCAGTATGTCCTCCAAGGCATGGTCCACAACAAGGGGCCGAAACAAGTGCTCCCGCTTCAACAAATATTTTAATTAATCCTTCATCAAGTGCTTTTGTATATACTTCTTTCGATGCTGGAATTACTAACATTCTAGTTTTATTAGCGATTTTTTTTCCTTTCAATATTTTTGCCGCATCCCTCAAATCACTGAGTCTTCCATTAGTGCAAGAACCTAAAAATACTTGGTCAAGTTCTTGGTCGACTTCACTTACAGGTTTCACGTTATCCACATGATGAGGACAGGCAACCTGCGGCTCCAAATCGCTTACATCAATGTCAATTATATTAAGAGATGATGAATCCAAGTCAGTTTTAAATACTTCATATGGCTTTTGTGAACGACTTTCTACATAACTAATTGTTTTTTCATCAGGTTCGACCAAACCAGTTTTACCACCCATTTCAATAGCCATATTTGTTAATACCATTCTATCTGAAATGCTCATATTTGAAACTGTTTCACCAGCAAATTCACAAGCTTTGTATGTTGATCCGTCGGCACCTACTTGACCTATGATATTCAAAATAACATCTTTAGCATATACATTTTCTTTTAAATTACCAGTAATATTGAATCTGTTTGTTTCAGGCACTTTAAACCATAAGTTGCCTTCTGCAAATACCATAGCCATATCAGTAGAACCAATACCAGTTGAAAAAGCTCCTAAAGCTCCATGAGTACAAGTATGTGAATCTGCACCTACAATAACTTCTCCAGGCACGACATGACCTAATTCCGGAAGAATTTGATGACATACACCAGCATTAACATCATAAAAATTTTCTATTCCTTGCTCTTTCACGAAGTTTCTCATAATAATATGATTATTAGCTGAGTCAATTGAATCGGCTGGAACCTGATGGTCAAATGGAATGACAATTTTTGATGGATCCCAAACCTTTTCAGCTCCAATCTTTTTAAAGGATTCTACAGAAAGAGGTCCGGTTAAATCATGAGTCATTGCAACATCAATATTTGCAATAATGATATCTCCAGCTTCTACTTCATCTTTTCCAGATGCTTTAGCTAATATTTTTTCAGACATTGTCGGCATATTTTCAACCTCTTAATAATGATAAATATTTTTGTTTAATAAAATATATAAACTCTTATTAATTTTAAAAATTAAGTTTTTTTAAGATTTATATATAATGTTTAATAAATTATATTTCATGAGCAAATCAATTTTTGGTAGATTTAGAAAAAAAGAAGAACCCGTTATTGAAGAGAAAACTCCTATTTTAGAAGATAGAATGGTATGGGTTTCAATATTACAAAGAATAGCTTTCCCTGTTTTGGATTCATTATCTAGCAAGTCTTTTAAGAAAAAAATGCCTTATGAGTCAATAAGTGCAGAAGGTCAGAAATTTGCATATCTTGAAGCTTTTGCTAGTGTTTTTAATGGTGTTTCTCCTTGGCTAGAATTGGGACCGGATAGCTCTGATGAAGGTCAATTAAGGGAAAAATATATACGTTTAACCTTAAGGTCCATTATAAATGCCATCAATCCGAATAGCAGTGATTTTATTTTTGTTATTGAATCTAAACAATCTTTATTTAATGTTGCTTTATTTGCTCAAGGGTTACTTCGTGCTAAAAATCAGATTTGGCTTAATTTACCGATTGAAGTACAAGCTAAAATTATTGAATATCTTAAAGAAACAAGGGTTGTAGCACCATATGAAAATCGTTGGTTGCTGTATACTGCAATGATTGAAGCTACACTTTTAGAATTCACTGGTGAATGCGATAAGGAGCGTTTAACTTATGGAGTTCATAAATTTAGGGATGAATTATATATGGGGGACGCAATTTATTCCGATGGAGAATCCTTTGAATTGAATTATTATAATAGCCTATTCATTCATCCGATGCTAAATGATATTTTAGCCGTAATGAGAAAATACGGTATTTCCGATGGTGAATTTTTAGATGTTCAGTTAATGAGGTCATCTAGATTATCCGCTCAACTTGAAAGGCTAATTTCACCTGAAGGTACATATCCTGTTGTTGGGAAATCATTATCATACCGTTGCGGCGTTTTCCACTTATTATCTCAAGCTTCACTTCTAAATATTTTACCTAGAAATATTAACCCTGCTCAAGTTAGGGCTGCGCTTACTAAAGTTTTAGTAAAGCAATTCCAAAGTAATCATAATTTTAACTCTGAAGGATGGTTAATTATTGGATTAAACGGTTCTCAATTTGATATAGCAGAAAAAAATATTAATACTGGTAGCCTTTATTTATGCTGTTTAATATTTTTATGTTTGGGATTGGATTCAGAACATAGTTTCTGGAGTTCACCATCTGCTGAATGGACTAGTTTAAAAGCATGGAATGGCAAAAAAGTACAACCGGACCAACCAATAGATTTTTAATTTAGCTTATACAAGTTCCCGTAATTATATAATGTAATTCCACTTGGAACTTCATTTATTATATTTTTTGTATCGAATACAACTGGATTTTTCATATTTTTTGAGATTAAATCAAAATCGATGGTTTTAAATTCATTATGGTCACATAAAATTAAAATTAAATCGGCATCTTTTGAAGCATCATCAAGACTTACAAAATCATCATTTTTAATGTGAGGGTCGTGTATTGCTATATCGAATCCGTCCTGTTTCAATTTAGTTATAATTTCATAAGCAGGGCTTTCCCTGTCATCTCCTGTATTTCCTTTATAGGATACTCCAAGTATTGCAATTTTACCCTTTGAAACAATTTTTTTCACATTTTCACAAACAAAATCAGGCATTGAATTATTTGTGTCACGAGCTAACTTGATAATTTTTGCAGTTTCTGGGGCTTTTGCATAAATGAAGTAAGGATCAATTGCAAGGCAATGCCCTCCTACACCTGGCCCAGGGGAGTGCAAGTTTACTCTTGGATGTTTATTTGCCATTTTTATAACGTCTAGGGCATTAACACCAATTTTAGCGCAAATTTTTGCAAGCTCATTAGCAAGAGCAATATTAACATCTCTAAATGTATTTTCCATACATTTTGACAGTTCTGCAGTTTTTGCTTCAGTCAACATTAAGTCTCCTTCAACAAATTGCCCATAAACTTCACAGGCTTTTTTTGAGCATTCAGGAGTGACTCCACCAATAATTCTATCATTATGAACTAATTCTTCAAGTATTTTCCCTGGAAGAACCCTTTCAGGGCAATGCGCGAGATATAAATCCTTACCAATTGTAAAACCTGCTTTTTCAAATATAGGTTTTATAGTCTCATCGGTTGACATTGGAGCTATTGTTGATTCAATAATAACAGTGTTTCCTTTCTCTAAATAGGGGAGAATGGATTCACATGCTGTAATAACATAACTTAAATCACAGCTATAATTTTCAATTATATAGGGTGTTGGGACTGTAATAATGAATGCATCAGCTTTTTGAGGAGTTAGGGAAGCACTATATACATTATTTTCAACGGCATTTTTGATTATTTCAGCGATTCCTGGTTCTTCGATGTGAATTATGCCCTGGTTTAATTTATTGACAATTTCTTCATTAACATCTACACCAACAACTTCGCAATGATTTCTAGTGAAAAGGGCAGCTGTTGGAAGACCAATATATCCTTGACCAATAATACATACTTTCATGGTTCTAACTCCTTTCTTTTAAATATGAAGTATAATATATACTTTAACATATATTAATGTTTTAAGTGATATTATGAAAATTCTAATCACGGGTTCAAATGGAATGTTAGGCAATGATTTAATTGAAGTTTTAAAGGACAATCATGAATTGATTCTTACAACGTCTAAATCATTGGATATTACTGATAAAACTCATGTTGTAGATTTTATTTGTGAAAACAAACCTGACATTGTTATTAATTCGGCCGCATATACTAATGTTGACGGATGTGAAGAAAACCAGGAAACTGCATTTATGATCAATGGAGAGGGTGTTAAAAACTTGGCTTTGGGATGCAGCAAAATCAATTGTCCATTGGTTCATATAAGTACGGATTATGTTTTCAATGGTGAAAATACGGTCCCTTGGGTTGAAGATGATGAAACTGGTCCTATTAGCGTTTACGGAAAAAGCAAATTGAAAGGCGAAGAGGCAATATTGGAAATTCTTGATAAGTTTTTCATTATTAGGACCGCCTGGTTATATGGACTTAATGGTGGCAATTTCCCAAAAACCATGTTGGAATTAGCAAAAAACCATTCAGAAATCACTGTTGTGTATGATGAGGTTGGAACACCTACCTATACTTTAGATTTGGCTGAAGCTATTTCACAACTTATTGAAACGGATTATTATGGGATTTATCATATAACTAATTCAGGAAGTTGCTCTTGGTGCGAATTTGCAAAATACATATTCAATGTGGCTGAAAAGAATGTAAAAGTTATACCAGTTACAGCTTCAGAATTTGCAAGACCTGCTCCAAGACCACATTATTCAGTATTGGAAAATAAAAAATGGGTTGATAATGGATTTAAACCCCTTAGAAATTATAAAGAAGCCGTTAAAGAGTATATTGAGTTGATAAAATGAACAAAAAAATAGCATTTATCCTTGCATTAATTATTGCTTTATTTTTAATGGGTTCTGTTAGTGCGGGATTTTTTGATTTTTTAAATTTTGGGGATGATTCGGATTCTTCAATTGATGTAAATGTTACAGAAGATGGCCAATATTGTACTGTTGATGAAGTGGCTGCTTATATTAAAGAGTATCATAAGCTTCCAAGTAATTATATTACAAAAAAGGAGGCACAGGCATTGGGCTGGCAGGGAGGACCACTTAAAAAATATGCTCCTGGAAAAAGCATTGGTGGGGATATATTTACCAATAGACAGCATATCCTCCCGGATAGTGATTATAAATACATAGAATGTGATATTAATGCTAATGGAACCAGTCGTGGGGCTGAAAGGATAGTTTATAATACGGGAGACTTTAAAGTATATTATACTGATGATCATTATAAGACATTCAGAGAGGTTTAAAATGAAGCTAGACGGAAATTTAATTAAAGAAATGGGTCATGACTATTTAAAAGATGCATTAAATTTCCCGGATTATTATGGAAAAAATTTAGATGCGTTGTATGATTGCTTATGTGAAATTGGGGTAGAAACAGAAATTGTTTTGATTAACGGTAGTGAAGTTTCTTCGGATTTAATCGATACTTTTATTGATGCGGCTAGTGAAAATGACTTTTTGAAATTTAGATGTGAATCATGATATTTTTAAATTAAATGAAAAATATAAGTGATATTATGAAAGGTATAGTGCTTGCAGGTGGTTCAGGAACACGTCTTTATCCTATTACAAAAGCAGTTTCTAAACAGTTACTGCCTTTATATGATAAGCCAATGATTTATTATCCAATTTCTGTATTGATGCTTGCAGGAATTAAGGAAATACTTATTATTTCTACTCCTAGAGATTTACCTGCCTATAAAGAGTTGTTAGGGGATGGCAGCAATTTTGGAATAAAATTTTCATATGAAGTTCAGGAAAATCCAAACGGGCTTGCTGAAGCATTTATTGTGGGTGAAGATTTCATTGGTGATGACAATGTTGCATTGATTTTAGGAGACAATATATTTCATGGCCACAGATTTACAGAAATATTAAAAAGAGCCATGGAATTAAAAGAAGGTGCAGTAATATTTGGATATTATACCAATAATCCCGAAGCTTTTGGAGTTGTTGAATTTGACAGTGAATGGAATGTTTTATCCATTGAAGAAAAACCGGATAATCCTAAATCTAATTATGTAGTTCCCGGACTTTATTTTTATGACAATGATGTAATTGAAATTGCAAAAAATGTAAAGCCATCTGATAGGGGTGAAATCGAAATTACTTCTGTTAATGAGGTTTATCTTAAACGTGGAAAACTTAAAGTTGAGCTTCTAGGAAGAGGTATGGCTTGGCTTGATACAGGAACCCATGCTGGTCTTTTAGAGGCTTCAAACTTTATTGAGACTATTCAAAAAAGGCAGGGTTTATATATAGCTTGTCTTGAAGAGATTGCTTATATGAAGGGATATATTTCAAAAGAGCAATTATTAAAAACAGCTGAAGAGCTTAAAAAAACTGCTTATGGTCAATATTTATTTAATTTAGCTAAATAAGGTGATAAAGTGGGTAAATTTAAATTTACTGATACAGGTATAGAGGGGATGTTTATAGTTGAACCCACAGTATTTGAAGATAATCGTGGGTATTTCATGGAAACTTACAATGAGAATGATTTTAAGGATGCAGGTTATGATTTAACATTTGTACAGGATAATCAATCAAAATCATCAAAAGGTGTATTGAGAGGCCTTCATTTGCAAGTCAAATACCCTCAGGGTAAATTAGTTCGCGTCATAAAAGGTAAAGTTTTTGATGTTGGTGTAGACTTAAGAGCCGATTCTGAAACTTATGGAAAATGGTTTGGAGCTATTTTGTCTGATGAAAATAAAAAACAGTTATTTATTCCCCCTAAATTCGCTCATGGCTTTCTAGTATTGTCAGATGAGGCTGAATTTGTATATAAATGCACAGAATTTTATCATGGCGAAGATGAAAGTGGAATTATGTGGAATGATGAAGATATTGGTATTGACTGGCCTTTAGATGACATTGATGAAGTAATATTGTCTGATAAGGATAAGGAATGGCTTACCTTAAAAGAATCTCAAATAAAATATTAGTGATATTATGACAAATGTTTTAGTTACTGGTGGAGCGGGATTTATTGGAAGCAATTTTGTAAAGTATATGGTAGATAAATATCCTGATTACAACATTATTAATTTGGATGCTTTAACTTATTGCGGCAATCTTGAAAATTTAAAAGATATAGAAAATAAAGAGAATTATTCCTTTGTTAAAGGGGATATTAGAGATAAGTCAATTGTCGATGATTTAGTAAGAAAATGCAATTATGTTATTAATTTTGCTGCTGAAAGTCATGTTGACAGAAGCATTTCAGATCCGGAAATATTTATCAAATCAAATGTTTTGGGAACACAAGTTCTTTTAAATGCTGCAAAGGAGTTTGGTGTTGAAAAATATATTCAGATTTCAACAGATGAGGTTTATGGAACATTAGGTGAAAGCGGTTATTTTACAGAAAATTCCCCTATTCAGCCTAACAGTCCTTATTCAGCTTCTAAAGCCGGTGGAGATTTGATTACACGGGCATACTATGAAACATTCGATTTACCTTTAAATATTACCCGTTGTTCAAATAATTATGGTCCTTATCAATTTCCTGAAAAATTAATTCCCTTAATGATTTCCAATGCATTGGAAGATAAAAAATTGCCTATTTATGGCGATGGCAAAAACATTAGGGATTGGTTGCATGTTTATGACCACTGCACAGCTATTGATTTAGTATTGCATGAAGGAAAACTTGGTGAAGTTTATAATATTGGTGGAAACAATGAAAAACAAAATATTGAGATTGTTAAACTAATATTAAATGAATTGGGTAAGGATGAATCCTTAATTGAATTCGTATCTGATAGGTTAGGGCATGATAGGCGTTATGCTATCGATTCAACAAAAATCCAAAGGGATTTGGGCTGGAAACCTAAATATACTTTTGAAACAGGGATAAAAGAGACAATCAATTGGTATCTAAATAATTTGGATTGGATTGACCAGGTTAAAAGTGGAGAATATCAGGAATACTATAAAAAAATGTATTCTAATAGATAGTTACACTGGAAATTTATTCCTTCTCCATATTTTTTTATACTTTTTTTAATAATCTATATAAATTTTTTTTATTTTTTTTGTAAAGTTGAATATTTTAAGTTTTTTCATTGTTAGGATAGTTTTATATATTATTATTGTTTAATTTTAATTGTACAATAAATCAAGCAATTTGGTTTATTTAGGGAAATGGTGATTGGATGTTAGAACAATATTTGCCTTTTGTAGGACTAATCATATTTGGGAATATTGAGAATTTAGTTCTATCTTCTCAAGGTGTTGTTGCTGGTGTAAACCCGGTAAAATTAGGCATTGCTAGTATAATTTGTGTTAGTTGTTGGTTGATAATTGGAACTTTTGGAACTCAGCTATTAATTAACTATGTTGATTTTATCAATTTTATTGGTGGATTTGCAATATTTGTTTTAGGTCTCCAAGCAATGTATGAATCAGTATTTCATAATTAGGTGATTATATGATGGGGGAATTAAAACCGTTTTTAATATTGTTGGTTTTTGGTAACATTGAAAACTTAATCCTAGCGGCACAGGGCGTTGCTGCTTCTGTTAATCCGGTAGGACTTTCTATGTTAAGTTTACTTGCAGTTATTCTATGGTTATCGGTGGGGACATTTGGTACAAAAATGGCTATGAAATATGCTAGATATATTAATTTCATAGGCGGTCTTGCAATATTTATTTTAGGTGTTCAGGCAATGTTGGAGTCCATACCTGGGATTTTGGCATTCTTTCACTAATTGATTTTGATTTTTATGAAATATATTAAACATAAACTTTACGGGAGTTTATTTAATTTATTCAAAGTTTTCCCCATCAATGAAAATAAAATCACGTTCATAATAGATTCGGGAGAGTCTTTTAAGGGCAATTTGGATTACATTAAAAAAGAATTTGAAAAAAGAGGAAATTTTGAATTTAACTTTTTTTACAAGGATAAGATATCTTTCAATGCTTTTAAAAATTTGGCAACATCAAAATACGTGTTTTTAAATGACAACTTTTTTCCAATTGCTTTCATGAATTTTAAAAATCAAACGAAGGTAGTTCAGCTTTGGCATGCACCAGGAGCTTCTAAAAAATTTGGTGGATCTGTTGTGAGTGGTGATGATATTTTAATGCTTTCAAAAATTAGTAAAAATACAGATTATCTGATTTCATCCTCTAAAAAAATTGAAAATTATTATGCGGAGGCATTTCAAATTGATAAGTCAAAAATAAAGCCTTTAGGTCTTCCAAGAATTGATTATTATTTCGAAAATCATAATTTAAAAAAGTTAAAAGAGGATTTTTCTAAAAAATATGGTATAAATCCCCAAAAGAAAATAATTCTTTATGCTCCAACTTTTAGGGAGGAAAAACAATATAATGATGTATTCAATTTTTTGGATTTAAAAAAATTTAATGAAGTTTTGGGCAGTGATTATGTTCTGGCTTTAAGGCTTCACCCTAAAATTAAAGATTTCTACAAAGAGACTATAGAATCCCGTGAAGAATATATTGACTGTAGTGATTATCCTTCAGAACAGGAGCTGATGATGTTAAGTGATATTTTAATCACGGATTATTCTTCCATTATGATAGAATTTGGAATTTTAGATAAACCGATAATATTTTTTGTATATGATTTAGATAATTATTTACAAACAGAAAGAGGATTTTATTACGATTTTAAAAAAACCGTTCCAGGAAAATTAGTATACGACTCAGATGAATTAATCAATGCAATTAAAAACAATGACTTTGATAAAGATAAAATACCAGGTTTCATTAAAACCCAATTTGATGCAATTGATGGCAAATCATCCAAGCGCGTCGTTGATTTCCTTTTAGATTAAGGTAGGTAATATGGATAATATTAACGTTAGTGTAATTGTGCCGGTTTTTAATTGTTCGGAATATATAGGTGCAGCACTGGATTCAATAATTAATCAGGATTTTGACAGTTTTGAGATAATTGTCATTGATGACGGATCCAGCGACAATAGCCTTGAGATAATAAACAACAAATTAATTGACATTGATATTCCAAACACTGTTTTCCATCAGGAAAATCAAGGCGTAAGTGCTGCAAGAAATAAGGGCATTGAGCTTTCAAATGGTGATTATTTAGTTTTTGTAGATGCTGATGATTACATTGAACAAAACCACCTTAAAGAGTTATATAATGGAAAAACAGATTTTAGTTTAATTCAAATTGTTAAAAAAGAGGGCAATAATATCTCTAAACCTCATGTTTATTCACAGGAAATTATTTCAGCTAAAGAATTCATAGAAATGGAACTTAAAATGCAAATTCCATTCAATTTTGTCCAATTAATGTATAAATCAGATATTATCAAAAATAATTTTATTAAGTTTTCCACCGATTATATTTATGGGGAAGACACTTATTTTGCTCTTATTGCATTAAGCTATGGCGACATGATAGCTATTTCCAATGAAGTAACGTATAATTATATTCAGCACTCATCATCTGCAATTAGAACATCCGAGTTCAGACGCTTCGATATTGTGGAAATTTTTGAGCAGTTGGCTGAGTTTTACCAAAAACAAGGATTCAACGATTTATCTAACTTAATTATTACATCTAGAATTCCTAAAGCCATTTTCGGAAATATGAATTACTTCTTTTATAACGGATATGATTTTGATGATGTAATCAACAAAATGAAAGAGTTGAATTTGTTTTCAAAATTGTCTAAATTTGAAGGCGATAAAAAATTCAAACTTAAAATTAGATTATTTTTATTAAATCCTAAAATATATTATAATGTGTGGAAAAGATTAAAAAATTCAATTGATTAATATGAAAGTTTCTGTTGTTACTCCTAATTATAATGGTGAAAAATTCTTAAAAGCATTTTTTAGCTCTCTCAATCAGGATTGCGATTGCATTGGGGAAGTAATTATTATAGATAATGGCTCAACTGATAAAAGCAGGGAATTTATTAAAAATAACTCTTTTAATTTTCCTGTTAATTTAATTGAAAATAATCAGAATAGGGGGTTTTCTCCAGCTGTTAATCAGGGCATTAGGGCAGCAAAATATGAATATATTTTTTCTCTAAATAACGATACTGAGGTAAAAAAAGGCTCTATTAAAGCTTTATGTGAGTTAATTTCATCTTCAGGTGATATCTTTTCAGTTCAAGCAAAGATGCTTCAGTACAACAATAAGGAGCTGATCGATGATGTGGGAGATGAATATAATTTGCTTGCGTGGACTAAAAAGATTGGCGAAAACCATAATTCAAATGAGTATAACGATGTGTTTGAGATATTTTCATCTTGTGCTGGCGCAGCAATGTATAAAAAATCACTTTTAGAAGAAATTGGCATGTTTGATGATAATTTCTTTGCATATATGGAAGATGTTGATTTGGCTTTAAGGTCAAGAATTAATGGCTATAGAAATTTGGCATGTCCTCAAGCTATTGTGTACCATATTGGAAGTGCAACAAGCGGAAGCAGGTATAACGAGTTTAAAGTTAGGCTTGCGGCTCGCAATAACGTATGGGTTGTTTATAAAAATCTTCCAATTCCATTAAAAGTTTTGAATTTTATTTTCCTGTTTCTTGGCTTTTTGATAAAATACATTTTCTTTGTAAAAAAAGGATTTGGCCCTATTTATTTATCTGGACTTAAAGAAGGATTATCAACAAGAAATCAAATTGATAAAGTCAAATTCAATTGGAAAAATACAAAAAATTATTTTAAAATTGAATACAGATTAATAATTAATACTATAAAATTTTTAAAAAGGTAATTCGTGAGTTTTATGGATCTTTCGATTTTAATTGTAAACTATCAAACATATGAATTAACTAGGGATACGATAAATTCTATTTTTGATTATCAATATCCGTTTAGTCTTGAAGTAATTGTAGTCGATAACGCTTCGAATGATGATAGTTTATCTAATTTAAAGGATTATTTTAAATATAAAGTTAAATTTATAGCTTCATCCGAAAATAACGGATTTGCTGCAGGCAATAACCAAGCTTTAAATATAGCAAATGGAAGATACGTTCTTTTATTAAACTCGGATACGATTGTTTGGGAAAATACTTTAGAAAATATTTATAATTTCATGGAGCAACATGCGGATGTTGGTGCAACTGGATGCAGGGTTCTTTTAGAAAATGGAGAATTAGACAAAGCCTGTAAAAGGACTTTTCCAAATGTAAAAAACTCATTTTTTAGATTATTTCACATTCCAACAAACAGTAAAGACGACAACTATAATTTGGATGACTTGCCCGATGATGAGATTTATGAGATAGATTGTCTAACCGGAGCATTCATGTTCATTCGTAAAAAAGCTCTTGATGAAGTTGGGTTTTTAGATGAAACATTTTTCATGTATGGGGAAGACATTGATTTATGCTTTAGAATCAAACATGCTGGCTGGAAGATTATTTATTATGGAAAATCAAAAATAACTCATTTCAAAGGCGCAAGCAGCAAAAAACAAAAATCTAAACTTATATATGAATTTTATCGTGCAATGTATATTTATTACAATAAACATCATGCCAAGGAATCTTCATTTATTGTAAACATTGTTGTATATCTTGGAATCTTTGTTTTATGCGTTTTAAAGCTATTTTTAAATATATTTAAAAAGAAAGATTAATAACATATTTATTTTAAATATATTATAAACTAGTTTTTTGGTAGTTATTATGATAAGGGAAAATCAACGATTATTGAATTTTGCATTGGTTTTAATTGATGTTTTTGTCATCATTATTTCTTTATGGACTTCAATATGGTTAAGATTTCAAACAACCTTATTTGGCCCAATTGGAGGGCATATTAGCTATCAAAATTATGTTATATTCATGCTTGTGGTGATTATCCCGGTCTACTTGATTCTGTATTTTGCTTTTGGGTTGTATAAACCCCGGAGGACTTATAAGAATATATTTTCGGAAGCAACACAAATCATTAAGGTAAATATCTTGGCCTTTTTTATATTTGTGGGTGTTTTATTCATTATTAATCAACCAAACTTTTCAAGATTGATGCTTATCTTGTTAGCGGTTATTGCTACATTCTTGGGAATCATTGAAAGGTTTGTTATTAGAAGCTTTTTAATACATATGAGGATTAATAATAAAAATCTGAAACATATCCTCATTGTCGGTGATAATGACTTGGCCTTCACATTCGCCCAAAAGATTAAAGAGAATCCCTATCTTGGTTTTTCTATTGGAGGATTTATAGGAAGGCCTGAACATGTAGGTCAGAAAATTGACGGAATAAAAGTTATTGGTGCTTTTGAAGATTTGGATAAGATTCTTGAGAAACATAGATTTGATAGAGTTGTTTTAGCTATTCCATTAAAGTTTTATTATCGTATCGATGAACTGGTGGAAAGCTGTGAAAAAGTCGGAATTAAAGCGGAAATCATTCCGGATTATATTAGATATTTCCCAGCACAACCGTCCGTAGACATGATAGAGGACATTCCAATTATCAACATCAGATATGTTCCGCTGGATGATTCTTTCAATAAATTCCTAAAAGCCATTTCAGATTATGTTATTGCCATTATAGCTATTATAATAACATCTCCAATCATGATATTAACTGCTATTGCTATTAAATTAACTTCTAAAGGACCTATTATTTTTAAACAAGAAAGAATTGGTTATAATTCTAAACCATTTATGATGTATAAATTCCGCAGTATGAAAGTTCAAGCTCCTGATGAAGAAATGTCTGAATGGACTACAAAAGATGACCCAAGAAAAACTAGGGTTGGTGATTTTATTAGGAAAACCAGTATTGATGAGTTACCCCAATTTTTCAATGTTTTGAAAGGGGAAATGAGTGTTGTAGGTCCAAGACCTGAAAGACCATTTTTTGTTAATCAATTTAAAGAAACTATTCCAAAATACATGGTTAAACATCAAGTAAAACCTGGATTAACTGGCTGGGCACAAATTCATGGATGCCGTGGAGATACTTCAATTAAAAAGCGTATAAAATATGATATTGAGTATGTAGAAAACTGGCACATGGGTTTGGATTTAGGAATAATGATTAAAACAGTATTAAAGAAAAATCCTAATGCATATTGATTTTTTTTCATATTTTCATATTACTGCATTTGAAAAAAATTTATATTTTATTTTTCAGTAATTATTTTTACAGATTACTTTTCAAGTGCTCTCTCTAATACTTTATATACATTCTAATTATAAAATAATAATTAACTTTTCTATGAGGGATTTGGTATGCAAGAAGAAATTTTAAAATTATTTGAAAAAATTCAAGATCAACTTTCACAAGAAGAGTTTTTAGCGGAAATGGATCAAATCAGAAAAAATAACTTTAATGATATTCCGTTTATGGATGATATTGATTTAGCGCGTGAAGTTTTGAAAAACCATGGCATAAATGATTTTGAAACCGTTTCTACTGAAACTGATTCTAGTGGAGATAATGAAGAAGTACCTTTTGAAGTTTCATTTGAAAGTGATGGGGATGAATCAATCGAACCATCTTTTGAAATGACTGACGATATTTTGGAGAAATATGATAAAGTAAAAGACCAGATTACTGAAGAGGAATTTCTTGCTCGAATGGGAGAATTCAAAGAACAGCAATCTGCCAATCCATACATGACTGATGTGGATTTTGCTAACATGGTTGTTGGTGAACTAGTTGATGAGGAAGTTGAAACACTTTCCGAAAAACCGGAACATGAATTTAAACCTATAAGCAAACTTGAAAATGGAGCTAGGGAAGCTACTATTTCTGGAAGAGTTATTTCAATATCTAATAAAAGGTCATTTAAAACTCGTAAAGGTGGAAAAGGTGAAGTCTGTAATGTGGAATTACAAGATAATACAGGAACTATGAGGGCTGTTTTCTGGACTCAGAATATGCCTCTTTTGAAAAAATTCAGCGAAGGAGACATTATTCAACTTAAAGGAGTTGATATTAAAGATGGCTATTCTGGACTTGAAGCTAATTTAAGGCCAAGATCAACTGTTACTAAATTGGAGGAAGATTCTTCTAAATTCCCAGTTTATGAGGAAACAATTACTAATATTGAAGATATTAAACCAGATACTAAAGTTAATATTATTGCAAGAATTGTTAGAATTCCAACTATTAGAAGCTATGAAAAAAATGGAAAAGAAGGAAAAGTTGCATCTCTAGAACTACAGGATGGAACAGGAAAAATAACTTACACATTATGGAATAAAAATGTGGAATTGATTAAAGACTTGCATTTAGAAGATGGCGATACAGTAAAAATACTCGCTGCTCAAGCTCGTGAAAGAACTAATAGGGATGGAATATCTGAAATTTCTTTAACTCACTGGGATGGTAGAATTATTAAGGGAGAATATGATGTTCCGGAAGTTGTTCAAGAATTTACACCTATTGGAGATCTTAGCGAACAAAATGATGTTGCAATAAAAGGTGTTGTTGTAAGACTTCAGGATATTAAAACTTTCACTCGGAAAACTGATAATACTGAAGGTAAATTACGTAATTTTGATGTTGCTGATTCATCTGGTACAATTAGAGTTACTGTTTGGGGTGATGATACTGGATTATCTATCAATAAAGGAAACATTATTAAAATTATTGGTGGTAATGTCAGATTTGACGAATACACTCAAAGCGGATACTCTATGAACACTAATTTTAACACTCAAATTACTATTAGTCCAGAAAACTTAACAGAAGAAGAACTAATAGAATTTGAAAGAATTAGAGAACAATTAAGACCTACTCCTATTGGAAATATTAAAGAAATGGATGATGATGGTGTTGAAATAGATATTGTCGGAAGAATCCTTTCTGTTAATGATGTAAATGAATTTCAAAGAGATGATGGTACTGTAGGTCTCGTTCGTTCAATATTATTCGCTGATGAGTCAGGAAAAGTTCAATTGTCATTATGGAATGAACGTGCTCAAGAAACTTATAATGTCGGTGACGCATACCAAATTGAAAATGCTAGAACTAGACTTGGAATGTATGATGTTGATTTAAACATTGGTAGTGGTTCTAGACTCATTAAATTATCCGAAGAACAAGCTTCTTCCATGTTTATTCCTGAATTAACTACATTAGAAAAAGCAATTTATGATTATAAAGATATTACTGATGTAGATGAAGATGACCAAGACATTATAGTTATTGGTCGAGTAATTGAATTGAGTGAAATCCGTGAATTTGACAGGGATAATGGCGATACTGGATTTGTAAGGAATTTGGAAATTGCTGATGAGACAGGATCCATGAAAGTTGTATTGTGGAATGATGATGCAAAAATGGATTTGGAAATTGGTCAGCCAATTAAATTACAGAATCCTCGCATATCATTAGATATGGATAATCGTATTGAGGCTACAGTTAGTAGGGGAACTACTGTTTTAAAACCTAGCGAAAGTGAAGAAGCTAAGTTACCTACTTTGGATGAATTAAAAGAAGCTATCTATGTTCCTAAAACAATAGAAAACTTATTTGAAGATGATACTAATGTTCGTATAACTGGTAAAATTAAAGAGGTTAGAACTGATAAGTACCTTCTTGTTAAATGTCCAAATTGTGATGGGAATGTTGAACAAACAAGTGAGGAAAATATTTGTGACTTCTGTGGATTTGAGTTTGATGAACCTAAGTATACATTGATGGTTCCTACTCAAATTGAAGATGACACAGGTGAAATTCAAGCTACATTTTTCGGTCAATTAGCTGAAGAACTCCTAGAAATGAAAACAGAAGATGTTGTCAATATCATTGATGATACTTATGATATTGAAGGTAAACTTGAGGATTTAGTTGGTTTAAATATTGAAATCATCGCGAATGTTGGTTTTGATCAATTTAATGAAACTAGCAAGTTGAATCCTAAAAGAATTATATCTAAATATTATTAATTACTAAAAAGGAATGATTATTATGGTAGAATTAGCAGATTTACCTGGTGTTGGTGAAAAAACAGCAGAAAAATTAAAAGATGCAGGTTTTGCAGACATGATGAGATTAGCTACAGCTACTCCTAAAGAATTATCTGTAAAAGCAGAAATTGGAGAAGGTGTTGCTGAAAAAGTTATTGAAGCTGCTCGTAGAGCTGAAAATATCACTTTTGAAACTGCTTTAGAAGTTGATGAAAGGAGAAAGGATGTAGGCCATATCACTGTCGGTAGCCAAGAATTCAATGATTTGATTGGTGGAGGTATTGAAACCCAGTCTATCACTGAAGTATTCGGTGAATTTGGATCCGGTAAAAGTCAAATTTCTCATGAATTAGCCGTAACAGTTCAATTGCCTAAAGAATTAGGCGGTCTTGATGGCGAATGTGTATTTGTAGATACTGAAAATACATTCCGTCCAGAAAGAATTAGACAAATTGCTGAAGGGTTTGAATTAGATGTTGAAGAAGTTCTAGGTAGAATCCATGTTGCACGTGCTTTTAATTCAGCTCATCAAATTTTAATGGTTGATAAAATCAATGAACTAATTCAAAGTGGTGTTAATGTTAAATTGGTGATTGTTGATTCATTAATGGCTCACTTTAGAGCAGAATATGTTGGAAGAGAATCATTAGCTGTCAGACAACAAAAATTAAATCAACATTTACATTCACTTCAACAAATAGCCAACACTTATAATGTTGCTATTTTCTTAACTAACCAGGTTCAAGCTAAACCTGATTCATTCTTCGGAAGCCCTACCAAAGCTATTGGGGGACATGTTTTAGGACACGCTTCCACTTATAGAATTTGGCTTAAAAAAGGTTTAGCAGGTAAAAGGATCGCACGTTTAGTTGACAGTCCTCATTTACCTGAAGGTGAATGTGTATTTAAGATTACTAGCGAAGGTATCGTTAGCTAATTTTATTTTTTTTCTTTTTTTGATATTTTACTACAATTCAACATTATTGTATTTTAATCAATACTGTAATCTTTTTGATTACACTACTTATAATTTTCAGGATTTTACGGTAAAAATCCTTGAAATTTATCCTAACCTAAATTTATTATTTTTAAAACAAATAATAAATTATCTTGGTTTTTGTTAAATAGACTCATTTCAATCTTTTTTTCTTTATTAACAATTTTTATTAGAGTTTTTATATTATCATATATAAAGGTTACTCTAAATTTTTATTAGAAAGCTTTATAAACGTGGAGATACTACATTAGTATATCTAATACTATGTAAAATTTTACTACTATTTTTAAAAATTGCAATTTTTTATATATATTAGATATTTTTCACGACTTGTACAAGGTGAATTAATATGGCAGAAGAAATAAATAATAACGAAGAATTAAGGATAGGTGTTTACGTCTGTCACTGTGGTGTAAACGTTGGCGGAGTCGTAGACTGTCCTGATGTCGCTGAATATGCGAAGACATTACCTGGTGTAGTTCACGCAACAGATTACAAATACATGTGTTCTGACCCTGGTCAAGCAATGATTCAAGAAGACATCAAAGAAAAAGGTTTAAACAGAATTGTAGTAGCAGCATGTTCTCCTCGTCTTCACGAACCTACTTTCCGTAGATGTGTAGAAGAAGCAGGATTAAACAAATTTTTATTTGAATTTGCTAACTTAAGAGAACAAGACTCCTGGGTACACATGAGTGAACCAGAAGCAGCAACCGCAAAAGCAAAAGACTTAACACGTATGGCTGTTGCTAAAGCTAGATTACTCGAACCATTAGAAGCTACCAAAGTAGCTGTAGATAACAAAGCATTAGTTATCGGTGGTGGAGTAGCAGGTATTCAAACCGCATTAGATTTAGGTGACATGGGATTCAAAACCTACATGGTAGAAAGAAACCCAACCATTGGTGGAAGAATGGGACAATTAGATAAAACATTCCCAACTCTCGACTGTTCAATGTGTATTTTAGCACCTAAAATGGTAGACTGTTCAAAACACGAAAACATCGAATTAATTTCTTACGCAGAAGTTACTGAAGTAGATGGATACATCGGAAACTTCAATGTAAAAATTGAGAAAAAACCTAGATATGTAGATGAAGATTTATGTACTGGATGTGGAGCATGTCAAGAAGCTTGTCCTATCGAAATACCTAACTACTACGACGAAGGTGTAGGTATGGTAAAAGCTGCATACATCCCATTCCCTCAAGCTGTACCATTATGTGCAACTATCGATAAAGACTACTGTATCGAATGTAACTTATGTGTACAAGCATGTGGACCAGACGCAATCGACCACAATCAACAAGCTACCGAAATCGAATTAGAAGTTGGTACTATTGTAGCTGCTATCGGTTACGACCCATTCGATCCTTCCGGAATTTACCAATACGGATACGGACGTTTCTCAAACGTAATTACTGCTATGGAAATTGAAAGGATGATTAACGCATCAGGTCCTACTGGTGGACACGTTATCAAACCTTCCGATGGTATCGAACCTAAACGTGTAGCATTCATCCACTGTGTCGGTTCAAGAGACGAACAAATCGGTAAACCATACTGTTCCAGAGTATGTTGTATGTACTCCATGAAAAACGCTCAATTATGTATTGACCACGAACCTGACACAGAAGTAACTTGTTACTACATGGATATCCGTTCATTCGGTAAAGGATACGAAGAGTTCTACAAAACCTCTCAAGAAAAATACGGTATTGAATTTATCAGAGGTAAACCTGCACAAATCTTCGAAAACGATGATTTAACCTTAACTATCAGAGCAGAAGATACTTTACTCGGTAAAGTAACTGAATACACTTACGACTTAGTTGTATTAAGTGTAGGTCTCGAACACTCTGCTGGATCTGACGAACTCAGACAAACCTTAGGTCTCTCCAGATCTGCAGATGGATTCTACATGGAAGCTCACCCAAAACTCAGACCTGTTGACACTTTAACTGATGGTGTTTACATTGCTGGTGTAGCACAAGGTCCTAAAGATATTCCTGACTCCGTAGCTCAAGGTTCAGCTGCAGCATCCAGAGCAGCAATCCCAATGGCTAAAGGAGAAGTAGAAATCGAACCTATTATTGCATCCAACGACGACGCTGTTTGTGGTGCATGTCAAGTATGTGTTGAATTATGTCCATTTGCTGCAATTACTATTGCAACCGGTGTAGGTGGAAAAGAGTTTGCACAAATTAACTCCGCATTATGTAAAGGATGTGGAACTTGTGTAGGTGCATGTCCATCCGGTGCTATGAACCAACAACACTTCAAAACCGAGCAAATTATGGCACAAATCAGTGCTGCTCTTGAAGACATAGGTAAATAGATTTAGAGATTAATTTCTCTATTTCTTTTTTTCTTTTTTTTAATCATTTTCCAAAATTTTTTATAATATTGTTAGTAATATTATTAATAACGATTGTTATTGATAACTATGAAAAATTCAAAACTGCTTTTATATATTTTAATGATATCCTCACTGGGAATCAATACTCCTTTAAGTATAATTGGCATAATTTCCCAGATATCCCAGTATTTTAATACTTCAATTGCTATTTCAGGATTATATGTAAGTTCATTTACATTTACAATAGCCGTTTGTGGATTATTCATGCCTATAATTTTTTCAGGATATGAAAGAAAAAGAACATTCATTTTTATTTTATCAATATTTGCAATTTCAAATATTGTGATTATATTTACTAAAAACATTATAATAGCTTCATTTTTTAGAATATTACCTGCAATTGTTTATCCAGCATTTATATCTATTGCCCTTACAGTATGTGAGGAAATAGCTCCTGAAAATGAAAAACAGAATTATATAACACGAATTCTTCTTGGTATCTCTGTCGGAAGTATAGTGGGATTGCCAATAACAACAGGGCTTGGAACTATATTTGGCTATCAAATTGCAATGTCATGGATTTTTTCAATAAATATGTTAACATTAATTCTTATTTTGTTATTTTTTCCCAAAATTGAAGGCAAACCCAAAAGTTATCAATTGCCTTTATCCAGTTTGAAGTCAAAGGAATTCATTATTCCATCAATTGCAATAATTATGATGCCTATTGGTGCAAGTATTGTTTATAATTATATTCCATACTTTTTACAAACAATATGTCATATTTATACATATAAATTAAGCATATTCCTTTTTGTTTATGGACTATTTTCTATTTTTGGGACTTGGTTAGGTGGAAAATTAATTTTCATTAGGGATAAAGAAACATTAATTGTTTTTCAAATTGTATGCGCATCAGTATTTTTCTTGCTGTATATGCTGCCAAATTATTTAATCGCCGTATTGACATTGATTTTAATTTTTGGAATACTTGATGGAATGGGATATAACTTAATACAATACATAGAAACATCAGTATTATCTCAAAATCTTGAACTTGCAAACGGCATTTTTTTAAGTATTTTAAATGGGGGAATAGCCATCGGAATTGCAATTGGCGGATTTTTAGTCGATGGCTTGGGGGTAATGTCAATATTTTTAGCCGGAACAATATTTTTACTGATTGCATTTGTCCTAATTTATTATGTTGTTAATATCCTTAAAATTAATTTGAAATATAGCTAATTTCATAACTATTATATTATAAGATAAACAAAAATTAATACATAATATTTAATTGGATATTAGGTGTAGTAAATGACTAATTATCATGATGAAATTTTAAAGTTTGAAGAAATTGCAAAAGAACATACTGAATATATGAGAAACAGTATCAATTTAATTGCATCTGAAAATGTTACAAGTGTGGAAGTAACTGAAGCCGTTGCGACAGATTTTGCTCACAGATATGCGGAAGGACAAGCATTTGAAAGATTTTATGAAGGATGCCAATATGTTGATCAAGTTGAAGACATGACAAAAAAACTTTCTTGTAAAGTTTATGATTGTGATTATGCTAATGTACAACCGGTTTCCGGAGTTACTGCTAATCTAGCAGCATTTTTCGGTTTTGCAAAACCTGGTGAAAAAGTAATGGCATTGGAAGTTCCGTCAGGAGGACACATTTCCCACGCTGATGTAAGTGCAGCAGGTATCCGCGGTCTTAAAACAGTTTTCCACCCATTAGATAAAGACATTATGAACATTGACATCGACGCAATGAACAAAAAAATCTTGGAGGAAAAACCAAAAATTGTTTTATTCGGTGGAAGTTTATTCTTATTCCCTCACCCTATCAAAGAAGCTCGTGAAGCTGCTGATGAAGTTGGAGCTACAATAATGTATGATGGAGCTCACGTATTAGGTCTTATTGCAGGAGGCCAGTTCCAACAACCTCTCAAAGAAGGTGCGGATTTAATGATGGGAAGTACCCACAAAACTTTCCCAGGTCCACAAGGTGGAATTATCCTCTCACACAAGGAAAACGAGGAAATTATTGACAATGCAGTATTCCCTGGTGTTGTAAGTAATCACCATTTACACCACTTATTAGGTTTAGGTATTGCAACTGCTGAAATGTTGGAGTTTGGTGAAGCTTACGCAAAACAAATCATTAAAAATGCTCAAGCGTTAGGTCAGGCAATGTATGAAAGAGGCTTTGATGTTTTATGTGAAGATTTAGGATTTACACAATCACACCAAATTGCAGTAAACTTAACAAACATTAGGTCTGCATCAGACATTGCAAAAGATTTAGCTGACAATAATGTAATATTAAATAAAAATCTCTTACCTGGAGACAACAGAGATAATTCAGATGATCCATCAGGTATTAGAATTGGTACTCAAGAAATTACCAGAAGAGGTTTAAAAGAAAAAGAAATGGATGAAGTTGCTGAATTCATTAAGCGTGTAGCAGTCGATAAGGAAGACATTGCTGATGAAGTTGCTGAATTCATGAATCAATACACAAAATTAGATTATGCATTCTCAGACAGAGAAGCTTACCAATATCATAAATTATAGATTAAAATGAGAATCGGATTTGCATTTACTGGAGCTGGTCATTTACTCAGGGAATCTGTGCAGGTTGCTGAAAAATTAGCTAGCGAACATGAAGTCACTATATTTCTATCAGGGGCTGCCGAAGAAGTTCTTAAAATGTATGGACTTTATGAAAGGGTTGTCAAGTTAACTGGTGGTAAATATCGTGAATTGGCTACAGATTCCAATCAAAAATTTTCATATCCAATTACCGGCCGTTTTTCATTAGGTAAATATGACTTGTTAATAGTCTCGCCTACAACAGCAAATACAGTTTCAAAGATAGTCTATGGAATTGCAGATACTTTAGTTACGAATGTTGTTGCGCAAGCAGGGAAAGGCGCTGTTCCTGTATACATGGTTCCTGTTGATATTCATCCGGGACCAGTTGATACAGTTCTACCTTCAAAAATGGAATTGTCCAAATGTAAAAATTGTGACGATTGTGTTGCATCGTTAGCTTGTGAGCAAGGAGCTATTATCCCGCATGAGGAGATAGACTTGACAAAATGTATTGGCTGTGGGCTGTGTAGAAATACATGTCCAAATGATGCAATATCTGAAGGGAAAATCATTACAATCTATATGAGAGATATTGATATTGAAAATACCCGTAAATTAGCTAGTATTGATGATATTCAAATCTTTGAAGATCCAAAAGAGATCTTAGATAAAATCTAAGCAATCTCCTATTTTTAATTTTAATTTATCTTTTTTTGTTTCCAAGATATAATAAGCTTGTTTTTTAGGTTTATAATATTTCCAGGGTTTTAAACAAGTTTTTTCAAAAATTACTCGATTTTTATCTAGAAAATAAACATCTATATCAAATTTCATAAAGTGGGTGTGCACACTTGAACCTTTCAAGTTATAAAACAATACTGCATAGTCAATATCTCTTTTTCCCATCAATCCTTTAAAACGCTTAAAAAAAGTATTTGCACATGTAATTTTTATATTGATTAGTTCATCATTTGTTTTATTTAAAATCATAAACTAATTATTTTATTTTAAAATATTTAAGCTTTTAAACGATTTTAAATCAAAATTTACTTATACGAAAGTTTTGTTTTCCATTTCTCCACTAATCATATCTTTCAGGGCAGTTTCAAACTCTTCACTTGTAAATGTTCCGGGAATAATAAGGCGCTGTCCTTTATGATTTAAAATAAAACAGGGGGTTGCGGTAATTCCATGCAAAAGAGCTTCTTCCTTATCAAGATAGCATTCAATGTTGTAATAATTGTTTTCAAGAATTTTTTTGGCATCATCTTCTTCCAGTCCACATGAGATAGCTATTTCAGTTAAAACATTTATATCTGCGATGTTTTCGTTTTTAACCATGTTGGAATAAAATATCTCTTCAACAAGCTTTAAGGTAATTTCAGGGTGCATATTTTGGCTATATTTTGTCAATCTCAGCGCATCTTTAGAGCTTGTAAGGAGCATATCTTTAAAATTGATTTCCAAACCATCTTCATGTGCAATTTCTTCTATTTCAGCGATTTTAGCTGAAGCATCTTCCGGTGACAGTTCGAATTTTTCAGAATATTTTTCAGTAGTGCTTATTGTAGGCCTTTTTCCAGCTTCTGTTTCAAGTTCAAAAGGCTTCATTTCCCATTCAACATCTAACTTTAAACTTTCAATTACTTTTTGAAGTCTTTTAAGTCCAATATATGAATATGGGCAGTTAAAATCAATTAAATAAATAATATTCATTTTTTATCATCTTTTTTCTTTGATTTATCTTTTTTATATATTTTATATAGCTTCGCAATGTTGTCGATACTTCTTATGATTGTGTTATATTTTCTGTAGAAACTCATTTTACCACTCATTTTATTTTGAAATTCTGATATATGTTATAATATATTTTCAAAACTATAATATTATTTTTCTTTTTCAGTAATTAATTATTCACAAAAGTTTTTTTGGGCTTGTTTTAATCATAATTTTTAATAATTTATATATAACATTTAAGATAAAACTTATAATGACTATTTGATAATGTTGATACAATTCTTAAATGAGAATTAAAATCAAATATTGGTGATAAAATGAGCGAAATATTTAGGACATTTACATCAGAATCAGTAACTCAGGGACATCCTGATAAAGTTGCAGATATTATTTCTGATGCTATTTTAGATGCGTACATGGCACAGGATAAAAATTCTCATGTTGCATGTGAAACTTGTGTAACAACTGATTTTTGCATGGTATTTGGTGAAATAACTTCATCAGCCCATATTTCAGAAGAAGAAATTGAAAAAATCATTAGGGATACAATCATTGAAATAGGTTATGATAAACCTGATTTAGAATTTGATGGTCATACTTGTATTGTTCAAAACAGGCTTCATGAACAGTCTGCTGATATTAATCAGGGAGTGGACCGTGGGGATGAAGAAAGTGGAGCAGGAGATCAGGGTATGATGTTTGGTTATGCAACTAATGAAACCGACTCATTAATGCCTTATCCAATTGACCTTGCTCGTAAATTAACTAATAAATTAACTGAACTTAGGGAAAGCGGTGAAATTCCATATTTAAGACCTGACGGTAAAGCGCAGGTGTCAGTAAATTATGATAAAGATGGAAATGTTGTTTCACTTGATGCAGTAGTATTGTCAACCCAGCATGATGAAACAGTGTCTGATAATCAAGAGCAATTAAAAGCTGACATTCGTGAAAAACTCTTTAAGGCAGTTATTCCTGATGAATTGATGACTGAAAATACTAAAGAACACATTAATCCAACCGGCAAATTCGAAATTGGAGGTCCTCATGGGGATGCTGGTTTAACAGGTCGTAAAATCATTGTAGATACTTATGGAGGATATGCTCGCCATGGTGGAGGAGCATTTTCAGGTAAAGACTGCACTAAAGTGGACAGAAGCGCATGTTACATGGCAAGATACATTGCAAAAAACATTGTAGCAAGTGGCCTTGCTGAAAAATGTGAAATTCAGCTATCCTATGCAATTGGAGTTGCAGAACCGACTTCAGTAATGGTAGACACTTTCGGAACTGCTGTAGCCGACCTTGATTTTGATGAAATCGTACGTGAAAATTTCAAATTAACTCCTGATGGAATTATTGAAACATTAGGCCTAAGAGACACTTCCTATAAGCAAACTGCTAAATACGGTCACTTCGGTATTGAAGGTCTTCCATGGGAAAAAACTGATAAAGCTGAAGATTTGAAAAAATACATTTAAATGAAACTTTCCTCTTTTGAGGAAATGTTTTAATTTTTTTTTGAATTGTAAATATATATTTTTAACTCTCTTTTTTTTTGTTTTGAATATCTTCTTTTTTAAAGATTTTAATCAATATTATTTTTTTAAAAATCTTTTCATTTTTTAAAATATTCAAGAATTTTAATAACCTTTATTTAATAGCTTAAACAAAAGAATACATATTATAGATTAATATTTTTGAGGAGTTACAATGCCAATAAAAGAGGCAGATAAATCATACGATCACGATAAAATAGAAAGGAAAGTACAAAAGTTCTGGAAGGATGAAGATACTTTCAAAAAGGTAAATGAACTTAGAGAAAATGGTCCTAGGTATTCATTTTTAGATGGACCTCCATATTGCAGCGGTAAAATTCACTTAGGAACAGCTTGGAATAAAATTATTAAAGATTCTTATTTACGTTATAAATCAATGAATGGATTTAGTTTAAGACGTCAAGCTGGCTGGGACATGCACGGGCTTCCAATTGAAAACAAAGTAGAGCATCTGATGGGCATTCAATCAAAACAGGAAATTGAAGAGACTATCGGAATGGCCGCTTTTGTTGATAAATGCAGAGAATTTGCAATGGAAAATAAAGTAGCTATGGAAGATCAATTCGACCAATTGGGTGTTTGGATGGATTGGGATGACCCTTACATGACACTTGACCCTAAATATATGGAATCTTCATGGTGGACTCTTAAAAGAGCTAATGAACAGAACTTGCTTGTCAACGATCAAAGGGTTATTAGCTGGTGTCCTCATTGTGGAACTGCACTTGCGGCCGCCGAAATTGAATATGAAGAAAAAGTCGACCCTTCTATTTATATCAAATTCCCGGTTAAAGGGGAAGAAAATACCTATTTCCTAGTTTGGACAACTACCCCATGGACTCTGCCGGCAAACATGGCCATTTGTGCAAATCCCGATTTTGATTATGTTTATGTTTCAAAAGATGGTGAAACTTATATTCTATCTGAAAACCTGATGGAAGATGTTTTAGGCAAACAGATTAAGATTCACAGAACTAAAATACCTGCAGAAAATGATGACGAAGAAGACCAAATCATAGAAGAAAAAGAAGTGATGTATGAAGTTATCAAAACTGTTAAAGGTGAAGAATTAATTGGAATGAGCTATGATTACATACTTTCAGATGAAGTTCCTAAACATGCCGAGTTCGATGAAATAGATAGTGTCCACAAGGTTTTATCAGGAGATCACGTTGAACTTGGTGAAGGTACAGGCTTGGTACACACAGCACCGGGACATGGGCCAGACGATTTTGAAGTAGGTCAAGCTAATGGAATTCCAATATTCTGTCCGGTAGGTGAAGATGGATGCTTCACACAGGATGCAGGAAAATACGCTGATAAATTTACAAAAGATGAAAACTCCCAAATTATTGAAGATTTAGAAAACAAAGGTTTAATGTATAGGTCAGAAACTATTGAGCACAGATACGGGGTTTGCTGGAGATGTAAAACTCCTATTATCTATAGGGCTACTAAACAATGGTTCTTGAAAGTTACAGACATTAAACAGAAAATGCTGGATGAAATTGGTCGCGTTGAATGGATACCTAAATGGGCCGGTGAAGGCAGATTCTATGATTGGGTAGATAACGCTCGTGATTGGACAATTTCAAGGCAAAGATTCTGGGGTATTCCAATTCCTATTTGGGAATGTCCGGATTGTGGCGAATTGAAAGTAATTGGTTCTCTTGATGAGTTAAAAGCAGAATCCTTAAATGAAATAACCGTTTCAGATTCAGAACTTATTCACAGACCATATGTAGATGAAGTTGAAGTAAAATGTGACAAATGCGGTCAAACCATTAAAAGAATTCCAGATGTATTGGATGTGTGGATTGATTCCGGTGTTGCCGGATGGGCTTCCCTTTACTATCCGGAAGAAAAAGATAAATTCCAGGATTGGTTCCCATATGACTTTATTACAGAAGGTCACGATCAAACCAGAGGATGGTTCTACTCACAATTAGGTACTGGAGTAATTTCTATGGGCAAAAGTCCTTATCAAAAAGTTTTAATGCATGGTTTTGTATTGGATGAAAATGGAAATAAGATGTCAAAATCATTAGGAAACGTTGTATCTCCAGAAGAGGTCATTGAAAAATACGGAGCGGATGTTTTAAGGTTCTATCTGTTATGGGCTTCAAAACCATGGGATGATTTAAAATTTGTATGGGAAGAGCTTTTAAACATCAACAAGATGTTTAACATTTTATGGAATATATATGTATTTTCAACCACTTACATGTCACTGGATAACTTCAATCCTATAGGATTAAGTGAAGATGACATGATTTTAAGAGCTGAGGATAAATGGATTATATCCAAAGCAAATACTTTAGTTAAAGAAGTTGCAGAAGAATTGGATAAGTTATATTTCCACAATGCAACTAGAAAAATCAATAATTTCATCCTTGAGGATTTAAGCCGTTGGTATGTAAGGCTTATTCGTGGAAGAACTTGGGTTGAAAGTGATGATCCTGATAAATTGGGAGCATATTACAGTTTATACACAGCAATCATCAAATTAATTTCAGTTTTATGTCCAATTGCACCTCATGTGTGTGAAGAAATCTATGAAAATCTTGTTAAAGGAGTAAATCCAGATGCTCCTGAAAGCATTCATATGATTGATTGGGGTTATGATGAAGATGCAATAGATAAAGGATTGGAAGCAAAAATGGATGTTGTCCGTGATGTAATTGATGCATCTATTAGAGCACGTGATATTGCACAATATAAACTCAGATGGCCGGTTTCAGATATTACTGTTGTATCTCAGGATGAAGAAGTCTTGAAAGCTATTGAAGAATTGGAAGATATCATTAAGGATCAATCTAATACTAAAGAGGTTTTAAGCGCCAGCGAATTTGATAAGTTGTCATTCAATGCAAAGCCAAATCTCAAAATTTTAGGTCCAAAACTTAAAGGAGATATGGGTAAAGTTGTAAAAGGCCTAAAAGAAAGTGACGGCAACCAAATTAAAGCAGAACTTGAAGCTAATGGTAGTGTTGTTATTGAAGGAATCGAATTGTCTTCTGAAGAAGTATTATTCGATTCAGAACTTCCGGATGACTTTGTTTCATCAGAGTTTGATGGAGGAAATGTGTTTGTAAATACTAATATTACTTTAGAAATTAGACAGGAAGCTATGGCTCGTGAATTAATAAGAAGAATTCAAGACATGAGAAAAGACCTAGATTTGGATGTTGAAGCAAATATTAATGTTGATGTGGAAACATCTGCTGAATTTAAAGATTTAATAGTTCCTCAATCAGAATTCATATCTCATGAAGTTAGAGCAAGTAGCCTAATTATAACTGACACAGAGGAATGCAGTAAAGATTCTAAAGATTATACTAAAGAATGGGATATTGAAGGAGAAAAAGTTATTATTTCAATTAAAAATTAAGGTGTTAACATGACTTTAGCTGATTCAGAAGTTGAATATATTGAAGGAATCCTCGGTAGGCAAATGAATGAATTGGAAGAGGGAATGCTGGATGTAATGTTTTCAGAACATTGTTCCTATAAAAGTAGCAGGCCTTTCTTAAGAGCTTTTCCAACTGAAGGAGAAAATATTATTTTAGGTCCCGGAGATGATGCGGGACTAGTATCCGTAACTGATAAATATGCATTAGCTGTAGGAATGGAATCACACAATCACCCATCAGCTATTGAACCATATGGTGGTGCTGGGACTGGTATTGGTGGAATTTTAAGGGATATTATTTCTATGGGTGCTATGCCTATTGCACTTTTGGATTCACTTAGATTCGGACCTTTAGAAGATGAAAAATCCAGATATTTATTTGAACATGTAGTAAAAGGAATTTCCGATTATGGAAATCGTGTTGGTGTGCCGACTGTTGCTGGTGAAATTGAGTTTGATGAATCATTCAGAACAAATCCTTTAGTAAATGTAATGTGTGTAGGGCTTGTTGAAAAAGATAAGATAGTTCGTGCACAGGCACCTAATCATGGTGATGTATTTCTTTTAATGGGCGGAACCACTGGTCGTGATGGAATTCATGGTGTAACATTCGCATCAGAAGAGTTGACATCAGATTCCGAAACAGAAGATAGGCCAGCAGTTCAGGTAGCCGATCCGTTTACCAAAAAAAGAGTTTTGGAAGCATCATTGGAAATTCTTGAAAAGATTGATGTTAGCGGAGTAAAAGATTTAGGTGGTGGAGGCCTTACCTGCTGTATTTCTGAGCTTGTAGATTCCTCTAAAAACGGAGCACTTGTTGATTTACGTGCAATTCCTTTAAGGGAAACTGGCATGACTCCATATGAAATCATGCTTTCAGAATCACAGGAAAGAATGGTGTTTGTAATAAACCCTAACGATGTCGAACTCGCTCAAGAGATTTGTGATAAGCATGAAATAGTCTCATCAGTAATCGGTGAGGTTATTGAAGGCAATAACATGATTATTTCTGATGAAGGTGAAGAGATTGCTAACTTGCCAACAATCTTATTGGCAGATCCGCCTTCAATTGACAGACCTTTAGAGGAAATTCCAGAAGATACAGAAAAAATTGAATTAAAAGAACCTGGTGTTTATAAATCTTTACCTAAATTATTATCTTCTCCGAATATAGCTTCAAAAGAATGGGTCTATAAACAATATGACCATGAAGTTCAGGTAAGAACTGTTGTTAAACCTGGAGATGATGCTGCAGTATTGAGAATTGATGATGAAACTGCAATTGCGCTTACCACTGATTCTAATACAATTCACACTAAATTGTCTCCATTTGATGGAGCTGCAGGCTGTGTTGCAGAAGCAATTAGAAATGTTATTTCAATGGGTGCAACTCCTTATGCGGTTGTCGATTGCCTTAACTTTGGAAATCCGGAAACTCCAAAAATTTTATGGCAATTTAAAAGGGCTATTGAAGGAATGAGTTTGGTTGCTGAAAAATTCAATGCACCTGTTATTAGTGGAAACGTTAGTTTTTATAATGAAACTGAAGGAATTAAAATCAATCCAACTCCTGCTGTTGGTGTTATTGGTGTTGAAAAAATTGAAAACATCAGAACTATGGATTTCAAAAACGAAGGGGATAAGATTCTTTTAATCGGAAAAACCTATGATGAATTAACAGGTTCCGAATATCACAGAACTATTCACAATCTTGAGAAAGGAACAGCTCCAAGAATCAGAATTGATGAAGAGTTAGCTAACGGTCAGACTGTATTAAAGCTAATCGATGAAGACGCAGACAAGAATATTACCGCAGTTCATGATGTGTCTGCTGGAGGTATAGCTATTGCACTTTGTGAAATGGTTATCAAATCCGGATTGGGTTGTGATGTTAATTTAGTTGATGATGAATTGGATAAAATCCAGTTGCTTTACTCAGAAAGTCATGGAAGATACATTTTAACAGTAAAAGCTGACGCTTTGGATGATATTTTAGCAAAGATTGACGTCGATGTTGAAGTCATTGGGGAAGTAAAAGGCAGTTCATTAAATATAAACGGTCATGAATTTAGTTATGAAGACTTGGATAATGCATATCATGGTGTTCTTGAAAAATATATGCCATAAATTTTGACTTGGGGGAGTTGAAACATGTTTTTATCAAAATTGGAATCTCTGACTAATGCATTAAAATTAGTTAATGATAATCAAAAAGTCACTGGTATTGAAGAAATTTCAATACATGATTGTCACAAGAGAGTATTGGCCGAAGATATTGAAGCTTTTCACAATTCTCCACCTTTTGATAAATCTGCTATGGATGGATTTGCAGTTATTGGTGAAAATACCTTTGGAGCATCACAATCTGCTCCTAAAAGCTTTAAGATAGTGGATGCTATTGGTGCTGGAGATTTTTCTAATAAAACTGTTGGTGAAAATGAAGCTATTGTTATAGCTACCGGAGCACCTATTCCCGATGGAGCCAATGCTGTTATCATGAAAGAGTACACCACAACTGAAGGGGATGATTTGACAATCTATTCTCAGGTTACTCCTGGAGAAAATGTTTCTCCAAAAGCGGAAGACATCAAGAAGGGGGAGAAAATTCTTTCAAAGAACACTTTCATCAGATATCCGGAGATGGGTTTAATTGCTTCTGCCGGTTATGATAAGGTAAAGGTTTTCAAAAAGCCTAGAATTAAAGTAATCATTACAGGCAATGAACTTGTTGAACCTACAAAGGAAGAAATCGATAAAGCTAAAATCATTAATTCTAATCAGTTTACTATAAAGGCAATGGTTGAGGATTCAGGTGCGATTTGCGATATTGACCATGCTGGAGACACATTTGAAGAAGTAAGGGAAGCTATTTTAAAGGCTTCTTATGATTATGATGTCATCATGACTACAGGAGGAACAGCTATCAGTAAAGGGGATGTTGTTTTGGATGTTGTTGATGACATCGGAGAGATATTATTCCACGGTGTTGCTATAAGACCGGGCAAACCGATTGGAGCAGGCATTGTAAATGATAAGATGGTATTTACATTTTCCGGCCAGCCTGTTGCGGCAATGACTCAGTTTGATATTTTTGCAAGAAAATATCTATTTGAAATGCAAGGAAGAGCATTTGATTTTAATATTATCAGAAAGGAATCTCAGCTAAAGATTCCTTCCCAACTGGGCAGGACAGATTTCATCCGTTCTTATACTGATGAAAACTATACAAGACATGTCCTGAACAGGGGTTCTGGCATAATTAGGTCAATGGTTGAGGCGAACAGCTATATCATCATAGACGAAAATGATGAAGGATATCAAAAGAATGATATAGTTGATGTTGTCTTCTTTGATTCACTGCTT
>NZ_JAFRKB010000067.1 GCF_017431965.1 Methanobrevibacter sp. | reverse complement strand
GTCGTTTTGAAAAACATTAACTTTGTGAATGGAAACCCAAACAATGCGGGTGGAGCACTCCTTATTCGTGCTTCAAACATACTTGTTGAAAACTGTACCTTTACAAATAACAAAGGTGTTTATGGGGGTGCAATCTACATGAACAAAGAATATAATTCAAAACCAGTAGTCGGCACAACCATATTAAATTGTGAATTCAGCGGCAACACTGCAACAAAGGGTGGTGGAGCAATTTACAGTGAAAGTAAAGAAAATTTAATTCAATATAGCAAATTTACAAACAATAAAGCTACTGGAGGGCTTGGAGGAGCAGTTTTCATATCCGGTTCTGATAATGAAATATTAAACAATGTATTCACAAGCAATACTGCTTCTCAAAATGACGGTGGTGCATTGTCTATTAATGAAGCCTCCAACCAATTAGTTGCTAACAACACATTTATCAAAAATTACGGTAAAAATGGGGGTGCAGTCAACCTTTACTACGCTGGGGGATACACAGTCATAAATAATGTATTCGATGAAAACACAGCTAACTTGGGTGGAGCAATGAGGCTTTCAATCACATCTACCGCAAGTGAAAGTAAAATTGCAAACAACACCTTCAAAAACAATAAGGCAACAACACACGGGGGAGCGATATCTTCAGACAGTGACATGGCTAAATATACACAAAACACATTCACAAATAACGAAGTCACATCCGGACCGGGTGGAGCAATAAACTTAAATGGGAACTCCAATGAGATTTCATATAATGTAATCGAAAATTGTAGCGCCTCCACAAAAGGAGGAGCAATCGCTTTAAAAGGTGATTCAAACAGTATACTCCACAATTACATTGGTAATTGTCATGCGGAAAGTACTGGAGGAGCAATTTATTATTATAGTGGTGCAAGCATTACAATAAATAACAACAACATCAAAAGCAACGATGCGAATGATTATGGTGGTGCAATCCATATCGACAGTGCAAAGGCTACAATCAAAAACAATATAATTTCCGATAATTCTGTTAAAAACAGGGATGGCGGAGCATTGTTCATTGCAGGTAATTCCGCTGTAATTTCAGGAAATACATTCACATCCAACAACGCGGGCAGATATGCTGGTGCAATCAAATCCGACGGAAGCTCTGCATCCATAACCTCCAACATATTTAAAGGCAACACTGCTACTAGAGGTCTTGCTATAGCCAGTACTGGAGCGAGTCTTCAAATAACTAAAAATGTATTCATTGGAAGTAAAAGCTCAGATTCAACAGTATGGTGGACTACTGAACCATCTTCAAACAAAGATAATGTATTCACTGGTGATGGTGGCACTTACACTCCAATTTCAACTGCAATAACTGCTTCTGATGTCGTTGCAGATTACAATAGTGATGCGGTGATTGTCGCTACTTTAAAAGATGCTTATGGTACTGCTATGTGTGATGTCAATGTTGTGATAAATGTAGGTAATATAAACGAAATTTTAACAACTGACGAACGTGGTGAAGCTTCATTATCCACAAACGGTTTAAATCCTGGCAATTATACTGCTGTTATCTCATATGCAGGCAATGACATTTATGCATCTTCATCAAAATCAATTAATGTTAAGATAAACAAATACATTTCAACATTGATTTCTCAGGATGTCACTGTTGATTATGGTGATGAAAATGGTGAGTTAGCTGCTGGTTTATTTGATAATGCTACTGGCGCCCCTATTGTTGGCGCTGATGTAATATTCAGTATCAATGGCAATGATAATACTGTTAAAACTGATTCCGAAGGTCAGGCAAAAGTTTCAACTGTCGATTTGGCTCCTGGAAATTACACAGCAGTTATTTCCTTTAACGGTAACACATTGTATAATGAAGCAAGCACAAGTGCAAATGTTGCTGTAACTAACATTCCAACAAGTATAAATGCTGTTTATGATGAGGATGCCAAAGAGTTGACCGCTACTTTGATTAATAATGTCACTGGCCAAGCTATTAAAAACGCTAATGTAAGGTTTATTGTTGGTGATAAGAAATACACTGTCAAAACTGATGCTAGTGGTAATGCCGTATATTCCACTGCGAACTTAGATGGAGGCACTTACACTATAACTGCTTCTTATGAAGGTAACAGCAAGTATAGTCCTTCAAGTGCAAGTGTTGATGTTATTATTAAAGCAAGAACTGCTGTTTCACTTGACTTCAATAACGGTGCTAGAGAGATTGTCGCTACTTTAATCAATGATGTTACTGGTCAGGCTATCAAGAATGCTAATGTAAGATTTGAAGTTAATGGCGTGAAATCTACTGTAAAGAGTGATGATAACGGTCAGGCAAAAGTTTCAGTTGCAAACTTGGCATTAGGAACCTATGAAGCATCAGCTTCCTACATTGGTAACAGTAAATATATTCCTTCCAACGCAAGTGTCGATTTCACCATAACTAAAATCATGACTAGCATTTCACAGTATTATGATGAGACAACCCAGGAACTGGTTGCTACATTAATCAACAGTGAAACAGGTCAGGCCATCAAAGGCGCTACTATAGTATTCAATTATAATGGTGTGAAAACAGCTGCAAAAACCGATAAGCTAGGTCAGGCAAGGTTACATATTGGTGATCCAGTAGTTGAAAGCGCAAGTCTTTCATACGGTGGAAACAGCAAATACCTCAGGTCATATGGGTCAATTAAGCTTGATATTGATAAAGTTTCAACTGTTATTTCCAATTTCTATTACAAAGAAACACAGGAAGTAGTGGCCACACTAATCAACAGGGAAACAGGCCAGGCCATCAAAGGTGCAACTGTTGTATTCAATTTCAATGGTGTTAAAACTGCTTTAAAAACCGATAAGCTCGGCCAAGTTAAACTGTCAGTTGCAGATTTGGTTCCGGATGAATACTATATCAGCAGCTCATACGGTGGAAACAGCAAATACGCTGGATCAGTTGCAAGAATTTATTTCATTAAAATCTAAAAGGAGAATTAATTCTCTCCTTTAACTTTTTTTTATATATTTTAGGCATGATTGCTCTATGCTCATTTTAATTAGTTTTATCAGATATTTTATTTGCTATGCTATTTTTAGTTAATTTCTAAGTTTGGGCATTTTTAGAAAATATTTCACTAAAAAGCATTTAACTTAAGTAGAAATAGTCTGCTTAAAATGGTATTTGGGATTTTATTGGAAAATTAGTTTAAAATGGGGGGGAAAGCATGATATTGAATCATGCTTTTTGAATAAAAAGATTATGTTTTAATTTTAGTTGTTTCTTCTGAGTACTGCGTAACCGCCGATGATTCCGGTTACTGCTAATAATGCAATGATTGGGTTACCGGTTACAGGCATGGTGTGTTGTGCGGTAACATTGTGGGTTGCATTAGCAGTTACATTGGATGTAACGTTTGCGGTAACATTTTGTGTTGCATTGCCTGTTGCGTTTCCTGTTGCATTTAAAATTGGGTTTCCGTCAGCGTCTAAAGGTACGTAGCCAGTTTGGTTTTCGAGAGGTAAACCGTTACCAGGTTCTAATCCGTCAGCCACTGCATATTGGCTTCCACTAACGCCGTTCATATTTTGATAGTTGATTCCAGCGTATCCGTCTTGATCTGCAGCGCAAACAACACCTGCAGACACAATTAAGCAAAAAATTGCAAGTAAAGTTAATAATTTTTTGTTGAGATCCATATTAATCACCTTTGTTATAATTGAATTGGATTGTGAAATAATAGCATTTCACTGCACAAATAATTATATGAAAAAGGCATTATATAAAGTTTTTCGAATGCAAGTGCTCACTTACATCTTAAAAAACAAAATAAACTAATATAAATCAAATAAATAAAAAATAAAAAGATTTAAACAATTAAATTTAAATTTAGAATCCATATTTGTCTTGAAAAATTAGGTGATGTTGGTGAAAATCTAAAGTTTAATCTTCCAGCAACCTTTCAACTTCTTTTTGGTGTTCGAATAAGACACATCCACCTTCATGTTCACCCATAAGAATGCCACCCTCCCTGAGTGATTTAAATAGCTTTGAATTCAATGCTTCAATGAGTGATGTTTCTTTAACATTGATGTCTGAATATGGTGAAGCGGGGCAAGGTTCGGCGCCGCCATGTGAATTGATATGGAAAAATCCTCTTCCGGCAGCCAGACATCCTCCAGAGTTTTTTTCATCTCCTGGAAATGACATGAATAACATATCTTGATATTCTTCTCTCAGACTTTCAAGATTATCTAATAACAATTCTCTTTCTTCATCTCTTGGTGCCATCTCTTTAGTCTCTCCGTTAACTGGGACATATTCGATGAAAAATACTACTTTGCATCCAAAATCATGCAGTTCATCTATAAATTCCTTTGAAAGAAGTGAAGTTAGATTGTTTCTGGTAAATGTGAGTGAAGCTCCAAATATTATATTGTTTTTCTTCATCAATCTCATTGAATCTACTAATTGTTTATAGACACCTTTTCCCCTTCTGGAATCTGTAATTTTTTCATCCCCTTCAATGGAGAGAATCGGAACAATATTTCTATTATCATTAAATAATTTTAAGTATTCCTTATTTAGCAGAGTTCCGTTTGTAAATATTGGAAATAAAATTTCAGGAAAATCAGTAGCTTTAATTATTACGTCATCTCTAAGAAGAGGTTCTCCTCCGGCAAGAACGATGAAACTTATTCCCATTTCTTTTGCCTGGATGAATATGTCTTCCCATTCTTCGGCTGTAAGCTGGTTAATAGGTTCGTCATCACTGCAGGATTTATTTGACCTTGAGTAACATCCGCTGCAATGCAGGTTACATCTACTTGTAATGCTTGCAATCAAAAAAGCGGGAATATTCTGGCCTTTTTCATCATATTTTTGTCTGATTTCAGTGGCTTTTTTTGCATTTTTGGATAATTTATGTAAAAATAAAATTTCTTTGGGGTTTTTGATTGATGCGCGAAGGGCATCTTTTAGGATATATTCAACCCCTTCAGCCAAATATTCCTGGATATTGAAATTGTTTTCCATCATTTCACCTTCACACTTTCAAATAAAAATCTCGCATGTTCTTCGGTTTGGTTAAAGAAGTTTTCAAGGACTTCCTGAGGGACATCATCATATTTTGCACATATCTCTAAAAGCAGATAAATTGGAAAGCTGTAGTACTGTCTTGCTAACAGGTGGGTGTTTGAATCTTTTTTTATAACTCCCTTTTCTTTTAAAAGGGCGAATAATCCTTCCCAAAAGATCAATGGCTTAACTAATATCTCATTTTGGAAAAATAATCTGATTTTTTCATTATGGTGCATCTGAATAAGAATCAGTTTCCAGATTTTGAGATTTGTCTCTTCAAACAGCATGTTTTTTATTGCTTCTGAACCTTTATGATAGAATAATTCAGGATTTTCTAGCAATGGGTTGTTTTCAGTCAATTGTATTTCTTCATCATCGATTTCAAAACTTTTAGTAAATTGATTAAAAATATCCATTAATATGGCTTCTTTTGAGGGGTAATGGCTATAAATTGAACTTTTTTGTATTCCCACTTCCTCGGCAATCTCTCTTAGTGAAACGGAATCATAACCTTTTTTTGAAAATAAATCTAGTGACACGTTAAATATTTTTTCTTTAGTATTCATTTTTGCCTACCTACCGTTCGTTAGGTAAATTATGAACTTCAGTATATATAAAGTTAACTGAATCTATCTTTACTGGATTTGTTATAAAAGTGTTTTATATGAGTAATTTCAGATAATTAATTATGAATACGACTCGTTTTGAAACATTCATGGATGCAGTTCTTGCAATAATTATCACAGTATTGGTTTTAAAACTCGCCCAACCTGAAACCGCAACTTGGGGAGCTATTTTAAACTTGAATATGAGGTACATGACATATCTTGCTTGTTTTATTATAATATTTAATACTTGGTATAATGATCATAATCTATTTCAGATGGTTGATGAGATAAATAATGCTGTTGTTTTAGTTTATGGAGTCTTAATATTTAACATATCACTTGTTCCTTACTTTGCAACTTGGGTTGCTTTAAATCCGCAATCAACTGCTGCTCAAGCAATGTTCGGGTTGTTATTTTTATTAACTAATGTTTTTTATACTTTATCGACTTATTTGATAGTAAAAGCAAATCCTTACAATGAAAAGCTTAAAAAGGTTAATCTAAATGATTATAGAAGATATGTTCCAATTCTCATTATTCTAATTGGGTTTTTAGTTACTTATACAGTATATATTCCTGGAATCTATATTTCATGTATTTTTGCAACAGTCTATTGGCTCTTTTTGGCCATTCTTGCAAAATCTGAAATTGAAAGCAGTGACAGGTTTGAAGCATTGTTTGATGCAATTGTTGCGATTATCCTAACTGTTATCGTTTTGGAAATTCCGATGGTTGTCAACGGTTCATGGAATGCGCTTTTTGATTTGAAATGGGAATTTATTGCTTATGCAATCAGTTTTGTAGTCTGTTTTAATTATTGGAATTATAACAATAACCTGTTTGGAATTGTCAACAGGATTGATGGTAAGGTCATATGGTCAATCGCTGCTTCAATGTTTTTTTTATCATTGATTCCGTATTTGTCAACTTTTGTGGCTGAAAACTTTTATTCATTTGTTGCCCAGGCTTGTTATGGTCTTGATTTCATCATTGTTGCACTATTGTCAATAATAACATCCAATGCTCTTAAAAAGGTAGATATGGGCAACGTTGCTCTTTTAATGGTTTTGAATAACCGTTATTATTTGTCAACTGTGATTACTGTAGGCATTGGAATGTTAATTGGGTATTTCATCTATCCTCCGGCAATTATTGTGTCATGCTTAATTTCAATATTGATGATTTGGTGTTGGCCGCATCTTAAAAAATTATTGAATTCATGCTTTTAGCAAATAAATTTCAATTAGTTTTAATATATTATTAGTAAATGTATTTTTATGGTTAAAAATCTATAATAATATTCAATAATGATTAGTGTTAGGTGTTAAAATGGTTAATTTCGATACGATAGAAAGTGCAAGGGAATTTTTTTACAAGGATAAATTTGCAGTAAATACTGGAATAACATTAGATGAATTAACCGCCGATGAGGCAATCTGTAGCTTAAACATCACTGATGAGCACAGAAACGCTTATGGTGGAGTGATGGGTGGTGTAATATTCACATTGGCAGATTTTGCTTTTGCAGTTTTATCCAATCAGATTCATCAGCTGACTGTTGCCCAGCAGGTCGACATTCATTATTTGTCTGCTCCAAAGGGCGACAAATTAATAGCAAAGGCAACATGCAGAAAAAGCGGGCGCACATCATCCATTATTAATGTAGATATTTCCGATGATGTCGGTAGGGATGTTGCTCAGTTTATAGGAACTGGATTTAAATTATGAAACGGATTGGGTGAGTATAAATGGCAAAAGTAGCATTGGCACCATGCAACGGTATGAGTCCTAATGGTCTAGTTTCTCGTGTTGCAGTTGGGGACTGCAAAAAGGAATGCAGTGAGGTGATTTCCATTTGCATGGGTTCTACATCCGCCGATATTGAGGGTGTTAATAATGAAATGCTTAGAAAACAGCCAATCATTGCTATTAATGGTTGTTCCAATAATTGTGTAAGTGTAATTTTAAAAAATAAGGGAATTGATGTTGCTAAAACAGTTAATGTAAGTGATATTTTAGGGGCCTATGGATTATCTCCAAAAGACCCTTTCAGATTAGATGCTGAAGCTGAAGAATGTGTTAAAATAATTAAGGAAAAACTAATTAAATTGATTGATAAAAAATTCTAATTTATTAATGGGTTGGTTTGAAGTCTGTGCAATATTGGTGCAACATACTAATTTATATTGTATAAACGAGTAATATAATGATGACTAACAAGTCGTGAAAAATCATAAAGTTCGAAGTTGCACTGCCGTGGCTTCGAATTTTTTTTTAAAAATTTTTAATTGTTGCGGGTATAAACATTCATCAAAATAATTCTGCTAAAAAGTTTCACTTTTCATTGTTTTTTAAAGCAAAACGATTTTTATGATTATTTAAAAAATAGATTGTAATATAATCCAGGGATTCCTCAGCATTGCTTTTCAGTAACTCTTCATCAATTTCATTGAAATCCAAAGTAGTTTCATCATTTTCGAATGTAAAGATTTCAGATTTGTATTCACTCATCTTTTCAATATCCTCACCACTCCAGTTTTGTGTTGAGTGAGGAATCCAGAATGTATCTTCTTTAATTAGGCGAACGGGATTTCCTGCATATGTGACGTTGGATGGAATAATCTTATTTGACACGATTGATCCTGCTCCAATGATTGAGCCCGAATGGATTTGTGTGCCTTTAAAGATAAATGCATTTTGACCAAACCACACATGGTCTCCAATATAAATGCTTTTGGCATGATTTAATCTTTTAGAATCGTTTGTTGAAAAGATTGCATGGCCATCGGAGACCCTAAGGACCACACTATATGAAAATAAACAGTCGTTGCCGATAATTACATTTTTCCCTTCTGATGCAACTATTGTTGTAGTGCCGTTAAAGTAGTTATTTTTCCCTATAAAACATACGCTATCTCTATTCAGTGAAATTGTGACTTGGTAATTATGGATATTGCTTGATAAATATAAGATTGAGTTTTCTTGATGAAAATCAATTCGGGAATTTGATAATGTGACTCCTTCTTCACAGACAAGAATGTTGTTTTTCCCGTGAATATGGATGTGGGTGTTTATTAAGTTGGGAAGTTCACCGATAAATTCAATTTCTTCATTTTCTATAAGTTCTTCTGCTTTTGTTATTTGCATATTTTCACCAAATAATACTGCTGATAATTATTTTCTTCTTTGCTTTTCCATCTCAAGCTCTTTATGTATTTCCGCCCTAATTCTTGCTTCCATTTCTTCGGATGTTTCCTCTCTTTGAGGAGGCATCACTTCTGTTTTAGGATTGGAATCTTCAATATGTGGATTGTTTAAGGTATCTTTAGGACTGTTTTCTTCATTCAGTCTTCTGACGGCTTCTTCATGTTTTTTTGATAATATTGCATTGGATTCTTTTGAACTTTCTATTAGGCTCATGAAGATTATTATCAATAGGTAACAGACCAGTAAATTGGCATACAGATACCTGTTGTCCTGAACAGGTATTGAAGCAAATATGAGGAGTATATTTAAGAAGTTTGGCAGATAGACTAAATACAAGTCCCTGGATTTGGTTATTATGTGCATCGCTATCAGCAAAGCTATTGCCAGATACATGTACAGTGCGGGACTATTGAATAGTGTATCTAAAATTATATTTTCCCTAGCTTCATTGACAAATGAGCTCAATAGAGTATATTTTCCAGTTCCTGCATTGTAACCTGTTACATTTTCATAGCTCTTTTGAGGTGTTGATTTGATGGCCTCAAAATATTTGTCTCTAGCTTGGTCAATTCTTGGGCCGTCAGCGGTAATGTAATAAACTTCTCCGTTCCAATCAGAATCTCTTGTTATGTCCCATACTATGTCTGCTGATTTAAATAAATAAAACAGGAAACGGTCAGGGTTTTTTATAGAATATTTTATGGCCAATTCCAGGTAGGAATGTTGATTTTCCCGATACACTTTTTCATTTGAAATCCAGTTTATCGGGTCAGAATAATAAATATTGTATGATTCATTAAGTTTCTCTTCATTAATCATTTTGTGTATTTTATCCCGGTCTGCATCCTCTAAATCTAAATGCAAGTCATAATCTGCCAACATATGAGATGTCTTTACAAAAACAAAATCCTTTTGTGCATTTTCAACATCATATGCAACATTCAAAGATGCAATTAGCAGAATAAATACTAGAGTCAATGCAGGAAGGGCAATATAGATTTTTTGCGGGTTTTTTTTCAAGAGCAAGTAGATTGTAAGAACAATCAATGAAATTAGTATTATATACATCCCATTCATTCTCAATTGTGATGTGATGGCCAGAACCAGAGCCATAAGCACAACAAATTTCAAATCAACTTTGCCATCCCTATCCAACATCACTTTTATCAAAAAACATAAAAACATTAAGAAATAACTAAATAGAACATCTTTCCATAAAGTAATGGAGTATATCGCATTAATTGGAATCAGACAGATAATGCATGTAAGAATCACTTGTAAAATAAATGTATTGTTCTTTTTATTATCGTCACGATGATATTTACAGATTATCATCCACATTGAAGAAAAGACCCATATTTGAAGAACTGCCACAGATATAGGGTTGGCATAAATTTTAAGACATATCATTTCAATAAATGTATGGAAAAAGGGATGCCAATTGCTAAATTGATTTGTAGCAATCTGATGCAGTTGATTAAATGAATCCAGGGTCAAAACACCTGGATTGAAAACATAAAGATATAATGAAAATACGATAAAAGGTATTAAAAATATTATTAAATCTCTATAATTTGGTCTTTCGATAGTTGATATGTCCAATTCATGCGAATTTAAGTTCATAAATAAAGGTTTATTCAAATTTATATATAAAAATTATTGTATGCTTTGATTTTTATTGATTCTTTATAAAATAATTAATTTTATTTTATCAGTTGAGTATCATTATGTTGTTTTCTGGAGTGTAGTTGATTATTAGCTAATTTCAAGATTATTTGAGCACGTTTATTTTTTTAAACATCTTCTTGATTGTGGAAGTATTTTTCGATTCAATTTTATGTTTTAAAATTTTATTTTCTCATATAATCTGTGATTTTCCTTGTATAACTTAATTTTAACCATTTCTAGCTTTTCGGATTCGTTTACAATCTTAATACTAATCTGTTTTTCCTGAAAACATCATCCGGGTCTAAAAACATCAAATAATTAGGCTAGCATTTTCAATACCTCATTGCGGAGGTTTTCTACAAATCCGCTATTTTTATTGAGGTATATTGCTTTAACATTCGAATAATCCAAGCAAATTTTTTAATGAGATTGGCACTTTCATCTGTGGATTTATTATCAATGAAAATTACTTCTAAATTTTCAAACCCGATGCTCTGTTTTAAGATGGAATCGAATGCATTTTGCAGCGTGTCTACCACATTAAAAACAGGTATGATTATTTAAATTTTATACATGTTATCCATTTAATTTTTCCAAAATCAAATCCACTTTATGTTCAATATTGTCGATTCTGTTTTCCAATTCTCTTTTGGCATTGATATCGGGTTTTTTAGCTATTATAAAACTGTCATACCATGGATGTGAAACTTTGTCAGTATTTGTTCCGGATTCGAGAATATCAAATTTGACATATTTTGCAAGACTTATGACTCCTTCTTCGGTAAACCTATAACAATCGACTGGATTTCTGTGAACCGGACCGTCGCTTGGCACTATAATGCAACAAAGCCCTCCGGGTTTCAATACTCTGTTGATTTCTTCCATGGTCTTCCAGAAGAATTCTGCATGTTCTAAAGCTTGGCCGCTGATGACAACATCAAATGAAGCATCTTCAACGTCTTCCCAATAATAAGGATCTTTCATAATAATGTCCACATTGTTTCCTTCTCTCAGATCCAATCCGGTATATGTCCAATTTTCTTCGTTTAATATTATTCCATAATTATAATCACCTGTTTTATCAAAGGACCCTATATCCAATATTTTTAATTTATCTGAAGGGTTTAAATAATTGTTTTTGAAATATTCCATTTTCATAACTGAACTTCTATGCATTCTTTCACCTTATCTAAAATTTATTTTTCAATTTCCATAATCTTGTTAATCTGATTCCAATTAATTCGCAAGTTAACTCTTTTATTTCTTCATATAATTCTTTATTACTTTTTTCTTAAATACTCATTGCCTCTTGAAATTTATTAGATTCATCTAACTTATTCCATTTAAGTATAATTGTAGTTTCTTCTTTTAGTAATTTGGGTTTGATGGAATCTTTATTTCCAAGTTTCCAATTTTTTTTAAGCAATTTTTCATTGTTTTTTGTAATGGTTATAACTATTTTTGATAAAAATTTCTTTTTAAAACTCAAATTAATCCCAAAACATCAATCCATATTTAAAATTGCTTCATAAACTCTCTTACAATTATTTTTGTCATTATATTTATAAAAGCCATCTACTCTATTTTTATATTTTTCTTTCATTTTACAGTTGTTCTCAAGATATTCTCCAATAGTATCAATCAGATTTTCCTCATCAGTGACCACTTCACCAAAGCCCATTGTCTCATAATCGAAATAATTCTCTTTAAAATTATAATCATCTGCGTATTGGTAGTAAATTACTGGTTTTTCCATATATGAAAAGTCAAAAGCTATTGAGGAGTAATCAGTAACTAACAAATCAGAATCCCTGAACAAATCCTGATATTTGCTTTGTTCATCTATTTCAACATAATCATTTGTGTCAAATAAGTCAATGTAGTCGCAAACCATCGGATGAGGTTTGAATATAATTTTATAATCGTATTTTTTAGCAAGATTAATTAACTCTTCGTTGTTTATCAAAGAATTGATTGCTTTGAAGTATTCTGAATCCTTAATGTATCCCTGAGTCATATTATGCAAATCGCTTCTCCAGGAAGGTGATATTAATATCTGTTTTTTGGTTTTTTGGTTGGCTTTTAAGTTGTCAAACCTTGGAAAACCTAATGTTTTGATGATTTTTTCATCATAGTTGTAACCATAGTCGAGGAAGGATTCTTTTTCAGCATCTGAAACTGTTGTTATTAGCTTTACATTTTTATCATATTTGTGAAGCCATGTGGATACATTATCTTTTGTAACTCCGTGCTGCAGGAATATCTTGTCTGAATTTATCAAACCCGCATATGATTTGACGTTTCTTCCAAGGAATGGGTTTAATATATTTTCATCCGGGTGGGATGAGATTATCTTTTCTGCAAAGAGATAAACGAATCTTTCTTTTATGGAATAGAACTTCAAAACATTTGGAAGACTTGATAATCTAGTAAATTCTCCCAATTCATCTGAAACAGTAAAGTATTTTCTGATTTTATCATTCTGTTTGATTGAATATTTGTATAAGTGTTCTGCGTTATCATCAGCGTTGTCCTGTCTGTCCATGAAAAGCCAAATTCTTCTGTTTTTATAGAAAGGATATAAAATCAGATAAATGAATCTAAAGAATAAAATTGAAGTGTAATATGCTTCCTTTCTTTTTAAAACTTCTAAAAGAATTGGTATTTCAGATTTTATCATTTTTAGATAATTGTAATTTGTGATATGGAATTTATCATTGTCGAATTTTAAAAAATGCTTTTTTTCTATGCTGTAATTGCTTAACTCAGACATTCTCGCATAGTCCATAAATCCGATTTTCAAATCCCAAGCCGCTTTATCTGTTGCATTTTCACCAATAAATCTCGCAAAAATTTGAACATCCGACTTTTCATTATCATCTAGGGGGATTTCAGCGTCAAAATTAAATTGGGATTCCAGCGAACAATTCAAGAATCGTTTGGAACTGTTTAAGTAGTAGACTTTTTTTGCTTCATAAACTTCGTTGTTTTTTCGGATTTCGATTTTTATATCATCATCCTCAAAAAATGACATCAGATATCCTGATACATATAACGTGTTTTGTTTGATTTCTATTATATCTAACCAAAGCCTGTGTATGTCAAGTCGGTCGATTAATGCGTCTTCACAATAGGTTCCTGCATACTGCCCGTTAAAATTGGAGTGAATGTTTTCATATGTCACATCCATGTTTGAATCGATGCTGACTGATGCGTATTTTGTAGCCAACATGTGGCTTGAAATATTCACCCCATCATCTCTTAGGGATGATATAACGTCATCATCAATTTCACTTAAAATCTCCTGAAGGACTTGATAAACTTCCTTAAGCTCTTCAATTGTTAATATTTGAGAAACATCATTCACTCTAAACATCCATTGGAGATCATAGACAATAAGATACTGAATGAATTTTGGAACTTCACCATATTTTTCTTTTGAACATTTGATTAATTCTTTAAAATAGTCATTCAAACGTTTCATGTAGAATTCTTTTTTGTTTGATGCAGAATCTATTGTTGATGCATCATTGCTTCTTTTCCTATACCAATATATTGCTTCGCTGACGACTCCATAAACTGGTTTGTCTATTAGCATTTCATTAATCATAAATGAGTCTTCGGAATTTGTCAAATCGGTTTTGAATTCATAATGGTCGAATAATTCTTTTTTAAAGAATGCGGAACTTGCCGAAAGTTGGGGATAGTCCCAGTTTTCATTTAAATCAATAACCTTATCTTCTTCAAATTTATAGTTTAGAGGGTGCTCGCCTGTTGCCTTATCGAAGAATAACATTGGAACAGCAACGATGTCAACTTCATTGTAGTGATTTTCGAAAAATTCATAAACAGAATAAAACGCATTTCCGCTAAACTTGTCGTCACTGTCAAGAAAATTAACGTATTTTCCATTAACATATTTCAAACCATGATTTCTGGCCGCTCCCTGGCCCTGATTTTCCTGATAGACATACGTGATGTTTTCAGGGTATAATTTTACATATTTTTGACAGACTTCTTGAGTGTTATCTTCACTTCCGTCATCCACTAAAATGAGCTGAATGTTACTTTCAAACGAAAAGTTTTGACCAATTAGTGAGTTGATTGTTTCATCCAAATATTTCCCTGCATTGTAGCATGCCATGACCACGGAAAATATTTTGTCTTCATCCAATTTTTTGAATTCCTCATAATTTTTTGCTTTAAGGATTTTTGAAACTCTAGACTTAACATTTGATTCCAAATTATCGTTAATTGTTTGGTCTTCTAGGACTTCATTTAAATCTTCCTTCATTAAATTAAAGTATTTTTCTTTGTATTTTGCCGAGGTTTGTGTAAATCTGGACAATTCTAAATGGATAAACCTGTTTGCAAGCAAAACCTTGTAATCTTCGTAATTTTTTGTTTCCTTAAAAGTTTCACGAATTTGTTTAAAAATTGTAATAAGATCCGTATAGTCACTTTCTTTTGCGATATCAACAGTTGATCCTTTCCTGTTTGTTCTGTAATAATATAAGAATTCATCAACAATTGAAACACGCTTAGCCCTTAAGTAAACGTCATAAAAGAATTTTTCATCTTCAAAAATAAGTCCTTCGGGGAATAATATGTTGTTGTCTTTTATTAGGGAAGTTTTGTATATTTTGTTATAAGGCGTAACTGAAATCTCGCAGGTGAACTCTTTGGTGTCTTTGTGGCTGAAAACATCCTTTTTAAAGTCTCTAAAAACACCTAACATGTAGTACCATGCGAGGGTGTTTATCTCTTCAGTTTCGTTGTCATATAAAGCTATTTTACACATTGCAAGATCTAATTTATTATCTTTTGATTTAGTGTAGAGCTTTTCAAACATTTCAGGCTCGATAAAATCATCAGAATCGACAAAAGCAATGTATTCTCCTTGCGCTTCTTTTATTCCAAGGTTTCTTGCGCTGGCTTGCCCACCATTCTCTTTGGTGATGATTTTTACTCTTTTGTCTTTTTTTGAGTATTCTTTTAGGATATTCAAAGAGTTATCAGTTGATCCATCATCAATGCATATTATTTCAGTTTCTTTCAATGTTTGATTTAAAACACTATCTAGACATTCTTCTAGATATTTTTCAACATTGTAAACTGGAATAATAATTGATAATTTAATCATTTAAATGACCTATCGCTTGTTAACTTAAATTATAAATTATATGATATAAAAAATTAATTAATTTTTTCTAAAATTACGTTTACTCTGTTAGTTATTTAATCTAATATTATTTGGAGCATATTAGGTTAAATAATAATCAGGTAAATGTTTCTAGAAATATTTATTCTGATTGTTTAATGTTATCTGAATTGGATATTTGCAAGCTGTTCATTGGTTGCTGTCTCGGAATATTTGATATAGTTTTCACAAACTTTATTTACTTCACCAATTTCTTTAACTTTACCATTTTCCAGCCAGATGGCTTTGTCACATAATTCTCTTACTTGAGGTATAGAATGTGAAACAAAAATGAGAGTGCAACCGGAATCCATAAGTGATTTCATCTTATCAGTACTTTTTTTATGGAAATTAATATCCCCAACAGCTAAGATTTCATCAATAATTAATATGTCTGGTTCAACCATTGTAGCTATTGAAAAACCAAGTTTTGCAAGCATTCCGGAGGAATAATTTTTAATTGGAAGGTCAATATATTTTCCAAGTTCTGAAAATTCTATAATTTCATCAATTTTACTTTCTAAAAACTCTTTTTCATAACCCAAAACAGCACCATTTAACATGATGTTCTTTCTTCCAGAGTAATTTCTATCAAAACCGGCTCCTAATGATAGTAATGGAGAAATCATTCCATTAACATTAACTTCACCGGAATCCGGCTGATATATTCCGGTAATTACCTTTAGCAATGTTGATTTTCCAGCACCATTGAATCCAATTATTCCAACTTTTTCGCCTTGGTATATCTTAAAGCTAACATCATTTAATGCATGGATAACTAGTTTATCATTCTTTTTTCTTTTGACAAGATTAATAAAATTCTCTTTTATAGTTTCAACTTTTTCTGTTTCTACTTCAAAAGTCAAATCAACATTATTTAATTCAATGGATATCTGCTCATGATAATTTGGAATAAGTTCAGTTAAAATATCATCTACATTTTGTTGTTCTTGGTCTTGGGGTTGTTGTTTTTGTTCTTGTTTTTGTGTTGGTTTTTGGGTTTGTGGTTGTTGTTTTTGTTCTTGTTTTTGTGTTGGTTTTTGGGTTTGTGGTTGTTGTTTTTGTTCTTGTTTTTGTGTTGGTTTTTGGGTTTGTGGTTGT
>NZ_JAFRKB010000066.1 GCF_017431965.1 Methanobrevibacter sp. | reverse complement strand
TTTCCTTAAAATGCTAAAGGTCGGAACTACATCATCAACACCGTTTAGATAATCGATTACATTAAAGATGTCCATATCTCTTTTTGGCAGATATTCAGATAATGCCTCAATGTAATCTCCAATTGTCAGGCTCAATGTTTCGGTTCTGGCACATCCGCTGGAACATGAAAACAATTTTATAGCTTTCATTAAAGGAGATGCTATTTGAAAAGCTTCCCTTATAACAGCCTTATCCGGCAAATCCTTGAAATATATCGGAGCTGGCTTTTGAATGCTCTTTTCATTAATCTTAGGCAGTGACAATATCTCAATGTCATAGAATTTATAGAAATATTTAATGCAGTTCATTTCTTTTCTGACAGTTCCTGGAGCATAATGCTGATACATGTAATGCCTATATTCGACTAATTTTGCTTTTAAGCGACTGTGTTTCCATTTTACTCCATTGTTTTCATCTTCTTCAGCTTCATAAAGAAGTTCTTTTAAGCTCATACCAAAATACTCGCAGTACTTTCTCAGCGAAAGCTCATAGCTAAAGAATGTACCCTGCGCATGGTTGCAGCTTATTGAAAAATTTTTTAATAGCTCGTCATTCATCATACTTAACACCTCTATTTTTCATAGATATAATATCTTGAGAGAGAGCAGTTGAATACTAATAAGTATCAGAACTTTTGAAACTGTTCGTATAAAACAAAACTATATATAATAATGACTATAAAATAATAATAAATTCATATGAATGAATTTACTTAATGGAGATTTTAAAATGAAAGCTAATGCACAAAAAATAGCTGATGGAGTATACTGGATTGGTGTACTCGACTGGGACTTAAGAACCTACCACGGTTACACCCTAGATGGAACCACCTACAATGCATACATTGTATTTGGCGAAGACGAAGTAGCAATCATTGATAATGCTTACCCTGGAAAAACAAAAGAAATGATGGCACGTATCGACGATGCATTTGCCCAAGAGGGAAGAGAAGTAAAAGTTGACTACATTATCCAAAACCATGTTGAAAAAGACCACTCCGGAGTTTTAGTGGATTTACACAAAAGATTCCCTGAAGCACCAATTTACTGTACAAAAATCGCAGTTAACGGGCTTTTAAAGCACTACCCTGCACTTGAAGGTGCTGAATTTATTACTGTTGGAACTGGCGACAGTCTAGATGTTGGCGGAAGAACCTTGGCTTTCCTTGACGCATTCCTATTGCACTGGCCTGACAGCATGTTTACATTGCTTGCAGATGAAACCGGAATTTTATTCCCTAACGATGCATTCGGTCAACACTTATGTTTCACAAAAAGATTCTCAGATGAAATCCCTGAAAACATATTGATGGATGCTGCTCAAAAATTCTATGCAAACTTGATTACACCACTATCCAAATTAGTGCTTAAAAAATTAAATGAAGTAGTGGAATTAGGATTGCTTGAACAAATTAAAATGATTGCACCATCACACGGTCAGATATGGACTGATCCTATGCAAGTCATTGGAGCTTACCAAAACTGGGCAACCGGAGTATGTGAAGACAAAATCACAATCATCTACGATACCATGCACTACTCAACCCAACAAATGGCTCACGAAATTGCTGAAGGCGCAATGTCTGAAGGCTATGATGTGGAAATCTTCTTCTTGCACGAAGATGAAAGATCCGAAATCGTTAAAAGTATATTGACCAGTAAAGGAATTGCAGTCGGAGACCCTACCATTAACGATGTTCCATACCCAAGTATAGGGGACATTATGTACTACCTAAAAGGACTGCTCTTCAACAGAACAGGTATCGAAAGAAAAGCGGTTACATTCGGTTCAATGGGTGGAAGAGGAGGATCTCCTGCAAAACTCGCTGAAGAATTAGGAACCTGCGGATTTGATGTTATTGACACACAAGAAATCACTTTTGTGCCAAACGCAGAAGAAGAAGAAGCAAGCTATAATTTAGGTGTTGCATTAGCAAAAGCATGCAAGGAATTATAAAAATACATTTAAATGTAAAAAATATAACATAATATTAGAAAAAAGGAGATTGATTTTTATGGTAAAATATGAACATGAAATCGGAATTACTAAAGGAACTCCTGTAGAAAAATTTGTTGCAGGAAACTTTGAAGGTGAAACTAACGAAGTAGGTATCTACTTAGCTATGTCCAGACAAGCTTCCAGAGCTGGTTACGGAGAATTAGCAGAAGTATTCAAAAGATTAGCATGGGAAGAAGCTGAACATGCTGCAAGATTCTGTGAAATGAATGGAATCATTAAAGATGACCTCAAAGCAAACATCGAATGGATGATGGGCGGAGAAAAAATGGCTAACGCAGAAAAAAGAGAAGCTTCCGAAAAAGCTGAAGAAGCTGGTATTGAAACTGCTGCTGATTTCTTCAGAGAAAGTTCCAAAGATGAAGGTCGTCACTACAAAATCTTAGAAGGAATCTTAGAAAGATACTTCTAGATTCAAAAAAAGAAAGAATTTAACTATTCTTTCACTATTTCTTTTTTTACATTTGAACTGCTGATTGCGACAGCAGATATTGAAATCACCACAATTTTCAATTATATGCCAATTTTTTAAATCATTACATACTTAATATTTCAAATAAAATTAATTTCAGTAACTTTAAATTTAAAATAAATTGTTTAAATCTTTTTATTTTTTATTTATTTGATTTATTTTTCTTTATTTTGTTTTTTAAAATGCAAGTAAGCACTTACATTCGAAAAACTTTATATAATGCCATTTTCATATAATTACTTGTGCGGCGAAATGTTATATTTCAAAGCCAACATCTCAGTTTATCAAAGGATAAACATATGAATATTAATAAAAAATTAAATTCGCTTGTATTGCATAGCTGCATCTGCGGGCATTGCTTGCGCTGCTGATAAAGGTGGTTATGCTGCAATTAGAAGAAATAAATAAAACTTTTTTATTAACCATAAAAGCGTGATTCAATATCATGCTTTTCACTTCTCCCTATTTTTCAGTCAATAGATAAATTTTAAAATTAATTGTTTAAATCTTTTTATTTTTCATTTATTCAGAATATATCACTTTATTTTGTTTTTTAAGATGCAAGTGAGTGCTTACTTTCGAAAAACTTTATATAATGCCATTTTCATATAATCAGTTGTGCAGTGAAATGTTATATTTCACACCTCAATATTCAATATAACTAAAAGGTGGTGATACTTATGGATATCAACAAAAGACTATTAACATTACTTGCAATATTTTGCATAATCGCATCTGCAGGTGTTGTTTGTGCTGAAGATCAAGGTGGATACGCTGGAAGCAACTACGATATGGCTGATGCTGACGGATTAGAACCAGGAAACGGATTACCTCTCGAAAACCAAACCGGAAACACTACCGGCAACACAACAGGTAACACTACAGGTAATGCAACCGGAAACACTACCGGCAACACAACCGAAAACGTAACTGCTAATGCAACACACAATGTAACTGCAAGCCACAAAATGCCCCTAACAGGTAATCCAATCATAGCTTTATTAGCTGTAGTAGGTATTGTAGGCGGTTACGCAGCAATCAGAAGAAACAGATAAATTTAAAAACTTTTTATTAACCTTTTTATTCAGAAAAGCATGATTCAATTTCATGCTTTTCATTCCCCCCCCATTTAAACTAATTTTACTCAAAACCCAATTGAAAAAGGTCTGTTAATTTCAAGTAGAGAAGTTAATTTAAACTACTGATGCCAGATTGAAACGATCCCAATTGTAAACATGACTGAAATTGAATCACCGACTGGTTTATATTTCTTTTCAAAAATTTATATCTAAAATTTGACCATACATTTCAATAATGTTTTAATTTTTCAAAATAAAATTAGTTATAAATTTAACTCAAATTTTAAAATTAATTGTTTAAATTATTTTATTTTTTATTTATTCAATGGATATTGTTTTATTTAGTTTTTTAAGATGTAAGTGAGCACTTGCATTCGAAAAGCTTTATATAATGCCTTTTTCATATAATTAATTGTGCAGTGAAATGTTATATTTCACACCTCAATATTCAATATAACTAAAAGGTGATACTTATGAATCTCAACAAAAAACTATTAACATTACTTGCAATATTTTGCATAATCGCATCTGCAGGCATAGTTTGTGCTGCAGATCAAGGCGGATACGCTGGAAGCAACTACGATATGGCTGAAGCTGACGGATTAGAACCAGGAAACGGATTACCTCTCGAAAACCAAACCGGTTACGTGCCTTTAGACGCTGACGGCAACCCAATATTAAATGCAACCGGAAACACTACCAGCAACATAACCGGAAACGCTACACACAATGCAACCGGAAATGTAACAGGCAATGTAACTGGTAACGCAACACACAACATTAGTGCACACCACACCATGCCAGTGACAGGTAACCCAATCATTGCATTATTAGCAGTGACCAGCCTCGTCGGTGGATACGCAGCACTTAGAAGAAACAAATAAATTTAAAACTTTTTATTAACCTTTTTATTCAAAAGCATGATTCAACGTCATGCTTTTCATTTCCTCCCTATTTTTGAAATAAAATTAATTTAACCTATTTTTAATCTAAATCCAAAAAATATCACAGAAGGAAAAACACTTTAATTTCTAAACTTAAAACAAGTAATTTTTCTAAATAAAACCGACTATAAGACTGAATACAATTACAATAGCAAAGATTGCTGAAATTGAATTAACGATTGGAGTATATTGTTTTTCAGATAATCTATAGCTCAACAAAATTTCAAGCATATAACCGCCATCGAGTGGTTTGATTGGAAGTATATTGAACAGCCCTATTCCTAAATTTAAAGTAAAGATCCACTGAAGAATATCTTCCAGGCTAAACAATACCCAAGGAAGTGAACCCAATGAATTATTTTTTAGTTCAAAATGTTTTGAAGCCTGTATTCCGAAAAATCCTACAGACTCATTATTAGGGTTTTTGCCAAGTTCAACCATATAGCTTCCCTGATTTGTCTGAACAGTTATATTATCTCCAGGTGAAAACGAGGATACGACATCCACATAACTTTGAGCATCATTAATTTCATTGCCATCAATCGCTTCTATTACCATTCCCTGCTTTAAAATACCATCAGACGGGGAATCACTAACAACTCTGCTAATCTCTATTCCATTTTCATCGAATAACATAGGAATTTCATAAGACACGCCGGCAATAAGCAAAATAGCTATTAACGCTAAAGTAATATTGGCCATTGTTCCGGCACCATATACCCTTAGTCTTGAAACCCTGCTGGAACTTTTAAGAATCTCTTCATCAGGTTCCACAAACGCTCCGGGAATTATGGCAAACAATAATAATCCAACTGACTTGATTGGAATTTTTTCACCAACAGCCTGTATTCCATGGGAAAATTCATGAACCACCAATACAGTAGCAAGTGCAATGAAACCTGATAAAAATGGGACATATATCGGAGAACCCGGTATTTCAACACCCGGCAGTATAACTGAAACTGTCGGCGTGTCAAAAACTGACTGCAGAGAACTAAGCAATAGCCATGCCATTGCAATCATTCCAATATAACAGATTACAATTCCAAAATTCATGTACCATTTCCAAAATTTTGGAGAAAAATTAGAAATTTTTGAAATTATCCCCCTGAGCTTATCAGTTTTCCACATGATAATTGGGAAATTAATTTCAAAACCATGATTAGACAATTTATCTTTTAATGTTAAGGACAATATCCAGATAATGAAAAAAGCTATCAAATAATAATAAATCCCATTCATTAAAATGCACCTTTAACTACCAAAGTAGTGAATCAAAGAAGACAACATCAACTATATCATTCTTTTGATATCCTTCATCATTTTCGTCTATGATGATATAGCTGTTTGCCTCAACCATTGACCTAATTATGCCAGAACCCCTGTTCAGGACATGCCTTGTATAGTTTTCATCAGTGAAAGAACGTATGAAATCTGTCCTACCCAGTTGGGAAGGAATTTTTAGCTGAGATTCCTTTTTGATAATATTAAAATCAAATGCTCTTCCTTGCATTTCAAATAGATATTTTCTTGCAAAAATATCAAACTGAGTCATTGCCGCAACAGGCTGGACGGAAAATGTAAATACCATCTT
>NZ_JAFRKB010000065.1 GCF_017431965.1 Methanobrevibacter sp. | reverse complement strand
CTTCCTCTTCTTCCTCTTCTTCAACAACTTCTTCCTCAACTACTGGAGCTGCTGCTACAGCAACATTGGAAAGTTTTTCTGCTAATTCATCGTCGATTGCGCCTTCAACATCAGCAATTGCAGATGCAATAGCTAACATTCTAGCATTTACAAGACCGAGAATTGGTTCTGAAGTTTTTGAAGTTAATATAGCTCCTTCTACACCAACGCTGACAGCTCTGGTATGTGCAAGAGACAATATTGCGGAAATAGTTTTTGTTGTAGGTATAGCTGCATTTACAGATAAGTTGAATGCGCCTGAGAACGCTTTTTGTAAATCTGCTAATGTTTGTTCTTCGTCGATTGCAAGTACATCGGAAGTGTAAATAGATCCTTCTTCGTATACTGCTTTTAAATCGATTCCCACTTCCATTGGATTAATATCCAATCTTGATAAAGTAGCTGCTACTTGTTTAGATACTTCTTCACCTGCTGCTACAACAACAGTGTCTTTTTGTACGCAGATTTTACCTTTATCAATTTTTGCAGGAATTCCAACTTGTTGTAATTCACCTAAAAATGGACCTGGTTCGAATCCGGTGTCTCCACTTGGTACAACAATATCTTCAGGTACAATAGTTCCTGGTTTTGCAGGAGCTTGAGTTTTGCTGTCTTCCAATATTTTGTACAATTTGAAAGGATTCATTTCAGTTGCGATAAGTGCAACTTGACCATCCATATGTCCGGATAAATCAACAATGTTGTTTTTATCAGCATTACAATCTTCAAGAGCTAAATCTATGAGATTCTTTTTAGCCATTCTGATAACAGCTTTACCTTTAAGAGATCTTCTCATTTCTTGGAGCTGTTTTGCAGGAATGTTTAACAAATCGACAATACCGATTACATCGTATTGGCCAATAATCCCAGAAAGCTCTTTAACTTCTTCCTTTTTCCATTCAGCAACATGAGCCATTAGATCACCCTCACTACTGGTCCCATAGTTGTTTTTATAAACATGGACTTGATTTGACTTCTTCCTTTTTCTAAATTGCGGTCTAAGACTGTAAGAACAGTTTCAATGTTTTCTGCTATGTCTTCAGGTGCCATATCTTGGCTTCCAACAACAATTTGAATACTTGCTTGTTGTTTTACACCAACTTTGACAGTACTTTGTAATCTTTCTAAAAGAGGATCTAATTTGATACTAGCAGGCACTGGTTTTGGCATTTTTCCACGAGGTCCTAAAACTGGACCTAAGAATCTACCAACGAGTGGCATCATATCAGCTTGAGCTACTAAGAAATCAACAGAGTTAGCCATTTTTTTAGCGGATTTTCTGTCTTTTCCGAACTCTTCTAAATCCTGTTTGTTGACTACAACGTCAAGACCAGCATTTTTAGCTTGAACAATGAGTTCCCCATCAGCTATGACTCCGATTTTAACTTCTTTGCCACGGCCGTTAGGAAGAGTAACTTCCTCATTAAACCTATTTTCTGGCTTTCTGACATCTAAGTCGCGGATATTAATAATAATATCGACAGACTCAGTGAAGTTTCTCGGCTTAGATTGTTCTTGAGCCTCCTTCACCGCGTTTACTACATCTTGTGTCATATTCATCCCCCATGAACATTTGTTCATTGGATATTTTTTGGTTTCATGAGTATCGATTACTAAGAAAAAAATTCTTAAACGATTGCATGAATTAAAAACAGTATATCAATTATAACCGTAATTATAACATCATATACACTGTATTATTAACTTAAATTTAATTTAACCGACAGATATCTATTCTACTAAGATATCGTCGTATACTCCAGCATCTACATCTTTTTGTGCTTCTCTTGGGTCTTTACCGTCAACAGTTAATCCCATACTTACACAGGTTCCCATAACTTCTTTTGTAGCTGCCTTGTAATCGTTAGAAAGTAATGAATCAAATTTCATTCTAGCAATTTTTAAAGCAGTTTCAATTGGTAAGTCGTTGATAATGTCCAAACCTGGTTCGTGAGAAGCTTTTTCGATGCCTAATTCTTCCATGATAAGAGCAGTTGTTGGAGGAGTACCAATTTCAATATCAAATTCTTTGGTATCTCTATCAATGATAACTTTAACAGGCACTTTCATTCCAGCAAAGTCAGCACTTTTTTTATTGATTTCTTCAACTACTTGCATCATGTTAATACCGAAAGGTCCTAAAGCAGGTCCTAATGGTGGTCCCGGAGTAGCAGTTCCACCTTCGATAAGAACTTCGACTGTATCTTTAGCCATCAGTCAGCCTCCTTTTGAATTATTCTAATTTGATCAGCTTTAACAGTAACCGGAATAGGTACTGCTGCTTCTATTAACTCTAGAACGACTTCTTCACGTGATTCATCAATACGAACCACTTTCGCTCTTTCACCTTTGAACGGTCCAGAAATAAGCTCAACAATACTTCCTTTTTGAATAGAGGAAATAATTGGCTCAGGTTTCAAGAATCTTTTTACTTCGTCAAAAGTAATTCCCACAGTACCGTCTACAACACCTCTTAAATGTTGTACTTTTAGGTCGGGGTTTCTGAGATCTATTTTTGTTGAGGATTCAACTAAAATATATCCTTTTAAAGATTCTGGAACAAGAATTGAAGAAATGCCTATGCCATCAATTGTTCTTGCTTTACGTGCCAACAATCTAGCAACATTCCTTTCTTGACCTGCAGAGGTTTTAAGAGCATATATGGAACTATTAGTATCTTCCATGAAAAATTCACCTATTTCATAATTTACTGGTTAAAAATCATACATTAAGTTAAAAGTTATTTGAAGCACCGCAATTGAAAATTGCAGGTTCTTAGGTAATCCACATATGAGTGAAAATTGACTAAGCTATCCCCCAGCTTCCCTAGGTTCTAATAATATCATATAATTGATTATAGTTACAACTTATTAGTCAAAATCTAAATCAAAAAGATACAAAATTATTACAAAATCTTACTATAATTTATTGGATCAAAAATGGTTAATTGTTTTATAAACCAATTAATGAAGCTAGTAAAAAAATAGCAAAACCTATTACACCAACAATAACAACACCAATTGATGTAACTTTAGCAAGCTCGAAGTATTCTTCCTTATCCGGCTTTCTTGATACTTTCAATACTCTTTTACTGTCTTTAATAAATTTATTAAAACTTTCTTGTACATTCATTTTAAATACCCAAATTAAAAAAACTATGAAATCATAGCTTAATGAATTATAATAAAATAATAGTAATAAAATAATTTATATTTTAAACATTAATAAATGTTTGCATTATTGAAAAAAAATAAGAAGAAAAAATTAGAAAATTCCATCAATGAAATCATCTAATTGATCGTTAGCTGATTCGGAATCAACTTTTTCTTCAGCATATTCAATTTCTGGTTCAGTGTTGGAATCGTAATCAGTTTTAATACCTGAAACGACCACAGTGGTTCTAACCACATTTTGAAGGCTTTCATCAATTTGAGTACCCCAAATAATGTTAGCTTCAGGATCCAATTTATCAGCAACAACTTGAACGATTTTCTCAGCTTCATGCAATGTTAAATCAGAACTACCGGATATGTTAACTAAAGCACCGGTAGCATTTGAAATATCAATATCTAATAATGGGCTGCTTAATGCTTCATGTACAGATTCTAAAGCTCTGTCACCAGAATCGGATTCACCCATACCAATCATAGCCATTCCAGAGCCACTCATGATACTTCTAATATCTGCAAAGTCTAAACTTACAAGACCTCTTTTAGTAATCAATTCAGTAATTCCTTTAACTGCCCTTCCAAGAATTTCATCAGAAACCATGAATGCTTTGTTTAAAGGTAAGTTTGGTGCCACTTCTAATAATTTATCATTAGGTATAATAATAACAGTGTCTGCAGATTCTTGAAGTTTTTCTAAACCTTCTTCTGCATTTTCTCTTCTTTTAATTCCTTCAGCAGAAAACGGTAAAGTTGCAACAGCAACAGTTAATGCGCCTAATTTTTTAGATAATTTAGCGATTATTGGAGCTGAACCGGTACCGGTTCCTCCACCAAGACCACATGTGACAAATACCATGTCTGCGCCTAATAATTCATCCCTGATTTCATCTTCACTTTCTTCAGCACATTCTTCACCAACAGATGGATCTCCACCTGCTCCTAATCCTTTTGAAGTTTGTCTACCTAATAAAATCTTTTTACTAGATTGGCTGTAAAATAAATCTTGAGCATCGGTATTTACTGCAATTGTAGTTGCTCCTTCGATACCCATTTCGTTTAATCTTGAAATAGTGTTGTTACCTGCTCCTCCAGCACCAACAACGAAAATTTTAGTTTTAACACCATCCATTATCTTGATAAGCTCATCATCTATGTCAGAAGCGAGTTTGTCTGGTGTTTTCTCTTCCATTCTTTGTTCGGATTCTTTAATTGCATCATCTATAAATTTCACGGACTAACCCCACATACTCTGCTATTATATAATAATATTGTTAAATATTTCTATTGCAACTAATATTTAAATGCAACTACTATTTAAAAAATATGAAAAAGATATTATATATTTCATAATATATAACTTAATCCCTTGGCATTGCAATAATTTCATGAATTTTCATATCGAATAAATTCTTAGCATTGACCGGGGTCAAGATAACTGCGCTGTCAACACCATGTCCTCGTCCGCCAATGGCTATGATCTCTTCACCGGCAGGAATCAAACCTGCGTCGGCTGCCATTATTGAAATTTCGCCGGCAACTTTAATACCATGAGAAAACATTCTAAGAGTATCTGCAACAACATCCAGTGGAGAATATCCTCCGTACTTATTGGTAACTCCTCTTGCAGCGCCGCTGAATGCATGCAATCCAAATAAAGTGACAATACCCTCATCTTCCAGTTTTTTAATCATTTCATCGGATATGTCAGATTCGTTTTCTCCGCTGAATCCGTAATGATGAGTTACATTGATTATTTTTACCTTATCGCCTACTGCATCAGCAAGCTTTAAAGCAGATTCGCCTGTTGCAGAAGCAATGACAATGTGTTTAATGTTTTCGGACAATTCCAATTTATCCTTAACCGCCAAAATCAGTTCATCAGTGTAATTTTCGCCTTCCTTATCAAAATATGTTATAAATTTTCTTGCCATATTCACACCATCTAAAATTATAAATAGATTAATATCAACACTATTACTATATATTAGATAACTCATTTTAAAAAGATTTTTATGGCAAGTGAAGAATTGAAGAATATAAAGCACGTTGTTAATGGCGATTACATAGTAATTCCCATCGAGACAGGATATATCAAACCAAACGAAAATTTAAATTCCATAATCAATCCAGCAAAGGAATTAATGAAGGATGGGGACTATCTGGTAATAGCTGAAACTCCGATTTCAGTTTCTCAAAACAGACTAATTGATGAAGCCGAATATACTCCTTCACTGACTGCCAAATTCCTAACAACAGTTTGGAGCAAATATCTCTGGGGATATGTATTGGGACCTCTTCTCGGCATTAAAAAAAGAACCATTAAAAATCTCAGAAGATTGCCCGAAGAAACCAAAGCTCACAAGGAAGTGGTCCTGCAATTATACGGTTTAAAACATGCTTTAAAACCGGCTTCAGAAGCAGGAATTGATTTAAGTAATGCCCCGGGAACATTCGTTTCACTGCTTCCTGAAAATCCTGAAAAGGTTGCAAAAGAAATAAAATCAGAAATCGGAAAGGACATTTGCGTTCTGATTATAGATACTGATGCGACATATATGAAAAACGGCAAATATTTTACAGGTTTGCCAATAGCTATTGAAGGAATCGAAGCCGACAAGGGATTTTTCGGATATTTGAAAGGACAGCTGTCCGAAAATATGGGATCAACACCTTTGGGCTGCAGTGAAAAAATCAGTGTTGAAGAGGGACTGAAAATAGCAAACATTGCTGAAGATTATCAAAAATCATTATCCACCGAAATGAAAACAATACATAGCGTCAAATCTGTTTTGGGTACTGATATCGATGAAGTTACAGTTGAAGCCCTTGATTCAATAACCCACACCCCTGCAGTAATCATCAGAAAAAAATAATATACCTGTCGATTATCCGAAATAGTTCAAAGCTTATATTGAATTAGTTATATTTTTATAATAAAAAAAATATATCTAAACATTAATATTTAAATAAAGTTATCATAAATTTTAGTTTATTTTTTATATCTCCATTATAGATTAAATATGATAATGAGACATTAGGGGAAATTAAATGATAGATGATCCATTAGTAAAGACTTTATTGACCAATGTTGTTGAAGATGAAAGCAATTTACCTATTGTTCAAGCATTAATCGATGGAATTGAAACCGATGAAGAAATTGCTAAAAAAACTGGAATTAAATTAAACATCGTTAGAAAAATACTTTACAAACTTTATGACATGGGATTAGCTAGTTATAAAAGAAGTAAAGACCCTGAAACTCAATGGTTTACATATTCATGGAAATTTGAAACCGAAGAAGTGATTTCACGCATCATTAAGGATTCTGAAAACTACTTGAAAATGCTTAATGATGAATTGGAACGCGAAGAGAACAATATGTTCTTCATCTGTCCGCAAGGCCATGTGAGACTTGACTTTGACGAATCATCAGATTATGAATTCCTATGTCCTGCATGTGGCGAAGAACTGGAATTCCAGGACAATGCCCAAAATATCGAACAACTGAAAGAAGATATTGAAATGGTCGAAAGTAATTTTAATTCATTTACCCAAAAAGTCCAAAAATAAGATAAAATGGAAATGGAATTACTTAAAAAGGAAAACACCCCTGAAAACGTTATTCAACATTCTCAAGCTGTTTTGAAAAAGGCTATGAAAATAGCGGCTAATTTTGATAATGCAGATAAAGACCTTATTAGAAAAGGTGCTCTGCTTCACGATATTGGGAGATCCAAGACCCACGGCATTACCCACGCAATTGAAGGCGTGGAAATTGCAAAAAGATATGGTTATGGAAAAGATGTTTTAAACATTATTGAAAGGCATATAGGTGCCGGAATTACTGAAGAGGAAGCGGTTGAACTGGGGCTTCCGAAAAAATCATATCTTCCCGAAACACTTGAAGAAAAGATTGTGGCTCATGCAGACAATTTAGTTAGCGGTAGCGAAGAAGTGGATATTGATTTCGTTATTGAAAAATGGAAGAGAAGAATACCAGACAGTGAAGATAACATTGAAAGATTGATTGAATTAGACAAAGAATTGATAAAAGCTTTTGAGTGATATTATGAAAGTTATATGTTCAAGCGAAGAATCTTTGTATCGTCCTGAGGCAGTGCGATGGAGACAAAGAATGGAAATGATGAAGCCTCTTGGAGATACTGTTGTTTTGCTGCCGTGCAGTATGAAAAAACCTTATTCAAATTCAAAATCCCACCAAAAATTCAGAAAAATTACAAGGTCCTATCAGGAGCTTATAGTAACCTCCCCCTTCGGAATCTGTCCGAGGGAACTTGAAAACACTTTTCCTATTCAATCTTACGACGTCAGCACAACAGGTTCCTGGTCACAAGATGAAATTGATGAAACCGGAAAACTGATTGAAAAATATTGTGAAGGCAAAAACATAATCGCTAACCTTAGTGGAGGTTATTTGGAATGCTGTGAACAGTATGTGGATGATTTCATTAATGTATGTGAAGATGGAAGACCTACATCCCCCGATTCACTTTATAACCTAAGAATGGAACTTAAAAATCACCAAAGAGTTAACAGAAGAGAAAAAACTTTGCATGAACTAAGGTCAATTGCAATGTATCAATTTGGTGAAGGTGCCTATGAATTCATTCCTGACAATGTAAAAACAAAAGGAATGTATCACAAAAGAATTCTTTCAGATGGAAAACAGTTGGCTTTGCTTAATAAGGATCATGGTTTATTTAGACTGAATCTGCCTGGCGGAGAAATATTAAAAGATTTGGGCATCCACATTGTAAATATTGATTTCGACCTTGAAACCAATACCGTATTTGCACCAGGAATTGAAAAAGCGGACCACAAAATCATTCCAAACGATGAGGTCGTTGTTGTTCGAAACGACACGGTGGTTGGCGTTGGAAAAGCGATAATGACCGGCCGTGAAATGGAGGAATGCACTAACGGCATTGGAGTAAAAATAAAGCACAGATTGAAATAGAATTTAGTTTCATTTCAACTTTATCAAACAAAACATATATAAAGATAATTGATAATAATTATAACTACAATAAAATATAGGAGACTATAAATGTCAGAAGAATTAGTAAATGATATAAAAAATGCTGTTTCTGTAATTAATGACCCTCACATGGGAATAAGTATTGTAGAAATGGGTATCGTACAAGATATTACCGTAGACGGTGATCAAGCTGAAATTATACTTAAACCTACCAATCCAGGATGTATGAGTATTACTCGTATTGCAGCTGATGCAAAAATTAGAGCTGAAAGCGTTGAAGGTATTGAAAAAGCAAAAATTATCGTTGAAGGACATGCTATGGCAGACTCCATTAACGAAATGATTAACAGATAATTTCTTTAAATCTTATTTAATTTCTATATATAATCTAATATACCGAAAAGATTATATATAGCTATTAATATAAGTATAAGTGTTGACAGTTAACTGTCGTTCTATTTTTATAGGCTAGTGGCACAGCTTGGTTAGCGCGCTCGGCTGATAACCGGGAGGTCATGGGTTCGAATCCCATCTAGCCTACTTTTAACTAATTTTATTGAATTTAAACTTATTACAACTGTTTTTCTATTTGCACTACTGATTCTTAATAATAATTTTTTTTAAATGACTAATTTTAAATATCATCTTCAACACAATAACACATAAATGTACAAAAAGTTGGAGTAATGACAATTATGTGGGAGAAAATTAATGAGAAATTCAAGAAATACCCTGCACGCATAAGGGTTGCTGAAAAAATGATAGAACTTGGATTATCTTTGAATGAAGATGGAAAGATTTATTGTGGAAACTTAAAAATAAGCGATAAGGCGTTAGCCACAGCTGCCGATGTTGACAGGCGAGTTATAAAATCAACAATTGAAATAATAAGAAAAGATGAAGAATTATATAGTCTTTTTAAAAACATAATGCCTGCCGGAACACTTTTAAAGAATATAGCAAAAGACCTGAAATTGGGCGTTATAGAAATAGAAGTTGGATCTGAAAGTGAAGGGATATTGGCTGCTACAGCAGATTTGATTTCAAAAAAAGGAATTGATATAAGGCAGGCTTATGCCGAAGATACAGAGCTTCAGGAAACTCCATCACTAACCATAATTACTGAAAAGCCTGTAAGCGGTGATATAATAAACGAATTTTTAAAAATAAAAGGAGTAACAAGAGTGTCAATTTACTGATTTTCTAAATCAGCCATTCTTGCTTTTTCCATTTCTCTGTCTTCCTCTTCAAGAATTTCTAAAAGTTCTTCCCAAGCTTCTAAAGATTCTTTAGCAGCTTCTTCACTTAATTTTTCAATTGCATAACCTGCATGGATAAGAACATAATCTCCAATCTCCACATCAGGCAATAAGTCCATTTTAGCTTCTTGTCTTGCTCCACCAAAGTCAGCGAACAATCTGTTTTCTTCTTTGTTAATTTCAACAATTTGAGCGGGTGCTGCAATACACATCATTACATCTCCAAAATTTAATATATACATTAATTATTACATAATATTATATAAAATTATCTAAGTAGGTGTTTTAATGAATAATATTGTTATCGGATCTGGCCCTGCGGGAAGATTAGCTTCCCTGCAACTTGGAAAACTTGGTGAAAACGTTACTTTAATTGAAAAGAACCATATAGCAGGAACCTGTTTAAATGAAGGATGCATGGTCATATGTGCACTGACTGACATTACAAAATTTATCGACACAAACAACAGATTTAATAATCACGGATTTGTCAAAAGTCAGCTGGATATTTCCTATGATAAAATCGTTTCAAAAATTGTTGAAACACAGGAAAAACTTAGAAAATTGAACCAAATGGAAAATGAAAGTGTTGGAAATGATGTGGTATACGGTGAAGCCAGCATTGAAGAAAATACCGTGAAAGTGAATAATGAAAGTTTTGAATATGACAATTTACTAATAGCTACAGGAGCTCGCCCGTTCATTCCAAATGTCAAGGGTAGCGAATACGGACTGACAAACAAGGACATTTTAAAACTTGATGAAGTCCCCGAAAAATTAAACATTATCGGAGGAGGAGTAATAGCCTGTGAAATAGCCAACATATATTCCACTCTGGGAAGCGAGGTAAATGTCATTGCAAGAAGCAAGTTCCTAAAGGAGCTTGGAGCGAATGCAAAGGAATATGTTTTAGAAAATATTCTGCAGGACATCAACATCTATGAAGACACAAATCTCAAAGAAATTTTCAAAAATAAGGTAATGACTGATAACGATGAAGAATTGGAAGGAACACCATTTTTTGCAACAGGAAGAGTACCTAACAGTGAAATTGCAGAAGGATTCGTTGAACTGAATCCCGATAAAACCATAAAAGTCAATGAGATGATGCAGACCAGTGTTGAAAATGTATATGCTGCAGGAGATGTTACCGGAGGATACCTGTTGACACCGGTAGCAAGAATGGAAGGCATAACTGCTGCAAGAAACATGGCAAACTATCCAAATAAGGTAAGCTATAGCTGCATTCCCCAAACATTAAGCCTGAACATGGAAGTCAGCTTCGTTGAAAATGAAAGAAATGAATGTGAGGATACCGCCACCATCGGAATTCCGGGAATTGCAGGACCTGGCTCATTCTGGAACATATTGCCTGGAGATACCGGCTATACTGAAGTGGAATTCGATAAGGCAAACAACAAAATAAAAAGAATAAACTCAATATCCCCATCCTCTCCAAGTGATGTGGCATATCTATCTTATCTGATGAGAGAGGGCTATGATTTGGATGATTATGATGACTTTTTAGAAGTTCATCCATCAACCGATTCAAATTACAAAATTATAAAGAATATGTGGTTATGATACCCTTATTCCAATTCTTTTAATATTTTGCTTGCAAGCTCATCGCCCGCTTCGGAACAAAGCTTTGCGTATTTATAAGTATTTTCCCTTAATGAATCCATATTGTCAAATGCTTCTTCAATGCTTTTGCAAACATCACTGACTTCGGATTCTATGATGGCTCCCTTATACACTCCCGCCATGTTTTGATACCTTCCCCATTTGATTCTGGTTAATGTGACAATCGGAGTGTTTGATGTCAATGATTCTTCTATTGAGATACCATCATCAGTTAAAACGGCCAAATCCGCAAATTTGAACAAATCGTTAAGCCAATCAATATAACCTGCATAAATAATCTTTTTATCATCCATTCCATCCAAATATTCATCTTTAAGAGGCAATCCCACTAGAACCAGGTTATATTTATCGCTGCATTTTGAAGCCAGCTTAATACCGTCGGCCATCCCCTCAAAAAGAGAAGATCCTGAAGAAAATAGAATGGTCTTTTTGTTTTCATCAAAAATAGGGAATTCTTTAAGTTTTAAGAGAGCTTTATTAACGTCACCATGACCAACATTGTCAGATAATGGATAGAAAGATCTTTCCATATTTTTTGGAAGTGATTCCAAACGGTAGGTATCATTTTCAGGGAATAAAAAACATTTATTGAATTTTGGACAAACTTTTGTATCCAGAGGTGTGGAAATCAAAGAAAATGCAGGTTTTCCTGCAAACTTAGAACCAAGTGACCCGACAATAGCTCCCCCACCTAAAACACCAACGACGAAATCAACATTCAACTTTTTAATGAGACTTCTAGCTTTAAAAGTAGCAGTTAACAATTTAAGAGCGCCTTTAGCAGCAGATAATTTTGTAGCCGCATGTCCTCCCGCCTGGGGAATGGATATTTTATGCCAGGAATAACCGTTCTTTTCAAATAGCGTGCCGGGAGCAGATTCATCCAAGGCAATTTCACATTGCACGCCTTTCTTTTCCAATGCCTTAATTGTATTGATGGCAATAGCTGCATCCCCACCTAATCCTCTACCAGTAACGACCAATAAAGCTTTCATGGTTGTCTCCCGAGTCTAGGTGGCTGTCTGTTCCTTTGGCTATGATTATGATGTATGGTTCGTCTCGCATAAGGATTATACAATAATCTTCTAAAGCCCAACATGATTAAAAAAGGGTTTTCAACTGAATATTGTTTGTCTTCAAAAATTAATCTCCTAAGCAAATCTCCCAATCCTCCGCCGGTCATCACATCCATAAAGTAATCCCCGAAGGTCGGATTCAACAATCCCAGATTTTGTCTGAAGAACACTCTTAATGTATTGCGCCTGACAAACGCGATTAAAGCAGTGGTGACAATTGTAAAGAAAACCAACCACCAGAATCCGCCAACCAAATAGAATGCAATGCCTAATGCAACACCGAAAGTATGGTTTCCAACTTCACCCAACATGATTTTTCCTGCAAAATCAAGAGGGCAGTACCCGATACATACCGCTAAAATTAATAACGGAGTATAAATCGCAAGCAATTCTCCTGTCGGAGCTGAACCAAAAATCAACATTATCAGAATAGTTAAAACGGACATGATGATTGTTACTATACAGGTTGATCCCGGTTGCATATCTGAAATATTGAGCGGTTGAACTAGAAGAGGTATGATAATAGCAGAAGCTCCTAAACCTTCAAGAAGTCCTACAATCATCACAAATAGAATTCCAAATCCTCGTGAGAGCTGACCCCATTCAATACCCAATGGAACACATTTTTTCCTGCCCATAACATCGTCAATGAATGCAAAAATTCCCATAATTAAAACAAGACTATTAAATTTAGGCAACAGATAAAAGGACAATATAATGAATGGGACTAAACCAATAGCTCTTGGAATTCCCCCACGAACATTCGGATATAAATTTCCAAGATATCCGCGTTTACCTAAAAATTCAAATATTGAAGTTAAAATTAGGGTTCCAAGTGCGGATAAAAGAACAACAAACAGTAATGCAATAATTATCGACGAATATATCATATCTATCAACTAATCTAAATTTAATAATTTATAATAAAATATAATATTTTATTCTATATAAATTTTGTATGACTTTAAGAAATTAGGTGATTTCATACCTTAAAATTGCAGCCATTCCGCCCAAACTTTCCAGCTGTTTGCCTCCTTCATGTTCGCTGCTTATAACCATCACTTCCCCTTTCATATTCTCAACCATGTCCATTAGCTCACCCATATTATCACTAGCCACTTTAGTGTCTAAAACTAAAAGTTCGCTTACGGCACCTAAGTTAATTGCATTTTTTGTTTCTTTTAGCCCATAAGCTATTTTAGATGAGTTTCTTCCGATTTCCGAAAGAAGATTGTTGATGGCCATCATCTCCAAGGCAACCCTGTTTTCCGAAGTTAATTTTTCAACTGTTCCCTTTTTAAGAACTTCAGAAATTCCTACCCTGCCGCCGGAGCCTGTGCTTTCAATAATTGCAATCTTGGCCAAATCCTTATGTTTTTCTTTTAAGTAATCATAAAAATCGTTTTTAACAAAACCCGGACCTGCAATAACAATATTCTGAATCGAATCGAATTTGACAATTGACTCTATAACCTTTTCATAAAACTGAACAATGTTCTTTTGTCTGTTTTTATCCAGTATCCTTTTACCTGAAACAGAACCCTTGATTGGACCGTAATATTCAATGCCGAATTGCCTCATCAATCCGATAGTTGCAGTATCATCCTCCAAAACAACAATTATTGCAGATAATTTTTTAGAAGCATCAATCGCCTGATTAAGTCTTTTTATTGCCCATTTTGGCCACTTTTCCTTTTTAATGGTAATCGGTGTGTTGAGTTTGACTTCAAGAGTGTGGTGAGAGCCAAGCGGAATCAAGTCGTCGGGACCTCGGGTAATGACACCCGTCAATCTTAATTTACCGGTGAATAAATGAAAACTGATATTTTCAATGTCCAAACCTAAATAAAAAGTTTTTTTAACTCCCCTGTCGCTTCTTAGCTTGTCGCCAGTGTTGTCTTGTATACGGCGGGTTGTTTTGGATGAAGCATTGTCTCCGACTTCCACAATATGGGAGAGATGCCATAAATCATCCAATGTCTCTGGAACTACTTCGATAATTCCTTCTTTTGTATCCTGGTTTATAATCTTCATATTTTCACAGATAATTTTTGTCAATAATAGTTATATATACATTATAATTTAATATTATTAATGATTAAGATGAATGTTGGGATAATTGGTGGTAGCGACGGGTTGGGAAAAACTCTCGTTTACTACTTTAGAGATGAATTCAATGTATATATAAGCGGAAGAGACCATCAAAAAGGTAAAAAGGTGGCAAATGAAGCCAATGTAAGTTACATAGAGTCCAATGCAGGGTTGGCGAATATCAGTGACATGGTAATAATATCCGTCCCCATACAGCACACTGAAGATGTGATACGTGAAGTGGCTCCCTTTATGAAAGATGGCAGCGTCATGATTGATGTGACTTCAGTCAAGGAAGGCCCTTCCAGGACAATGGCCGAAGTGCTTGGGGAAAATGTGGAATATATTCCGACACATCCCGTTTTTGGTCCGAGAACCACCGACCTGAACAATCAAGTAATCGTTTTGACCGCCGATAAGAAAGGCAAATGGTATGATAAGGTTTATAATTATCTTAAAAGCAAAAATATGAGAATCATCGAAACTTCAGCTGAAAAACATGATTTTATGATGAGCATTGTCCAGGTCCTGACTCATTTCTCATTCATATCAACCGCTTCGGCAATTGAAAAATTAAAAGTGAACATTTCAGAAACCGAAGACTATGAAAGTCCGATTTATAATTTGATGATTGATATGATTGCGCGTATCGTTGCTCAAAATCCATTTTTAACCTACAACATCCAATCCAGAAATAACAATGGTCCTAAAATTAGAAATACTTTTGCAGAGGCTGTACTTGAGCTGAGGGATGTTATTAATGAAGGAGATGCTGAAAAATTTGTTGAAATAGCTAACAACGCAACAAAGAACATGGGCGACATTAAAAATGCATTGGGTAGAAGTGACAAGGCAATAAGGGCCCTGAACTATGAATATACATATTTAAATAAGATGATCGGTCACGAAGTCGGATTGAAACATATCTATTCAGGCAAGATACATGTTGGAATTCTTGAAAGTGTTGACGGCAAGACTGCGATTTTGAAAAATGGAAATAAAACCAAAGAACTGCGTATAGCAAACATCAGGATTTTGCTTGATAATGAGCTTTACGAATGGAAGTTGAAAAATCTGGATAAGAAAACCGCATCCATCAGTTGCGTATTTCCTAAAAATGTCGATGCTGAAACCATCCGAAAGACTGTGCTAAATATGTACAATATCATAGATATCAATCTAGTTGATGCCTATAACGGCCCGCAGATTGATGACGGTTCAATAAGTCTGACATTTGAAGTTGTTGCACTGTCAAAAGATGCCATTGAAAATGTGAAAAAATTGTTCACAGGCTTCGGTGGAATCATAAGATAATTGTTTTATTTTATACGAACAAATATTAAAATACCTAAAAGTAATTAAATTTTTATTTCAGATATAACCAATCATCAACAAATATCTTTTAAAAATTAAAATTTTAAAATTGATATAATTAAAAATATTAAATATAAACTATTTTTATGAAAATTAAATAAAAATAAAAAGAGAAATTTTTAAATTTTTGACCGAAAGCTTTATATAGTACTTCAAACTATGTTATATTGTCAATGATTAATAAACTTACAAAAAGTTACAAAAAGATTTGGCAAGATTACAATTATTACTCACAGCCATTAAAAAGGAGATGATAACATGGCACAAAATGAAATCACATTAAAAGTTGCAGAAGCAATATCTCAAAAGGATGTCGGTCAAGGCGTCGCAAGACTTGATCCGAACGTCATGGATGATTTAGGCATTAACGAAAGGGATTTAATCGAAATCATCGGCGAGAGAAGAACTGCAGCTATCGCTCTTCCTTCACAAACCGATATTGGTCTTGGAGTTATCAGGATAGATGGGTTAGTTCGTAAAAATTCAGGAGCAACAATCGGTGGAGAAGTTACAATCAAAAAGACTAAAGCAACCGAAGCGAAAAAAGTTGTTTTAGCACCAATTGAAAATAACATCCGCGTACAAGGTGATGTCCGCGGTTTATTCGCCGGAAAGGTAATGGTACAAGGAGACATCATCGGATCACAAATCAGAGCACCTAGACCAAGTATGAATATGGGCTTTAACAGTTTATTCGATGAGCTGATGGACTTCACACCTGCAATGAAAGAGATTAAATTTGCAGTAGTGTCAACCAGTCCAAAGGACATTGTTATAGTTGGTCCTAATACCGAAGTACAACTTCATGAAAGTCCGGTTGACGTAAGCAAAATCGAAGGTGTCGGAAACCTTGTCGATGTAAGCTACGAAGACATTGGCGGTCTCAAGGAGGAAGTTAAAAAAGTAAGGGAAATGATTGAAATTCCTCTGAAAAGACCAGAACTCTTTGAAAAATTAGGAATTGCACCTCCAAAAGGAGTATTGATGCACGGTCCTCCTGGAACAGGTAAGACATTACTTGCAAAAGCAGTAGCAAGCGAAAGTGATGCTCATTTCATTGCAATTAACGGACCTGAAATCATGAGCAAATATGTCGGAGGATCTGAAGAAAACCTAAGGGAATACTTTGAGGAAGCAGAAGAAAACTCCCCTTCAATTATATTCATAGATGAACTTGATGCGATTGCTCCAAAAAGAGAAGAAACCAACGGAGAAGTTGAAAGAAGAACCGTTGCTCAACTTTTAACTTTGATGGACGGTCTTAAATCCAGAGGACAAGTGGTGGTCATCGGTGCAACCAACAGACCTGATTCACTTGATCCTGCATTGAGAAGACCTGGAAGATTTGACCGTGAAATCGAAATTGGAGTACCTGACACAGAAGAGAGAAAAGAGGTTCTTGAAATCCACACAAGAAACATGCCTCTTGCAGAAGACGTTGACCTTGACAAAATCGCAAATACAACTCACGGATTTGTCGGAGCGGACCTCGAATCATTATGCAAGGAAGCCGCAATGAGGGTAGTCAGAAGAATCCTGCCTGAAATTCAAAATGATGAAGAGATTCCAAAAGAAGTGATGGAAAAAATCGTTGTGACTGGAGATGACTTCAAAAACGCACAAAAAGAAATCCAACCTTCCGCATTAAGGGAAGTGCTTGTACAAATCCCAGACATCAAATGGGATGATGTCGGAGGCCTTGAAGATGTAAAACAAGAGCTAAAAGAAGCAGTGGAATGGCCTTTAAAATATCCTGAGACTTTCCAACGCTTAGGAATAAGACCTCCTAAAGGAACATTGCTTTATGGAATTCCTGGAACCGGTAAAACATTGCTTGCAAAAGCAGTGGCAAGCGAAAGTGAAGCCAACTTCATTTCCGTAAAAGGTCCAGAGCTTCTATCAAAATGGGTTGGTGAATCCGAAAAAGGTGTTCGTGAAGTATTCAGAAAAGCCAAACAGGCAGCTCCTACTGTGATCTTTTTCGATGAAATCGATGCAATAGCAAGTGCCCGCAGCGGAAACGATGGAGACAGCGGTGTCACAAAAAGAGTTGTTAATCAATTACTTACTGAAATGGACGGTTTGGAAGAACTGGAAGACGTGGCAATTATCGCTGCAACCAACAGACCGGACATTTTAGATGCTGGATTAATGAGACCCGGCAGATTTGACAGACACATTCAAGTAAAAGAACCTGACGAAGAAGCAAGACTTTCCATCTTTGAAGTGCACACAAAAGACATGCCTCTTGCAAAAGATGTCAACCTCAAAAAACTAGCCAAAAATACTGACGGATATGTCGGAGCAGACATTGAAGCAGTATGCCGTGAAGCAGCAATGCTCACATTAAGAAACGATTTAGAATCAAAAGAAATCCCATACAAATACTTCAAAGAAGCAATTGAGAAAGTCAAACCTGGAAACACACCCCAGGATGAACAGTTAGTTCAATACATGTAGGAAGAAAACACTCCATTTTCTTCCTTTTTCCTCCTAGTTATTATTTTAAACACTTTCTAACCATATTCAGTGGGAAGAACAGACCCTTCCCACACAACCTCCAAAAACAACTATTTTTTAAATTAAAGTTTTATTTACTTTTATTTTAAATTATAACCTACTATAATCTTATTTTATAGCATTTTAAGATGTAAGTGAGCACTTACATTCGAAAAACCTTATATATGCCCTTGAATAATGTAATATTAGGTGATAACATGAAAAAAATATTATTGTCATTATTATTTTTGTTAATTATATCTTGCGGAATTGGATCAGTTTGTGCATCCAGTGACATAACAAATGCAGACCACGGCCCTGTACAAAATGATACCCCCAGCATAATTGGAAATTCAACTGTAGACAACATTACATTAAATACTACTGCAACCCAAATCAGCACTCCAGACAATATTGCTTGCCAAAATAATGGAAACAACACTGGAGCAGATACAAATACTACCAACAACACTACAAAAATTCCTAAATTAGACATCAAAGGTCCTAAAGTTAATAATGATCTTAAAAACATCAAAACTCCAAAAGTAACACTTAAATTCAAATCTATGGATAACGCTGCAAACTATTACAATAGAATATTCCAAAAAATGCCACACGGCAATTGTGATGATATGTACGAAAAATTTGATGTAGCCAGCAGATTACTTTTAACCATCTATAAAGACTTCGATGAAAAGGATACAAAAATGATCGCATTAGCAGTATTTGCAAAAAATAACATCAGCATGACTGCAGAAGACATTAACTTTTGTTTCGATGGAATATTCGGAAGAGATAACAGCTATAGGTACACCGATTATAACGGATACTTCTATAGTTATAAAAGTTATGGATTCATCGATTTCTTTGACAAGTTTTTTGACCAAAGAAAACTCATAGAATCCGATAAGATTGTGCTCAGCCCTAGCGTTTATGACAAATATAATAATTATTTCAGAAGCGACGAATATCCTGACGTCTATAAACTTATCCTATACGTCTATAAAGACAACAGCATAGAAATGACAGAAAAAATCGTTACCAAAATATATAATGATTATTTTTATAATGAACTAGGCTATTTACATGAAACAGGAGACATTGCAAAAATGATGAAAGAAATGAGCAACGGAAATCTGGGAGGAGACTACTATAAAGCAATTACCTATATTGAGATATCCAAACTGCCGCTACCAGCTAGAATAATTTCCGCACCAGCACTTGGTTTAGTCTACGGATATACTGAGTTAATGGGTTTCCTATTAGGCAAGTCTTAGACTTAAAATAATTCCCCACCATCAGCATTATTGGGAGTTCAATGCTCCCACCCCCATATTTTTTCTAATTTTTCAAAATAATTTCTGAATCAAATCAAACAATATATAAACAAATATATGCAAATATTCAATTATGAGCGAACATATTATTGAAGCATTAGGATTAAGTAGGATAACTATAAAAGACGGGAAAGTCGTTGATGTGACAGAACCCCAAGTCGAATACTGTCCTCTTTTTGATCACCACCGCGGAATCAAAAAACTCACCAAAGAGGTAATAGCTGAAAACATCCAATTCAGAATTGATGACTTTGGAATGTGCACAGCCAATCGCCAATTGAGAATGAAGGATTTTTTAAGCTTTGGAATTTCTGAAATCATGTGCACCCTACTTGAAAAACAGGAAATTGATTGTGTAGTGATGGTTCTGGAAGGCTGCGGGACAGTCATCGTAACGGAACCTGAACTTGTCCAGGGAATTGGAGGCAGGGTTTCAGGCCTTGTAAAAACCAGCCCGATACCGGAATTAGTGCCCGAAATTGGTGAAAAAAATGTTTTAAATCCTGAAACCGCAGAAATTGACCAAATTGAAGGAATAAAATTAGCAATTGAACAGGGATATGAAAATATTGCAGTTACCATAACGCTAGCCAGTGACGCAGAAAGAATTAATGAAATTAAAAAAGAATATCCTGATGTAAACATTTACGTTTTTGTAGTCCACACATCCAAAACCTGTGCAGAGGATGCAAAAATATTATTCAATTCATGTGATGTTGCAACCGCATGCGCATCAAAATATATCCGCGAGATTGGGGAAAAAGAAAGCATAAAAGCAGTTGGCCAGTCAATACCTATCTATGCAAAAACCGAAGACGGAAAAAGATTTCTGGAATTGAGACTGGAAAAGATTGGTGGGGAAAAACCTAAAAAGGACAATCCTGACCTGCCTTACCCGCTCATTTAATTTTATTAGGCAAAATATTATCTGCAGAAGTCATGAAATTATTGAAAGGCTGCGCTACATAAATAATGAACGGAAGCCTATATCGAACGGAGTATTTGGGATTATATCCAAAAATGTTGATGTATTCCTTTAAGTCATCACGTTCTCTTTTCATGGCCAATGCCACATAATACAGGGCTTTTGTATCATCAATGGCCCTGTGAAAATTGACTTTTTCAATATTGTAATGCTCAACGGCGTCAATTAATTTATGAGGATATTTCTTTCTGTCCTTTAAAACAGTTACCGTATCCAGCCAGTTGACATTTTGAACAATTTCATCTGCTTCCAAAGGAAAATGACGTTTTAACAAAGCATAAACAAACAATAAGTCAAACTGGCAATTATGGGCAACCATCAATGTTCCTGGAGTGAGCCTTTTTTTCAAATCACAGGCAACAGTCCTTTCATCGATTCCCTCTTCTCTCAACATTTTATTGGTAATGCCAGTCATTTCAAGGATATTGGGAGGAATTGGTTCGCCAATATTGATAAACTCATCATATGTATCCACAACTTCCCCATCACAGACTGTAAACATTGCAAGCTCAATTATCCGATTGCTTCTAAAGTCCAAACCGCTGGTTTCGGTATCAAAAAATATCACTTTAATAACAAACACCCTCTATTAAAATAGAATTTGATTAATTCTATATAGTTGAAAATATATAATTATTTAGTGATTAGTCAACATGAGGGATAAATTTGACGCAAAAAAGTGAAGCTCAAAAAGGCAATGTCACCCCCGAAATGGAATATGTTGCCGAATATGAAAATATAGACGTTAATAAACTAGCTAAATTAATTGATAAGGGATTAGTGGTAATTCCAAAAAATGTTAATGGACATTCCAAACCATGCGGTATTGGAGAAGGCTTGAAAACCAAAATCAATGCAAATATCGGTTCTTCATCAAAAATCGATGACATTGATTTGGAAATCAATAAGGCAAAATTGGCTCAGGAATATGGTGCCGATGCATTGATGGATTTGTCTACAGGATCTGATTTGAAACTTTTCAGACAAAAGATTATGGATGCAGTTGATATCTGTATCGGAACCGTTCCGATTTATGAAGCAGGTGTTGTAACACTGGCCAAGGACAAGGAAATCATCGACATGGACCCGGATGACATTTTCAAAGCCATTGAAAATCAGGCAAAAGAAGGAGTGGACTTCATGACACTCCACTGCGGAATTACAAAAGACCTTGTTCAAAAATTAAAAGCTGCCAACAGAATGATGGGAATCGTAAGCCGTGGAGGAACATTTATGGCTTCATGGATTAACCACAACAATCAGGAAAACCCATTATACGAAAATTATGACTATCTATTAGAATTATCCTATGAATACGACATTACATTATCCTTAGGTGACGGCTTAAGGCCAGGATGCCTGGCAGATGCAAGCGATATCCCTCAAATTCAAGAGCTTGTAAACCTGGGAACTTTAGTTAAAAGGGCGCAGGACGCCAATGTTCAGGTCATGGTGGAAGGTCCTGGACACATGCCCCTAAATCAGATTAAGGCAAATATGGAAATCCAAAAGACAATATGCCACGGAGCCCCATTTTATGTATTGGGTCCTCTTGTGACAGATATTGCCCCTGGATATGACCACATTACCGGAGCCATAGGAGGAGCAATTGCCGCAAGCGCAGGAGCTAACTTTTTGTGTTATGTGACCCCTGCAGAGCATTTATCCCTTCCAAGCCTGGAAGATGTAAAAGAAGGAGTTATAGCATCCAAAATAGCTGCCGAAGCTGCTGATGTCGCAAGAGGTCTTGACTCAGCATGGGATAGAGAACTTGCAATGGCTCGTGCAAGAAAAGAATTTGATTGGGATGCCCAGTTTGACTTGGCATTAGACAAATCCAAACCTAGAAAATACCGGGACAAATGCGAATTGGACGATGATGAAATGTGCGCAATGTGTGGAGAATATTGTGCCGTGAAAATAGCTAAAGGGGATTTCTAATGAAGTATCAGGAATTGGTGGATGTCTACTCCGAGCTGGAAGCAACTACAAAAAGACTTGAAAAGACAGAAATAATTGCAGAATACCTAAAAAAATTAGATTCTGAAACTATTGAGAAAGTGGGACTGTTAATATTGGGAGTAGTATTTCCGGCATGGAGTTCAGAAGAGATTGGAATCGGAGGAAAGCTTGTTGAAAGAGCAGTGGCCGAAGCCGTAGGTACCACACAGGCAGCCGTTGAAGATGCCGTTCGTGATGAGGGAGATATCGGTCTTGCCTGCATCAAATTATATGCAAAAAAATCACAGATGACATTTTTCTCACAGCCGTTAACAATCGATTTTGTTTTCAATAGCTTACGCAAATTATCACAGATAAGCGGTTCAAGGTCTACCAATCGTAAAATTGCAGTTATTTTAGAGTTATTAAGCCAAGCCAGTGCCACTGAAGCCAAATACCTGACACGTACAATTACAGAAGAATTGAGAATAGGTGTTGGAGATGGGGTTGTAAGGGATGCTATCGCACAGGCTTTTGATATTGACAAAAAGATTGTCGAAAGGGCTCAAATGCTTACCAATGACTTTTCAGTTGTTGCAAGAACCGCCAAGGAACAGGGCGCTGAAGGTCTTGAAAAACTCAGCTTAACCCCCGGAACACCAGTCAAACCTATGCTTGCCCAGCTTGCACCGCCTCTTGAAGAGATTATTCCAGAGATGGGTGAAGCGATTTGTGAGACAAAATATGATGGAATCAGACTTCAGGTTCACAGGAACGGCTCTGAAATCAATATATTTACACGCAGACTTGAAAACATTACCCATGCCCTTCCGGAAATTGTTGAACTGTTTGATGAAAACCTTCCTCATGAAGACTACATTGTGGAAGGCGAAGTTATAGCTACAAAAGATGGAAAGCCATTGCCTTTCCAAAATATTTTACACAGGGTCAGGCGGAAACACAATGTAGAGGAAGCTATGGAAAATGTTCCTCTGAAATTATTCTTATTTGACGTGCTTTACTATAAAGTTCCAATGATAGATGAGCCTTTAAAGGCCCGGAGAGCAACCCTGGAAAGCATTGTGGATACTTCAGTGGATGAAATGAACTTAAGTGCAATGAAAGTCGGAACCCCCGACAATATTGACGAACTTCAGGAGCTGTTTGAAAGCTCAATTGAGGCTGGCCACGAAGGAATAATGATTAAAGATGCATCAGAACCGTATATACCTGGACTTCGAGGTAAAAAAATGCTCAAATATAAGGCAGAACCTGAAACCTTAGACATGGTCATTGTTGGCGGAACCTATGGAATAGGAAAGCGTGGCGACTTTGTCGGATCTTATCTGGTGGCTTTAAGAGATGAAAATGATGATTTCAAAACCGTGGCATATGCCGCAACCGGCCTTGACGATGCAACTTTGGAATATCTGACAGGGAAAATGAAGGAATTGGAGATTTCAACAAAAGGTCGCGAAATAAAAGTAGAGCCTAAAATAGTTTTGGAAATTGCATTTTCAGAAATTGTCGAATCCCCTGAATATGAAACAGGCTATTCACTGAGATTTCCTGTCGTTAAAAATATAAGAAAAGATAAAAGTCCTATGGATGCAGACACCGTTGAAAGGTTGATTTCCATGTACAATACTGGAAATTAATCCATCTTTTATTCGGGCAGTGCCTTGACATGACCAATCACGTATCTGGTAGCCGGATAGACAATTATCTCATAGACAGTCTTGAATAATGCCTGAGCTATAATCATCAGAATTAATGCTTCAAATGGCATGGTGGCGAAAAAGCCTATGAAAATGAAAACTACAGCATCCAAACCTTCACCTGCAAGTGTTGAAGCGATACATCTGAAGAATAATTTGTCTTCTGCTTTTGATTTCAAATACACCATAAGTTTTGCATTTACAAGAGAACCGCACAGGTATGCTGCAAAACTAGCTATCAATAATCTGAAAGTACTGCCTAAAACAATGCTGAACGCCTGTGAATTTTCAAAAAATGCAGGAGCCGGCAGCCAAATTGTTATATTATAGCATACTACAGCAACCAGATTCATGAAAAAACCAAGCAAAATAACATTTCTTGCCTTTTTATAGCCATAAACTTCAGCCAATACATCATTAACAATGTAAATTACAGGAAATATAACCACACCGCAAGGCAAAGTGAACGAATAAAAATCAAATGTCTTGCCTGCAATAATGTTTGAAACTATTAAACATGCAGTAAAAATACCTGTTAAAGTGGCATATAGCTCAGTTTTAGTTAGATTATCAAACATAGAGATAATATATTTTTAATCATAAATAAATTTTACAAACTGAAATCCTATCGAATATATTAAGCTTAAGAATTTAATAAAAATCCATGAAAATCACAGATGAAAAATTACTGAAAATGGCCTTAGTTACATCCCTTATAGGAATTATCGGTTTGATCATATTCACCCCCTCGATTGAAGTGAAGGAAGTTGACATTAAAGACATCAACAGGGGCATGATTGATGAAGAGGTTAGAATCGACTGTGTCATTCAGGATATTTCACAGTCCCGCTCCAAAAGCAGTTATTTTTTAACCATCAATGACGGAACCGGACAAATGCAGCTGATTATTTTTGAAAGCCAAGCGTCGCAAATCCAATCCAGAAATTTTGACATAAATGATTTTAAAGATAAAAAAGTGGAAGTTGTCGGGAAAATAACCGAATATAACTCCCAGCTTGAATTAATATTGTCCTCCGGAGATAGCCTGAAAATAATTTAGCAATAGCTATTTATTGATTGAGATTCAAAAATAATCATGAATAAACTTTATAGGATTTAATAAAATGTCTGATAAAAAACGATTATTTGGAACATTTGGAGTTAGAAGAACTGCAAATGATGTTTTAACTCCTGAGTTTGCATCAAGACTTGCCGCTTGTTATGGAACTCAAATTCAAGGTACTGTCGCCGTTGGCGGAGATACAAGAACATCATCTCCAATGCTGATGGAAGCTGTAAAAGCCGGACTATTATCCTCCGGATGTGATGTGGTGGACTTAGGAATCCTGCCAACACCCGGCGTTCAATATGCCGTTCGCAAATATTATGATGGAGGAGTAATGATTACCGCTTCACACAACCCTCCAAAATACAATGGCCTTAAATTTTTGGACGAAGATGGAATTGGAATTCCTGATGAGATGGACATTGCAATCGAAAAATTGTACTTCGATGAAGAGCCTAAAAGAGCCCATTGGTCCGAAATTGGACAGTTATACCATAACGATAAAATCATAGACGAATACATAGAGGAAGCTATTTCCAAAGTGGATGTGGATGCAATACGTGAAGCCAACTTGAAAGTTGTCGTTGACTGCGGCTCCGGAGCGGGATCATATACCGCACCATACTTAATCAGAAAGCTTGGCTGTGACGTGACCACCCTCAATTGTCAGGCTGACGGATTTTTCCCAGGCCGTGACCCGGAACCTATTGAAGAAAACCTGCAGGAACTGATAAGTGTTGTAAAAGAGCTTAATGCAGATATCGGTCTTGCACACGATGGAGATGCGGACAGAACAATCTGTATCGATGAGAAAGGAAACTTCGTTTTAGGAGATAAGACATTCACACTTGTTGAAAAGCAAATGCTTAAGGAAAATAATGGCGGAACAATTGTCACCACAGTTGCAACTTCCCAAGCCATTTATGATATTGCAGAACAATACAACGGCAAAGTAATAGCTACTGCCGTTGGAGATTTGCTTGTGGCACGTAAACTTAAAGATGAAAATGGTTTATTCGGAGGAGAGGAAAACGGCGGTTTGATTTTCCCTGATTTCGTTTATGGAAGGGATGCCGTGATGACTGTAGCTAAAATTTTAGAGATAATAGCTAAAGAGAAAAAAACATTATCAGAGCTTGTGTCTGAACTGCCCGTTTATTACGCAAGCAAAATGAAAATTGAATGTCCTGATGATGAAAAAGAATTTGTCATGACCAGCATTGCAGAAGAAATTAAAACAACAACCGACTTTGAATTAGACCTTACAGACGGTGTTAAAATCCTTAAAGAAGATGGATGGGTAATCATCCGACCATCAGGAACAGAGCCAATATTCAGATGCTTTGCTGAGTCCGACTCACAGGAAAAAGCTGATGAAATGACTGAATGGGGAATAGACTTAATCAAAAAATACAAAAAATAAACTCATCCCCAAATCCCATCACCTTTACATTTAATTAAATTAAAAATATAATTAATTAAACGATTAGTTGATTACTAGAAACCAAATTTAATGAAACTGATTTTAAAAATAAGTTAAGAACTAGTGGATTTCAACAGATTAAATTCGAGTAATCTACATCATAGAATAAAAATATCTAAAAGTTTTCCAAACACTCTTCTTTTAAGAAAAATGCATCCTCATTATCGGGATTTCTAAGCAATACTCTGTTGAAACTGTCAACAGCTTCTTCAAATTTGCCCAATTCCATTAAAACAACACCCTTATTGAGTAAAAAATCAATATTATCTTCTTCAAGAGAAATTGCTTTATTAAAACACTCCAAAGCATCATCAAATTTGCCCAAATCAATGAAGGCATTGCCCATCCTATTGATGGCAGATGCATCCATTTCAGAATCATCCAAACATACTTCAACAGCTTTGTTGAATGATTCAATAGCTTCCTCCAGCCTTCCCATATCGGTCAGCAGGTTGCCTCTGGAGTTCCATACCTCAGGGTTTTCACCATCAATGACAATCAGCTTATCATAAACCCTCAATGCCTGGTCATACCTGCCCAACATCTCCAGAATGAATCCTCTCCAATAAAGAACAATCGGACTGCTCGGCCTATAATTGTAAGCAATTGTGCTGGCCTTATAAGCTTCATTAATGTTTCCGGAATTTAGAAGCGCGATAGCTTTGTTATTTAGAATATACTCATTGTCAGGCTCTATTTCCAATGCCCTATCATAGCAGTCTATTGCATCAATAAACCTTCCCAACCTTGAAAGATTATCCCCCTGCTTATTGAGCAGGTAAACATCGTTCGGGTCAAGCTTCAAGGCGGCATCATAACACATTGTGGACTTATCGAACTTCCCGCTGTCAAATAGGATATCTGCCCGTTTCATAATCATTGCCTTTTCATCTATCTTGTCACCTTTCCAATCATCGATGTCCAGTTTTTCAAAATAGATGACTTGAAATTCATCCGAACTGTCAATTCTTCCACCATACATCTTTTTAAATTCTCTCAGCATATCCTTTGAGTCTTTAAAACCTTCCTGCATGGCCAGTTCATCATTATCTTCAATTTCACTGAAAGGAATATTTTCAACGTCGGTTACGATAGCTTCAAAAATCTTCATCTTTTCTTTGGAAACCAGGTTCCAGTAGCAGTATAGCCTGTCACCCTTTTTTAGAGGAGTCTTCCATAATTTACGGATAGTTCTAGTTTTCTTACCAGTAATTACATCTATATCATTACTTGAAAAAGATAAAATCGGCATTTTAAGACACCTCCATTTAATTTTTAGACAATTTGTTCTCCAAATTCGGCGCTTTTCACTTTGATTTGGCCGTCAAAGTAAGGCTTGAGTTCTTCTGCTAACTTCCTCAAATCATGAGGATTCGGAACAGGTATTTTTTCTAAAGCGGGATCCAATACATTCTTATTCCTGAACTGTTGAATGGTATAGATATCGGCCTTAACCTCCTTAATTAAATTCAACATATCCTCTTTAGTGTGCAATGTAGGAACATAAGTTGTTCTGGCTTCCAACCTAACATCAGGGCTATCATTAATTAATTCCATAGATTCTTTAACTTTCATTCCAACATCAGAACCTGTAATTTTCCTATAATCACTAAAAGTTGTTTTAACGTCAAGTGAAACAAAATCCAAGAGATTTAAATCCAAAAGCTCTTTAATTTTGGCAGGATAAATTCCGCTCGTATCCAATTTGGTTTTAAGTCCAATCTGCCTAACATATTTCAATATTTCAATGACATCATCGGTTTGAACCAATGGTTCACCGCCGGATATTACAACTGCATCCAGAAAATCGGCTGAAGAATCGATTTCGGATTTCACTTTCTCGAGGGACCATTCAGTATTATCTTCCAGCAATTCCACATTGTGGCAATATCTGCAGGTCAATGGGCATTTTGACATGAAAATAACCAGAGACATATTTCCATGAAATTCGACAGAAGATATTACAGTTCCTCCAATATACATCAGTTTAAGACCTCTTTTATAATCTCAATGAATTTCTTATCCTCTTCAAGAGTGCAGATGCTGATCCTTATCCAGTATTCGTCCAATCCCTTAAAGGAAGTACAATCCCTAACGATTATTCCCCTTTTCATAAGCTCCAAAGCCAACTGGGATGCCGTAAATCCTGTGTCCTTAACATTTATCAGCATGAAATTTGATTTGGATGGAAATACGTTGAGCGAATCGATTTTTGATAATTCATCATATAAATATTGTCTTGATTCAATGCCCTTTTCTATGGATTCTGCAATATACTGCTTATCCCTAAATGTATTTAGCGCCGCAACAAAAGACAGCCTTGTGAGTGAAAACACCGGTTTGATTCTATGCATATACTCAATGATTTCACTGCATGCCAATCCATAACCGATTCTCATTCCGGCAAGCCCCAAAACCTTAGACATTGTCCGAATGATAAAAATATTATCAAACTCATTAATCAGATCCTTATTTGTAACTTCAGAATATTCGAAGTAAGCTTCATCAACAACAATCAATATTTCAGGGTTTTTGCGTGCAATATCTTCCAGAACTTCCCTGTCAATCAATGTCCCTGTAGGATTATTTGGACTGCACAAGAAAATCATTTTGGTTTTATCGCCAATAGCTTCAAAAATTGAATCCGCGTCCAATTCATTTTTATCCAAATCCCATCTTGCATAAACCGGACGGGCACCATATTGCTGCAGGAGATATTCATAATACATGTAAGAAGGCAAAGGAACAATGAATTCATCCCCTTCATCAATGAATGTCTTTGCCAGAACATCGATGATTTCGTCAGCGCCGTCTCCACCGATAATAACCTGATTGTCATCAACACCACTATATTCGGCTATTTCTTTAACCAATTCCTTCAGTTGAGATTCGGGATACCTGTTTATTGATTTGATTTCTTCCTTAATAGCTTCCATAGCCTTTGGAGAAGGACCCCACGGGTTTTCATTAGATCCCAACTTAATGATTTCATCCTTATTTAAATTGAATTCCTGTGCTATTTCATCCTGTGACCTTCCCGGAACATAAGAATCCATTTCATCTACAATTTGTCTCGGTTTCATAATTTAGTCTTCCTTATATTGTTTGGAAAGTTTTACATAATTGTCTGCATTGTTCTGAATCATCTTAACTTGCTCTTCACTAACTTCCTTAACCGCTTTGGCCGGAACGCCTAAAATCAAGCTGCCTTCGGGAAATTCCTTTCCTTCGCTGACAACTGCTCCCGCGCCTACAATTGAATTTTTGCCTATATGAGCTCCATTTAGTACGGTTGCATTCATTCCAATTAAAACATTATCATCCAGTTTACATCCGTGAACGACCGCACCATGACCCACAGATACATTTTCACCGATTTCAACCGGGAAACCCTTAGTGCAGTGAACAACACAGTTATCCTGAACATTGGAATTGTCACCGATAGTGATTGAATCTGTATCTCCCCTAATGATGGCTCCATGCCATATTGAGACATTTTCTCCCAATTCAACATTTCCGAATACTTGTGCGCCAGGGCATATTATAACAGAGTCTTTTTTATTTTCCATAATATCGCCAGTTTATTTCTTTTTCTTTTTATCTTGAATGATATGATTTTGTTTTACCAATACACGGGTATCGGAGGGTACATCATCATACAACAAAACCCCTGAACCGATAGTGGAATTATAGCCTACCTTCACACCTGGAGAAAAGCTGGAATTGATTCCTGTTTTTACAGAATCCCCAATAATGGAACCTAATTTACGCCTTCCACTGTCTATCATCTGATTTTTGATTTTGGTTTTGACGGACCTGTTATCGAAACGCAAGTTTGCGATATTGGTTCCCGCAGCTATATTGCAGTTGGAACCGATAACGGAATCCCCAACATAGCTTAAGTGACTTACATTTGTATTTTCCATAATGATGGAGTTTTTAATCTCTACGGCATTTCCCACATGAACATGGTCTCCGAAGTAGGAATTTCCTCTGATATAGGAATTAGGGCCGATATCACAGTTCTTGCCTATGTAAACATTACCTTCAATGTATACACCTGCCCTAATGATGCTTCCCTCATCCAAAAAGATTTCACCGTGAATATGGGCTCCCTCTTCAACAGTCCCTTTGATTTCCGTTTTGAGCTGTCCGATCAATTCCTCATTAACTTCGATTAGCTCCCAAGGCCTACCCACATCAATCCAATCCTTTGTGGTCTTATGGCCGATTACCTTTTTGCCTTCTTCAATCTGCATTGAAACGGAATCTGTGATTTCATATTCTCCACGTTCGGACAGTTCAGTTTTTGCAATCTTTTCAAAGATGTCCCTGTTAAAAATGTAAATCCCCGTGTTTACCAAATTGCTTGGAGCCTCTTCCTTTTTAGGCTTTTCCACAATCTTTTTAATGTTTCCTTCTTCTATTTCAACAACACCAAAAGCGGAAGGGTCCTCCACTTCAGTTAAAACCATCAATGTGTCCGGGTTCATATAATTGTACTTCTTGATGATTTCATTGATGATTTCATTGTCTAAAATAATGTCTCCATTTAGAACAATCAGGCTATCCTCAATGAAATCTTCACCATAAGAGATTGCATTTGCAGTTCCCAAGAAGTCTTTCTGAGTTTTATAGGTTATGTTAACGCCAAAATCACTGCCGTCACCAAAATAATCGCGAACCATCTCTTCCTTATAACGGACAATCAGTAGAATATCAGTGATTCCATTGTCCCTCAATGATTCAATATTATATTGGATAATCGGCTTTCCGGCAACTGGCAGCATGGTCTTAGGCTTTGTAAGTGTTAACGGCCTCATCCTAGACCCTTCACCAGCACTTAAAATTATTGCCTTCATTCGTATTATCCCCTTAAATGTTATTATTATAATGATATATGTAACTCATTACTTATTAATTAACTTTCCTAAAAATGACCAATTATAAATATTAGATTAAATAAAATAAAAGTCATATTAGCTATTGCAGTATAAACTTGCAATAGTGAAACATAAAGGAGATTATTAAAATGACTATATATGTATGTCTACACTGCGAATATCGTTTTGACTCAGAAAAAGGCGACCCTGCATACAACATTCCTGCTGGAAAAACTCCTGCAGACATGCCAGATGACTGGGTTTGCCCAGAATGTGCTGCTCTTGGAGTGGACGCATTTATTGCGGAAGATGACTAAGCTCATCTTCTTCAAATCTTTTTTTAAAAAATTCAATATTTTTTATCATTTTTATAATTAATCAGTTGATTTTTTAAAAACATTTAAATAATAAAATATATAATTAAATTACAGAAACATTTAGTTTCATTTTTTAAAAAAATTTATTTTAATAATTGAATTTCACTTAAAAAAATTAGGTTTGTGCACCATGATAAGAACAAAAAAATTAATAATAGGTATCTTACTTGTAATTCTTTTAGGATTATTGATGGTAATCTATGGAGCACTGTTCATGACTCCGGATTTAACTATGGAAAGTAAGAATATTCTAGTATTAGCTTCTGATAAAACCGAACAACCTAATGGTTCTGTGGATATGGCATTCATGGTTCATTTAGAAAATGGATCATTGAAGAATTACACCCCAGTATATCCTGGAGGAATGACTCACCCTACACAAAAGGCACCCGGTGGGCTTAGCGGAAAGATGTTCCTGCACGACTGTCTATGGGACGGGGCAGACCAGGGTATGGAATATGCTAAAGAAATCGTAGAGGCAAATACCGGAATGAAAGCCGATGCTGTAGTTGTTGTTTATGATGAAGGTTTGGATAATGTTATTGACTCAATTAGACCACTCATGGTAGATGGTGTTGAGAAAAACATTAGTGCAACCGACATTATTCGTGAAAACGATGCTTACAATGGTTATCCTGGAAACGAAAACGTTCAAGGAAACATGTCAAGAGGAGATGCAGTAATGGAATTGGCTAAAGCACTTTCTCAAGCTGCTAAAGATCCTACCAAGAAAACTACCATGGTACAAAAAGCATTGGACGAATATGCAAAAGGAAATATCCTTATGAAACCTGAAGGTTCATTTACAAAATTATTAGCTACAAAAGGATTTGAAAATTTAACTTAAATCTTTGAAGAATTAATTTAATTCTTTAAAGAACTTTTTTTTATTTAACACTTTAAAAAATAGATAAATAGAAGAAAAGATCTTCTATAAGTTTTCATTAATTATTTTTACACAAGTTTCTTTAATGGATTGTGCTCTTTTTTGGTCCCTGGACTCCAAAGTTATTCTGACATAATCTTCAGTACCGGAAGGCCTCACTAAAACCCAACTGTCATCATCGAAAGTTAGCCTTACACCATCAATTGAATTAATCTCGCGAATATCATCAAAAGCGGAAGACAGCAACTCTTCCATGTTTTCCATTACTTTGATTTTAGCTTCTTTAGAGCAGATTATCTTTTCACGTATGTTTGGATATGATGGAATTTGAGCAAGCAAATCAGACAATTTACCATCCCTTGAAACGATTTCCGCCATTCTCAAACCAGATAAAATTCCATCAGGACACATGCAGAAATCAGGATGCAGCCAAGTTCCAGACGGTTCCCCTCCGAAGCTTGCATTTTTTTCTATGATAACTTCAGCAACATTAACATCCCCGACAGGAGTTCTTAAAACCTCTCCTTTAACTGATTCATCCATACATAAACCTGCATCAACGGTTGTTACAATATCTCCATCGAATTCCTTTGATATTAAAGCAAGCAGTGAGTCGAATGGTGATATGTTACCCTGCTCATCAACTGTAATCATCCTGTCGGCATCGCCATCGTGAGCTATTCCAAGGTCTGCTCCAATGGCAACAACGGTTTTCATCAATGTTTGTAGGTTTTCAGCATTAGGTTCGGGTTTTCGTCCTGGGAAAAATCCGTCAGGTTGGGAGTTGAGCGTAGTTACTACACATCCTGCCTTTCTGAACACTAAAGGTGATATTTCGCTTCCGGCACCTGATGCACAGTCAATAACCACTTTCAAACCTGGTTTGATATCGACCATATCGACTAAATCGTCAATATATTCCCCTTTGATTTCTTCATTAACATTCAATTTTCCGACTTTGTCCCAAGTTACTGAAATATAATCCTTATTTGCATATATTTCCTCAATTTTCGCTTCCTGAGCGGAGGTGTATGCCATACCGTTTTTATTCCATAATTTAATTCCGTTGTATTGGGACGGATTATGGGATGCAGTCAACATTATTCCCGCATCGGCATCTAATTTTTCAGTGGCATAACCGACTAAAGGAGTTGGAACCATACCTATTTTAATCACATCCACGCCGCTTTCAAGCAACCCTGCACAGATGGCCTGGTCAAGCATTTTGTTGGTTGTTCTGGTATCATATCCTAAAACTACACATCCTTCGTTACCCAAATAGTAAGCTAATGATTTACCAACATTCAATGCAAGCTCGCATGTTACCTCAGAGCCTATTTTTCCACGGATGCCTGATGTTCCGAAAAGTTTTTTTGCCACCATATGATCACCTAAGCTCCAAATTTATGGGCGTAATTCATTAAATCCATCATAATGTTCATCACATCTGATCCTCTGATTCTGCAAAGGCCTCCTTTTGCACATGCAACTTCAGAGAATTCACATACATCATCCACCCTTACTTCAGGTCCCCTAATCAGTACAGGCACTGGGTCTCCGGAGTGGTTCATTACAGAAATCGGGGTTGAGTGGTCTGCTGTCAGGAATATGTAAACATCTTCAAGCTTAATTAACTCGCTCATTACAACCTCATCAACCTTTTCTATGAACTCCTTTTTCTCTTTGGTTTGGCCGTCGTGGCCGGCTTCATCAGCCCCATCGATGTTTATTAAGAAAAAGTCATGGTCTGAGTTTTTAACCTGGTCGACAATAGTATCACGAATATTATCCAAGTTGGTGTCAATTCCACCGGTTACATCATCCATTTCAATGATATCCATTCCCGCAAATCTTCCGATACCCATGATTAATCCTGTTTCGGCAATGCATGCTGAATTTACTTCATATTTATCATTTAATGATTCCACTACAGGAACTTCTCCAGCACCACGGGGAATAACTATATTTGCAGGTGGTTGGCCTTCTTCAATTCTTTTTAAATTAACTGGGTGGTCTTTTACCATTTCATAAGTTTTTACGACTAATTTATTCAATATATCTGCAGTTTTTTTAGCTTCAGGAGTTTCATCCAATGGTTTGACTTCTTTTGGCTTGTTTCCTTCAACCTTAGGGTCAGCATCACTGACCTTGCCTGAAAGACCTTCACCCCTCAATACCAAAACTGCCCTGTGACCGGTTGATTCCTTAAAAATGATTTTCACGTCAGGATAATCTTCCAAAACCATTGTGTTTAACACATCAACAATCTCTTTGGTTCCTTCCTTGATTCTGCCTGCACGCCTGTCTGTAACAATCAAATCTTCATCTGCTGTGGAAAAGTTACATCTAAATGCTATGTCTCCCGGAAGAACATCAACACCGACACCATTTGCCTCGAACGGCCCTCTTCCAGTATAGACCTCATATGGATTATATCCTAAAATAGAAAGGTGTGCTGTATCACTGCCCGGAATTATTCCCGGAGCTATTGAATCCATAATTCCTGTAATCCCCTCAGCAGCCATCTTATCCATATTTGGAGTATTTGCCGCCTGAAGCGGAGTTTTATTTCCTAATTCTTTAATAGGGCGGTCTCCCATACCGTCCATGATTAAAATAAGACCTTTCATAAATATCACCTAATTTATACTATAATAAATTCTATTGTTTATAGTTAAAATAATTTAATGAAAAAAATAGAAAATGCATGTTTTAAACACTATGAAAAAAAAGAAAAAAAGTGATGGTGATAATTTAGTCGTCTGCTAAATTATCGAAGTATCCTTGGATAAATATGACAGGTGTTCCCTTATCTCCTGAACCACTAGTCAAATCACATAATGAACCGATTAAATCAGTCAATACCCTTGGTGTAGTTCCTTCGGTAATCATCTGTCCAGTCAAGTCCTTATCCTTACTTCTGATTTCTTCTTTGATTGCTTCTTTTAGCTCATCGCCTTTCAAGTCAGCAAATTTGTTATCAGAAACATATTTTAGTTTAATTTCATTTGGATATCCAACTAATCCGTCAGTATGTGCCGGTGAAACAACAGGATCTGCCAATTCCCAGATTTTTCCAACAGGATCTTTGAATGCTCCATCACCGTATACCATTACTTCGATCTGTTTTCCGGTTAAATCAATTAATCTTTTTTGAACTTCACGAACTACTGCATCTCCTGTTTTTGGGAATAATTTTAATCTTTCTTCAGTTGCCTTGTTGGAACCTAAAAGTCCATAATCTGGGTTGAAACCAGAATCTCCAACAGGTTCTGATAGAACTTCATGCAATCCATATACATTAGCGCCCATGCTTTTAAGTAATTTAGTAGTTTTGTATCTTGTGTGGATATCACATGTTAAAATGTCATTAACATAATCAAGGATTGTTTTTACATCATTTGAAAATACGAATTCGACTTCACAGTCTTCACTTTCGATTAATTCGCGGTAAAAGTCAATCATGTTGATTCCGGTGAACGGGTGTTTCCATGAGCCGAAAGTTTCAGCATATTCACTTTCTGAAATTACGCTTCCCAAATTGTATTCACTTGCGTCTAAAATCTCTTCATCCAAAATGCCGTTTCCAACCTCATCTGCAGGGAAAGATGTTAAAAGGGTGATTTTATCCATTGCTCTTGCAATACCTTTTAAAATAATTGAAAATCTGTTTCTGCTTAAAATCGGGTTTACAACACCGATGTTTTTAGACGGGAACTTATTTTCCAAATCTTGGGCAACATCATCTACAGTTACATAATTTCCTTCTGAAATGCCTACAACCGCTTCGGTAATTGCAACAATGTCTTTGTCTCTAAATTCAAATCCTTCACTTTCTTTTGCTTGCATTAATGAATCTACAACAATAGTGGTTAAATCATCATCTTCTTTGATGATAGGTGTTCTAATACCCCGCACCACAGTACCAACACATCTCATTATTTGTTCTCCTAATCAATCTTAAGGGGACTAATTAAAAATCCCATTTATTTTATATCATTCAAATTATATAAATATTGACATTATTTTTTTCCATTTCCGAAAAATTATAAAAAAAGTTTTATGAAATTCAATACCATGTTCATCTAAATCAATAGGATTCCAACGATTGCACCGACAATTGTGGCTATTAAATTAACATGCTCATTGGTTAAAAGGTCTCTGTTTTCAAAAAGAGCTCCCAAAATACTGTCCATGAAACAACCGACAGTTCCTGAAATAATTGAGACTGAAATCGCAGCTATAGGATCATTGACAATCCCCAATAGACATGCGGCAATACCTATAATCGCAGCACCGACAATTCCCACTGTAGTACCTAAAACTGAAACGGCACCGTTAGTGCCGGGATCTACCTTTTGAAATGTTGTGATTAAACGAGGATTTTGGTCCAAAACACCAATTTCTGAAGCCAACGTATCTGCAGTCGCTGTAGCTATCGCTCCGATAAAACCTCCGACGAACGGCAGGTAAAATCCTCCAAATGCTGCCATGAAACATGCAACCACACCATTTGAAATAACATTTTTAGAGGTTCTCCTTCCTTCAAATTCCCCTAAAGACATTTTGTATTTTCGTGAATATTTTGTTGCAAGAAGAGACATAATAAGAAATAGTACAATCAATAAAAGCCAATTTGCACCTGCTGAAAAAATAATCACAATGCCCATTATAATCATGATGGCCGTGCCGAATATATCCAGAGATTTTCGTCTATATGTAATAAAACCCAAAATAAATAAAAGGATTACATATACCCAATTAACCATTATTGCCTCAACCATATTCATCACAACTTAATAAGTTATTACTATATTATTTTAGATAATATAAAAAGATTTACTTAATCTCCAAATGGTACCAAATCTCAAACCAATATAATGCAAATAACGATTAAAATAATTAGTTATTATAATGCACACCTATCAAATAATTAGTGCAATATGTAAAATAATTAAGTTAAATTTTTAAAATAGAAATAAAACAGACAGACACCTACATGAAACAATTATTCTTTTTAAATTTCTATAAAAAATAAGAAAAAATGAAGATTTATTTTTTAAATCTTCTAATTTTTGTAGATCCTATAGCGAGCAATACCAACAACAATGCCCATAACGGATTACCTGTCGGATAATCAGACAATCTGATTCCTTCACCATTCTGTTTGCCATCATCAGGAACTGGAGTTTCATCACCTTCGACCACAATTATGGCTGAAGTAGTGTTTCCTTCGTATTTTTTATCCCCAGAGTAGATTACAATGGCATCAAATGTACCTTCAGGCAAATCAGGAATCTTGATTACAGCCTTTCCGTCTGTTATCTCTTCAGTATAATTTTTACCATTGACAATGATAGTTATGGTACCTGTCGCATCTTCAGGAACGTTGACAACAACAGTTGCGTCATCCCCAACGACAATTACATCACCAATAGCGGTTGTAGGAGCACTGGATTTCTCCACTGTAAATGAAGTGTATGTAGTGCATGGCAAGTACTTGTCATCACCTTCATAAGTTACATTAACATCATATTTGCCGCTTGGAAGCTCTGGAATGATGATTTTAGCCTTACCGTTGACAATGTTTCCATAATATCCTATTCCATCGATTTCAACTAATACGCGACCGGTTGCATCTTCAGGAACCTCTACAGTAATGACTTCATCTTTACCTACTGTAATATTAACTGAAGATGCATTTGCAGTTGCATCATTTTTGTATACTGTGAATTGAGCAGTGGTTGAATTGAATACATAATTGTCATCCCCTTCATATTTGACTGCAACAGTTTTGTTGCCTGCCGCCAAATCAGGGACATTGAATATTGCTTTTCCATTTGAGATAGGTGCAGAATATTCCTTACCGTTTATTTCAATTATGATATTTCCGGTAGCACCTTCAGGGACATTGACTGTGATTTCAGCAGTTTCGCCAACTTTGATATCAGATACTTCCACACTGATTGGAGTATCGTATTTTGGAATGTTAACAGTAGCTGTTGTGGTTTCACCTTCATGAGTGTCATCACCTGAATATATTACTTCAATATCATGTTTTCCAGGGGTTGCATTTTCCAGATTAACTACTGCGACACCATCAACGACCTGCGCGGTATAAGTGTCATTTCCAACTTTAATGGTTACATTACCTGTAGCATTATCGCCAACAACCACAACAACAGTGCCGTTACCTTGATCGATTACTTCAATATCTGTGCTTTGTTTGGTTACAACGAAAGTAGTGGAATTTGAAGATGGCAAGTATTTATTATCTCCATTATATGTTACCTTGACAACATATTCTCCTTTAGGTAAATCCAAAACAACAAATATTCCCTTACCGTCACTTACAGCAACTGAATATTCAGTTCCATTGATTATGACTGTTACATTTCCTGTTGCATCTTCAGGAACTGTTAATCTGATTACTTCAGCATCGCCTACTGTAATGTCTTCAGCGGTTGGAATAACAAATGAAGGAACCTTATATACTTTGAAGATTGAAGTGTTTGAACTTCTTTCGTATTTGTCATCTCCAAGATATGTTAAGGACACATCATAAGTTCCATCAGGCATGCGAGGTATTTGAATTGTGCCGACACCATCAGTCACATTTGCATAGTATCCTACACCATCAATATCTATTAATACTTGTCCTGTTGCATCCTTAGGAACGTTTACTGTTATTGTTACATTTTCTCCAACATTAATATCCTCTATTGTGGCATTTACGAATGATTTGTTTTTGGATACTGTCACATTAGCAACTGTGTAGTTTCCAACGTATGAATCATCACCGGAATATTCGGCAACAATAGTCTTATTGCCTGCAGTCAGATTATCAAATTCGAATGTTGCTTTGCCGTCTTTAATTTCTGAAGTGTATTGTTTACCATCAATTGAAAGGGTTATGTTACCAGTTGCACCTTCAGGAACGTTTACGGTAATAGTGGATTTCTCTCCGACTTTGCTGTCTTCCACATCAATGCTTATAGGAGTTTCATGCTTAGGAACTGTTGCTTTACCATCAGCGGTAGCAGGATTATGAGTATCATCACCGGAGTAGTTTACCTTAATGTCATAAGTTCCAGGAGCAACATCGCCTAAATCAACGACAGCAACACCATCCTTAACCTCAGCAGTGACATTTTTACCATCAATTTCCACAGTCACATTACCGGTAGCATTATCGCCAACAATAACCACAACAGTACCGTTGCCTTGATCAACAACAGTAATGTCAGGAGTTGACTTAGCCTCCTTAACTGTCACATTACCGATAGTGTAGTTAGCAGAGTAATTTCCGTCACCGGAATACTCAACAACATAAGTCTTATTACCCGCAGTCAAACCATCAACAACAACAGTTGCAACACCATCCTTGACCTCACAAGGATACTCCTTACCATCAATATAAACAGTCACATTACCGGTAGCGCCTTCAGGAACCTCAACAGTAATGACAAGAGGCTCACCTTCAGTAATCTCAGAAGCATCAGCAGTAATCTCACTAGGATACTTAGGAACAGTAGCGCTGCCATTACCGGTAGCAGAAGCATGAGTATCGTCACCGCCATATATTACAGTGACATTATATGTTCCAGGAGTATTATTCACTAAATCGACAGTGGCAACACCGTCAATTACAGTTACATTGTAGGTTTCATTACCAACTTTAACAGTCACATTGCCGTTTTCAATTTCCGGAGCAACTATTGTAATTGTGCCGTTTCCTTGGTCGATCACTTTAATGTCTGTTACTTTAATAGGAGCTACTTCGAATGTGGCAGTATTGTTGCTTGGTTCGTATTTTTTACATCCATCAAATATTACATCAACAGTGTAGTTTCCAACTCCTAAATCCGGAAGCACTAATGTGCCTTGTCCACCAGAGACAAATACTGTGTGGTTTTCACCATTTACAGATACAGTAACATTTCCACATAAGTCCTCTGGAGTTGATATGTTAATGACTGCCTTGTCTCCTACAGTGATGTTTTCAACTGTTACATTGACAGTTGAAGGAACTTTGGATACCTTGATGCTTGAAGTATTGTTTGAAGCGAAGTATTTTTCATCTCCGAGGTAAGTTACATTGATTGGATATTCTCCGCTAGGCAATCCTTTGATTGTAGTGGAGCCTGTACCGTTATTAACTTTAATGGCATAACTTTCATTGTTAATATCGACAATCACATAACCTGTTGCGTCTTTAGGAACTTCTACAGTAATTTCAGCGTTTTCACCAACATTTATTTCCGGTTTGATTGTTGCATTTACTGTTGATTCATATTTGTCAACGACCAATTTGGTTGTAGTGAAGTTGGATGAGTAGTTTCCGTCGCCGGAGTATGTTACAGCAACGGTTTTATTGCCGTAAGCCAAGTCAGGTATTTCAAATTTCACAACACCGTCAGTAATGTTGTCAGAAGTGTATTTTACACCATCGATTTCAACAGTCACATTACCTGTTGCATTTTCAGGCAGGGTTACAATGATTGTAGCATTGTCTCCGACTTTGATGTATGTATCGCCATCAAGTTTTATTGGAGCGTCTGCTTTGGTTACGTTGAACTCTGCGGTTGCAGTTGCAGTGTTGTAGTTTTCATTGCCGTTGTAGGTTGCTTCGACATTATATCTTCCTACAGGCAAGTTATATACATCCAAGCTTGCATTGCCTTCATATTTTGGAACATCCCATTTGGATGCTCTAAATATGATTTCTTTATGGCCGTTTTCAAGAGAGATTGTTTCGTTGATGTCAGTGCCATTTATTGTGATTGTTACGTTTCCACTTGCGTTTACATGAACCACAATGTATTCCACATCACCATAAACGATGTTTTCAACTTCAATAGATATGATTGGATCTGCCTTTTCAACAGTGAAGTCAGCTTTTAGTGAAGTTATATTGCCTAAAGAGTCTATATAAGTTGCTTCAACTGTGTAATTGCCAGCATTTAACCCTTCAATTGGGAAAACAACCTTTCCGCCAGAAATGTCTCTAGTATCATAAGTCTCATTATTCAACTTAAGGGTCACAGAACCTGTTGTATTAATATAAACTGTGACTGTTTCAACATCACCATAAGTAATGTTTTCAACATCCAATACCATATTGCCAGTGCCCCAAACAGTAAATTGGGCAGTTGTTGCGTTGTTTTTGTATTTCTCATCTCCACCATACATTGCGACAACTGTCTTATCACCAGGAGCGAGGTTAGGAACTTCAAATGTAGCATTACCATCAGCAAAGCTGACATTATTATAGGACTTGCCGTCAATTTCAATTGTCACCGGACCTTTGATATCTTCCGGAACAGTGACGGTGATTACGGCAGTATCACCTTCATAAACAGGTTCTGCAACATCAATGATTAATGGAATATCAGCAGGATATACGTAATAATAGCAGCTCACAGACTTCACGGCGTATACGTTATCATCCAGGAATGCAATGACATAATATCTGCCAGTGCGATCCTTACTTACATTGAAAGTGGTTATACCGCCTTCACCAACCCTTTTGTTAACCCAAGTTCCATTAACATCAATAAATACGGTACCTGTAGCATTAGCAGGAACAACAACTGTGATTGTAGAGTTTTCACCGACTATAGTGTCAGTAGCATTGACGCTCATAGGATAATCAGTGACTTTAACTACCCTCAAAGCATAAACCGCCCAAACAGAATGCATTGTGTAATTAGTATCAATACCACCATGCCTATCATCATAGAAATCAGCGGTAATGTTGTATTTGTTAACAGGCAATACGTCAAGTGTGAATTCAGCAACACCATCAACAATAGGGGCCTCATAAACATAAGAAGGCATACCGTTACCGGCCACACAAATTGTTATATTACCAGTAGCATCCGGATTAATGTGAACATGAATCACAGCAGGAGTATTGGCATCAACAGTAACAGAATCAATAGTGATTGAAGGAGTTGCCCTATCAACAGTAAATCCTTCAGATGCAGTCTTATTCTCATTGTACTTGTAATTGCCGTTGTACTCGGCATAAACAGTGTAGTCACCAGCACCAGGCTTATGAACAGAAACGTTCACTTTACCGTCAACAATATCATATGTGCCAATCACTTCTGAATCAAGCCTGATTGTAATGTTTCCTTCAACGCCAGAATCAACATAAACTGTGATATTTGCATCTTCACCGTAAGTGATATCATCAACGTCAATTCTGACTGTTGTGTTCAATTTAGACACAACAAATGTTGCATTGGTTACATTTCCATAGTAATCGCTATTTTCAACATAAATTGCAGTCACATTGTATTCGCCGGCATTGAGTCCGGTTATATTGAATTGTGCAACACCATCGGTAATGTTTGCATAGTAGTGGTCATCACCAATATCAAGCAATATTTGACCGGTTGCATTGTTTCCTACAGTTACGTTGATTTGCTCAACACCTCCAACATTGGAGTTGGTTACATTAATGCTCAATGGAACATTGTTTTTGTCCACTCTAAATGAAGCGGTGGCATTGGATTCATTATAGTTTTTATCGCCGTAATAGAATGCTTCAACAATGTATTCATCAGCACCCAAGTTAGGAATTATGACAGTAAGATTATCAGCAGTGGTCTTATGTTCATATCCGTTTACGAATACGCTTATGTTTCCTGTAGCGCCAGGAGTCAATTCCAATTCAATGACTACATTTTCACCAACAGTAATGTTTTTAATTTCTTTAATTTCAAGTTCGCTAGCCACTTTGTAAACATAAAAGCTGCCATTACCCTCATGGGTGTAAGTTCTAGGTCCTGCATTTTCAATGTAAATTGCAGTTACATTATATTCGCCAGCTTCTAATAATGGCAGTTTCCATTCAGCTGAACTGCCTTTTACTGCAGGGATATATTGATTAATAGGTACGCTTTCATTTCTAATTACCTCACCATCAGCATTTGTAATGATGATTGTTAGAGTGTTGCCTGTCTGATCTCCAGTTAAATAAACTGTTACTTCCCCATTTTCAAATACTGAAACATTAACTGGAATAACACTCAATTCTTTTTCAGTATCGTAAACTTCGAATAATGTGTAATTGCTGTTTTCAAGGTATTTTCTGTTTTCTAGATATATTGCGGTAACATTGTACATGCCTACTGCAGGTGATTCGAGGTATAAAATACCTTCTCCATCATTTACATAAACAGTGTAAGTAGTGTTTACGTTTCTTTCCTTGAACCAGACGGTTACATTTACTTTACCGGTTATATCTTCCGGAGCATGGATAGTTATATTCACATTAGTGCCGTTAGGAATTATTCCGTTATTATTTACAGTAATGTTAACGAATGAAGTAAGTTTATCTACATTGAAGCTTGTAGTATTATTGCTTGGCAAGTAGTTATCGTCACCAATGTAGGTTACAGCCACATCGTAAAGACCGGCTTCAGTGACATTAATCGGAATACTACCTTGACCATCAGTTAAATTAATTGTGTAGTTGGTTCCGTTCACATTTACAACTACATAACCAACAGCATTTGCAGGGACAGTCACATTAATAATCACTTCACCATCAACAGTTGAATTGGTTGCATCCACCCTTATGAATGATTCATTTTTGACAACTGTGAAGTTAGCAGTAGTAGAGTTAGCAGCATACTTAGCATCTCCACCATAGATTGCAACAACAGTCTTATTACCATAAGTAATTGCAGGAACTTCGAAAGTGACCTTATCTCCATCAACAGACTTATTGACATAAGACTCACCATTGATTTCTATAGTCACAGGACCAGTAATGTCCTCAGGAACAGTAACAATAACTTTAGCAGTATCATTAGCATGAACAGGTTCGACAACCTCAATACTCATAGGAGTATCAGCAAGAGATACATAATAATTACCGATAACTGATTTGTTGCCATACTTAGCATCAACCAAAGTAGCGTTAACAACATATCTACCAGCAATTTCCTTAGTTACATTGAATACAGCCTTACCATGATCAACAGTAGCATTCAACTTAGTGCCGTTAACATCAATAAATACAGTACCAGTAGCATCCTCAGGAACAGTAACAGTAATAGTAGTATTCTCACCAGCTTTAACATCAATTGCAGACACATTCATTGGATAATCAGCAACCTTAGTCACATTTAAACCTTTAACAAGAGTTACGGAATTGACAGTGTAGTTAGTGTCAGTTAAAGCATAGTAATCAGCAGTAATGTCATATTCACCAACAGGCAAGACATCAATAGTAAATTCTGCAACACCATCATTAATAGGAGCCTCATAAGATTTACCATCCACAGTAATGTTCATAGTACCAGTAGCAGTATCATTAACATGAACAGTAATCACAGCACTAGTATTAGCATCAGTAATTGCTTTGTCAATTGTAATCACAGGAGTTGCCCTAGCAACAGTAAAGTTCTTAGATTCTGTCTTATTCTCATTATATTTGTAATTTCCATTATATTCAGCGTAAATTGTGTAATTCTCAGCACCAAGATCATACAAAGTAATATTGACCTTACCGTCAACAATACCATAAGTGCCGATTTCAGTATCATTCAATTTAATAGTAATAGTTCCTTCAACATCTTCGTCAACTGTGACAACAACATTAACCGCATTATCATAAACAGTATCGTTAACGTCTATTGTGACAGTAGTATTCAATTTAGCTACTGTGAAATTAGTCTTGTTGGAGCTAGGCAAGTAATTATCATCACCAAGGTAAGTTACAGTCACATTGTAAAGTCCATCTTCAGTGACTTTAACAGCAACCCTGTCCTCACCAGCAGTTAAATTAATAGAGTATTTGGTTCCGTTCACATCAACAACAACATAACCAACAGCGTTTGCAGGAACAGTAACATTAATTATTGCTTCACCATCAACAGTTGAATTGGTTGCATCCACTCTGATGAATGATTCGTTTTTAACAATTTCGAATGTAACTTCTGTAGTATCACCAGTGTAGTTTTCATCATAATCTAAAACAGCAGTAATGGTATAATTGCCTACGCCTAATCCTTCAAAGGAAACTACATGAGTTGCAGGGTTAGGGTATAGGGTATCACCATAATGCACTCCATTAAGGAAGAGATCGAAATTACCAGTAGAGTTAATAGTAGTGAATGTAATTACTACATCTTCACCCACATTATAAGTTCCTTCCTTATCTTTAACAGCGACAATAAGTGAATTATTAGGTAAAACAGTAAATTCATCGCCAGCAGTAGCATTGCCGTTATAATCATCGCTAGTAACAAACTCAACAGAGGCAACTTTAATACCTCCGGATAAGTGAGTTAAGTTAACATTTGCAACACCGTTAGATACAGTGCCGTTGAATACTTTGCTGTCAGTACCTCCTTTATTAGTGACAGTGACTTTGACAGTACCGTTAGCATTATTACCGACATTAATAACTGCAGTAGCATTAGCAGGATAGGTCACATCATCAATTTCAACAGTGATTTCAGGAGTGACTCTGGAAACAGTGAATTTGACATCATTCAATGTCAATACATTATAATTGCTGTCGCCATAGAATACGACAGTAGCAGTCTTATAACCGGCAGGCAACTTATCAGCATAAATCAATGTTTTTACACTGCCGTTGTACAGCACTTCATCTCCAACTTTGATTGAAACGTTTCCATTGAAGTCATCAGTGACATTGATGACAAATGTAGTGTTCTGCTCAACAGTAACATTGAATGCAGTTACTTCAGCATCCAAAGTAGCATTATCCACTGTGAATGTTGTGGAGTTTTTGCTTCCAGCATACCTGTCATCACCAACATAAGTCACATTGACCTTATGATCACCGCTGCTCAATCCGGAAGCGTTGAATGCACCTTTACCATTGACTATAGCAACGTCATATTCCTTGCCGTCAACAAGTAATTTGGCAGTAGTGTTGATAGTTTCATTCAACTCAACAGTAATGACCGCATCATCACCATAAGTAACAGGAGTTTTAACAGTCACATTAATATCAGTAGGGATTCTGTTAACATTGAACTGTTTTGCAGCAGACACATTAGCTTTATACTTGTCATTGCCCAAGAATGTGGCAACAACAGTAATGGTGCCATTATTAACCGGAGTGTATTCGTAAGTAGCAACATTAGAATCTGAAACATGCACAGTGTAGTTAGCACCATTAATAGTGAATGTCACATCACCAGTGACAGTCTCATTCAAGTTAGCAGTGAAAGTTACAGGACTATCCACATAAATAGCGGCCGGAACAGTAGTGTCATTTACAGTGATTGTTATATCATTTTTGATAACATTGAATGTTTTATTTGAAGTTGATCCATAATAGTTTTCGTCTTCATCCAAGACAGCGACTATTTCATAAGTGCCGTTAGGCAATCCGTTTTCGATTGTTACTTTATTGCCGGTAACTGTATATTCTTTACCGTTTATAGTGACGCTAACATCACCAGTGGAATTTATAGGTTTTAAGGTAATTACAATGTCTTGACCTACATAATAAACATCTTCCACAGTAATATTGATAGCTGATGTTCCTTTAGCAGTGACATTCACCCAGCCACCAGCAGTAGCTTCAACATACTTATCATTCTCAATATAAGTGACAGATACAGTGTAGTTGTCAACGCTTAAGCCTTTAACGGTTAAAGTAGCATTGCCTCCAGTCATATTGACAGCATAATCAACACCGTCAACGGTAACAACCAAAGTAGCATTGCGGTCAGCAGGACCGGAAATATTGATTACAGCATCCTTGCCCTCAATAATGGTAATATTTGTAACGTTTACAACAGGAGTGCGTTTAGACACTGTGAAGTTAGCGGTTGTTGAATTGAATCTGTACTTGTCATCACCAGAATAAGTTGCAACAACAGTCTTGTTACCGTAAGTAATTCCAGGTATGTAGAATGTTGCATTGCCGTTTACTGTCTTGTTGGTGAACTGCATGCCATTGATTTCAATGGTTACGTTTTCAGTCACGTCACTAGGAACGGTTACAATGACTTTGACGGTGTCATCAACATAGATGCTGGTGTCATTAACTACAGTAATGTTGATTGAAGGATATGTCTTGGATACAGTGAATACGTCATTAGCTACTTTGCTTGTGTAGTTTGCATCATTTACAGTAGCATTTACTTTATATACTCCTTCTTTAAGACCAGTAATGTTGAATTTAGCTTCGCCGTTTGTGAATGAATCATTGGTGTATTTAGTACCATTTACCCAAATGGACACGTTGGTTACACCCGCAGGAACATTGACAGTGATTATTTCATCTTCACTGACAGTGATGTTCATGCCAGTTACATTTATTTCATAATCAGAAATCTTGGACGGTCTAAAAGTGAATGATTTTGTACTTTCAGTGAAGTTTTGGTTGCCGCCGTAAGTTACTGTCATGGTGTAATCATTATAGTTTAGAGGACCATCGGTTGTAAATGTGACAACACCATTCATGATTTCTTTTGTATATTCTTTATCAAGACCTGTAATTGTTACATATTCGCCATCGATTCTGTCGTTGATGAAAATAGTTATAATAGCTTTTTCACCAGCAGTGGATGACGGAGGATATATTTGCAATGTAGGGTCTATCTTTTTAACTTCGAATCTTTCTGATTCGGTATTATTAATATTGTAATCGTCATTTCCATTATAAGTTACATTAACAGTGTAGTTGCCTGCAGCCAAACCATCAACAATCCAGTTGACCTTACCCTCAACAATCGGCAATGTAACGTTTCTTCCGGTTGTATCGTTGAGTTTGATTGTAATGTTTCCTTCAACGCCTGGAAGGACAGTTACTGTAATATTGGCGCTTTCAGTGTAGTTAATGTCTTTAACGTCAATTGTCACAGTGGTATTGATCTTGTCTACTCTGAATGTAGTGTCATTTTCAGCCACTGTGTAGTTGTCAAGTGCATCTCCATAGTATTTTATGTGTACGCTGTAATTTCCAACAGCCAAGCCATCAATAGGAATTACTGCAACGCCGTTAGTGAACTTATCTTGACCTACATAAATTTCATCATCTGTGAAGTTTCCGGTTAAGATTACATATCCTGTAGCGTTAGCAGGGATATTGATTGTAATGCTTTCAGTTCCATCAACAGTAATGTTTTGAGCGGTTACATTGACAATTGGAGTTCTTTGTTCAACTTCAAAGGTTTTCATGGACCTGTTTCCAACAAAGTTGATATCACCATCATAGAAAGCCCAGACAACCCTATTTCCAACTTGAGATGTAGTGGTATTGAATCTGGCTACACCATCAATAATCTCAGCAGTATGGAAAACATCACCAATATAAAGTGTTATATTGCCTGTTGCATTGACTGCTATGCCGCCGGTTGAATTTCTAACTGTTACGTTGATGTATTCATTATCCCAGACTAAGACATTGTGAGCGTCAATGACCAAAGTAGTGTTGACTTCATATACGATGAATGTGGCTTTTGCACTGGCTTTGTTATAATTCTCATCACCATTATAAATTACTTCAACAGGATATTCACCCACATTTAAATCATAAACATCTAAAGCTGCTTTTCCTTTATATTCTGAAATTGCATCAACAATAGCTCTTAATATTGTTGCTGGAACGTCACTTTCGCTAAGTTCAATTGTTTTGTTTCTGCCGTCTACAAAGATTGTCACATTACCTGTAGCATTTACAAATACTTTAATGTGTTCAATTTCACCATACGGGATGTCTTGAACTTCAATGACTATGGTTCTGTTTGCTTTATATACTTTGAATTTTTGTTCGGAACTTACAGCAGTATAGTTAACATCTCCAGTGTATGTTGCCTCCAATGTGTAGTTTCCGGCAGTCAAGTATTCCACTACAAATTCAACTCTGCCTTTATCCACAGGTTTTGGCACATCGAATGGATCTCCGTCAATCTTAATGCTTACATTACCTTCAGCATCTTCAGGAAGGGTTATGACAATATGGGTAGAATTGCCGTAAGTTACATTTTCAATATCAATAGTCATTTCAGGTGTTACTTGGCTTACTTTGAATAATGTGTAATTAGTAACATTATTATATTTGCCATCACCCTCATAGTATAGAGTTACATTATACTCACCGACAGGCAATTGTGGAAGTACAATTGATGCAGTACCATTATTGATTCTGCCAAAGTATTCTTTTCCATCAACAATCACTGAAACGACACCAGTAGTGTCATTTAAAAGGGTAATGTTGATTATTTCATTTTGAACGATAGTAATGTTTGTAACATTTGCTGAAAGTGTAGTGTTATATTTATGTACAGTGAAATCAGCTTCACCCATAGCAGGTTCTAAAAGTTTACTACCTTCATAGAATACGATTACCTTCTTAAATCCTGCAGTCAGATTAGTTGCGTTGAATTTTGCTGTTGCATTGTTAGCTCCCATGGTTAATGTTAAATTATGACCTTGATTGTCAAGATATAGAGTTACATTACCAGGTACATTATATCCATCCGGAGGAACGATAGTTACATTGATATAAATTGTATCATCCACCATGATGTCATATGCATTTACTTCAACGAAAACAGCCGCAAAGTCTTTTTGAGGCAAGCTATAATTGGTTGTATTGACTGAACTGTTATAGTTATTGTCATCATGATATATTGTCTTTACAGTGTAATTTCTAGGAAGCAAATCAGAAACCACTGTAGAACCAAAACCGTCAACAATTCTAACATCTACAAATCTAACAAGAGCTGTTGGATCGTTTTCATTATAAAACTCAACGGTTGCTGTTCCGTTAGCATCACCATAGAATTTGTCATTCCACTCATCGAAAATTGTAACATTCATGGAAATATCATACCCAATATCATCGAAAGTGACTGTTGAATTGGACTGTGCTTTAGTTATATTGAATGAAATTGTTGCATTAGATTCATCGAAGTATGTGTCACCCCAGTATTTCAAGAATACTGTGTGATTGCCAGCTTCAAAGAATTTATCTGCAGTGACATTAGTGAGAAGGTTTTCCAAAGATCCTTTACTGTTTTCGATAGTCATGTTTCCTTTAAATACATCATCAATATAAACAGAAACGTTGCCTCTTGCGGCCTGTCCGGTACCATTGCCCGGAGCGCTGATGTTTGCAGTGATTGTTGTGTTTCTATGGAATATAGTGTCCAATGCAGAAGCGTTAATATCACATTTGATTCTTGAAGTTGCCTCTATCATAGTATAATAATCTTCATTTGGAAGTCTTGCAGTTACATAAATATCATCCAATGAATATGGTTCATCTAAAATATCTGCAATACCCAAGTGGATTTTACCATCTGCATCTGTTGCATAAATGCCTTCATGCAATTTATTATTGTTTCCATCAAATATTTCAACGAGTATGCCTATACCTGCTTCAGGAACAGGGCTAGTTGTAGAAGTTTGACGAGTGGATGTAACCTCTTGCTTACCAGTTGATATATTATTATCAGTCCAATATGTAACATTATTACAATCCACACCTACACTATTTCCGGTAACATACATTGCATTTAAGCGATTATCTTTTCCTTCAAATAATATGTCGATAGTGCCTGCATCTCTATCAAAAGTTAAGTCCAATTTGGTGGAAGTTGCAGTATTTTCAAGAAGTACAGCATTTTTTAATGTGAAACTTTTTGATACAGAAATTGCAGAACCTCTATCCGCTTTATTTCCTGTGAAATTAGCGCCATCAACTACCAAATTACTGGTACTGTCAAAGACACATAAAGCTCCACCTTTATTAGCCGTATTGTTTATAAATGTAAGATTTTTAAATTCAATATTGGAAGCTTGTTTAACCTGAATCGCACCTCCACCATTGATGTTATATTTACCATTAGCTTGAGCAACATTATTTTTAAATATACAATTCTCAACTAAAGCTTTACGGTCATTACCACCATTAGATTGAATATATAATGCACCAGCTTCCTTAGAGGAAGAACAATTCTCAAACAGACAATTCCTTACAGTATAATTACCATTTGGTCTTAAATACATAGCTCCCCCTTGAGCCCAAACGTCTCCAGCTCCTGTACCGGATGTATCACCCTCAGTGGTGACGAAATTGCCTACAAAAATACAATTATCAACCAATGCATGTGTACTTTTATCCCATAAAATAGCTCCCCCATCCACTTTCTTATCAATAGTGGATTGAACGGAATTATAATAGAATTCGGAATTTTTAACAACACCTTTTGTTCCACCTTCAGACCAGTAAATAGCACCACCACCTCTTGTAATAGTTCCAGAAGTATCCCCGTGTGCAGTATTATTTGTGAATATACAACCATCAACAGTATTATTTTTAGAGCTGGATCCACCATACCAATACATAGCTCCTCCACTCAACTCTGCGAGGTTGTTTGTAAAGTTAGAATTAGATACAGTAGAATGTGAACCTGTGGAATAGATTGCACCACCACTTCTAAGTGCATGACCATTATTCAGTGAAGAGTACATAACAACACCATTATCCCCTTCCATATATACAAATCCACCGTCATATGCACTGGAATTTTCAAAGTTGGAATGGGAAACGATTGTGTCTATACCTTTGATGTAAATTGCTCCACCTAAATTATTAGAATTATATTTTGATCCGGATTTTGCGGAAGTTTCAGTGAAATTAGTAGCTCCAATAAATGTGCCGATACCTTCAATATATATTGCTCCACCGGCTCTTGCAGTGGAGTTGGAGAAAGTGGAGTTTGAAATATCAGTGTGATTACCTATAATATATATTGTACCACCATCTGCTCCTTCAGCAGCACTGTTGTTGAAGTTACAGCTATCAATTGTTACATTGTTTCCTGTGATGAATATTGTACCACCGGTATTATTATTATTTCTATTCTTGGTGAGACCACCTGTGAAGTTAGACCTGAATATATCTACATTCTCACCGATAATACTTAATGTACCTCCTTTAGAGGTACTTGGGTCATTAGGATCTCCGGCACTTGTACCTATATTATCAACAAAGGCACATCCATCAATAATACCGTCATGTCCTTTCCAATAGATAGCACCACCATCATCACCAGCAGTGTTATTGTCAAATGTGGAAGTATATACTTTACCATAATCTCCTTCTATGTAAAGTACACCACCGTCTTCAAATGAGCTACAATTATCAAAACTACAGTCTGCAATTAAAGTTTCATCACCAATGACATAAATAGCACCAGCATTAGAATCGGAAGAACAGTTATTGAATGAGGAGTCAGTGATATTTACGTTTGAACCTGTTACAAATATGGCACCACCGTCATCACCTGCAAAGCTGTCATTGAAGGTGGATTTGGTTAATGTAATGTTTCCTCCTACAAGACACATTGTTCCTCCTTTGGAGTTGGACTCATTAAAGCTTATTCCTTTATTGTTTACGGCAGTAATATTGTAGATATAACCGTTATTACCTTCCCAGTTAATTGCACCACCGTCGTCTCCAGCAGTGTTGTTGGTAAATATTGAGTTTGTGAGGTTATCATATTCAGCTCCACTAGCAAAGTTAATCGCACCACCATCCATGACTGCATGATTTCCATCAAATATTGAACCGTCAATTGCAGAATTTGTAGCACCTGTATCGAATGCGATAGCACCACCGTGACCTGTTTCTTTTTTAGTATTTGTATTATTGGCAGTACCTAACGCAGTATTGTTTTTGAATGTGGATGCTTCTATAGTAATGTTTGAACAGTCTTGTATGAATATCGCTCCACCACGGCCAACAGCAGTACAGTTTGTGACAGTGAGATTATATACATAGTTGTTACTGCCGGTGAACATGACTGCACCACCGTCACCACCGGTAGTGTTGGTATCCCAGTGACTTGAATCCCAACCGACATAGGTTACTCTGTCATCGCTGCTTGTAAAGCCTTTGTCTCCACCGTGAGCGTATGAATTTATAATAGTTACGTTAATTATTTGACCGTTATCACCGTCATAATAGATTGCACCAGCAGAACGGGCTGCCTGGTTGTCGGTGAATGTACAGTTAATCAATTTACCGTTGTTTGCACCTGCTAACCAGTCTACTCCTCCACCATTGGTACCTGAAGTACCGTTTATGAAGTTACAGTTGGAGAATGTGATGTTGTCCCCACCGGTCATGTATGCTCCACCACCACGGCGAGCGGACTTTGAGTTTATGAAAGTACAGTTATCGACAGTACCTAAATCTCCAGTCCAGTAGATGGAACCACCATCACCGCCGAAGAATTGATCAATCGCCCAGTCAGCAGGGGAAGCGGATTTTTCATTGCTTGTGAAATCATCTAATTTTATCCAATTTCCATTATCGTAAACATAAGAGATATATTGAACATCAGTTTTGCTGGATGAATTGTCTAAAACATACAATTTGCCTTCTTGTGGTGAACTTGGCAGCTCATCACCTTCTATAATTATTAAATCAGTACTCATGTTGAGAGTCATGTCATATTGATGGTATTCACCGGTAGCTACGTTATCAATGAATGTGGAATTAGCAACAGTACCGTTGTGACCGTACCAGTAGATAGCACCACCGTTTCTCTCAGCAGTGTTGTTGATGAATGTGGAATTTGATAAAGTTGAATCGTGAGCACCCTCATACCAATCTAGTGCACCACCGTTAATACCAGCATGGTTTTCAATGAATGCACTGCCGTCAACAGTAATATTACTACAGTCACCGTCTTCACTTCCTTGCATGTAGATAGCACCACCGTTACGGGTAGCATTGTTTGATGTGAATGTACTGTTTAAAACCTTACCATTAGCACCAGTCCACATGATAGCACCACCATGACCACCATAAGTCTCTCTACCATAGGAGTCATTAGCTAAAACATTACCTTTAGCAGTGTTATTGGTAAATGTGGAATTAATAATACTACCGTCGTGACCATACCAGTATACAGCACCACCGGACCTCTCAGCAGTGTTATTCACGAAATTAGAATTAGATAATATGGAATCGTGAGCACCTTCATACCAATCTAATGCTCCACCATTAATACCGGCATAATTTTCAGTGAAGTTACTGCCGTCAACAGTCATGTTACTACAGTCTATAGTCTTACCATCTTCAATACTACCTTGCATGAAGATAGCACCACCATTACGTGAAGCATTGTTTAATGAGAATGTACTGTTTAAAATATTACCGTTAAGACCGGTCCACATAATAGCACCACCATGACCACCAGAAGTAATGTTACCATATGAATCTGTGGCGTTTACAAGTCCTAAAGCCTGGTTGTTAATGAATGTTGAATTTCTGATTGTACCATCATGACCATACCAATATACAGCACCACCAGATCTCTCAGCAGTGTTATTAGCGAAATAAGAATTAGATAAAGTTGAATCGTGAGCACCTTCATACCAATCTACCGCACCACCATTCACACCAGCATAATTTTCAACAAATTTACTGCCGTCAACAGTAATATTACTACAGTCACCATCTTTACTACCTTGCATGTATATAGCACCACCATTACGTGAAGCATTATTCAAAGTAAAAGTACTGTTTAAAACCTTACCGTTAGCACCAGTCCACATAATAGCACCACCATGACCACCAGAAGTAATGTTACCATATGAATCTGTGGCGTTTACAAGTCCTAAAGCACTATTGTTAGTGAATGTAGAGTTTCTGATTGTACCATCATGACCATACCAATATACAGCACCACCAGACCTCTTAGCAGTGTTATTAATTAATATGGAATTGGAAAGTGTAGCATCATGAGCACCTTCATACCAATCAAGAGCACCACCATTCACACCAGCATAATTCTCAATGAATTTACTACCATCAACAGTAACATTAGTACAATCATCATTAGGACCACCATGCATGAAGATAGCACCGCCATTACGTGAAGCATTATTCAAAGTAAATGTACTGTTAAGAATATTAGCATTAGCACCTGTCATAACAATAGCACCACCATCACCACCAGATGTAATTGAACCATCTGGTCTTGGTCCATCAACAATACCTAATGCTTTGTTATTGATGAAGCTGGAGTTTGATATTGTACCATTATGACCATACCAATATATAGCACCACCACTACGTTTAGCAGTATTATTGGTAAATACACTGTCATAAACATAACCGTAAGTAGCATTATTAGCCCATTCAATAGCACCACCATTAATACCTGCAGTATTGTCAATAAATGTACAAAGTATAAAACCAGTATTATTATTCATAGGATTATATGAAGTATTGGTTAGATATGATGCACCACCATTTGACTTAGCAGTATTGTTAATGAAAGTACAGTTATATGCATAACTGTCCCAACCTCTCATTACCATACCACCACCATTACCTGGATACATATCAAACATACCATTAGCAGTATTTTCAATAAACTTGGAATCAGATATGACG
>NZ_JAFRKB010000064.1 GCF_017431965.1 Methanobrevibacter sp. | reverse complement strand
GCTCCGCAGATTGCCTGAGCCAAAGTGTGCTTTTCCAAAAGAACCCTTGACCAGATCATTATAGGGTAAAGTATGGCGAATAATGCGCCGAAAGGGCCCAAAAGCAATATCAATGCTCCTACAGGACCGCTCATTCCTGTGGTGTGGACGCTTATTTTCCATTTTGATGTTATAAGCATCACTATAAAAGTGTTGACTGCATAACAAAGAAGAAGCAGGGTCAGGAAGTGGTCGACATTCAGAAGCAGGGAAATGAAAAACCCGATCATATATGATACAACACCTACTATCAGGGGTGTGAATCTGTCCTGACGGTTTGAAATGTCCTTGTCGGTATTTAATTTTTTAGCCCAATACAATATGATTGCCATAGGCAGAATTGAAGCAAAAACAAGTGAAATCAGCTCGAGAACAATGAATTTGTTTAAATTGAACACCCCATTTTCCCAGGACAATACAATGCATATTATCAAAAAAAGAGGTATTGTGATAATGGGCGGATTTGTTATTGTTGATATTGTCTCGGCGATTTTTATTTTGTTCATGTTAATAGTTTATATCCTAATCAAATAAATATTTTTTAATTTTCAAATTAACTGTTGCCATTGCAATTGTTGTTAGTGCAACATTTATATACTAGTACAGTATAACTATAATAATGAAATCATTAATCGCATATTATTCAAGAACAAACATTACAAAAAAACTTGCAGAGGAAATTGCAGGAAAACTTAACGGAGATATCGAAGAGATTGTACCTAAAGTAAACTATCAGGGAAAGATAGGCTATGCCCGTGGCGGAAAGGATGCAATCACAGAAAAGATCATAGACATTGAGCCTTTAAAATACAATCCCCAAGACTATGATGTAGTTTATCTTGGAACACCTGTATGGGCAAGCAAGGCATCAACACCATTGATCTCATATATCAAAGAGAATGAAGGAAAGTTTTCAGATGTCAAGTTCTTCGTGACAGCCGGAGGATCAGGGCTTGATTCAACTTTAGAGCAGATGGAAAAATATGTATCAAAAAAGCCCCTTTCAACATTGGCCCTGACAACAAAGGAAGTCAAAAATAATCTATATGAAGACAGAATGGCTGAATTTTTGAAGTAGTGTTAAAATGAGCCTTGAAGAATTTAAAGAGTTGGACGCAGCAACTCTTCCTGTAGGCAAGCTGATTTCAATTATCGCAAGGGGCCACAACATATATCTGAACCACAACCTTAAGGATTTGGATATAAATGCAACCCAGCTACACCTTTTGTTTGAAATATCATGCCAAAGCAACATAAATCAGGAAAACATAGCCTCCAGATGCAACATCAACAAGGGGGCGGTTGCAAGGTCAATTAAAAAACTGGAAGAAAAGGAACTTATAGTAAGGGAAATTGACTCTGAAAACAGACGCCAGAACAAGGTTTCACTTACAGACAAAGGACAGGAAACACTCAATGAATCCATAAACATATTCAACAAATGGGAAATGGAGATTTTCAGCGAAAATGATTTGATAGAAAGGGAAACTCTTCAAAAAGTATTGAAGGAGATAGCTATCAAAACAATGGAATTAAACCAGGGTGACAACAGATGAGCGCAGAGAAAAGTAAGAATATTGAAATGATTACCGGAGACCCTAAAAAGGCAATAGTAAAGTTGGCTATTCCAATGATGATTTCAATGCTTCTAATCATGCTCTACAACCTTGCAGACAGTATTTGGGTTGCCGGACTTGGGGCTGATGCACTGGCGGCAATCGGATTTATCACACCGCTTTTTATGGTATTGGTAGGTTTAGGTAACGGAATAGGCGCAGGAGCAAACTCACTGATTGCAAGAAATATCGGGGCAAAAAACTACAGCCAGGCAAACAATGCGGGACTTCATGCCATTGTCCTTTCAATCATAGTATCAATAATATTCACAATACTGATTGAAGGATTTATGGTTCAGATACTGGAGTTTATGGGAGCCGGAAGCACAATCGGCTATGCATTGGATTACAGCTATATCATATTCGGATTTCTTTTCATATTCGTGTTTTCAGGTGTTGCCTCAGCAATATTCAGGTCTGAAGGAGACATGAGACGCGCTACAATTGCAATTGCGGTTACTGCAATCATGAACATCATACTAGATCCGATATTCATTTACGTTCTTGATTTGGGAATTTCTGGTGCTGCATGGGCTACAATAATATCCGCATCACTGTCCTGTATAGTAATGGGCTACTGGATATGGGTTAAAAAGGACTTATACCTTGATTTGTCCCCTAAAAATTTCAATTACTCAACACAGCTGATGCTTGATACCCTTCAGGTTGCAATACCTTCTACATTGGAAAACATTATATTTTCAGCTTTAGGAATAATAATAAATAACATGCTTGTTATTGCAGCAGGAACCACAGCAGTGGCAGTATATACTGCATCCATGAGGATTGTGCAGCTATCCATGATTCCTTTGATAGGTATCGGAACTGCCGTATTGACAGTTGCCGGAGTTGCATATGGAGCCCACAATCATGTAAACCTTAAAACAGCCCATATCTACTCAATCAAATTAGGATTTGCAATCTCAATAATATTGGGAGCCATAATGTTTGTATTCTCCCAACAGATAGCCACATTGTTTTCATATACACAGGCAAGTGCAGGCCTGTCTCCACAGATTGCAACTGCAATATCAGTTTTGAGCCTGTTTGTCTTGGCCATTCCACACGGAATGATGTCATCCATGATGTTTCAGGGTGTTGGAAAAGGAGTATATTCACTTCTGATTACTCTTCTCAGGTCACTGATTCTTGAAAGCGTATTTGCATATTTATTCTGCTTCATCTTTGGATGGGGATTAACCGGAATTTATGCGGGTGTCGTATTCGGCTGCTTTGTCGGAGGGACAATCGGTTTTCTTTGGGCGCACTTCTTTACATACAAATTCAAGCAGATTTCAATTAGGAAATATGCACCTAAAACAGATTAGAATAGTCCGTTTGGACTATTGCCTTATTTTTTTAAAAGCATTTTTATAAGATGTAGCCTAAACAATTAAACATGGAATTCATCTTGAACAACAGGAAATATTCAATATCAAATCATGAGCTGTATATCAATTACCTGATGGTTGACAACTACTTCCGACATCACTATTCTAAATATGATTATGATATTGAATTCGATTTCATAACTCCAATTTTAAACAAGCCAAAAGTTGAGTTTGAAGATATCCTTGAAGGTACAAAAGACCTTGAGGAGCTCATCGAAAAGGGCGAAATAAATTTCATAGCTCCAGGACTTAGAATAGATGAGATTTCAGGAAATAACTTCAGGATAACATATCAGGATTTGGAATTCAGCAATATTCATGTAGGTGAAGCCATACCTCTTCTGATTGCACTCAATACACTGCTCAACTACAAGCCTATTGTTCCTTTAACACAAATTGAAGAGGAATTGGATAATTTCATTGAAAAATTTCGCTCATATAATGAGGAATATAAGTAAATTATTATAAGTATTAAAAACAAATTATTAATTAATTACATATCGAGGTAACACTATGGCTGAAAAAACAATAGAATTAACAGAAGAACAACTTGAAAAGGTTGAAATCTTGGAAGCAAACGACATCAGTGTTGGTGAAGCTATTGACATGCTTTTTAAAATCAGAGAGGATTTTAAAGATAACGCTCCAACTGCTGAGGATATTGATAGTCTATCTAAATTACTCAATTCAGTTAACTCTACAGAAAAAGAGAAAATTCTCGAAAAAGAATATGAGGAAACAAAAACTTATGATGATCAAATCCAGAAAGTTAAGCGTAACATCAGCTGGTCTCATGACTTCTTTAAACTTTAAATCTTTTTTTCTTTTTTTATTAAAATCCTAAAAGGATTTTAATTCCTATCAAAATAAGTATAACTCCGCCGAGTATCTGGAACTTGTCTCCGAAATAGTCACCAAGCCTGCGGCCGATATATATTCCGGCAACACTGAATGCAAATGCAACTACACCAATTATTATAGACGGCATCAGAAATGGGTTATTCAACACCGCAAATGTTATTCCAACTGCAAATGCATCGATGCTTGTAGCTATTGCAAGCAATGTCACTTCCTTGAATGAAAATTTATCTGTAATCTCTTCTTCGCCGCCGAATAGGCTTTCACGAATCATATTAAGACCGATTGCCAAAAGCAGAACAAAACCGATTATTGATGCGAATGACTCGATAATGCTTGAAATGCGGCTTATGCAGAAATATCCCAAAACAGGCATCATGAACTGGAAAAATCCAAAGAATAGTCCATAATATAGAATTTGCTGTTTGGTTAAATTTTTTTGAGTAAATCCTTTGGTAAGGGATACGCTGAATGCATCCATTGCAAGCGCTACTGCAATTAAAAAAACAGAAATGATATTTAATGACATTATTTTAATATTGTAGTTTTAGTTATTTATAATTGTTATTGTTTCTATATTAACTGTTCACTTAGAAACATTTATATCCTTTATAATATATATCAATAATCAGGTGATATTATGGATGGGGAAAGTTATGAGGGAATATATGACTCATCACCGTTTATCGCATGGATCCACAATTTAAGCAAAAATCAGATGAAATATTTGAATTCAAAGATTCACGAACTTGATTTGGGTCATGAAATGCGGTTTATAATGATGATTTACGATAATCCAAACATATCTCAGGACAATCTTGTAAACATGTCAGGCCAGAGCAAGGCCAGCATAGCAAAATCACTTAAAAAACTTGAAGATCAGGGATACATCAAAAGAGAGGTCAATCCCGACAACAGAAGAAAATACATGCTTAAGACAACTCCAAAGGGAGATGAGATAGTACCGAAAATAAGAAAGATTTCAAAGGATTGGGAAAAGGAAGTTGGAATAACAGATGAAGATTACGAATTGAAGCAAAGAATTAAGCAAATCGCCATTAATGGCATGAAACTGGTTAGGTGAAAATATGAAATTTGATTCGGAAACATATGTTGTATTTGTAGCGTTCATAACGGCTTTCTTTGGAGTGTTTCTCTCTGCAGGAATAGTTTTGGGAGTTCCGTCAATTGCTGCGGAATTCGGGATGAATAATGTTGAACAAAACTGGATTACCACAATAGCCCTGCTTGCTGTTGCAGTGTTTACCCTGCCGGCAGGACAGATTTCAGGAAAGTACGGTGTCAAGAAATCACTGATTGTGGGAATGGCCATATTCCTTTTGGCGTCAGTTGGCGCATGTCTTTCAATTTCAAAGGAAATGTTTTTGATATTTAGAGCGCTTCAGGGAATAGGCATTGGCTTTTCAAACGTATCATCAATGGCAATGGTAGTGCAGGCTGTCAAACCGCAAAACAGGGGCAAATCATTGGGATTTACAGTTACAGGAGTGTATCTGGCAGGGTCCCTATCACCAGTATTCTGCGGATTTTTAGTGCATAATTTCGGTTGGAGGGCAATGTTTTACTTTGTATTCCCATTTTTGATTCTTTGTTTGGCATTGATGATTTTAAAGATACCTGGAGAATGGAAAAGCTATGAGGAAAACAAAATCGATGTATTGGGATACGTCCTATATGGCATCGGAATTTTGGCTTTCATTTACGGTTTTACAAATCTGATGAAAACAAATGGCGTAATATGCATCATCATAGGAACAATTCTATTGATTGCATTTGGAGTTTATGAACTTAAAATCACAAGTCCGGCATTCAACATGAACCTGTTTAAAAACATGAAGTTTACCTCATCAAACATCGCGGCATTGTGCAGCTATCTTGCGATTGCGGCAATTACAACAATACTCAACTATCATTTCCAGTATGTCAGGGGATGGAATGCCCAAATGTCAGGACTCATATTGATAGTTACACCTATCATCATGGCAATCATGGCTCCGAATGCTGGAAAGCTTTCAGACAGGATACATCCGCAGAAACTGGCTGCAATCGGAATGAGCATCGCTACGATGACCCTTGTAATATTGATATTTTTGGATGCAAATACCCCGCTATATCTGATTGTCATTGCAATGATACTGCAGGGCATTGGAATGGGAATGTTTACAACCCCAAATACGAATGCAATAATGAGCTCAGTTCCACCTAACGAGACCCCTAACGCTTCAGCGGCTCAATCTGCAATGAGAACTATAGGACAGACCATGAGTTTGGGGCTTTTGACACTTGTATTTGCATGGATTATGGGTAGCCTGAAGCTTTCATCAGAGTATTCAAACATGATAGTTCAGTCTTCTCAGTTGATTTGTATAATATGTACAATAATTTGTATAGTGGCTGTCTTTGCTTCTTTGGTAGGCATTAAATCTAAGGATTCATTTAATTTTTAAAAGAGGGATAAATATGAAATTGGAATTAGAAACATATGTAGTAATAGTATCATTCATTACTTCATTTTTTGCAGTATTTCTTTCAAATGGTATTATTATAGGAGTTCCTGCCATTGCACAGGATTTTGCAATGAACAATGTCATCCAAAATTGGGTGCCGACAATTCTGTTTTTAACAGTTGCGGTGTGTACAGTTCCGGCAGGACAGATTTCAGGAAAATTTGGCGTGAAAAAATCTTTATTGGCGGGAGTTTTGGTATTTCTAATCGGATCAATAGGTGCATGCTTATCTTTCTCAACAGAATCATTCCTATTGTTCAGGATTGTTCAGGGTGCAGGAATGGCATTCCTAAATGTATCTGCCATGGCAATGGTGGTTCATGCTGTCAAACCTCAAAACAGGGGAAAGGCACTTGGTTTTACAGTCACAGGCGTTTATCTTGCAACATCACTTTCTCCAGTAATATGCGGATTTTTGGTGCATAACCTGGGTTGGAGGTCTATATTTTACTTTGTAATTCCGTTCCTGGTACTGTGCATCATCTTATTGTCATTGAAAATAACAGATGAATGGAAAACATATGAAAAGGATAAGATTGATAAAATCGGATCAATAATTTATGGATTGGGCATTTTGGCGTTTATCTATGGTTTTACAACATTGACAACAACTTCCGGTTTGATTTTGACAATTCTCGGATTGATTTTGCTGGTAGTGTTCGGTGCATATGAATTAAGGCAGAAATCCCCTGTATTTAATGTTAATTTATTTAAAAACAAGAAATTCACATCATCAAACATTGCTGCCCTATGCAGCTACATTGCAATAATGGTAGTTACAACCCTATTGAATTATCATTTCCAATATGTCAGAGGATGGGATGCGCAGATGTCCGGACTGATATTGATTATTACTCCAATCATCATGGCGATAATGGCTCCGAATGCAGGTAAGCTTTCAGACAGGATTCATCCGCAAAAGCTTGCGGCTTTGGGAATGGGAATTGCCACAATTGCCCTTTTGATACTGACATTCCTAACAGGAGACACTCCCCTATACATGGTGGTAGTTGCAATGATTCTTCAGGGTATTGGAATGGGACTCTTCTCAAGCCCGAACATGAATGCAATCATGAGTTCAGTTCCGCCGAAAGACGCTCCAACAGCTTCAGCTTCACAGGCAACAATGAGAACAATAGGCCAAACCATGAGTTTGGGACTTTTGACACTTGTATTTGCCTGGATTATGGGCAGCTTAAAACTGGCTCCGGAATATGCAAGCATGATTGTACAGTCATCTCAAATTATCTGTGGAATATGTACAGCTGCATGTCTGATAGCAATATTTGCATCCTTGGTTGGAGTCAGGTCCAAGGATGAATTCAACACAAAAAGACCAAATTGATTAGTTTACTACTAATCAATTCTTATTTTTTTTAAACCCCATTACCGAATTCCTTCCAGAAATCTGTCTGGAAGACACTGTTTTTACTTAACTCGTCAAGCTTCAGGAATAGTTCCCAAGGCATGGACAGGCACATGTACTCATTAGGTATGAAGTGTTTCATGTGACGCCTTGCCGCAAAGTCAAGGGGACTCAATACAGGTGATGGAATCTCCTCTTCTTGTTGCTGAAATGTAAAGGAACCGATTGCCTGGCATGCTGAGGCCTGCGGTGTTATGACGCTTGCATTTTCACTTCTGAACGAACCGTTCAACTGTAAAACTGCTGAGAGTTCCATAGCATCTAATGTGAATATCACTGAATCAGGAATTTCACCTTCTGACAGCATCTCTATCGGTTTAAACACGACATATTCCTTATCATCATATATTGGCCTGTTTTTGATATGGGCCAAAGCTGTATCAAAGTCACAATAGATTCTTTCACCTTCCCTGAACATTTCAGCTACATTTTTCGGCCTATTTTCTAATTTCTTAAGGTATTCATCCTTATTTTTTGCTGAATCCTGGCCTAAAGATAGAAATGTTGCCTGAAATTCCATGTCTTCAGGGCTGTTGAATCCGTCTCCCCAACCCATTCCTGTAGCGATGCCTCCGCAGGTAATGTTTTCACGACCAAAAGCTGTTACTTTTCTTTTGGCAATTGTCTGTGAGACAAATGCCATTACACACCCTCCCCGGCCAGGTTTTGGCATGGTTGCATCAGCCGGTTTTTCATCAGTTTTGATAAGCACTATAGGATCAAATTCACCATTTAATTCTTTGACAATATTGAATTGCATTCTAAAAACCCCAATTTCATATGATTAATATTTAATTTTTTTGATAACTTATAAAAATATTTCTTAATTTTTTAATTATTAACCACCATTTTTATAAAATATCCTATAAGAAAACTATTTTATTGGCAGTGTTTTAAATGATTTTCAATGAAGTAAATTATTTAATTAATTAAATAGATATTAAAATTATATAATTAAATTTTAGGTAGATATTATGAATTTTGCATTAATTTTAGCCGGTGGTTTAGGAACTAGGATGGGAAGTACTCAAAAGCCAAAACAATTTTTAAATTTAGGAAATAAACCTATTTTAATTCATACTATCGAAAAATTTAGTATATTAAATGAGTTTGAAAAGATAATCGTATTAACTCCTAAAGAATGGATCAGTTATACTAAAGATTTATTAAGTGATTATAATTTCAATAATGTTGTTGTTATTGAAGGTGGAGAATTACGAATTAGCACTGTTAACAAAGGTATGGAATATATATTAGATAACTACGATGATGATGACCATATTGTTGTTACTCATGATGCTGTAAGGCCCTTTGTATCTCATAGGATTATTAAAGAAAATATTCAATGCGCTAAAGATTATGGAGCATGTGATACTGTAATTCATGCTACAGATACCATTGTTGAAAGCAAGAACAATGAAGATATTACTGATATTCCAGTTAGGGATTATATGTATCAAGGTCAAACTCCCCAATCATTTAGACTAGACAAATTAAAATTTTTCTATGATAATTTAGATGAAGATGAAAAAGCTTTATTAAGTGATGCATGTAAATTATTTGTTTTAAATAACGAAAGGGTGCATTTGGTTGAAGGGGATGTTTCAAACATTAAAATTACACATCCTTATGATTTAAAAGTCGCTAATTTTATTCTGGAGGAATATAATGATTAACACGATTTATAGATTGTCTTCTCCAAAATTTTTTGAAGAGTTTTTTGTAGAAGAAACTGATTTTAATAAGATAATCGTTAGACCGAAATTCCTGTCAATTTGTCAAGCTGACCAGAGATATTATAATGGAAATCGCCCTGCTGAGATTTTAAATCAAAAGTTGCCCATGGCCCTAATACATGAGGCTGTAGGGGAAGTTGTCTTTTCCCCCAATAATAATTTCAATGTTGGAGATAATGTGGTCATGATTCCAAACACTCCAATTGAACATGATGATGTGATTTTGGAAAATTATTTGCGCAGTTCTAAATTCAGATCCAGTGGTTTTGATGGATTCATGTCGGAACATGTTTTTATGGATGAGGATAGGTTGGTAAAACTTCCAGAGGATATTAATTTGGAGGTTGCATCATTTATTGAATTAATTTCCGTTGCGGTCCATGCAATCAATCGCTTCGATTCATTTTCCCATGAAAGAAAGGATGTAATCGGTGTTTGGGGTGATGGTAATTTAGGTTATATTGTATCTTTACTTTTAAAATTCATTTTTCCAGATTCTAAAGTCTATATTTTTGGCGTTAATGATGAACGCTTAGCATTATTTTCCTTCACTGATAAACGATTTAAAGTAAATGAAGTCCCCGATGATGTTAAAATTGACCATGCATTTGAATGTGTTGGTTCAAATAAATCATATGCTGCCATTAATCAAATTATCGATTTGATAAATCCTCAAGGTTCCATATCATTGTTAGGCGTATCTGAATATGAAATTCCAATAAATACACGCATGGTATTGGAAAAAGGATTGAATATTTTTGGAAGCAGCAGAAGTGGACGTGAGGATTTTCTAGACACTGTCAGGTTATTGTGTGAATTTCCGGATTTAAGTAATTATCTAGAAAATCTAATTACAAATAAAGTGGACATATCCTCAATTCAGGATATTGATAAATCGTTTAAATTGGATTATCATTCCAAGTTTGGAAAAACAGTGCTGAAATGGAATATTTAATTCGCTGTATTCGACCAAATACCATTAAAACATGGACAAACTGACTAAAGAGTGCATAATCTTCCGGCATAATATATTCGCGAAGAATGAATGTGGAAAGTGTTATATCAGTAAAAAAAATCATCTGAAACGACAACTTTTTCATTGTTTTCAGTCAATTCTTTTGATTAATAAATGAATATATTCATTAACTTGATTTAAATGCTTTTACAATTTATGAATAACTATTCCTATTTATAAAATTATTTTTGCTTAAATTTTCTCAATCAAATCAATAATTAGCTTGATTATAGTAACTTTTAATATCATTGATTAATATAATTATATATTAATATAATATTAGTATCAAGTTGAAGACTTTTAAGATTAAATTAATGATATATTGAATTTGTATCCATGATATTTAGAGATGATAATTAATGAATGAAATGCAGGAATCTTTATTTAAAATTTTAGTTGAATTCGATGATATTTGCAGCGAGCATGGAATTGAATATTTTTTAGCATTTGGAGCTGCCCTTGGGGCAGTCAGGAATCAGTGTTTCCTTCCATGGGATGATGATCTTGATGTACTTATTACTAGAGATAATTGGAACAAGTTGCTTGAATTAATCAATGAAAATCCTGAAATTTTACCTGAAAATAGTCGAATTGCTTGCAATGAAAATGATAAATTTTATAGAAATCCTCTCGCTCGTTATGTTGATTCTTCAACTACCTATATGGTCACATCACAGGCTATTGCAGCTAAATCATGCGGTAATCTAATCGATATATTTATTATAGATCCTCTTCCAAATGTTGAGGATGGTCAGAAGGAACATTTAAAACAGATGCAAGCTTTTTTAGAAGTTTTATCGCCCCATTTCTTTGTTTCAGAGGATTTTCCTATTGAGGATTATGAGGAACACCAGCAATTAGTTTTTAAGTATTTGGATGAAATTGAAAAACGGGGATTTGACGAAGTAATACAGGAGTTATATGAAAAATTATATTCATATCCTATGGAGAAAGCAGATTGGGTCCGTATACGATGGGGAATTGAGACCATTATACATAAATCTAGTTTTTATTCTAAACAGCGTTATGTGGAGTTGGAGGGACATAAATTTCCTACATCACATGAATTAGAGCGTTCATTTAGGATTGATTATGGGGATTCTTGGATGTATGTGCCTGAGGGTGATAATCAGATTGCTCATTATCCGTTCATTGTTGATCAAAATCATCCTTTTGAGGATTTTTCTAAGATATATCTTAAACATATTAACCCAGAAAAGATTATTAAGGCTTATGAGGGAAATAAAAGAAATAGTGTGGATTTATGGAAATATAAGAAATATCTTGATCTTGATAGGAATAAAATAAGAGGTTTGATTGATAAGAAAAATATTGAAAAGACGGTTGAATTAAACAATTATGATTTAAATCAATTATTGAAGGATAAGGAATTTGAATTGATTGATGATATTTTTAAGGATTATTATACTCATCAGTTTTATGCTGTTCCTAAAAGGTATTCCAGCTTGCATGATTTAGGTGATGACTTGTTTAAAGTCACTGTTGAGAGCAAAATCAGGCAGGGAACTTATTTCACAGGTAGAAAGGTTTTAGATATTATTGAGCATAATAGGCCTATGGGCAATGAATTGCTATATTTGAAGGATGTTTGTGAATATTGCAGGACATTGTCCGTTGCGATTTATGATGATTTTGATGTTGAAAAGGTGGAAGAGACCTTGAAGAAAACATTTGATGGTTTTGAAAATTTGATTGATACGTATAGGGCTAGATTATGGTTATTGGCTAAAAAATCGAATAATGATGATGATTATAGAAATTTAATTGCTGAAGCAAATAAAATGTTGTCCGAATATCCGGAAGATGGTGAAATTATGGCATACATTGCAGGAGCATACTATCTGTTAGGCGATCAGGAAAAATCTTTCGAAATGTATCGAAAAGCAGTAGACTGCAGTAGAAACGGATTTGTATGGCAATTTGCTAAAAAACATGCGGGTATTGATAGAATGAAGGAGGAGGAAATCTATGTTAACCAGAAGAAATATTCAGCTTGATTTGCTTCAAAAACTTGACGAGTTATGCAAAAAAGCCAATGTAAGGTATGTGTTGCATGGTCAGGGTGCTTTTTTAGCTTATAAAGGGGAATCAATTGATGATTATATGAGTTCATTGGATGTGCTGATGTGTCAGGGTGATGCTGAAAAGATTGTTGGTCTTTTGGATGATGATAGATATTACTTTGAGGATTTCAGGTCTAATCCTAAGTTTGATGAGCATTATATGATGTTTGGATATAAGCAGTCTCTCGATTTGAAGATTGTGGATATGAATTTCATGAAAACCAGGAATATTGACAATCATTGTATTCGTATTAATATCCATTTCATTGAACATTCTCCTGTAAAAACTAGCAAAATGATTGAATTTAAAGATCTATTCTGGAAATTCAGGTTTTTAAAGATTACAACTAAGGATTTATGGTACTTGAATTATTTGAAGAAATTTCTTAATTTCTACTATAAGGTCACTGGTGAGAATAGGGCTGTTGAGCAGAGATACAATTTAAAAAAGGAGCTCTATTCAATTGATACATGGGATGACATAAAGAATTATGATGAAGTTAAGATTGGGTCTAGAACCCTTAAATCAGGAATATTCAGTGATATTGTCCCTAAGGATATGGATGGTGTTTCTTCATTTATCTTTGATGATTTTGATTATTATGCGAAAAAGATTTATGGTGATAAATGGTTTGATAAAAGATGGAGCAATAATCAGGGTACCACCAGTAGCCTGATAAGTTGGGATGAACTTTCAATGGATGAGGACTTCCAGAGGTATATGGACAATTATCAGAGGAGTTTTGAATATGTATTTGCTCATGAGGTTACTCTCAATGAAAATAAGATTTTTAGATTCGTTAAGAAGTACACTTTTCCGCAAAGCAAAGAAATTTATGAGAATTTACTCACAATTAAAAATTTCAAATCCCATTTAACTCAAAGCAAAAAGATCGTATATAATAGGGACGACTACATTGAGCAGAAAGACGAGTTGTTAGGTCTCTATGATCAAGGAAACTATGATGAATTGGAAGTTAAAATGAAGCCTCTCATCAATTCAATGAGAAGTGGAATTAATTTGGGTTATACCTATTCAGTTGATGATGATATCGACCAACTTTTAGATAACTATTTAAGAGATACCGGGGATGAAATACTGGCAGATAGGATTATTGAACTAAAAGAAGACATATAGTAACTTTTAATATCATTGATTAATAAAATTATATTATTATATGCTATTGGATATCAGGTCGAAGACTTTTGAAAGATTAGATTAATGATATATTGAATTTGTATCCATAAGTTAACATTATTAGAAAAAATTATATTGAGATGAGAATTAATGAATGAAATGCAGGAATCTTTATTTAAAATTTTAGTTGAATTCGATGATATTTGCAGCGAGCATGGAATTGAATATTTTTTAGCGGGGGGAGCTGCTCTCGGGGCACTCAGGAATCAGCGTTTCCTTCCATGGGATGATGATCTTGATATAATTATGGTTAGAGATGAATGGAACAAGTTGCTTAAATTAATCAATGAAAATCCTGAAATTTTACCTGAAGATAGTCGAATTGCTTGCATTGAAAATGATAAATATTATAGAAATCCTATTGCTCGCTATGTTGATTCTTCAACTACACTGATGTTCATATCAGAGGCTATTGCAGCTAAATCATGCGGTAATCAAATTGAAATTTTCATTACAGACCCTCTTCCAAATGTTGAGGAGGGTCAGGAGGAACATATAAAACAGATGCAAGCTTTTTTAGAAGTTATATCACCCCATTACTTTGTCTCTCAGAATGTACCTATTGAGGATTATGAAGAACACCAACAATTAGTTTTTAAGTATTTGGATGAAATCGAAAAACGGGGATTTGATGAAGTAATACAGGAGTTATATGAAAAATTATATTCATGCCCTATGGAGAAAGCGGATTTGTTTCGCATACGATGGGGAATTCGAATATCTCTACATAAATCTAGTTATTACTCCAAACAACGTTATGTGGAGTTAGAAGGGCATAAATTTCCTACATCACATATATTAGAGCATGCATTAAGGTATAATTATGGTGATTCTTGGATGTATGTGCCTGAGGGTGATAATCAGGTTTCTCATAATCCGTTCATTTCAGATCAAAATCATCCTTTTGAGGATTTCTCAAAGATATATCTTAAACATATTGACCAGGAAAAGATTATTAAGGCTTATGAGGGAAATAAAAGGAATAGTGTGGATTTATGGAAATATAAAAAGTATCTTGATATTGATAGGAATAAAATCAGGGGTTTGATTGATAAGAAAAATATTGAGAAGACTGTTGAATTAAACGATTATGATTTAGATCAATTATTGAAGGATGAAGAATTTGAGTTGATTGATGATATTTTTAAGGATTATTATACTCATCAGTTTTATGCTGTTCCTAAAAGGTATTCCAGCCTGCATGATTTAGGTGATGATTTGTTTAAAGTCACTGTTGAGAGTAAAATCAGGCAGGGAACATATTTCACAGGTAGAAAAGTTTTAGATATTATTGAATATAATAGGCCTATGAGCGATGAATTGCAATATTTGAAGGATGTTTGTGAATATTGTAGGACATTGTCCGTTGCGATTTATGATGATTTTGATGTTGATAAAGTTGAAGAGACTTTGAAAAAGACATTTGATGGTTTTGAAAATTTGATTGATACATATAGGGCTAGATTATGGTTATTGGCTAAAAAATCGAATAATGATGATGATTATAGAAATTTAATTGCTGAAGCTAACAGAATGTTGTCCGAATATCCGGAGGATGGTGAAATTATGGCATGCATTGCAGGAGCATATTATCTGTTAGGTGATCAGGATAAATCTTGTGAAATGTATCGAAAAGCAGTAGACTGCAGCAGAAACGGATTTGTATGGCAATTTGCTAAAAAACATGCGGGTATTGATAAAATGAATGAGGAGGAAATCTATGTTAATAGTTTATCACAATGAATTTGAATCACATATATTCGCACAAAAGCATGCTGATTTAAGGATATGTGGGGGCAATCTATGTTAAGCAGAAGAGACATTCAGCTTGATTTACTTGGTAAGCTTGACGGGTTATGCAAAAAAGCTGACGTTAAGTATGTGTTGCATGGTCAGGGCGCTTTTTTAGCTTATAAAGGGGAATCAATTGAGGATTATATGAGTTCATTGGATGTGCTGATGTGTCAGAGTGATGCGGAAAAGATTGTTAGCCTTTTGGATGATGACAGGTATTATTTTGAGGATTTCAGGTCCAACCCCAAGTTCGATGAACATTATATGATGTTTGGATATAAGCAGTCCCTTGATTTGAAGATTGTGGATATGAATTTCATGAAAACCAGGAATATTGACAATCATTGTATTCGTATTAATATCCATTTCATTGAGCATCCTCCTGTAAAAACCAGCAAAATGATTGAATTTAAAGATCTGTTCTGGAAATTCAGATTTTTAAAGATTACAACTAAGGATTTGTGGTACTTGAATTATTTGAAGAAATTTCTTAATTTCTACTATAAGGTCACTGGTGAGAATAGGGCTGTTGAGCAGAGATACAATTTAAAAAAGGAGCTCTATTCGATTGATACCTGGGATGACATAAAGAATTATAGTGAAGTTAAGATTGGGTCTAAAACCCTTAAAGCAGGAATATTCAATGATATTGTCCCTAAGGATATGGATGGTGTTCCTTCATTTATCTTCAATGATTTTGATTATTATGCAAAAAAGATTTATGGCGATAAATGGCTTGAAAAAAGATGGAGCAATAATCAGGGAACTACCAGTAGCCTGATAAGTTGGGATGAACTTTCAATGGATGAGGACTTCCAGAGATATATGGACAATTATCAGAGGAGTTTTGAATATGTATTTGCTCATGAGGTTACTCTCAATGAAAATAATATTTTTAGATTCGTTAAGAAGTACACATTTCCGCAAAGCAAAGAAATTTATGAGAATTTACTCACAATTAAAAATTTCAAATCCCATTTGACTCAAAGTAAAAAGATCGTATATAATAGAGATGACTACATTGAGCAGAAAGATGAGCTGTTAGGTCTCTATGATCAGGGAAACTTTGATGAATTGGAAGTTAGAATGAAACCTCTTATCAATTCAATGAAAAGTGGAATTAATTTGGGTTATACCTATTCAGTTGATGATGATATCGACCAACTTTTAGACAACTATTTAAGGGATACCGGGGATGCAATACTCGCTGATAAGATTATTGAACTAAGAGAAGACATATAATAATTAAATATTTCATATATATGAAATGTTTAATTATATTATTCAAATTTAATATTTAATTATTTTGCCATTTTGAATATTAATTCCAGATATTCTTAACGAGATTTCAAGAAAAAGTTTATAATTTGTTTAAGTGAATGTTTTTATTTGAAACATATATGTAGCAATCTAAATACCACAATTTTTAAAACCTGTACTTTACGAAAAATAATAAAAATTAAATTTTTTATAAAATTTTATAAAATTTATTAATTTTTTTATCGTATGCGCTTTGATTTTAATTTTAATAGTAAATTTATCTATATTTAATGATATATTTATTAATGAATTCTTTAATTAAATAAATAAATGTTATGAATGGTTAAAATTTAATAAATCTATCGTAAAATCGTTATTTTTACTAAAATTTCTGTTAGTGTAATATTACAATAGTCGGAAAAGTATTTCCGTATATTATATGTATATAGGTATTATACGGAAATATGTATTTATAGTAAAAATAGATAAAATAGTTATAATTCTATTAATATATATTTACAGATAATAGTATTAATATAATTAGCATATATTAACATATTATATGTATATACAGAAATATATATTACATATATTTTCCTTATATACAGAAAGTAGTATTAATATATATTATACCCCTAATGCTCAAGTAATATTTAAAAAATAAAGTAAATTAATAGCTTGATATATATCAAGCTAATAAAATATGTACTTTTCTTTAATTTTCGTTGTTTTTTAATAAAATTTATAAAATTTAATAAATTTTAGATTATATTCTAGGTCTTCTTCTTACTATCTGCAATGCAATTAATGCTATGATTGCAAGAATAACAACTCCCACCTTGAATCCCATATAACTTAATAAATTAAAATCGCCGCTGCCGCCAAAGAAGGTGTCATTGTGAACCTCTTCAAATTTAACTGTACAGAATTTAATGTTTTTAGGGGCAATAGGCAGATCTGTACCATTGATTGTAGTATTATTGAAAGTTACAGGGTCTGAAAGACCTCCAGTAGACATTCCATGCATTGACCCGTCATCATTTGAGAGGTAAATGTCTGTGATATTGCCTTCAAATGTGTCGTTGGTATTATTGTAGTAGTGGAAAGTTGTAATGTCCCTTCTAGTAAGTCCGAATGCGTCTGATGCGGCTAATTCAGTTACTGCAGACACTTTATCTGAAGTGTTTAAGGATATCTCTCCTGATCTGAAAAATTGATATCTGTTTGGTATGGAAACATATTCTCCAGGGTTTAAATGACCAACTTGATGTGTTGTAGCAGTTGCCAAACCATAATTACCATTAGGAGCTTTAATAAGGAGATGTCCTAAACCGTAAGAAGCTTTTATTTCCTGAATCTTGGTTAACTCCTTTTCTGAAATGGTATTGTTTTTATTAATCATACCAGCAGTGATGTTTTCGATTCTCTCATTGTCTATACCATCATCAATTCCACCATATCCGATTGTCCAGCCATCATCTGTAACAATAGCCTGACAGAAGTATCCTCCATCTTCTTTATACTGTTTAACGGCTTTATGTCCATGCCAATCGGTATAATTTTCAATATAGATATGTGCAGGGAAGCTTGCATCCCTTCTAAAAGCAAACATACTGTTATTGCCTTCCAACTGCAACATGACAGAACAACAGCCAACCATTTCTGACTCATCAGTATTTTCAAGAATTGCCTTCAATTCATTTACATCGTACTGGTAATCGGAAGCACACACACCCAATATCGAAACCAGTATTATCGTAACACTTAATAATAAAATAATCTTTTTTAAAGCCATAAAATAAATCCTACGTTTTGAATAATAAAAAATTTATACTATATATTATATTCTACAATATACTATTTAAAATATTCTAAAAATTGAAATAAAAAGTAGAAATTTAATAATTAGATATTAAACTTCATATTATTAGCTTTTAATTTTTGCTTCATTTGTTCTCTATCAACATGAATATATTTATCGGTTGTTTGACTGTTTGAGTGACCTGCAATGGTTTGAACCTCAGCAACGGTCAAAATTTCCGCATAATGGCTTAATGCAGTGTGCCTGAGGATATGGACACTGACATTTTTCCCATAATTGACAGGACAGTCAATGCCTTCATTTTCTATTCGCTCATCACTTAAATGAGCGTATTTTTTCACGATATCCTGAACACCACGTTTGCCTATTCTATTTCCTTTAATGTTGGTAAACAGTTCTTCACGATCAACCTCTTGTAAAGCCTTATTTCTTTGAATAACCGGCCGGTAAACATCATTTGTATTTTTCCTGAGTTTTGTGATTCTATCATAAATCATATCATTCAAGCTTAGCAGCGTATCGTAGGTAATGAAAGTTGTACGGTCCTTCAGTTCCCCTTTTGTTGTTTCTGCACGTAGGAAAACTTCAATAAACTCATTGGTGTCTTCAGGCAGTGTGTAAAATCCTTTTTCATCAATTTCAACCTGGATATCTGCTTTATTTAATAACACCAATTCCTTAAGCCTCATTCCAGAATCAATGAAAGTTCTGCAAATTGCATAATCTCTCTTATTGCCGCTTTGTTGGATTGTATCTAGAAAGAATGCACTTTGTGGCCTAGTTAGGCTAATCTTTTCGATTCTCTTTTTGGCAGTTTCAGGATCTTCAGCCTTTACTTCAATGATATCCTTCATTTTAATTGTTTCGTGCTGTATTTCTTCCTGAACATCTTCTGAGTTGATGAATTCCAAAATGTTCATCATATATGTTTTAACGGTTGTCCTTTTATTGCCGCGTTGTTTTAAACAGTGCCTACGGTAATGCCTTAATTGTTTTTTAACATTGTCACTGTTTAATTCATCTATTCCCTCATCTTCAAGATATTCAATGAATTTGGATATATTGAACGTTTGTTTTCTTATTGTTTCTTGAGTTAAGTTTTTAACCTCTTGCTTTTCTTCCAAGTATTCATCTAGGTAGTCCGTTAGCTCATCAACCTCTATCATAAGCATTTTGCCCCCTAAATTTCTATACTCAAACCCTCAATATTATATTATTTTTTTAAGTATATAAAGACTTCGTATCTTTTCATTTTTACTGTATATTATTACATAAAATATACGTTTTCTTTATATATAAAATTTGGATAATTTGTAGTTTTCCCCAGAAGTGTTGAAAGTATAGTAAGACACCTACATCAAGCGGTTGAAATATGGTGATTTCTCTTGATTTTTATTTCGTAATAACAATTAAGTGAAATTTATTAATAAAAATTTATTTCGAGAAGTAATTTTAAACTTGGATCTTGACAATTTTTCACATATGGAGCAAGTATAGTATTGAAAAATTTCTATCAAATTTTTAACTGGCTACATCTTGTAGTCATTTCAAAAAAAAAAATGAATTATATTTTATAGTATATAATTTTAAAAATTCTGTAACTAATGTTGAATCAGAAATTTTATTAATTAACTGTCGACAATTTGTCGACAAATGAATACATATATAGTTATCTATTCTAAAAATATGAATATTAAATTTGAAAATTATAATACATTCTACATGATAGCTAGTTTTTGATTGCAAGTTCAAAGGCAATAGGCAAAATATTGAAATGACACTTCAGCATTTTGAACTAAGAAAGATTCAACCCACATTATATGTATGGGAACTTAAAAACAATAAAGTAAACAGTAATTTAGAAATGTTTAAATAGTGATATATACAAATTATCATTTGAAAGATTGGAAGGTAAAAGCCTATTGGAGGTTTAGCCTACAAGTCCTTGTCGCCGCAGGTGACGACTTTCCATAATTAATTATGGTCAATTAGGTGGCTGTAGGTTCTTCATTCTTCGAATACTTTTTTTATTGTTTTATCTTCAATTAAATCAATGAAATCGCTATTATTTCTTTCTACACTTTGAAAAATAGACCAAGCCACTATATCTGCTATTTGCAAACCTTTGTAATTAATAGAATTTGCATGTTTTACATTGACTGGATAATTTTTAATGTTATTTAAATTAGATACGAATTTCTTATTGAAATTAATTATCTCATATTCTTTGTTTTTACATTTATCAATGATGATGGATGTTGAATCATTAATTGTGATTTCTTTAGCTAATTCAGATGCCAGCGTGTCATATAATATATTGTAATTTTGGTTTTGGTGTATTCTGTAGATATATCGCTTGTCTAAAATAATGCCTACTACTTTAGAACTTGTTTTATCAAGTTTCTTCAACATCTTTTTTATTATGTAATCATCTGTAGAATATCCTTTTATTTCTGAAATATTGCCTAACTGTTTTTGATATTTTCTTCTTGTTTTATTAATTATTTTTTCCAGATCAATCGGGTTATTAGTAATGACAGCTCCAAAAACAAAATAATTTGTTTGCTTTGCCAGTTCTCCAGATTCATCTATGTAAATATAATCCATGCTACCTACTCTTCATCTATTAAAGTATGATGTCTTAAGAAATATTATTTTAATCAAAATTGTCCGGTAAATAGTAGGAATGTATCTGATTGAATGTTAAAAATATCAATTTTCGATTCCAACATATCAAGACCCATGAAGTTTACTGTTTTTGAATAGATATTATGGAAAACTCACTCAAAACCATTAGTAAACAAAAGATTTCATAGGAAAACACATCATTAGACACTTTCACAGATACGTAGAACACATAGATGATGAAAATATAGAAAAAACATCCAATAAAGTCGAAAATTACTACAGACAAACCAATCCCGAAATAATAAAGAAATTATACAAAACTAAAAATGGAATTCTGACATTTTTAGACTTCCAAATGCAAAATT
>NZ_JAFRKB010000063.1 GCF_017431965.1 Methanobrevibacter sp. | reverse complement strand
TGAATCATTAGACACATCCTCATTTAAGATAGGCAAAACTCTTTCAACGAGGTCTTGCTTTTTGCCTGAAACTTTCAAACCGTTTTCTCTTAAAATGTATTTTAGTTCTGGAACTGTGTATTTTTCAGATATCTCTTCAGCGGTTAATGTTTCGCTGCTTGAATTTTTATAAGATTTTTCTTTTTTAGCCATGATATCATATCCAAAAAGTTATTTATTGATATATCATTTGAAATGTAATATATTTAAATATGTTGATTTTTTTAAATATTATTTAATTTTTAACTCAAAAAAATAATCAAATGACTATAAAATTAATAAATTTATTTAAAATTATTAAAAATTTTTGAAAAAAATTTTTAAATTTTAAATTGGTGGTTTGAAAGTAAAAAAATTATCATAAAATAAACAGATAAACTTGGTTAATTTCAAAAATTATTATTTTGAAAAAAATAATTAATAAAAAAAATTAAAAATTTAAAAAATTTAAAAATTATTGGACAGTTTAATAAATTTAAAAATTATTTAAATATAAAATTAGATATTCCTTTGAGTTTTCAGTGTATTGTAGTAGTAACCTTTTTTGGCTAAAAGCTCCTCATGGGTTCCCTGCTCAATCACTCTGCCTTTTCCAAGCACAACTATTTTGTCAGCATTTCTAATGGTTGATAATCTATGGGCTACAATAAAACTGGTCTTATTTTTCATCAGCTCATCTAAAGCTTCCTGAATCAATAATTCTGTTCTTGTATCCACATTGGATGTTGCTTCGTCTAAGATTAATATTTCCTTGTTGGAAATAATTGCTCTTGCTATTGTTAGGAGTTGCCTTTGACCTTGTGATATATTGTCCCCATCTTCATTTAGGATTGTATTATAACCTTCTGGAAGTTGTCTTATGAATTTATCTGCATTCGCTTTCTTGGAAGCGGCAATTATTTCATTCTCTGTTGCTTCTAGATTGCCGTATCTGATGTTTTCTTCAATTGTATCTGAAAATAGCCAGATTTCTTGTAAAACCATTCCCATTAATGATCTGAGAGAATGTTTGTCGTATTCATTAATATTGGTGCCGTCAATTTTTATCTCTCCGGAATCGACATCATATAATCTTGTAAGTAATTTGATAATGGTTGTCTTACCAGATCCCTTTTCACCGATGATGGCTATTTTTTCACCTTTTTTGACAGTTAGTGAAAAGTTGTCAATGATTTTTTCATCTTCGGTATAACCAAAGCTGATGTTGTCGAAGGTTATTTCATTTTCTAAGCTTTCAAGTTCTTTAGTTGATGGATTTTCTTCATCTTCCATTTCTAAAAACTCGAATATCCTTTCAGCGGATGCCGCCCCTGCCTGAAGTTTAGGCATTATGTCTGTTAATGTTTTAATCGGATCCGTAAAATTCTTTAAAAATTCAAAAAATGATAAAATTCTTCCTATTGTCATTGAACCTTGAAGAACAAAAATTGAACCCAATACGGCTACTGTAACATATCCTAAATTAGAATTTAAGTTTGTTAAGGGAGTATTTAGACTTGAAAGGAATCTGGATTTCCATTCATCTGAATACCATTCATCAACATTATCATTAAATTCGCTAATGGTGTGATTTTCATAATTGAGTGTTCTTATTATCTCATGGTGGGAAAATATTTCTTCAATCTGGTTGTATATACCTCCTTTAGAGTATAGTGTGAAATATTTTTGAGAGATTTTGCTGATGATTGCAATAAGTGCTGATGATAGTAAAACTACGCCAACAATGGCTAATGTCAGCAGGGCATTGGTGGCAATCATCATTATTAATGTACCTATTATTGTAATGACTGTAGTTGTTATTTCTGTAAATGATGATATAAGGGCATTTTCCAAAACATTGACGCTACCTATGATCCTTGATAAAACATAGCCTCTTTGTTTTTCATCAACAGACTCCATTGGCATTTGCATTGCCTTATTTATTATTCTTTGTCTTAAGGAATAAATAATGTCTGAAGTTGTTTTAACCAAATAGTATGTTTGGAGGTATGAAACGACATTACTGATGAAATATAATGTTGCAGCAATGGATAATAGTTTAATCAAACCTTCAAAATCAAGTGTTCCGGTATGGTTAATGGTATTTTTGGCTCCTTCAATGAGGATATTGATTGCATCCCCTAATAGCAATGGACTAATGACTGTAAATAGAACGGATAGTATTGCACAAATGCCAGTTAAAAGGAATTTAAGTTCATGGTCTTTCATCAATCGCAAAATATTTTTTACAATTCCTCTTAATCCCATTTTTTCTCCATTTGAAGTCATTATATCCCATCCCCCAATAGATTGACTTGGCTGTTTACAATTTCACGATAAATGTCGCAGCTTTCAATTAATTTATCATGTGTTCCACTATCAATGATTTTCCCATTATCCAGAACAATTATTTCGTCTGCATCTTTTATTGTTGAGATTCTTTTGGACACAATCAGAATTGACGCATCATCCAAATCTTTTAAGTTGTTTTTTATTATCTTTTCAGTATTCTTGTCAAGCTCTGAGAAGCATTCATCGAATAAATAAAAATTACATTTCTTTAAAATTGATCTTGCTATTGATAGACGTTGCTTTTGACTGCTTGAAAAATTAGCTCCTTCCGGCATAACTTCATCATCTAAACCATTAATGAAATTCACGTTAGCTCTTTTTAATGCTTCATTTATTTCATCATCATTTGCATTTTTATCAATAATTTTCATGTTGGATTTTATAGTTCCTTTGAATAAATGGGCTTTTTGCGGTGTCAGACTTATAGTTTCCCTCAAAGGCGCTAGCTTATAATTTTTAATATTTTCTCCATCCAATAGTATTTCCCCTGAAGTTGGATCTTGAAGACGAGGTATCAAATTTAGTATTGTTGATTTTCCGCTTCCGATTCCTCCGATAATGGCTATGGTTTTACCGGGTTCCAATTTGAAACTGATGTTTGTTAATATATTGCTTTCACTATCGGGATATTTGAAATCCACATTTCTAAATTCAATGATTGGTTTGTCTGTACTGATTGTTTCAATTTCACCATCAACGATTCTTACTTCTGTTTGGAATATTTCATTCACGCGCCTTATGGAAACGATGACATCAGGCATTATGGTAAAAACTGTTGAAACCATTATAAAGGCTGTCACGATTTGGGTTGCATATTGAATAAATGCAAGCAAGTCCCCAATTAATAGATTTCCTGCTTCAATTTGGAAAGATCCAAAGAAAATTATCCCAACAGTCATAAGTGATAAATGCAAGCTTAACAATGGAGTTGAAAGAAGAATAATTCTATAGGCATTAATGCGGGTTTTATGATAATTGCTGTTTACTTTGTCAAATTTCGCATCTTCATAATCTTGCATTGCAAAAGTTTTAATGACTGGCATCCCCATTAAAACTTCACGGGTGTTTCCATGGATTCTATCTGTAATTTCTTGAAATTTTCCAAGGTAGGGCATAGCTTTTTTGAAAAGAGGAATCATTAAGATTATAATGACGACAAATATAAGCACGATAATCCAGAACAGGGATGTTCCAAGTTTCAACGACTTCATTATACCTCCAACCCCTAATATTGGTGCAAATATAATTACCGTTAAAAGCTCTTTTATAAACGTTTGTATCTGTGAAACATCTGTTGTGCATCGGGTAATCAATGAAGATTTTGAAATACCATTCAGTTCAGGGTTAGAAAATTTTAAGATTTTAGGAATAATCATTTTTCTTAAATCTCTTGCGTATCCTGAAGAAAACCTGATTGAGAAAAAGGAGGCAAGTATTGCAGAAATTGTGGCAAGAACTGTAATTATTATCATTTTTATTCCGATGTTATAGATATAATTAATATCTGCATTTGCAACACCAATATTTACAATATCTGCAGTATATTCCGGCAGTGTTAATGTGAAATATGTCTGAACGATTAACAGGAGCAAAATAAGTATAAAACTTTTGTATTTTTTTATTATTGGTGAAATCAAAGCATTCATAAAGTATACCTGATTTATTTTTTAAATTCTTCTAAAAATTCTCTAAACGGATTTACAAATATTGAATAGTCATACTTGTAGACAAATTTCTGGTCATCAAAAATATTTATTTCTATATTTTCAATTTTGTCTTTAAGAGGTAACATGTCAAATTC
>NZ_JAFRKB010000062.1 GCF_017431965.1 Methanobrevibacter sp. | reverse complement strand
ATTATATATAATAAAAAAATATATTATTTATTATTAAATTTAATGATGATATTATGGATATTGAAGAAAAAATAAGAACATGGTTAATTGATGAAGAAGCATTGCTAGAAAAAAAATTTGATGAAAATGCCGATTTCCACTATATTATTGAGTTTCCAAAAGAAAACATAATGGATGTCGTCAAACCTAGAGGAAAAAATTGTGTGATTATAGCATGCGCGACACAGGTTGCACAAGAGCACTTGAATTTGATGAAATCCTCAACACCTGAAAACAGAAGAGATTTTATTTTTGATGTTCAGTTCGGACTTAATAGCTATCTGGTTGATTTTGATCTCAATATTGATAAGGATTTATTGCAGCAGTTTGTTGTTACCAATACAATTTTTGAAGATGGATTAACAAAAAACGAATTTATGAAAACTATTAATAGAACATTCAAAGCTAAATTACATTGTATATTTTTAATAAACAAAAGATTTGGTGGTATTTCCCCTAAATCTAATGTTTCAAACGAAAATGATATGTTCATTTAAAGAGGGAGAGATACATTTCAAGTATAATGTTTTTGAGGGTTTTGAAAGATTGAAGAGGTATATTTCATCTGTAACAGTTGAAATTTATCTCCCTGATTTTTCCTTTATTTTTTATTTTGAAAATTATTAAATCGTTGAATTATAATTTATTGAATCAATATCAATTTTTAATTGCGGTTACAGTTGAAACGCATGTCTTGAAAATTGATTTTCGGATGAAATGCGTTACACTTGAAACACACCTCTCTCACTCTATAGTTAATTTTTGAAAAATTTCCTTTTTAAAGCCATATGCGGTCTTGTTTTCATTAATTTTTCTAGAATTTTACACTTGAAATTGTTATTTTATATTTGAAATAGTACCATTTCATGTTTTAATTTTAATCTAATATTAATTGTTTATTTTATTATATAATTAATTTAAACATTTATTTTACAATATTATGTATTTTTATATAGTATTTCTATATTTTGAAGATTTTAACAAAATTAATTTTTAAATTATTATTAACTTTTTTCAATATTGTAATAAAAACCTTTATTTATGATAGTTTTAATATATTATCACTGGAAATACAACTCATGGTTTTTTTCTAATTTTTACAGAATTTTATAATTTATGATACTGGTGTTATTATGTCAAACATTTTTGATGAAATACAAAAAGGTGATGATTCATTTGGTAAAAGTATATTTAAGGATAAAAAGCCTTTAGATCATAGATTTTTACCAGATAAATTAGTTCACAGGGAAGAACAAATAAGGCAAATTGCCAAATATTGGATTGATGCTCTAAATGGAGTTACTCCATCTAATGTTACCCTTTATGGAAAAACAGGAACTGGTAAAACAGCAGCATCCAAGTTTGCTCGTGAACAGTTAATTGATGCAGCGCGAAATAAAAGGGTGCAAGTTAAGGTTGAGTATATCAGATGCACAGATTATACAACAGAATATCAAGTTATTGCCCAGTTATGTCAACAGCTTGGTCGTGATGTTCCTAATAGGGGATGGACTAAAGGGGAAATTGTCAATACATTTAGAGATATCTTCAAAACAAATGTTTACGGCAACAAATTAATTTTAATAGTTATTTTGGATGAAATTGATATTTTGCTTGATAAGGATGGTGACGGAATCTTATACACATTGACTAGAACAGACAATGTTTCTGTCTTATCCATCAGTAACTATTTGGACTTTAAGAATTTGATTAAGTCCAGGGTTACAAGCAGTTTAAATGATAAGGAAATCGTATTTCCACCTTATGGAGCAGATCAGTTAAGCGACATATTATCCGAAAGGGCTCAATTGGCATTTAATGAAGATGTTTTGGAAAGTGATGTAATTCCTTTATGCTCAGCTATGGCTGCAAAGGAAGAAGGTGATGCAAGATATGCTCTTGATTTACTTAAAAATGCAGGGGAATTAGCTTTTGATGATGATTCAGATAAAGTGACCAGTGCTCACGTTAGAAAGGCAAAAGACAGGATAGAACACAATAAGGTCACTGAAATTATTCAGACTTTACCTTTACAGCAACAAAGGCTCCTGGAATCTATTTTAAACTTGACAAAACAAGGTGAGGAAATTACTTCTGGAAAATTATATGATGAATACGAAATGGTATCAAAAAAAGATGCTGTCACTTACAGAAGAATTTTTGACTTCATAAATGAGCTTGAATTATTGGGAATTATTTCAACTAACACTATTTCACGTGGTCGTGGAAAAGGAAGAACTAATATAATCAAGCTTCAATGTGATGAAAATTTACTTGAAACAACCCTTTTTACTATTTAGGGTTGTTTTTAATCAATGTTTTTAATATAGCCATTCTTACAGGAACGGCGTTAAATGCTTGAGTGAAATATTTGTTATATTTAGTATCGTCGACATCAGTATCTATTTCATCAATTCTTGGTAAAGGATGCATTACGATAACGTCCTTACCTTCAAGCATTTTTTTATTGATAATATATGCTCCTTTTATTTTTAAATAATCATCAACATCTCCAAAACGCTCTTTTTGAATTCTTGTTACGTATAATACATCAACATCATCAATAACGCTTTCAATACTATCTGCCTCTTCATAGACGATGTTTGTTTTATCTAAATCAATAAGAACTTCCTGAGGCATTTTAAGTTCAGGAGGTGATACCAGATATATCTTAACGTTATTATACAAGCATAATGCATTAGATAATGAGTGAACAGTACGGCCATATTTTAAATCGCCGATTAGGGCAATTTTCAAATCATCAATTTTCCCGATTTCTTTTTTGATTGTATATAAATCCAATAATGTCTGAGTTGGATGTTGTCCAGCTCCATCTCCAGCATTGATGACAGGCACATCTACAATGCCTGAGATAAATTTTGAAACCCCTTCAAGTTCATGCCTTATAACGAGTGCATCGCTGTAACCTTCAAACATTTTTGCAGTGTCTGCAATACTTTCACCTTTTGACACGGAACTGGATCCGCTAGTTTCAAAACCAATTCCATCTCCGCCCAAACGTTTAATAGCAGTTTCAAAAGACATTCTTGTTCTTGTTGATGGTTCAAAAAACATTAAACCTAAAATTTTTCCTTTAAGTTCTTCAGAAACTTCTTTTGATTTAGCAATATTTTCTAGCTTAGTTGCTTCATCAAGGATGTAATCTATATCTTCTCTTTCGAAATCTTTTATGGAAATTATGTTTTTTAATTTAAAAATTTTAATCAACCCTTTTATTTGGATATTTACAGAAGCTGTATTTAATTGCTTGGATAAATAATTTATATTTTCATATGATTCTTTCTATTGGTACAACGAGAATATCTTTTGCACCGGCATTTCTTAGTTTATTTACAAGTTCAAATACTTCATCTTCATCTATTACTGCCTGAGCTGCAACAGTTTCTTCATCTGATAAAACATCTGATATTGTTAGCCCACCCATTGATGGCATAACTTCTTTTACTGAAGGCAAATCTTTTGTTTTAACGTTCATCATCAATAATTTTTTACGAGATGCTTCCAAAACACCTTTAATGCTTGTACTGACAGATTCGATTAATTGTTTTTTTACATTTAAGCTTTCTTTATTTGAGATAAGAACAATTGAACTTTCAAGCAGAGTGTCAACGATTTCCAAATGATTCATTTTTAATGTTGTTCCAGTACTTGTTAAATCTGTAATTAAATCTGAAACACCTATGAAGGGTGCCGCTTCTGTTGATCCGCTTAATTTAACAATTTTTAAGTTTAAATCATTGTTTTCTAAATATTTTTTGGTTAAATTTGGAAATTCTGTAGCCACAGTCATTTCATCTTTGATATCTTTTATATTTCTGATTTCTGAGTCTTCAGGAGCGGCTAGAACAAGACTTGTTTTTCCAAAATTCAAGTCAAGCAATTGTATCACGTCAGCCTCATTTTCTTCAATTAGATCTATGCCAGTAATTCCCATATCTGCTATTCCATCTTGAACAAATTCAGGGATATCTGATGCTCTTGCAAATAAGATATCTATATCCTTATTAAAGGTTTTTGAGATTAATTTTCTGCTTTCTCTATCTTTTAAACCTAATCCTGCTTTATCTAAGATGTTTATTGATGGTTCACTTATTCTTCCTTTTGAGGGAACAGCAATTTTTATTTTCATCATAATCTTTCCAATTCTTTATATGATTATATTTTTATTAATCGTTTTATTAATAGTTTTTTTTAGTATTTTATATTATTAATCATGATTAATTCTTAATTTTTTTATTTATTTTTTCTTATTTTGAATTTTTATCGCTGATTTAAGCAAAATATTTAAATATTAAGTCGTGTTATATTGTATATTTAACTTAAGATTAACTTAATTAGTCTTAAGTTTTGATTAAATTTTGTGAGGTGAAAAATATGTCTGAAATACCAAAAGCTCCTATTGCAAGAATCATTAAAGATGCTGGCGCAGAAAGAGTTAGTGAAGATGCGAAAGCAGAATTAGCAGCATACGTTGAAGAAGTAGCTCGTGAAGTAGCTGTAGAAGCAAACAAAGTTGCTAAAATCGCTAAACGTAAAACTATCAAAGCTGATGATATTAAATTAGCTATTAAAAACTTATAAATAAGTTTTTAACTACTTTTTTTATTTTTAGGTGTTATTATGACAGATAATACTATTTTAATCAAGAATGCATTTATTTTAAATCAAGATTTCGAATATAAAAAACAATCACTTTTAATAAAAAATGATTTAATTTCAGAAATTTCAGATGAAATTGATGAAAGCAATGTAGATAAAATTATAGACGGTGAGGGAAAAATATTACTCCCAGGATTTGTTAATACTCATACTCATTTATCAATGACTTTATTTAGAGGTTTGGCTGACGATTTAAGTTTAGACAGTTGGTTGAATGATCATATTTGGCCAATGGAAGCTAATCTCAATGGAGATTATTGCTATATTGGAGCCCTTCTTGGTGCAGTGGAGCTTATTAAATCAGGAACAACCACATTTTCAGACATGTACTTTTACATGGAAGATGTTGCCCGTGCAGTAGATGAAGCAGGAATCAGGGCAGTTTTATCTTATGGAATGATTGATTTTGGCGATGCTGAGAAAAGGGAAAATGAAATTAAAGAGAATCTTTCATTATTTGAAAATTGCAATGGAATTGCCAACGGAAGAATTAAAGTATTTTTTGGACCTCATTCTCCTTATACAGCTTCCGAAGAACTGTTAGTTAAAGTTCGCCAATTGGCCGATGAATATAATATGGGCATTCATATTCATGTTTCTGAAACTCAAAAAGAAATTAACGATATTTCAGCTGAAAAAGGCCTAAGACCTTTTGAATACTTGGATAAAATTGGATTTTTAGGTCCTGATGTAGTTGCCGCTCATAGTGTATGGTTAAGTGACAGAGAAATTGAAATTATTAAGAAAAACAATGTTAAAGTTTCCCACAATCCATGCAGCAACATGAAATTGGCTTCAGGAATAGCTCCTGTTTCTAAATTAATTGAAAATGACATTTGTGTAAGTATCGGAACAGATGGTGCATCTTCAAACAATAATTTGGATTTAATTGAAGAGTTAAAGACAGCAAGTTTACTTCAGAAAGTTGATACTCTTGATCCTAAAGTTCTAAATTCAGATGAAGCGATAGCTATGGGTACTATAAAAGGTGCTGAAGCCTTAGGATTGGATGATGAAATAGGCTCTATTGAAGTTGGTAAAAAGGCAGATATTATTTTAATCGATACCAATTCAGCTAACATGACTCCGGACAGTACTAATTTAAGTTCTAACATAATATATTCAGCAAATGGTTCTAATGTGGATACAACTATTTGTGATGGTAAAATATTAATGGAAAATAAGAAATTAGTTGCTTTGGATGAACAGGAAATTTATGATAAAGCTAGACAAGCAATAAAAGAATTAAAAGAAGCTATCTAGCTTCAAATTCTATTTTATTTTTACTCATGACAATACTCTTTTTCCATTCATCTAAAGTTTCAGGGAAATCAGACCTGAAGTGAGCTCCCCTGCTTTCTCTGCGCAATATTGCTGATTTTACAGTTAAAATACAAATTTCAACCATATTTATTACTTCAAGAGCAGTTACCAATTCAGTATTATATTGTTTTTTATCGCTAACGCTTAAGTTATCCAGTTCCTTTTGCATTTCCAGAAGTTCACTTAAGGCTTCATTCAATGTCTTTTCATCTCTTACGATAGCTACTTTTTCCCACATTAAATTTTTAATTTTGTTTTTAAATTCTTGTGGTTTAATTGAACCTTCTTTAATTAATCCTTCAATCCTTGAAGCTTCTTTTTGAACCATTTCATCGTTTGTTTTAAGTTCTGTTGTTTTAGCTGCTTTGGAAGCGTTTTCACCAGCAATTTTACCAAACACTTGTGTGTCTGCCAAAGCGTTCCCGCCTAAACGGTTGGCTCCATGAACTCCACCGCACACTTCACCGGCACCAAACAAGTTTTCAAGTGAAGTGGATGCATCAGTATTGATTTTTAATCCACCCATAAAGTGATGTGCTGTAGGAGCAACTTCTATAGGTCCGTTTTTAATGTCAACTCCCACATTTTCAAATTGCAGTACCATTGTTTCAAGCTTTTCTTCAATTTCATCATCAGGCAGGTGTGAAATGTCTAGGTATACCCCTCCGTTTTCGGTTCCTCTTCCTTCAATAATTTCCTGATATATTGAACGGGCAACAACATCACGGGTTGACAGTTCCATCTTTTCTGGAGAGTATTTTGACATGAACCTTTCACCCTCTTTATTTAGAAGCTTTCCACCTTCAGCTCTTACGGCTTCAGTTACAAGGACTCCTTTTTTGGATTCGGGTGTAACCATTCCTGTCGGATGGAATTGAATTTGTTCCATGTCAACTAAACGGGCTCCAGCTCTATAAGCTATTGCAAAGCCATCTCCATTTTTTTGGAAAGTGTTAGATGTTACAGGGTATAATTGACCAGCTCCTCCGCTGGCCAATATAGTAGCTTTTGCCTGGAAATAAATTAGACTGGAATCCTTTAGATTCAATCCGGTTGCTCCAACAACCTGTGTTTCATCACATACAAGGGATGTTATCATTACTTCTTCAATACATTCAATATCTCTTTTAATGATTTCTTCTTTAAGTGCATTTAACAGTTCTGCACCGGTTCTATCTCCTTGATAACATGTTCTTCTAAAAGATTGTCCACCAAATGGTCTTTGATCTATTTGGCCGGACTCTTGGCGGTCAAATAAAGCTCCGTAGTTTTCCAAATCAATCAATCTTTTTGGTGATTCGTTTACTAATATTTCAACGAGTTTTTCATCGTTGAGATAGCTTCCACCTTTTAATGTATCGTACATGTGAGCTTCTATTGAATCGTCTTTGTCGACTGTTTTAAAAACAGCATTGTATCCACCTTCAGCCATACCTGTACAGCCAGACCTAAACGAAAGACCTTTTGAAACTATGAGCGGTTTTAAGCCAGCATTATCCACTTCAATAGCTGCTCTAGAACCGGCTCCTCCAGATCCAATTATTAACACATCTGTTGAGATAGTTTTTATTTCCATTTCTATTACCCTGTAAAATAATTTTGTAATACTATTTATGTTCATGATAGTTAAAATAAATTTCTTAATTATTTTACTTTAACTATATTAATAATGAAAATAAAGTAAATGTATTGAATGGCTATCATATAATTAAAAAATGAATTATTTTATTATCCATCAAATTATTAATTGCACGCTTAAAATTATTAAATTTAATTCAATAGATTTGTTTTAATTAGAGGTTATTTAATGAAAATCAATGGTGAAGTTACAACAGGTTTGGGAAAAGCGGCATATTTCCTATCACAGGAATTTTATACAAAAGAATTCAAGAAAAATTGTGGCTTTATACCATTTCCAGGAACTTTGAATGTTATCGTACCTGAATCCTGTCTTGATGAAATCAATGAAGTCAAGAGCAATTGTGAAAATATTATTAAACCGGATGAAGGTTTTGGCGCTGTAAAATATATTAAGGCAGTTATAAATGATAAAATTGAAGGAGCCATTGTTTTTCCAGCAAAAACAACCCATGAAGAAAATTATTTGGAATTTATCGCTGAAGACAAATTAAGGGATAAGTTAGATCTTGAAGATGGAGATATTGTAACTTTAGAGTTTTAATTTTTATTCTCTATTTCTTTTTTTAGTTTTATTATTTCATCTTCGCTGATGTCAATATATTCTTTTATTTTTTCCATGTCTTCATTGTTTTTTAGCATTTTTATTGCTATTTTTTTATTTTCTTCTTCTTTTCCTTCTTTTATTCCTTCTTCTTTTCTTCTTTCTCCATAATCATATACTGCATTCATTTTACCACCTAATGCATCACATATTACAGTTTTTTTGTCACCATCTTCTAAAAATTTATCAGCTAACAAATAAGCAACACTTTTTATTAGGTTTTTAATTTCATTGTTGGATTTAATTTTTTCTTTTTTGATTTAATGTTTAATCGTTTCAGAAAGATGTCTACTTCCTTTTCAGTAACTCTTTAAAAACAATGTCTTCCTGTTTTTTTACCAAGATCATCACATCTGCCGACTATTTAATCTTATTTTATCTTAATTAGTATTTAAACCCATCAGTTTTTTATTTAAACAATTTTTAACACTTATTTAAATATTTTAAGGTCATATAAATTTTTTAAAATGAAGGAAATTTTATATAAATTATACCAAAAAGTATTTTATATATGATAAATATATTTGATAATACGTTCTCAGGGCGGGGCGCAATTCCCCACCGGTGGTGATTTTTAAAACAAAATAAGTCCACGAGCACGGAAACGTGTTGATTTGGTGAGATTCCAAAACCGACGGTGATAGTCCGGATGGAAGAGAAGTAATAGTTGTTTAGTTATTTTTAGCCCTGGTTCTAGTAAATAAGGAGATATTACTATGAATCAAGAAACAAACTTAGACAAAGCTTTAGAAGCTATAAGAAATGGTGAATTTGTATTAGTTTTTGATGATGATGACAGGGAAGGGGAAGTCGATATGATTATCGCTTCTGAATTTGTTACCCCTAAATCAATAGCTACCATGAGAAATGATGCTGGTGGTTTAATCTGCAATTGTTTACATGCTGATTTTTGTGATGCTATCCACTTGCCGTTTATGGTGGATATTATGGAAGCGGCCACTGAAAAATATCCAGAATTAGCTAAATTAGCGCCAACTGATATTCCATATGATGAAAGATCATCATTTTCAATATGGACAAATCATAGAAAATCTTTCACTGGTGTAACAGACCATGACAGAGCAATGACCATTAGTGAAATGGCAAAAATGATGAGAGATGAAAGATTTGATGAATTTGGAGCAACTTTCAGATCTCCAGGTCATGTATGTCTCTTAAGAGGAGCAGACGGATTGGTTAAAAATAGACAAGGACACACTGAAATCGGCCTTGCATTATGTGAACTGGCTGGTGTCACTCCGGTTTGTGTCGTTTGTGAGATGATGGATGGTGAAACCGGACAAGCTACTTCAATCGCTGACGCTCGAAAATACGCCGAAGAAAATAATTTGGTCTTGCTTAGAGGCGAAGACATTATTGATAAATATTTGGAAGAATAGCTATTTGTTCATTGTTTTTTCATGAATGTAATTTGCTATGAATTGGGTATTCTGTTGTATTTTGTATGAGTTGTAAATGCTGAATACAACATATTTTCCATCATTCATCTTTATTTCCAAACCATCTCTTACTTCTTTACTTTTACCTATTGCGGTAATCTTATCCCATTTTATTCTCAATGTTTTTGTTTTTAGGGCCTTTTCAATATGAATTCCATCTTCCAATATTTTAACGATTTTTACAACGCGTCTGTTGGTGCTGGATTGAACTTGTATGTTTCCATTTTCATCAAACGCATAGTCCGGAATCAGGCAGCTGGCCTTCCAGCCTTGTTTCATCTTTTTTAGGACATGTGCCTTATCCTTTTTTGTAAGTTTCACACCAGGTTCAGGGCTTAGATTCAATGCCATTATATCACAACTTTCTTAATTTCATCAAATGAGTAAATTTTTTCAAATTCGACTTCACGGGCCATTGCGATGATTTTTTCAATGTCCAAGTTTTCTTCTATCAGATTAAGGGCATGGCTTGTAAACAGTTCATATCTTATTTCAACTTCCGGAATGAATCCTCTCATATCCGCAGATTTTAGTTTAGGAAGCTTTAAGATGTTTTGGACATTTGTATTTTCTCTAATATATGGAACTACAGTTTCGAATATATTGTCATTGTAGACTTTATTGAGAAGTATTGCTTCTACTGGAACACCAAGCTTATTTAACATGTTTGCATGAGCCACTATATCGACTGCGGCTGATTCTATTCCACCTTTGTTTACTCCTGTAGCCAATATCATCGGAATTTTTGCAGACATTGCGATTTCAGCTGCAGAAAACGGCACTTTTTCATTTAAAAGACCGGTAAATACACTCATTACCCCTTCTATCAATACAATGTCATAGTCAGAATTATTTAATATATTTATTGTAGATTCTATATCTTTCCAACCCAAGTGTCCAATTTTTACAGAGGCAAAGTCTTCCATTTTTCCTTTTGTCAAATATAATCCCGGTATAATATCCCGAACATCGGGACCGACTTTCAAAAGAGCAACCTTATAGCCTCTTTTTCTAATCGCACCTGCCAAGCCTGTTAGAATAAATGTTTTGCCGGAATCGGATCCATTGCTTCCAATCATCAGATATTTTGGTTTTTTGTTAGGGGTTATTTTTGGTATTTTTATTCCGCTGTTTATTCCGACTTCCTGCTGAAGGAATTTTTTGACTTGCCTGTTTCTATTGTAAATGTCATCCAGATTTTGTATATCTATTTGTTCTTTTATGTTTTCTACAAGAATTGGATTTTCATCCAGTATACCATGAATCATTGTTCCGGTAACATTTCCATCATCACTGCATGCACCGGAAAATATATTATATTCTCCTTTTTCATTTGTATCTCCATAATTCATCCTTTGAACTTGCGAATAGAACAGCGGTTTGGCATCTCCCTCAACTTTACCATATGTATGCGTATGAAATCCATTTACATCTTCTGTCTGGTTTTTAACTAAAAATGAGTTGTTAAACACTTTTGCCTTTACCCTGTCACTTGTAATCAATGGCGAGAAATTCACATCAATCAGTCCAAGGCCTTCTTTTACAATAGGCACTGGAGATTTTCTGCCGATATCTATCTGGTTGGATAGAAGCTGAAAACCTGCACAGATTCCAATAATCGGTTTTCCGTCCTGTGCCATTTTTTTAATTTCAGTATTCAAATCCATGTTGATATCATTGGATTCAATCAATGTTCCTCCCGGAATGATTAAAGCATCTAACTCTTTTGAAGCCTTATTACCATCAACAAGCCCATTTTCCTTAACAATGTCTGTCGGTAAATTTCCAAAATCTTCAAATCCCGGAACGGCTCCACTAACATAAGCAAGTCCAATTCTTGTCATAAAAATAACCTCTTGATTATAAGTTATATGTTAGTCATTAATAAAATTTTAGAGGTATATTTCAAGTGTAAAAATGTATATTAATATTGAGAAAAATATGAAAGAAAAATAAAAAAAGAGATAAACTATTGAGTGTTTTCAAACACACTCATAGCTTTAATTATTTTTAAGTCATCTAAAGGTTTGGCCTGAATTTGCAAGCCGACCGGGATGCCTTCAACTTCACCTGCAGGTATGCTTGCTGCAGGGATTCCCGCAAGGTTAGCGATTACGGTTAAGATATCATAGGCATACATTTCCATAGGTTCCAGTTCCTGACCTATTTCGTGAGGAAGTTTTGGAACGGTAGGTCCTACAATCAAATCAACATTTTCAAGCATTGCGGTGATTTCACCTCTGATTACAGATCTTGCTTTTAGTGCTTGCTTGTAGTATTTTCCACTGAACTCAGCTTCTGCAATATGTGAACCGATTTTAATTCTTCTTAAAACTTCATCTCCACATACCTCTTCAATTCGAGATCCGTAATCCCTTCCATCGTATTTTCTTGTAGCTGAGAAAAATTCCACATAGTTGATTAGGTAGTAAGTAGGAAGACAAAGGTCAATGTAGTCAAAGCTAACTTCAACAAGTTCAGCGCCAGCATCGACTAATTTGCTGATTGCCTTATTAACAGTTTTGTTGATTTCTTCATCTGTAACATCAATGAATTCCTTACATACAGCTATTTTCATGCCTTCTAAGCTAGTGTCATCCAATACTTCGGTGAAGTCCGGTTTTTCCCAGTTTAGGGTTGTACATTCGGTTTCATCATATTTTGCAATTGTATTTAATGCTAAAGCAATGCCGCTTACATCTCTGGCCAGCGGTCCGATTTGGTCTAGACTCATTGATAAGTCAAGCAATCCTTGCCTTGAAACTGCACCGTATGTTGGCTTGAATCCAACCACTCCACAGTGTGATGCAGGGTTTCTGATGGATCCTCCAGTATCTGATCCGATGGAAATGTCACACATGTCAGCTGCAATTGCCGCTGCACATCCGCCGGATGAGCCTCCAGGAATTCTTCCCATTGCGGCTGGGTTTTGGGTAGGCCCATAGTATGAGGTTTCAGTTGAACTTCCGGCTGCAAATTCGTCCATATTTAAAATACCGATGATTATTCCATCTTCAGCCAGGATTTCATTTACAACGGTTGCATTATAGCTTCCAATATAGTCTTCCAATGTTTTGGAAGCTGCTGAAATTATCATGTCTTCAACATTAATGTTTGCTTTTATACCGAATACCAAACCAGCCAAAGCACCTACATTTTCACCATTGGCAATTTTTTCATCAATTTCTTCAGCCTGTTTTAATGCATTTTCATAGTTTAATTCAATGAATGCATTAATGGTTTCGTTATTTTCATCAATAACTTTAATGTAGCTTTCTACATTTTCTTTAGCTGTCATTTCTCCATTTTTTATGGAGTTTAACTTTTCAATAACGCTCATTAAAACACCTAGTAATCGTAATATATAATATTAATATTCTATTTTTTAAGGTTTATATATTTAATAGAAAAATTTAATTTTATTCCCATACATATTAATTAACATGAAAAAAGCTGTAGTATTTGATAACTCAGGAACATTGATTGAGCGATACAGAGTCATTAAAGATGTATTGAATGGCAATATATTTACAGATATCAATTCCCTAGATTTGATTGATGCAGCTGACTCATTGGCTTTGGTTGTCCTTCAATTCAACACAAACAAGCTTTTAAAATTAGACCCCAACACTTTAATTTCCGATGTAATTCAGGACTACAATATTGATTTTGATGTTAGCTTTTCAACAAGACAAGTTTCAAAAGCCGAAGTTAAGGAAATTCTTGAAAATGAAAAAGATTCAAAAATTTCAGATATTACTGACGGATTTGATATTCTAAGGGAAAAGATTCCACACATGGAGCTATGCAATGGATCTGCTTTAATCGTAGATATTGATTTGGGCGTTGTTGCATATACAATTACTTCAGCAGGCAAATTTTTCCCTAAAGTCTTTGAAACGGTTGAAACATTGAAAGCCCGCGGTATTGAAATTTATATTGCATCCGGGGATAGAAAGGGAGCCATTAATAAATTGGCTAATCTGCTTGATGTTCCCGAAGACAATGCTTATGGAACCGTTTCCACAAGGGGTAAATGTGAAGTCGTGTCTATCCTGAAGGATGCCGGCTACAAGGTCATGATGGTTGGAGATGGGCTTAATGATATTTTAGCATTTAAAAAAGCTGATGTCAGTGTCTTGACCATAGAACAGCAAGAGGAAGTATCTCCGAAGATGATGGACAAGACGGACTATGTTATTGAAGACATCTTTGAGGTTACAATGATTGATTTTTAACTTTATTTTTTTGTTATTGATAACTTATAACTTATAACTAATAACTTAGAAAAAAATAAAATTATAGGTTTTCTATAACCTTTTTACTCTTTAAAACGTTATCGAAGTTATTTAACTCAATAATTGCAGTATCAATCTTTTTAAGCAGATTTAAGTCAAGGGTACCTTCACCTAATGTAATGTGCTGATCCTTAACACCGTCATTGTCATTCAAATGACAGTAGCTGATGTTTTTCAGTGAAAGCATTTCTTCAAGGTTTCCGCATGTATTTCCATGGCCTGTATCGATAGTCAAGCTGCAGCCTGTTGCCTGCTGAATCATTTCTATTTCTTCAACCGTATTTCCCAAAAACTTGCCTCGAACAGGCATGTTTTCAACTGAAATTTCAACATTTGTATTGTCAATTATTTCTCCAACGCTTTCAATTGCAATTTCCAATGCCCATTTTCTGAGGCGAGGTTCGTTACGACCGATAATTCCCGGGTGGACGGTTATTGTCTTTGCATCAATACTTTCAGCATACTGGCCACACTGAATCATTTGCTTAATGCTTTCCTTTCTAATTCCCTTATTTAAGCTTGCAATGTTGATGTCAACGGTTGCAGCGTGTATTCTCACATCCAGTCCGCAGTCATTATATTCCGGATTTTCCCTTTCAAAAAAAGGACCTTCGCCAAGTATCTCAATCATTTCGAAGTCATGTTTTTTAGCTAAGTTGATGATGTCATCGTTCGGTTGCATGAATAAAGCTAGTGTAGTAAAACCAAGTTTCATATTAATATATATATTTTCAATAACTATAAAAAGCCTTTATTTTAATATAATTAATTAATATTAATGGGAAGTAATTCAATGACTAAAGATGATGTAAAAAATTTAAAAAATGAAGATATGAATTTTGCCGATAAAATTTATATTTTTGATACTACTTTAAGGGATGGTGAACAGACTCCCGGAGTCGCTTTAACTGTAGATGAAAAAATTCAAATTGCACAAAAGCTCAATAACTTGGGTGTTGACAAAATAGAAGTTGGTTTTCCAGCTTCTTCTAAAGGTGAAATTGAATCCGCTAAAAAAATCGCTTCATTGGGTTTGGATTCTACTCTTGCCGGTTTGGCACGATCTTTAAACAGTGATATTGATGCTATCATTGATGCTGATTTGGATTATGTTCATACATTTATCGGTACTTCCCCACTGCATCGAGAATTTAAGCTTAAAATGTCACAGGAAAAAATCATCGAAACTGCCGTTAATGCTGTTGGATATGCCAAAGACCATGGTTTGACTGTTGAATTTTCCGCTGAAGACGCAACCAGGACAGAAAAGGACTTTCTATTAAACATATTCGGTGAAGTCATTGATGCTGGAGTTGACGTATTGGATGTTCCAGATACTGTAGGCGTATTAACTCCCGTTTATACTCATGAATTGGTTAGTTATCTTAAAAAGGAATTTGATGTTCCTTTAAGTGTTCATTTTCACAATGATTTCGGTTTAGCTACCGCTAATACTTTAACAGCTCTTGAATGTGGTGCTAATCAAGCTCATGTAACAGTCAATGGTTTAGGTGAAAGGACTGGTAACTGTTCTCTTGAAGAGTTGGTTATTACGCTTAAAGTTGCTTATGGAATTGATTTGGGTTTGGATACTTCAAGATTATATAGCTTATCCAAATTGGTTGGTCGTCTGACTGGTGTTAAGATGCCCGTCAACAAACCGATTGTTGGAGACAATGCCTTTGCTCATGAATCAGGCATTCATGTTCATGGAATTTTAAATAATTCATTTACTTATGAACCTATGGCACCTGAACTGGTGGGCCATTCCAGACGCATTGTCTTAGGAAAGCATACAGGAGCAAATGCATTAAAATCCAAATTAAAGGAATATCACATTGATTTAAATCAGGACCAATTTTGTAAAGTTTTTGATGAGATAAAAAATTTGGGCGATAGCGGCAAATGCGTCACTGATGATGATCTGGTAGCTATTGCAGTTACAGAACTTTCTTCAGCCCGTGAAACTCCAATTGTTTTGAAGGGGTTAGGTTTATCTTCAGGTACAGGAGTCTCTCCGACCGCTACCGTTAAATTGGAAATTGACGGTGTTGAAAAAGAGACTGCAAGTACAGGTGTAGGTCCTGTTGATGCTGCATTAAATGCTATTCGTGAATTGATTCAGGATACCATGGATATAGAACTTGAAGAGTATAATCTGGAAGCTATTACCGGCGGTACCGATGCATTGGCTGAGGTGTTTGTTATAAGTTCAGATTCATATGGGAACAAATCTACAGGCAGGTCAACTAATCAAGATATAGTGATGGCAAGTATTTTGGCAGTACTTGACTCAATAAATAAATTATTATTGATACAAAAAAACAATAATTATTAATTTTTATTAAATTATGTTTAATATTAATTATTTATTATATAGAATATTTTATTTTTATTGAATTTAATTTAACAAATTTTATTTTTTTTATCATGTTAATTTTTTTACTTATTTTAACTTTTAATTTTTTTAAATTTTTTAATTAAATTTATATTTTGTTTAGATTTTATCATAAATTTATATGTAAAATTTTATATACATCTTTATCAAATATTTAAATAGGTGAATATAAGATGGAAAATAATACTATTTTCGTTGGCAGTAAACCTGTTATGAATTATGTTCTGGCAGTAGTGACCCAATTTAATGAGGGATCTGACAGTGTCCTTATAAGAGCTAGAGGAAAGGCTATTAGCCGTGCTGTTGACGCTGCAGAGATCGTCAGAAATAGATTTGTACCGGAAGCTGTAGTTGCCGACATTCAAATTTCCACTGAAGAGATTGAAAATTACAACAATGAAAAGACCAATGTTTCTATAATAGAAATTTTAATTGAAAAGAGCAATTAACCTCTTTTTAATCAAATTTTTTTAGTATTTTTTTCTCAATTAGATATTTTGAAAGTAAGATATTAGAAGTACCATTGCCATGCGCTTCCACTTTATTTTTTAATATTGCTTTAAAAATGCTGTCTATATCCTTTTGCGCATCCACTAAACTATAGCAATCGCCAACAAATTTCCAATAATGCGCATCGCTTGCACCAAGTGATGGGATATTTTCTTTTTTGGATAGATTTTTTGCTTTCCTATTGCAATATCCGACAATGAATCTTGCATTTTTTGTCTCGATTGCATCAAATTTCAAATCTTTGTAATCTCTTTTATGCAGAAGGCCATGCCGGTAAAAACAGTATGGGTGTGGTATTATTGCAAGACCTCCTAAATCATGGATTTTGTCTATTGTTTCTTCAGGTGATAAGTTGGAACTTATATTTTCCTCACACCCAAATCCAATAATATGGCCATCTGTTGAAGAAACCTCTATGGATGGAATTGCCAATATATCTGTATTTTTGGTTTTTCTTAAAACTTCACTAGTTCCATCAACTGTATTATGATCGCTTATGGCTATGACATCAATGTTTTCAATTTTCGCTTTTTTTAGAATGTCATCTATTTTTGATGATGAATCCGGAGAGTATTCACTGTGAATATGAGAATCCATTTTAAGCATTTTATCTTTCCATTGCAGTTTTTATTAGGCCCACAGTACCGGTCATCATAACGTCCCCGCCCGGTGCTGCATGGTGCCAATCAAGATTTGTTTTTTCTATCAATTCCCTTTTTGGTCCGCTCACTATAACTTTTTCAATTTCAGATATCGGATTGAGAACATGTGCTCCATGGCCATGGTCTTCATGGACTTCCTCATGTGTTATCTCGGCGGTTGCCAATCTTTTGATATACCTTTCAAGAGATTCTCCACTTAGGCTTGATGTATGATGCTCGAATACTCCTTGAATTTTACCGTTTTCAATTGATGCTGCAGTTGTATGTCCGTTACCGATATCTATTACAATAAAACTGTTTAATTTTTTAGCTACTTCGTCAAAACACATTCCAGCTATTGAAGCGAATTTTGTATCCATTATCAGGGGTGTATCTTCAATGCCCTCTTTTTCAATTATTCTTTTTACTGCTTGCATTCTTGTAAAATATTCCGGCAGGTCATCTGTAAATCCAAATTCCAATGGGGATATCGGTTCGGTTATTTTTTCCCTTATCTTTTCAAACCTGAAGTCCCTGTCACCCATGTTTTCATTATATCCATGGTCCTGAACAGCTATTGCAATCTTGTCAAAATCAAATTCCAAATCATAGCCTAAAAGGAATTCTGATAGCTTTCTGATGTTAATATCACCCATTGTTATTTTTGTATAATCTTTGTATTCTTTTGAATCGTCTGCAATTTCAATTCCTATTGCCTTTACCTGATTTAAATCATCACGGATTGTCCTGGCACACACGGGTTCCATTACAACTTTATATCCCTTTTCCATATGTTCCATAATACTCTTTTTTATTTTTCCTCCGCCCATTATTTCTCCTTTAAAATAGATGTCATTTTCAATTTCTCTCATTTGCTGTGAAATGTAAAGGTGAGGGGAAGGCAAAACCAATTTTATTGAGTTTTCAAGCTCTTTTTCGGTATCATAAATCATCATGTCTTGTGTCCCTGTTCCAACATCTATAGCTAAAATTCTCATGATTTTTAATTGTTTTTTATATTATTAATAATTAAAGTGTACATTTTTGTACACAAAAGATTTAAATAGTACATTGATGTAATTATTATTATGAATTACAAAATTACTTTATCATCCGAAGATGTGCCTAAACAATGGTACAATATTAATGCTGACTTGCCTGTTGAACTTCCTATGCCTAAAAACAGTGAAGGTAAAGATCAAATTTCTTCTTTAGAGAAAGCCTTTACCAAAGCTGGTTTAGAGCAAGAATTTGCCACCGACAGGTATATCAAGATTCCTAATGAAGTTAGAGAACTATATATGCAAATGGGTAGACCTTCTCCATTGTTTAGAGCTACCAGACTTGAAGAATATTTGAATACGCCCGCAAAGATTTATTATAAGCGTGAAGACACTTCACCTACGGGTTCGCATAAGTTAAATTCAGCTATACCTCAAGCATATTTTGCTAAAAAAGAGGGTGTTGAAAGGTTAACTACCGAAACTGGTGCCGGCCAATGGGGTACTGCACTTTCCCTTGCATGCAATTTGCTTGACTTGGAATGTACCGTTTACATGGTTAAGGTTTCTTTCAAGCAAAAGCCCGATAGAAAAAATATTATGAATATTTACAACGGTAATGTTTTCGCTTCACCTAGTGAAAACACTGAGATTGGACGTAAAATATTGGCAGAAAATCCTGACCATCCGGGCTCTTTGGGAGTAGCAATTTCCGAAGCTATGGAAGAGGCATTGGCTAATGATGAGGTTAAATATTCATTGGGAAGCGTTTTAAACCATGTAATGCTGCACCAGACTATTATCGGTCAGGAACTAAAAACTCAACTTGAAATTGCTGAAGAAGAGCCAGATGTAATGATTGCATGTGCTGGCGGAGGCAGTAACTTTGCCGGATCATTGTTCCCATTCATTAAGGATAAGATTGACGGCAATAGCGATACCAAGTTCATTGCTGTTGAGCCTAGTGCCTGCCCTACTTTAACTGAAGGCAGTTATGAATATGATTTCGGTGACGTTAATGGTTTTACACCTATGCTTAAAATGTTCACTTTAGGCCATGACTTTGTAGCTCCTTCAGTTCATGCCGGAGGGCTAAGATATCACGGCATGTCTCCGCAGGTTTCCCTTTTAACTAAGGAAGGTTTCATTGAACCTAGATCAGCTCATCAAAGGGATGTATTTGAAGCGGGCATTACATTTGCCCGTAATGAAGGTGTACTTCCTGCTCCTGAAACCACTCATGCAATCAAGGTTGCAATAGATGAAGCCGTTAAATGTAAGGAAACCGGAGAAGAAAAAACTATCGTTTTAAACTTCTCAGGTCATGGAATGTTAGATTTGAAAGGATATGCTAGCTATTTTGATGGATCCATGCTCAATGCTAAATAATCCTTCCTTCTTTTTTTATTTTTTTGATAGTTATTTCTTATAACTTATAACTAATAACTTGCAAGTGTTAACGAATAACTTATTTGTGAAAACAAATACTTTATAAGAGAGAAGTTATAAAATATAACTTATTTGTTAAAAGTTAGTTATGATAAGTTATTCATTAAAACTTATTTTTTATAATTTAAAAGTTTTAACTTACAATATAATTCCTATCCCTTAGAGTTAAAATTAATAAATTATCCCTTTTTAAGTTTTAAATTGTAATAACTTAATCCTTTTAACATTTACTGAATAATTTAATGTTATTCTTTCGAGCTTTGAATTTTTAAGTTATAATTCATAACTAATAACTTAAAACTTATCAGATAAAGGAGAATTCTTTAAATGAGTGAAGTCGTAGCGGTGATGAATCAGAAAGGGGGTTGTGGAAAGACAACCACTGTTGTCAATACTGCAACATCTCTAGCGGTATTGGGTAAATCTGTTTTGGTTGTAGATATGGATCCTCAAGCTAATGCCACAACTAGTTTCGGGATTGATAAAACCAAGATAGAAAATACCATTTACGATGCTATCATGGGGGATATTAGTATTAAAAAAGCAACAATTCCTACGTTTATAAAAAATTTGTTTATTATCCCAAGTAATATATCCCTTAGTGGTGCAGGAATGGAACTTTCTAAACGTGATAATTACCATATTGTTTTAAAAGACACCTTGAAAGAAGTCATACCGTTATTTGACTATATTTTTATAGATTTACCTCCTTCATTAGGTGTAATCACAGTCAATGCATTAGTAGCCTCCGATAGCGTTTTGATACCTATCCAAGCTGAATATTATGCCCTGGAAGGAGTAGCTGATTTAATTAATACAATAAAATTGGTTGAAAAGAGATTAAGAAGTCCTACACCCATTAAAGGAATTCTCCTAACTTTATTTGATAAAAGGACTAGACTCAGTAAAGACGTACATAAGGAACTTAAAAATTACTTCGGTGGAACTGATTTACTCTTTAAAACTATAATTCCAAGAAATATCAGATTGGCTGAAGCTCCTAGTTTTGGAAAACCTTGTTTAATTTATGATCCGGATAGCACTGGTACAAAGGCTTATTTAAAATTGGCTAAAGAAATTTTAAAGAGAGATGGGGAGGATTAAATGGCTAGAAAAGGACTTGGTAAAGGATTGGATTCACTTATTCCTGAGTTTTACAATGAGGATTTTGATAGTAATTCACCTCAATCACTGGAGGACATGTTAAACGAGAAAGAGCAACAAGATGTTGAATCTCCTGAAGATGATAGCGAGAACATTTTTGAACAGTTAGAAAAAGAATCTTTAAATGATGATGAAGAGGTTTTAGAAGATGATCAGGAAGATAATGAGGATGAAATCTCATCCGAAGACATATCTGGCGATATACCTAGCCAAGAGAGCATACAGACATCACAAGAAATCAAAATCCAGGAAGAACATATAGCTGAGGTTAAAGAGATTGTGGACAAAAATCCAAGAATCACTCTTTGGTCCTCAAGGTCTTCTGCTGTATTTAGATATTTAAGAAAAACCGAACCGGAATTCAGCATTTCAAAGGAAGCTTCAATTTTAATTGATGAGGCGGTTTCCAAAAAATACCCTGAAATATGGGCACTATTCGATGATTATTAATATATTCTACTTTTTTTAGTATATTTTATTTGATAATTTTTACACTTGAAATATATCTATTGTATATTTAATATAATATATTATATTCGAATAATAATCTATTATTTTTATTAGTTTTTCAATAAATTATTTTAATAAAAATGAGCTATATTATAAACATAAACCAGTTATTCTAGAATTCGAATGTAGTTTGAAATTCACCGCTTATTTTGATATATGGCTCTGCCCTGTCCACTACAACACCCAAATTTCTAAGCTGTTCTTTTGATGTGAACGGCATTTTTTTCCTAATAGAAATTATTTTTCTTGCTGATTTCACACCGATTCCGGGCACCCTTATCAGCTCATACAGTGGTGCGGAATTGATTTCTACAGGGAATATATTCATATTTTTTGCAGCTAGAATTTTTGGATCCTGGGTAAGTGAGAGCTTATCGTTTTCATCAAATACCAACTCTTTTACCTTGTAGTGGTAATCATTCAGCAGACTGTCAGCATTATATAATTTGGCAGTTCTGTCGGTTGAACAGGCCTCTTTTGATGAAAATTCAGTATCTTCAATTGGTGTGAATGCTGAGAAATATGTCCTTTTCAGCTCTGATTTTTTGTAGATTTTTTCCATTCTCTCAAGAATTTCCCTGTCACTTTCCCCATTCGCACCGACAATAAGCTGTGTGGTATGTGTAGAATTTGGATATGTTGTGCTTTTGTGCTGCAGACTGTTGATCCAGGATAGCCTTTTCAATATGTCCTTATTGTAATCCTTTGTAGATGACAGCTCGGCAAGACCTGAAGGCGTAGCGGCTTCAATATTGATGCTGACACGATTTGCCAGCGCCATTGCCCTTTTGATAGAATCCTTGCTGGCCCCCGGAACAACTTTCAGGTGAATGTAGTCATCATATCCGTACTTGTTTCTCAGTAGATGTACAGTTTCAATCTGTTTTTCCATTGTAGAATCGACATCTCCAGAAATTCCTGAACTTAAAAACAAACCGTTTACAAGACCTCTATTGTAGTATCCGAGAAATGCTTTTGCAAGCTCTTCAGGTGAAAGTTCAAGTCTCATAAAGTCTCTTTTGGATTGGTTAATGCAATATTTGCAATCGTTTTTACATTTGTTTGTCAAAAGAGTTTTGAAAAGAGGAATTTTGCAGCCGTTATGGCCTGTGGCTTCATAAATGCCGGGCAGATTAACCTGTGAACTCTTGTTATGGCTGACATAGTCACATAGGTCATACTGCGCCGAATCAGTTAGGATTTTCATCTTTTCTAAAGTACCCATGATAACTAATTTGTTCGTTCAATTATATAATTGTTTGTTCAATATAGAACAGAATTTTGTAACATTTACCTAACTTTAAATAATAAAATTTATATTAAATGAAAATTTTATATAATTATGCATATATGTTTGGATTGTAGCAGATATGATTAGGACATGTATGTTAATGAAAAAATTTGTTGAAAAATAGTATTAAATATTTGAAAAAACAGAAATCTGGTAGCTTTCTAATTAAATTTAGAGAACTATCGAAAGGCTTTTGACACATGTCTTAACCATGAGCAATTATGGTTCAGTTATAGGACATATACCTATTAAAAAAAGATCAAACAAGTAGGACATATACCTATTAAAAAAAGATCAATTGACTTTCTATTTAATTTTCAGGTCAAACGATTAAGTAGAAAGGAATTAGGGATTTACTTTCCTATAATAAGTAATCATAAATAACTATTTGCTATACACATATAGTACTGACGTTTAGTCAGGTCAGTTATTCTAAATCAATTCCCATTATTGGTTTTTACATGGCTGATTTTAGTTATTTCTTTATTTTTTTTTATAACTTTTAAGGATTTTTCATCACATCTGTAATCTCATTTTGACTATAATATAAATATTTATATATGTTGAGAATCATATTATCTATTGGTACTTTAAGGTGCTAATTTTAGTATTTTATTGTATCGAAATTCAGGTTTTTTTTCAAAATATTTCGTATTATTAAAAGGCAAAAAGTTTTCATTTGAATGTTAAACAATTGATGTTTTTTTTCACATATTTTCTATTATTGAATGGCAAAAGGTTTTCATTATATTAAAGTTAAACAGTATTTGATTGTTTAAAAGGGAGAATGTTATGCGTTTTAAGCGACATATGTTTTTAACTTTAATACTATTACTGACGATTTTTTCACTTTCGTTTGCAAGTGCAAGCGAAATTGGAACATACGAACAAAACACAGGCGAACTTAATTCGATATCTATTTCTGATATTGATCCAATCGATGCGAATTTGAATAATGTAAATGATATAGATGAAATTGAAACTGATGATTGTTTGACTAATAATGGAACTCAACTATTGCGTTCTAGTAATGATGAAAAAGATGAAGATTTAGAAATGCTTCGCGCTGGGAATGATTTAGAGATTCTTGGTGCTAGTAATGATGTAGATATTCTTACAGCTTACGACGGTCCTACCCCTGAAAATCCTATTGCTCAAATACATTTTAGTACTGATTATTGGTATGGGGGAACATTCTATGGGGACAGAACAGTATCAAATATTTTTGCGCAAATCCAATATAGACTACCTAATGGAGGAGTAATCTATCTTGATGGTGCAACTTATACAGGATCTCAAAGACAAACCGGTGGAAGACTTGAAAATATTTGGATAATTGGAGGAAGTTCCTTCACTGATACAGCTCGTGCAACATTTAGACAACCAGCTAACTATGAAGGTTCCCTTGTTTTCTATGGTACTGAAATAGTCAACTGTAGATTCACTGGGCTTTCCCAAACAGATAATCGTTTCTTCACTGTTGATCAAACATATAATAATGGAGTGTTCAGAGGATACGTGTCAAACACTATATTTGACTATTGTGACTCTTACGGACAATTTTTCTTCTGTAGAGGCCATCAAGGTAATATGCAAGGCGTGTATAATGTAGATGACGCTACCGCAAATGGTAATCCTTATTCTGTAACAAATGTAAGCTTCATTAATTGTGACCACACTTACGGAGCAGACCCTCTTGCATATGAAGATGGGCATGGTCAATTTGTTGCTGCACTTGGTATGGCTATGGAGGACTGTGTATTTATTAACTGTACTTCAGGTCAACACTCCAGTGCAATCTGTATCAACGACGAAAGTGGATGGGGTCCTGGATATATCGCATCTTCCATTAAAAATACCCAATTTATAAACCTTACCGCTAAATGGTTTGCAGTTTATATTCACGGACGTTATGATGGAGAAACTGGTGGAGGAGCACCTAATCACGACCATATGATCGGATATGAAGTTGTAGAAAATTGTACATTCATAAATTGTGAAGGAACAGAAAATTATGGTGGTGGTCTTGGAATCAGTCACGATAATGTACTTGTTAAAAACTGTACATTCATCAATAACACTGGTGGACAAGGAGCTGCTATAATGGTTGGTGGTATTGCAAGCGATGAAAACACTGTCGGTAGATATGCATTTCGTGGTGACAATACCAAAGGTAACAATATTACAATTCAAGACTGTATTTTTGAAGATTGTTCTTCTACAGTACATGACTATCGATGGAATGAAGGCACTCAGCAATGGTATTATGGTACATCCAACGGTATTGGTGGTGCAGTATTCATTGTAGGTAACAATACTAAAGTACTCAACTGTATTTTTAACAATAACACTGGTACCAACGGTTCTGCAATGTATATTTATGGTATAAATACTACTGTTGTAGGCACTAACTTTACCAATAACAATGCATCAGAAGATGGTGCTGTTTTCATTTATGGTGCTAACACAAACGTTACAGATTCAAAATTCAATGACAATACTGCTGTAAACGGTGCAGGTGTTTATATCATTGGTGAAAATGCATACATTGGCAATACAGAATTTAATAATAACACAGCGGATCCTGACTCAGGTTTAGGTGGTGCTATAGACGTTATTGGTGACCATTGTATTCTTTTGACTGTTACCTGTAACAACAACACTGCTTCCCGTGGTGGTGCCGGATTTATCCGTGGTAATAATACAAAAGTTAGTAACTCAACTTTTAACAACAACAACGCTACAATTAGGGGTGGAGGATTAGACGTTTACGGTAACAATTTCAACGCAACCGATTTAGACGTGTCCAACAACAATGCTAAAGCTGAAGGTGGT
>NZ_JAFRKB010000061.1 GCF_017431965.1 Methanobrevibacter sp. | reverse complement strand
TCATCTCAATAGCCGTTGATAAAAATTACCGTAGAATGGGTGCCGGAACGGAACTGCTTCTAAAGGCAATTGGAATATTGTCTTTACTTAGAATCGATGCCATCTATCTTGAAGTAAGGGAGAAAAATGTTGAAGCGGTCAAATTCTACGAAAAGTTTAATTTTATTAAAGACAGGGTTGTTCCGGGCTATTATGAAAATGGTGAAGGGGCAATTGTAATGTATCTGCCTCTAGATAGAGGTAAAGTTTCCAGCCAATAGTTGGCTATATTCATTAACGATTTCAGGTGGAATCGCGCCGGTTGCGAATAATATTGTAAGAATTGCAATGTAAAATACGATTATTGCTATTTGGATGTATCCGTGTCTTTTAGCTACAGGATCTTTGCGGGTAACTAAATAAAGAGCTATTATTAATCCGATTATACTTCCTAAAATGGAAAAGAAATATCCTAATACGATCCATATCCTGTTTGTCCTGCCAACATTTACTTGATTTCTATTGTCGATTTCATTTTTAATAACGATTGGATTTAGAGAATTGTGAGCTCCTTCAAACTGGCTTTTGAAAAGTAGGGGAGTACCACATTTTACACAGTAATCCGCTTCATCAGGATTTGGGTATCCGCATAATGGACATGCATTTTTATCCTTTGGAATTTTTTGAAATTCATATCCGCATTTTATACAAAAACCGTATATATCATCGCCTGTTGCACCACATTGGGGACATCTTCTAATCATATTATCACGTAAATATTATTGTTGATGTGTTGATTTAATTATATGATGATTAATATATTTTTTGTTTGTTGAAATTTTCCTATAATTATTTAAAATTCAGATGAGATATATCTAAGTGTAAAGAATTGAGGATATCATGATTGAAAAAATCGAAATCACACAAAGATTCAATTTCAAAAGACTTAATCGTCATTATGAATGTTTTACAATTGATTTTGTAAATAACATGGCATATTATAAGATTTCAGAAAGGGGTAGTGGCGATAAGTTCCTGCATGAAAACAGCTTGTGCGATGACTCATGGGTTGACATATTGGTTGATTTAAGACGTAAGATGACCAGTGAAATTCATAGGTTCAGCGATAAGCAGGCTGATGAATTGCGCAAGTGTTATTTAAATTTGGAATTGTTCAAGGATTATGAATCTGAGAAGTTTTCTTATTTTGAAAGATTGGAGTTAATTTATTCCTGCATTGTAATAATCTATTCAACCGATGCTTATGAGGAATATTCCTTCAAGAATAATTTTCCTAAAAACTGGATCAATTTTGGAGAGCTGTTAAAGGATTTCTTTAATTTTGATGTATTGCATTTGGACTATCAAAGACAACTTGCCACTCCACTATACTATGATTTTAAAAGGGACGGAATTTATTTTAATGATGCTAAATTAAAGCTCAAAGATATTGAATTTGGTCATTATAGATGTTACCCATATGAACTTCCCAATCCTCGTTTGATAATTAACTTTGAAGACAAATCAATTAGCGGTTATATTGATAAGCAGTTGACGTCGGATGGCGAAGAAATTGTTTTAAATCTTTTGGAGAAGTATCATGTTTATTTGTGGACACAATTTTCTTATCATTTAAAATCTCAAAGCTATTGTTCTAATGGTTTGGAAGGATATGAGTGGTATTTGGAAATTGTTTTTGAGGGAGACGTTATCTGGCATCTTTTCGGGTATAATGACTATCCGGATACGTATGTCCAGCTGGCCCGTGATGTAAAAGACATTACTGGAATGGATTTGCTTGAGATAGATACCATTGATGAAAATGATATTAAATTATTTGAAAAATACGGAAATGCTAAATTAGGCTGATTTTTTCATTAATTATTTATATTTAAAAAAATATATTTATTACTATTATATTAATTTAATTTTTATAGGGATATCATGGCAGGAGTATCATCAAAAGAATTATATGAATTTAAAAAAACATTAAAAGAATTAGCTCAAAAAAGAGGTAGAGGTACAGAGCTTGTTTCAGTTTATATTCCGCCAACTAAACAACTAAGTGATGTTGGTAAGCACATGAGAGATGAAATGGGTCAGAGTGCTAACATTAAGAGTAAACAGACAAGGAAAAATGTACAGTCTGCGATTGCGGTAATTTTGGAAAGCATTAAATTATACAAACAACCTCCAGAAAATGGTTTGGTTCTATTTGTAGGTATGATTCCAAAGGGTGGTCCTGGAACAGAAAAAATGGAAAAGTACATTATAGAGCCTCCTGAACCGGTTGTAACCTATTGGTATAAATGTAATAACGAATTTTTCTTGGAACCTTTGGAATACATGATTGAAGAGCGTGACGTATATGGTGTTGCGGTTATTGACAGAAATGAAGCTACGTATGCTACATTGAAAGGTAAAAAGGAAACAATTCTTGGTCATTTGACCAGTGGAGTTCCGGGAAAACATAAGGCTGGTGGTCAGTCACAAAGAAGGTTTGACCGTGTAATTGAAGACTTGGCTCACCAATTTTTAAAACGTATTGGAGATCATATGAACGAAGCATTCCTTCCGCTTAAAGATGATTTGAAAGGAATCATCCTTGGAGGGCCTGGATTTACCAAAAAAGATTTTTATGATGGTGATTATCTTCAGTATGAGCTTAAAGATAAAGTTATATCCATTGTCGATACATCCTATACTGGTGAGGAAGGTATTCGTGAGGTCATTGCAAAATCCGCTGATGATTTGGAAAACCTTGATGTGATGCAGGAAAAGAAACTTGTTCAAAGATTCATTCATGAGTTGAGAAAGGATAAAGGGCTTTACTCCTATGGTGAAGATGAAGTTAGAAATAACCTGACTGTTGGTGCTGTTGATGTGCTGCTTTTATCTGAAGACTTATCAAGTATGCGCAAAACTTTTGTCTGCCCAAGCTGTGGAACACAAAAGGAAATAACAGTCAAAACACAAGCTGAAGCTGATAAATTAGAAGAAAGATGTCCTAATTGCAATGAACGTTTAAAAGAAGAGTCTTCTATGGACTTGGCAGATGAATTTGTTGAGAAAGCTGAAGAAATGAATACTGACGTTGAGTTTATTTCTACTGAAACTGAAGAAGGTATGCAACTTTTCAGGGCATTTGGTGGAATAGGTGCAATATTAAGGTATTATGTTGACTATTAAGAATTATATGAATTTGGCGATTTGTCCAAATTCTTTATAATATTTCTTTTCTTTTTTTGTTTTTTTGGAGTATAATACTCGTTTAATCCTTCTTCTATACGTATTCTGTTTATTAATCTGAAAAATAGTTCTTTATCTACTGGTGTTTCTTTGTTTATTTCTAAATAGAGGGAATGCATGTTCCTGTTTTTATTCAAGTAACTATTTTTTAATTTTTCATATTGAGATCTGGTAACTTTATTTTTATTCATTAATTTCTACCCAATTTTTATAATTTTGTCTACTAAAAATTATATTTCAGTAGACATTAATAGTTAATATATTAATTATTGTATATAAAGAAATACGCTTTTTAATTTTGTATACTATTTTGTTTAATTATATTTTGGCTATTTTTGAATTTGTTCTAAATTGGAGGGGGTTTTTGGCTTATTTTTAAACGATTGATTTTACATGGGGGTTGGCAACCATTTTCCGACTTTGTCCATCAATTAATAATTTTTAATAGACATTTTGAATTAATATCTTAAAAGAAATATTTATATAACTATAATTTTCTGAATAAATTATAAAATGTATAAGATAAACATTAACTTATCTGAAAAATATTCGATTATTTAATTAAAAATTGAAAAATATTTAAATATTAGAAGTTGCATATAATATATTATATTGTTAAATAATTACTGCAAGCCAGTAAAAAAATTTGAAAATTTAATGATATAAATCTAAATTTTATTTGGAGGAATATTTTTGTCATACGTAGATGATGTAATTGAAACTATTATTGAACAAAACCCTTCAGAACCAGAATTCCACCAAGCTGTGCGCGAAGTATTGGAATCTTTAAGGGTTGTAATTGAAGAAAATGAAGAAGAATACAGAAAAAATGCACTTCTTGAAAGATTAACCAATCCAGAAAGGCAATTAAAATTCCGTGTTCCATGGATTGATGATAACGGACAAGTACAGGTTAATACTGGATATCGTGTACAATTCAATAGTGCAATTGGACCTTACAAAGGCGGATTACGTTTCCACCCATCTGTAAACGTAGGTATTATCAAATTTTTAGGTTTCGAACAAATTTTCAAAAACTCCTTAACTGGTCTTCCAATTGGTGGAGGAAAAGGTGGATCTGACTTTGATCCTAAAGGAAAATCAGACAGAGAAATTATGGCATTCTGTCAATCTTTCATGACCGAATTATGCAAATACATTGGTGCTGATACTGATGTTCCTGCAGGGGATATTGGTGTAGGCGGTCGCGAAATCGGTTTCTTATTCGGCCAATACAAAAGAATCAGAGGATTATACGAAGGAGTATTAACTGGTAAAGGATTATCATTCGGTGGTTCACTTGCAAGAACTGAAGCTACTGGATATGGATTATTATACTTCACTAATGCTATGTTAAAAGCAAACGACATTGATATTGCAGGAAAAACCATTGCAGTATCTGGTGCTGGTAACGTTGCAATTTATGCAATCCAAAAAGCTCAACAATTAGGTGGTAAACCTGTAACATGTTCCGATTCAACCGGTTGGATTTACGATCCAGAAGGAATCGATGTTGAGTTATTAAAAGAAATCAAAGAAGTAAGAAGAGAAAGATTAACTGCATATGCTGAAGCAAGAGAAAGTGCTGAATACCATGAAGGTAAAGGTGTATGGACAGTTAAATGTGACATCGCTCTTCCATGTGCTACTCAAAACGAATTGCAATTAGAAGATGCAAAAACCTTAGTTGAAAACGGTGTTTTAGCTGTTGCAGAAGGTGCAAACATGCCAACCACCATTGAAGCAACTGAATACCTACAAGAAAATGGTATTTTATTCGCTCCAGGTAAAGCATCCAATGCTGGTGGAGTAGCTACTTCCGCACTTGAAATGTCTCAAAACTCAGAAAGGTTATCCTGGACCTTTGAAGAAGTTGACGGTAGACTTCAAACTATTATGGAAACTATTTTCGCAAATGTTGCAGATGCAGCTGCTGAATATGACATGGATAAAAACTATGTTGCAGGAGCAAACATTGCAGGATTTAAGAAAGTAGTAGACGCTATGAACGCACAAGGAATCGTCTGATACTGCCGTACTTTCATAGTAGAAAAGATAAATAATGCCGTAGGGCATTAGAAAGTTATGAGATAAAGGATGATGATTTTTTCATCACTTATGTGATGCTAAAAATCTCTCCATTGTTTCTAAAAAACTAATGAATAACTTATACTAATGTTAACAAACTTATTTTAGGCATTTACTTGATGAAGCTGATGATAAAATAATCATGTGGCTTGTGTAAATGCATTTTTATGGAATTGAAATTTTAGATGGGATGTTTATGCATTCTTTCACATTAAAACTTATTAATTAATTTCCATAATCTTTTTGATTTAATTTCATGCAGCTCTGCTTTCAAGTTTGAATTTTCGCTTTTCAGAGATTCATTTGATTTAACCAATTCTTTATTTTTCAAATCTGTCTTATCTGTATATTCTTTTAATTCAACAAGTTTGTTATTAACGTTATTGTTCTGTTCTGTTAATGTCGTATTTTGATTCTTGAGATCATTATTTTGATTGGTTAAGTCATTATTCTGGTTGGTGAGGTCATTATTTTGGTTGGCGAGATTATTATTTTGATTGATGAGATTATTATTTTTATTTTTCATAATCAGATAACTATTGTCAATTTCAATATCTAGTTTAATATTATCTATCGCCGTTTTTGCATCCCTGTATTTCCCATCAAACATGTATTGGAAATATTCGCTAAATTCAGAATTATTTTTAAAAACTGCTTTTTTAGCTAATTCTTTAAATGAATCTGAGTTTAAAATTCTGTTTAATTCCTCAAGAGTTAAAATATTTAAATTGTATGCTCTTAAAATTTGTGTTGTAAAAAAGCCAATATGCTTTTTGAAAATAAATTCTTGAGTGTTATAATTTATTGAAAATTTTTCAAACAGTTCAGCAATTGAAGTATATGATTTAATTAATCCTAAAAGGTATTTTTCACTAATTTTGTATGAAACTGAGTTTTTGTGTATGTTTCTGAAATATATGTATTGATAATTCATAACGGTGATTTTTTTGGAATTTAACAGAGATTCCAATAAAAATACCAAATCTTGAGCAGGAACTCCTTCAACAAATTTAATATCATTTTTAACCAATAATTCTTTTTTAAATAACTTAGCCGAAATTGCAGGAGTGATATTTAATAAATTTGGGTCATTTATATTTTCAAAAACCTCCGTTCTACCTAATTGCAATGCTGGAATGTGTTCGAAAACACCATTATCATAACAGTTAATATGGGACCCGATTGCAATGTCACATTCATTGTTTAAGAGTACTTCACAGGAGTCAACTAAAAGTTGGTCGTCTCCATCAAGAAACATCACATATTCTGCAGTTGATTCTTTCAAGCCCACATTTCTTGGTTTTCCAGCGAACCCGCTATTTTCATCAGTTTTAAAAACTTTTACATTTCTGTAATTGTTTGAATAATCAGTTATGATTTTAAATGTATTGTCAGTTGAATTATCATCTACAAAGATTACTTCAATATTTTCAAATCCAATTGTTTGGGATTTTATTGAATCAAATGCAAGTTTGATGTAATTTTCCAAATTAAATGTCGGAATGATAATGGATAGTTTATACATGCTCAATTAATCACCTTTGTTGTTTTTCAACATTTCAGTTGTTTTTCTAAGTGGCTTTGTCACTTTCCAACTATTTGATTTTAATAATGTATCAATTTGTTTTTGTTTTCTTTCTAATTCTTTATTCAGTGAATCAATTTCATTATTTTTTAATTTGATTTCATTATTTTTTGCTTCAAGTTTTTCGAGTAATTCATTTTTCTTAAGACGTTCTTTAGTTATTCTTTTTTCATAATCAACATTCTTGTAAAAGTCATCTCCCAAACTTATTAACAGATTATTTAAGTCATCATTACTTAATTTTTGAGGTTTTTCATCTGCGGAATCATTCAGTATGAACTCATAAACCCTTTTACAATTATTTTTATCTCTAAATTCAAAGAAATCATCAACTCTTTTTTTGTATTTGTCTTTCATTTCACAATCCAGGTTTACATAATTCATAATTAAATTAATTAATCCTTCGGAACTTCTGGCAATCTCTCCAAAGCCCATTGTTTCATAATCAAAGAAACTATTTTCAACATCAAAATGATAATCTTTTAAAGCATGATAATAGATTATTGGTTTTTTGATATATGCAAAATCAAATACTGCTGATGAATAATCTGTAATTAACAGTGAAGAGTGATTGAAAATGTCATTATATGTATGTATTTTTCCATCACCTGATTCAATATCGTCAAACTCGACTGACGGATGTCTGTCAAATAGATGCAAGTGTTCATATAAATTATGATGAGGCTTGAAAATTAATGTATAACCTTTCTTGTCTAAAAATCCAATAAGTTTTTCATCATTTAATAGGGAATTGTATGCTTTAAAGAACTCAGAATTTTTAAACTGTTCTTCGCTAAGATGTTCAAGTGACCTTCTCCAAGAAGGCATCACTACAATTTCCTTTTTGTCTTCTAATTTTTCACGACTATCATGTCTTGGAAGTCCTAAAAGTTGAACAATCGATTTGTTATAATTGTATTGTGATTTCGGACTAAAAAATGAACAGTATTCCGCTCGGGCAGATGTTAAAATTAAATATAAATATTTGTCATATCTATGAAGCCATGAGGAAATATCCTCTTTGATAACCCCATGTTGTAAGAAATACACTTTTGCAGAAAATAACCCATTGTAAAATTTTTCCTGTTTATAGAATGGGTTGATGACCACAGCATCTGCCTGGGATGAAATGATTTTTTCTGCATGGCAGGCCAGCAGTTTATGTTCTTCAGATCCGGTTTCAATAACATTACCAATCTCGCTTAACCTCTTAAAATCTCGAGAATCTTTATTTAAAACGAAATATTTTTCAATGCCATCGTCCTGTTTTAAAGCGTATTTGAAAAGATGTTCTGCATTATCATCAGCTACATCCGGCCTGTCCATAAATAGCCAGATTCTGCGATTTGCATATTCCATAAATGAATAATAATAATGTTTTCTAAAATTGATTATTTCATTGAATCCAGGTCTTTTTTGTGACTCAAAAAATTCAATATTCGCTTTTTCAAGCTCCAACAATTTAGGTATTGAATATTTGATTAACTTAAATGTATTGTTTTCAAAATGAATTAAATAATTTTCTTTTTTCGAATAAAAACTTTCTTCTGTAATTTTTGAGTAATTTTCCATTTTCACAGTCAAATAAAAGTTTTGTAATCCATAGGCTACTCTAATTTTAATGTTTGAATCTTTATATTCATCTAAGGGAATATCAATTTCAAAATTGTAATAGGATATATTGTCCAAATCCAAATATTTGTTCTCTCTTAAAGGATATTCGATTTTTTTGGATTCGTAAACTTCTCCTTTGTTATCCAGATACTTTTTGAGAACTTCATCTTTGACATTTCCATAAGTTATCTCATCAATATAATCTCTTTTTAAAAATTCATATTCTGAATCAATATTTTCCAGAATGATGTCTTCATCACTCAAATCAATATCTGTGGTGAAGTTATCAATCTTTAATTCATTTAATGGTTTGTTTAAATCCATATTATTTAATAAGTTTGTTTTATACTCATATCCTTCATCGTTTAGATATTCCCATTCTAAAAATCCCGGAATTCTATTATTAAAGTAATCTAACCAATATTGGATAAACTCATTTTCATCATATTTCACAGCTTGAATTTTAATTTCCGGATATTTGAAGTATGATCTTAGATAACCTAGGATATTTACATTATTTTTATGGATTTCAAAAGCATCAATATATAATACGTGGTAATATAACTCATCAATAACGTTTCCATTGGCGAGTTTTTTAACATTTTTTTCCACAATTTCCGTTTCCAATCCTCCATGTTTGAAGATTAGGATATTGTATTTAAGATTTTTATCATGATATCTTTGTTTTAAGATTATCTCATCATCAATTTCCTGCACTAGTTCATATAAAATGGATTTTAGTTTCTTAAGACCATCTTCGCCCAGAATCTTTTCAATGCCGCCCGTAAGGAAAATCCATTGAATATCATAAACGACTGTATATTTAATAAAATCGTAAATTTCTCCATATTTTGATTTGGAATAATTAAAAAGTTCTTTAAAGAAAATTTCAGACCTTTGAATATAATAATCTTTGTTTTTTACAGATAAATCCACAGTTGAATTGCTTAAAATTCTTTTTCTATAATAATAACAGGTTTTTGAAATCACGCCTATTTTTCTTTTTTCTAAAAGGATTTTATTTATAAATATCGCGTCTTCAGAAACAACAAGGTATGGGTCAAAAATATAATCATTAATTGCTTCCTTTTTAATAAATGATGCAGAAGCGGAAAGTTGAATGTAATCCGGATGTTCATCTAAATCAATTAGCTGTGTTGAGTGATATTTATAGTTCAATATATGGTTTCCACGTTGCCTGTCAAAAAATTTTATTGGAATCGAAACGACATCCACATCTTCGTAATGGCTTTCAAAAAAGTTATAAACAAGTTCCAAGGCATTTAATTCAAGTTTATCATCACTGTCAAGGAAATTAATATATTTTCCTCTTGCAAGTTTCATCCCCTTGTTTCTTGCAGTCGCTTGACCTTGATTTTCTTGGTAAATATAATTAACGTTTTGAGGAAATCTGTTTTTATAATCCATGCAGATTTCTTTTGAGCTATCGCTACTTCCATCATCGACCAAAATCAATTCAACATCCTCAAAACCAATGCTCTGGTTTACAATACTTTCAATAGCTTCTCTTAAAAACTCTTCCGTATTGTAAACTGCCATAACAACTGAAATTTTAAAATCATATTTATTTTCGTTTGATTTTAACATATAATCACAGTAATTAATTTTATTTTGCTCTGCATTGAACAATGGTATCTCCTAAAAAAGGCCAAGGTTGTTCTTTAAGCACTTCAAATTCATATCCTAATTCCAGATTTGCAACCCATGGAATTATTTCAAAATAATCATGAACACTATGGTAAATACTAATGCTTAATATTGGTTTTTGAGTTTTGATAGTATTTATTGCTCCTTTTAATAAATCTCGCTCTGCCCCTTCAACATCAATTGTAATATATCCAACATCTAAATTGTTTTCTTCAACAAACGTGTCTATGGTTGTTTCTTCTACCTTGATTTCATTATCATAAGGCCTAGTGTCTGGGTTGCTTGTAATCCCTTGAACGTTGGTTCCGGATAGGTATAACGTTCGCTCACCATTAATGTTTCCCAATGATTTATTTATGGGGATTATATTCTTGATATTGTTGTCTGCAATATTTTTATTCAGTAGTTTAAATGATTCTTCAAAGGGTTCGAATGCATAAACGTTCTGATTCGTAAGTTTGGACAGGGGCAATGTGGTATCGCCTGTAAAGGCACCTGCATCGATGATGTCTTTGTTTTTCATATGTTCCTTATCTTCATCAGTTAAATGCAAATCAATAAATGCATGTAAATTATAATCTCCAGTGAATTTAAATTCTGCAACTTCGTTTTTATTTGAATTTAGTTTGTTAAATTCTGTAAATCTCTTCTGGTCGTTTAATTCATGGTCAAAATAAAGAGAATTTTTTGTAATTAAATTAACTGCCAACGCTCTTAAAAAAATCCATTTATAAATGTCTTTTGATTCGCCGCTGAGGTGTTTAGTAACATCTTTAAATTTATCTTCAAAATCATCTCTAAAAAAATAATTGATGTATGTCCAATTACAAAAAGAACCTGCATTCCTATATGTTTTTATATATTCCTCTCTCAAATTCATCTTTTTTTCATTTTTAAGGTTTTCAATTTCTTCAAGTAATTCGGCATTTTGCTTTTTATAATAATTGTAAGAATTACTTTTTGATAAAATCTTTTCTTTAAAACTCAAAAATAAATCTCCTGATTAATTTCTTAAATTTAAAATTGTATCGTAAACTCTTCTACAATTATTTTTGTCATTATATTTATAAAAATTATCTCTGTTAATGTTTATCTTCAAATGTTATCAAGACATTTCAAGATAATTTCCAACATTAAACCGGATGCTAACTGATAATTTTTGCAATTAGATGACTCATTATGATTAAAAAGTTTAATATTAACTATTTACTACATGATATAAAAATTATTTGCTAAATTGATGGAAATTAATAAATAATATTAATTATACAAATTATTTTAATATGCACTAAACAATTCAATCTTTTAATTAATTGTGGTATTATGGATGTTGTAAAAACTGATGAAAGGAATAATAAAATAATTGGCTCAAATCCGAATTTGAAAAATACTCGCATTATTTTTAGGGGAAGCAACAATCGATTAATCTGTGAGGAAAACGTGAATTTGCACAATTCAATTTTGGATTTTAAGGCAGACAACTCAATAATCTATCTTTCATCAAATAGGAATATTTATTATTTGAATATATCGATTTATAACAATTCTGTGTTTTATATGGGTGAAAATTGTTATTTAAATGGCAGATTGAATTTTTCCATTTCCGAGCAAAAGAATGTTTTCATAGGAAAAGAGGGACTGTTTTCATTTGGAATTTGGATGAGAATTGCAGATCCTCACTTGATTTATGATACAAACTCTCTGAAAAGAATTAATCTTAGTAAAAGTATTTATTTGGGTGATCATGTGTGGGTTGGCCAGGATGCATTAATTCTTAAGGGAACTCAAATAGGTTCAGGGAGTATTATCGGAGCGAAATCTTTAGTTTCCAACAAAAAAATCAAATCAAATTCAATTTGGGGAGGAGTTCCTGCTCGAGAAATTAGGGATAATGTTCTTTTTGAAGGTAGCAGTGTTCATTACTATACTGATGAACAGACTGAAAATTCCCTTGATTATGATGGGGCTGATTGGATTTATAAAAATCAAGGGGAAATTTTAAGTTTTGATGAAATTGAAAACAAGCTGAATTCTATTAATGATGTTGATGAAAAGATTGATTATATTCAATCAGTAATCAGTTGCAAGGATTATAATAGATTTTATATTGGCGATGAGAGTAGGCGTTTTTTCAATAAAAAGAAGTTTTAAATCGTGTTGTTAACACAATTTAAAACACATTTTAATTATTTTTTCATTTCTTCTTCAAGCTCTCTTAACACTTTGGCTCTAATTCTAGCTTCCATTTCTTCCTGAGTTTCGATTCTTTCTAATGGTTGTTCTGTTGAGTTATAACTATCAGTTTCTGTTTTACTAATTGGAGATGCATTTTCAGGACCGTTCCTATTTCTTGATGCATCGCCCGTTAGAATTCCAATTAAGATAATCAACAACAAATAAAATACCAATAGGTTTGGATATAGGTATCTATTGTCCTGAACAGGAATTGATACAAAAACAACTAAAATATTCAGCAAATTCGGCAGATAAACAAGAATAATATCCTTAGATTTAGTTAAAAGATATATTGCCGCCATAGCCAGGAATGCTAAGTACATATATAATGCAGGGCTGTTAAATAATGTATCTAATATGATATTTGACCGAGCAGTATAAACAAAGGAATTAACTAGATTAAATTGCGCTGTACCTTCATTAACAGTTGTTACTTCCTCAAAACTTGCTACAGGTGAAGTGTGGAAATTTTCGAAGTAAGTATTTTTAGTATCTTCAAGTTGAATTCCATCTTCATTTATGTAGTAAGGTTTTCCTTGCCAATAGCTGTCCCTTGTAATGTCCCAGGTTATTTCAGAAGAACCCAACATGTACTTTATGAACTGCACTGGATTTTTCAGTGAATACGATACGGCCATTCCAAGATATGTTGCCTTGTTGTTGTCATAGACATCTTGATTTGCACTGTTTCGGATTGGATCGGTGAAAAAACTATTATAATTTTCTTTTATAGTGGTTTCATTAATCATTTCATGTAATTTGGCACTATCTTCAGCACTTAAAATGTGATTCAGGTCATAATTAGAAAGCATATGTGCAGTTTTTGCAAATACTGCATCTTTTTGAGTATCTTCAACCTCATAAACTACATTTAATGATGCGATTAATAAAATAAATACGATAGCTAAAACAGGCAATTTAATGAAAAATTTTTCTGAATTGTTGTTTTTATAGAAGTAATATGCAAAAATGATTATTAATGGAATTATGATGTAAATACCATTTGGTCTAATTTGGGATACGACTGCCATTATAGCGGATAAAAGTATAATGAATTTTAAACTAACGTCGCCATTTTTATCTAGCAATACTTTAATTAAAAAACATAAAAGCAAAAGGAAATATCCAAAAAATATGTCTTTCCATAATGTAATTGCATATATTGCATTGATTGGAATTAAAGAGATAATTAATGTAATTATGACTTGTAGAATGAATTGTCTGTCTTCTGTTATATTCTTAGTGTTCGCATAATCTTTTCTGAAATATCTGCAAATTACCATCCATATTATTGAAAAAGTTAATATTTGAGCAATCGCAATTGTCATTGGGCTAGGGTAAATTTTAATAAGTAGCATTTCAATAAATGTGTGGAAAAAGGGATGCCAATTAGTATATTCCCCCGTAGCTATTTGATGCAATTGATTAAATGAATCAAAAGTTAAAATGCCCGGATTATAAATATAAAGATATAATGAAAAAATTATGACTGGTATTAGAAATATTATTAGATCCTTATAAGTAAATCCATGATTTTTAGAAAAAATTTTTGAGTTTTCTACTTGATTTGTCATAATTTAGATTATACTGATTATTATATTAAAATATATCGTAACTTGTTTGTTGGTTTTTCAATTTTGTATGAAATAAATTTAAGAATAAGTTCAATCAATGTAAATCAATAAATTATAATGATAAACTGCTTTGAAAGCAATTAATTAATGAAAATAAAACAATTTTAATAAGTCACTTTAAAAAGACCATTCACTATCATATTAAACACATTTTGAAAAATTATTTTTAAAGGTAATAATTGCATTTATATGATATATGTTACATAAATAATAATATTGTTTCAAATCATACAAACTGATTTGAAAAAAAGTTTTAGGTGGAAAAATGAAAAAACAAATAAAAGTTATTTCTTTATTGTTAATACTCTTTTTTGTATCATTATCATTTGTTTCTGCAACAGATTCTGACGGATCAGTGTTAACTGATAGTGAGGTTATAGCAGATGAGGAATGTTACGCCTTAAGTTCGACAGGAAATGATGAAACAGGTGTAAATACATTAGCAAATGACAATGGAGGAAATATAAATAATTTAACCCAAAGCATTAGCCCACAGACTTTCTCGGAGTTAAGGGCAGCGATTAATGGGGCTGTCGAAAATTCAACTCTCATATTAGATGGTGATTGCACTTATGACAGTGGTGTCACCTTTGATGGGATTGGAATTAAAAAACAGATTACTATTGATGGTATGGGGCACACATTGGACGGTAAAAATTCTGCTAGAATATTTTTCATAGATGCAGATAATGTCGTTTTGAAAAACATTAACTTTGTGAATGGAAACCCAAACAATGCGGGTGGAGCACTCCTTATTCGTGCTTCAAACATACTTGTTGAAAACTGTACCTTTACAAATAACAAAGGTGTTTATGGGGGTGCAATCTACATG
>NZ_JAFRKB010000060.1 GCF_017431965.1 Methanobrevibacter sp. | reverse complement strand
GCGTAATAAAAAGAATATTCAACGAAACAAACAGAAGCAGAAGCCTACAACTATCAAACAAAGAAACAAAACTCAAAAACACAATCTACAACATTTACAGATCAACACAAATTCAATGAAAATTAGGATTTCTACAAAGCCTAAAATTTAAAAAAAAGAATACTGTAAATCATATAGTATAATGTGCTTTTGGGTTTCTTCTATTTTTTAAATTCTTAAGGGCAAGTCTGTTTGTGTTTTTTTTTTGAATATTTGTTGAAGATTCAATTCAAATAATTACTTATATAATTGTTAATAGAGAATTTTTCATGACATATAAATTAGACAAAGTTACCATAAGATTAAAAAATGATTCTGAAGGAATAGGTAAAATTAATGAGTTATTTGCAGATATTGTGTCTGGTGAAATCCCTTTGCTTTTTAATTCAGATGAAAAGCTTATTGAAGGTATTGCACCAGTTTGTGAATATTCCAACTATGAAAGTGACGAAACCGGCGAATTTGATTTAAGTGTTCTTGCTGTTGAAAAAGAGTTTTTTAAAGGTCTTGAAAAAGAGGTATTGGATGGAAAATTTATCAAATATGACGTTAGTGGAGATGATGTTTTAACCTGTGCTCAAAGTGCATGGAAACAGGTATGGCAAGATCAAAGAAATGGAAAGATAAAAAGAAGTTTCAATATTGATTATGAGAGTACTGTTCCAGAAGAGTTTACTCCTGACCGAAAAGCGCATTGCATGTTATATATTGGTGTTAAGTCTTAGGATATTTCATGAAAAAACATCCATATTATTGTTAATTTTAATAAATAGCCTTTAATAATAGTTTTTAGTTGTTTTAAGATGCAAGTAAGCACTTGCATGCGGAAACGTTTATATACTATTAATTTTAACATATAAATACAAAACTGAAGTATTCAATAAAATTGTGTACTTTTTTATTTGGGAGGTTTCCCCCTATGAATAAAAAAATATTATTATTTTTTGGGTTAATATGCCTAATGGGCATAGCAAACGTGTCTGCAGTTGATGTCGACGACTGTGATGTTAATGATTCTGCAGTATGTGCATATGATCTTGATGCATATGAAAATGCTGGGGACAGTCATGTTGAACAGCAAATTTTAGATGCAGATTCCAATGCCTCAAAATTTGATAACAATACCTGTGAAACCGACAACCGTACAGATATAGTTAATTATAATTGCGATTCTCAAGACAGTTCACCTTTCCAAATATTATCCAGCAATTTTGAAATTCAAAAAAAGGTTGACGGAAAAAAATTGGATGTTAAATTAATCGGAAGATTGGATGTTGACAATACGCCAAATTTAGAATCATTAATTAAAGATTTAGACAATGTTGAAGAATTAACTTTGGATTTTAAAGATGTCAATTATATTTCAAGTGCAGCTTTAAGAGTTCTTAATTCAATGCAAAATGTTATGGACCAACACAATGGATCAATGAAATTAATTAATGTTTCAGATGATATGATGTTTATATTTGATTTGACAGGTTTTAGTGATATTCTCACTGTTGAATAACTTTCAGAAATGTAGTAAAGTGTTCTGTTGATTTGATGGGAATAAATCAAATTTAGACGTTTGTCCAATATTTTTTCATTTTTTTAAATTTTTTAATTAATTTTAATATTAAATTTTTCAATATAATATTTTATTAAATTTTTCATATTGGCTTGTTTATTTTTTATAAATTTTTTTCAATGCAAACAGAGTATTTTTAAATTTTCCATTTTTTTAAAAAAATTAGTACTTATTTTCAATAATAATTAATTTTCATAAATAATGTTTAATTTAATTTTAAATTAAAATTTTATAAATTTTATAGAAATTTACTATTTTTTATATTGATTTGATTATTTTTTTATATAAAAAGTTAAAATAAATCAACATGTTTATATGCTATGTATATAAAACTTGTATATATAAGAATGTTTAAATTATTAAAAGCATTCTAATTATTTATCTGAAAGGTGAATATTATTCTCTTTCTGATTATTTAAATAAAGGAGGTTAGATATGAGAAAATATGTGATATTGACAATATTTCTTTTAATATTCATGTTTTCGATAGGATGTATCAGTGCAGAGGACTTGAATGATTCATCTCAACTGATTATTGATGATGTAGCTGAAGATTCAGATTTGCTTTCCGCTTCCCCCAAATCCTTTAAGGATTTGGAAAAGGATTTGCCGGCATATTATGATAATGTAACTGAATTTAATATGGCGGATGATTATGTATATATTGAAGCAGAGGATAATGAAACATTTTTGTTGCTTGGGGGAACTAATTTAACCATTAACGGAAATAATCATTTCATTGATGGTAAAAACATTGGACCCGCTATAATGGCGTGGGGTGAAAATCTCACAATTAATGATTTGACATTTATTAACTGTAAGGAAAACTGGATACAGGGAGTTTCTTCAAACATTATTTTAAACAATGTTAAGTTTATAGATAACGGATCTGATTCAGACAGAAGAGCTTTTATTAATGTCATGGGAGAATCTAATTTAACTGTAAAGAACTGTTCATTTGATTCCACTACCCAGCACAAAGCAGATATTCTGGCGGCGCTGTTATGTAATGTTGTAATTGAAGATTCCACATTTTCTGGAGGAAAAGTGGATTACGGTAATGTTTTGGTTCCTTATGGTTGCAATCTGTATGTCAATAATTCAACATTCACAGATATATATTCCAGATATGCGGCAGCCATCTATTGTGAAGGAGTTCAGTGTGTGATTAGAAATTCAAAATTTATCAATTTAAATTCAGATTTGTCTGCAGGGGCAATAGGATTTAAATTTCCTCACATGGGCGATTTTAATCAGACCCCTCTCTTTTTAATTGAAAATTGCATATTTGAAAATACATCCTCTTCAAAGGATGCGGGTGCAATATTTTTTGATTCTTTAGGAATGGCAGGATATGGACTTCTTTATGACAATATAACTGTTGATATCATCAACTCCACTTTCAACAACTGCAGGAGCAATTTTGGAGGAGCCGTTCTTCAGTTATATGGTATTTTAAACATTGCCAATTCAACCTTTATGAACAATAGAGCAACAAGTGCTGGAGGCGCAATCTACACTTCATGTGCTGATTTAAACGTTATTAATTCCAATTTAACCGATAATGTTGCAGATTATCAGGCAGGAGCGATATTTTTCGATGAAGGAAATCTGACCATTTCAGATTCAAGATTAATAGGCAATAAGGTCACTTTTTCAGCTATAAAAGACACCGCAAATACAATCTATGCGTATAATGGGGATGTGTCATTTGAAAATTCACTGTTCAATAATTCCGGAATAAGCGTCATTGGATTTTTCAGCGATTTTAAAGACACCAATACAACATTTCTAAATGATGAGCTGTCAACAAATAATACTGAATATGAGTTTTTCGTTGCAAGATATGCAATGCCTATTGAATTAGTCAACAATTCAATGGATATGGACGAAATTCCATCCAAATTCGATTTGCGTGACATGGGATGGGCAGGCAATGTCTATGACCAGGGAAATAACGGTGCCTGTTGGGCAGTCGGTTCAGTAGGTGCAGTCGAATCCGCATTGCTTAAAGCGACCGGAGTCCAATATATGTTCTCACCAAACAACATGCAAAATATGGAATTGATTTATTCAAAATATGGAAGCACAGCTCTTATTGAAGGAGGATGGGTATTCAGTGCTCCAGCATATCTGTTAAGCTGGTTAGGGCTTCAGAGTAGTGAAGTGGATCCTTATGATGAAATGGGTAAGATTTCAGAGCTGATTTTTGATTCCGATGAAACAGTTCATGTTCAGGATGTAATCGTTATTCCTGGAGGAAAAGATACTACTGATTTAGAACTTAAAAAAGCATTAATGGAATATGGCGCTCTTGCTATTGCATATGGTTCTCACGGTGATTCCGAGCCGTATTATAATCCGGACACCGCCGCATGTTATTATAATGAAACACACAGTGCAAACCATATGGTTGACCTTATCGGATGGGATGACAGCTATTCAAAGGATAACTTTTTCATCACACCTCCGGGCGACGGTGCATGGATTTGCAAAAACAGCTGGGGAACAAGCTTTGGAGAGGAAGGTTTCTTCTACCTGTCCTATTATGATCAGTCATTTTTATATATTGACGGGTTCCCGTCCCGCCTGTATTCAGGTGCGGTAGGATATATCTTCAACAATACCATTAAGTATACCATCAATTACCAGACAGACTTTGCTGGATTGGATTATTTCGATGAAAATTACACATATTACTCAAATGAGTTCATTTCACAGACTTATGATCTGTTGGGTGCTGTGGGAACTTACTTCAATGAGCCAGGTATCGATTATGAACTTAAGATATATGTAAATGACGAATTGAGGCATACTCAAAGCGGCGTCAGCGAATATGCAGGATTCAAAACAATCATTTTGGAAAAGTACGTTCCGGTCATTGTAGATGACATGATTAAAGTAGAGTTTAAAAGCAATTCCGTTCCTGTTGCAATGCAGACAAGACAGCATCTTCTTGAAAATGTGTCTTACATAAGCAGTGACGGTGAAAAATGGATTGATGCCTTTGACTTGGATGAAACAGTATGCCTTAAGGCATATACCGTTGATGATGATTCAGTAATTGTCGATAATGAAGACATTTCAGTTGACTATAATGGAGGTGAATACTTCTCAGTTAAAGTCGTGACTGGAGATGGCAGAGCTGTTGGTGCAGGCGAAAGGGTTGAATTCACAATCAATGGAAAAACAACCACTGTCAAAACCGATGATGACGGAATTGCCAAAATCGAAATAACAGAGGCTCCGGGCACATATGTCATGACTACAACAGTTCCGATTTCAGATTATGAAGTCAATAATACTGTCATCGTAAAAGAAGTTCCGGCACCATCCCCAGATGATGATACACCTGCCCCTGTTCCTGATGTCAGACCAACTTATTCAGGCCAATCAAGTTACAGCCAACAGCATGTATACACTCTATATCGTGCATATGATATGAAATTTATATGTCAAGCAAATGCGGTTAATCTTAAAGCATTAATGGATTTATTTAATCGCACCTTCACAAACGGACATTTAAAGGTATACATTGACGGTACACTTGTATTTGATGGAGATGTTGACGATGACCTTTCAAGGGTAATCTTTGAAATCATCGAGAAATACCTCGGCAAACATGAAGTTAGCGTGGAGTTTACAGACAGCAGTGGTAAAACACAAACTTTCAATGAAACAATGATAATTGAATAACATATTCAATTATTATTCTATTTTTTTTTTAATTAATTTGAGTCTGTAAAATTTTATAGGCTTATTTGATTTTTATGTGATTTTGTGTCCAATTTTGCATTTGGAAGTCTAAAAATGTCAGAATTCCATTTTTAGTTTTGTATAATTTCTTTATTATTTCGGGATTGGTTTGTCTGT
>NZ_JAFRKB010000059.1 GCF_017431965.1 Methanobrevibacter sp. | reverse complement strand
AGGAAGATGTCTGCACTGATGATGATTGTGGTTGCCATGATCACGACCATGGGGATGAGCATCATGACCATTCTCATGAGGAAGATGTCTGCACTGATGATGATTGTGGTTGCCATGATCACGACCATGATGATGAAGACATTGAATTTAGCCTTTGCGGTTGTCCGGACTGTGCTGATGATGACCATGACCATGACCACGAACATGGCGATGGAGAATTATTGGCTGAAGGAAAGCCTCTAATTGCAAACAGACCTATTCAAATCATCCTTGCAAGCGGAATATTATTTGTTTTAGGCCATATTTTTGAATGGTTGTCATTTAGCCCAACCATTGTAACAGCCACTTATATGGTTGGAGCAGCAATTGCAGGTTATGAAATAGCTATTTTGGCTTATAATTCATTAGTTAAAAGGCACACTGTTGGCCCTGCAATGTTAATGTGTATTGCTTGTGTTGCTTCATTCATTATTGGGCATCCTGAAGAGGGTGCTGCAGTAACTTTTCTTTATTATATTGCGGAATTCTTAGAAGACTATGCCGAACACAGAGCTAAACGCTCAATTAAATCATTGGTTGAAATTGCCCCTGATACTGCCAGGGTCAAAGTAGGGGATAAGGAAGAGATTAGAAATGTCGATGAAGTGGAGATTGGAGATATTGTCATTGTAAAACCTGGTGACAAAGTTCCTTTGGATGGTGAAGTTATCTTGGGTTCCTCTTCAATCAACCAGGCATCAATCACCGGTGAAAGTGTTCCTGTTTTAAAAGAAGTTGGAGATGATGTATTTTCCGGAACTGTAAATGAGGATGGATATCTGGAAATAAGGGTAACTACCGCCGCTAAGGATTCAGTAATCTCAAAAATAGTAACTTTGGTTAAAAGGTCTCAGCTCAACAGGTCTGAAACAGAATCTTTAGTTGAAAAGGTGGCCAAATATTACACTCCTATCATGATGGTTGGAGCCGCCATTGTTGCATTTGTCCCGCCATTGTTATTCGGTCAAAACTTAACCGATTGGGTTTATAAGGCTCTTTCACTTCTGGTAATTTCATGTCCATGTGCATTCTTGATTTCAACTCCGGTGGGCATGGTTTCTGCCATTACTTCAGCTACCAGAAATGGAGTCATCATTAAGGGCAGTACCTATGTTGAAGAGATGCGTAATGTCAAAGCGGTAATCTTTGACAAGACAGGTACCTTAACTGAAGGAAAGCTCAAATTAAGTGATGTTGAAGTTCTTGATGATAATTTATCTAAAGAGGATATTGTAAAAATCGCCGCATCATTGGAACATGATTCTTCTCACCCGATTGCTCAGGCAATCGTTAATTATGCAGATGAAAACAATATAATTTTTGATGATATTGAAGAATTTAAAAACGTTCCTGGTAAGGGAATCGTTGCCAACATTAACGGTGAGCAGTTCTATGCTGCAAATGAATCACTAATTGAAGGATCCAGCTTTGATATCTCAAGAGATGAAATTAACAGGTACTCAAGTGAAGGCAAAACATTGATTTTTGTCGGAAACTCCGAAAAGGTTTTGGGTATCATAACCGTGTCAGATAAAATCAGGGATAACGCAGTAGAAGTTATCAATGACTTGAAAAATCAAGGTGTGCAGACTGTAATGCTTACAGGAGACAATAAACATGCGGCAAAAAATGTCGCGGATGAAATCGGAATCGATTATGTCTATTCCAATCTGCTTCCTGAAGACAAGTTAAATATCCTGGATACAATAAGAAACAAGTTTGGTGATGTGGCAATGGTTGGAGATGGAATCAATGACGCTCCTGCACTGGCACGTGCAAACATAGGTATTGCAATGGGTGCTGCAGGTTCTAATGTAGCCATTGAAACAGCAGATGTTGCATTGATGCAGGATGATATTTCAAAACTACCGTATTTGTTTGCCTTAAGCCATAAGACAATGAGAATCATTAAGGAGAATATTACTGTGGCAATTGCAGTAAAACTCTTGTGTGTAGTGCTTGCGGTGTTAGGTATTATCACATTAATGATGTCTGTTGGTTTTGGAGATTTGGGTTTAACTTTATTGGTTATTCTAAACTCATTTAGAATTGGAATGGTGAAAGATCCACTATTCTAATTTTTCTTTTTTTTTTAAATATTCATGATTTAATTTTATATAGGACCCCACTTGCTGTTAGAATAAGGACGGTTATGATTGAATATACAATTAAATTAATTAATTCAGGATTCAATAGAAGGTTGGAAACTCCCATTAGCCACATGATGATGATAAAAATAGGCAATACATATTTAATGATGATAACCCATGTTTTGCCTACTTTGATTCTTGAATTTTCATTTAGAATTGGTATGAGTGATTTGATATCATAGATCCATCCAAAGATTACGCATTGAATTGCAACAAATAGCAGAATGCCAAATGTATTTGCAAATCCATCAACAATGCCGACAAGGTAACTGCCGATGTTGATTGTAAATATTAATGAGAACATACATGCTATGGCACAGACTATTGTCACTGATTTTTTACGGGACATTTTAAACTTGTGCAATACTGAATTTATCACAGGCTCTATCATTCCAATAATGGAGGTCATTCCAGCAAAGAAAATGACTAAAAAGAATAATGGCGCTAAAACATGTCCTATAGGCCCATTATATTAAATATATTTGGGAAAACAACAAATATTAATCCTGTTCCTTCACTGATTATCTGAATCATAGGAATTCCTGAGTTAAATGACATATAGCCTAAAATTGAAAAAACGCCAAATGCGGTAAATATTTCAAACAGGGAATTTGATATGACCACTATGAATATGTTATCTATTAGTTTGGAATCTTCAGGAAGGTAACTTGCGAGTGTCACTACAATGGCCTGTCCCATGCTTAATGAAAATAATATTTGGGAGAATGCCGCAAGCCATACATTGATGTTTAAAAGCATATTCCAGTCAGGTTTGATTAGTGTTTCAATGCCGATATATGCTCCTGGAAGCGTTAAAGCATAGATAATAATGCCAGTCATCATCACAAAAAGCAGAGGAATAGCTATTTTTGAGAATTTTGCAATTCCGTCATTTAAGTTTTTATGTGAAATTAACCAGGTTAAAAACCAAACAAATACTACACATAGGGTAGTTGGAATTAAAAAGGAAATCGGGTTGGATAAATTTGAATTTCCGCCAATGGTTTTTGTAAAGTACAATGCAGGGTCATTTCCCCAGGAAAATGTGAAGCTGGAAAATAGATATGCCAAATCCCAACCTATAATAACCACATAGTAGATTCCAATCGTGAAAATGATTAATATGATTATCCAGGATATAAATTCAAATTTTGGATTAATTCTTTTAAATATGTTTGTAAAGGAGTCTTTAAAACTGAATCCGATTCCATATTCCAAGATTAAAAATGGAATTCCCATGATGGCTATTGCAATCAGGTAAGGGATAAAAAAGCTTCCCCCACCATTTGAATAAAGCACATAACTGAAGCGCCATATATTTCCTAATCCAACTGAAGCGCCAATCATTGCTAAAATAAATGATAGGGAACTATCCCAACGTGCATTTTCCACCATATTTAATCCTCATAATATCTATATTAAATTCTATTAATAAAGTTGATTATACTGAAGTTAATTAACTTTATATCTGAATAAAGTTTAATAATTATTTATGAAAAATAGGGATAATTCAAATAGTGTAGATATAATGCTTGGAAACCCTAAGCAGGCTCTTTTAAAGATGTCTATACCATTGATTATCTCACTTCTTATTTCTAGCTTATACAATCTTATTGATGCGGCATGGGTATCTGGTTTGGGTGCTGACGCACTTGCTGGCGTCGGATTTTTCACACCGATATTCATGATTCTGGTCGGTTTCGGAAACGGTTTGGGAGCCGGTGCGGCCTTTGCAATATCGAAATATGTTGGCGAGGGGAACAAGTCAAAGGCGGATAATGCGTCAGCTCATTCAATTTTAATAGATATTGCAGTATCGATTATCATAACAGTTATCCTTTGGATTTTACTCATACCAATCTTGAATGCTATGGGTGTTGGCCAGACAATCGGTTATGCAACGGATTATGGAAACATTATTGTTTTAGGTTCGATATTCATAATCCTTTCAAATGCCTTGTATGGAATTTACAGGGGAGAAGGAGATTCCACTAGGCCGATGTATGCCATGATTGCATCAGCCATACTAAACATGATTCTGGATCCGATTTTTATTTATTACTTGAATTTGGGTGTTAAAGGTGCAGCTATTGCGACAATAATTTCAGCAGTTTTTGTTATTCTGATTTTGCTTTATTGGTTTTATATTAAAAAGGACACCTATCTAAAGCCGATTTTTGGAAATTTTAATCTTGAAAAGGATATTGGATTGGACATTGTTAAAGTAGGCATTCCGGCAAGCATCCAGCTTTTGAACAATGCATTTTTTGCAGCGGTCTTTTCAGCACTTCTGGCCTTTGTAAGCTCGACTGATTCTGTTGCGGTCTATTCCACAGGTTGGAGGATAGTAACAATAGGCACAACTCCACTTTTGGCTATTGGAACGGCTTTGATAAGTGTGATTGCTGCAAATTATGGTGCCAAAAACTATAAAAACATTCAAATAGCCCATAGGTATGCAATGAAGATTTCCATGATTTTTGCATTTGCGGTAGCTATCCTGACTAATGTTTTTGCGGGAGATATTGCTTCAATATTTGCATCTTCCGGAACAAGTGTAAGAATAGCTTCTGAGCTTACAGGCTTTTTGTCATGGATTGTTATTTATTATCCGACAATGGCCGTAGGTGTTGCATCAACTTATGTTTTCCAGGGAATAGGTCGAGGAATAACCGCAATGTTTCAGACAATCATGAGGGAAACTGGTTTTACAATATTTTTTGCAGTATTGTTTGCAATTGTCCTAAATTGGGGTGTTTGGGGTGCTTGGATGGGAATTGTTTTAGGTGAAGTCGTTTCAAATAACATCACATTGCTGTGGGCGGATTTGACCATTAAAAAGCTTATTGATTGAATATTTTTTATAATTTTTTTTGAAATAATACTATTTTTATTATTATTAATATTTAAGTAATACTTTTTTATAAAAAAGTATTTATACTAGTGAATATAAACTATAATTTAGAGTTTGAAGTAATTATTAAATTTATTATTTTTACTCATGCCAAGAAAATATACACCTATCTTTCAAAATTGTTTCCTTCCTCTATTACTTCAAACTTCCTTATTTTAATAGGCATTTAAGTCATATTCAAAAAAATAGAAAATAAATAAGAGATAGGATCCCTTATTTATCAATGTTGTTAATATCTTTTAGGTAGATTACATCATCACATATTGTGTTGACCAAATCCATGTCATGGCTTACAAGCAGGAAACCCATGTTTCTTTCTTTTACTATTTTTAAAACTGAGTCTATGATTTGCACTTGGGTTATAGCATCTAACATTGTTGTCATTTCATCTGCTATCAAAAATTTTGTTTTAGGATTTATTGCTCTTAGAACTGAAAATCTTTGGAGTTCTCCTCCGGACAGTTCTTGGGGAAATCTTGTAAGCCAGGATTTTTGAATTCCGAACTCTTCTAAGAGTTCATCAGGGACTTCCCAAGATTCGCCTAATACATCATTCATTTTCCATTTTGGATTCATAACCTTTTCAGGATGTTGATAGATTAGTTGTACTGGGCAGAATTCCTTTTTAGGAAGTTCTTCACCATTTAAAGTTACTCTTCCATCATATCTTTGTATGTATCCGGAGAGAATTTTACAAAGTGTTGACTTACCGCTTCCACTGTCTCCAACAAAACCTGTTATTTTTTTGTTGTCCAGATATATGTCAATATCTTTTAATATGTATTTTTTAGCTGAAGGATATTTAAATGAAATATTTGAACCAATAAGTTCCATGTTATGCACCTTCCTCATATTTAAAACATCTGACTTTTTTGTTTCCTAGGTCGATTAGTTGAGGCCTCTCATCTTTACACCTGTCGAATCTCATTTCGCATCTGTCGTAGTATGGGCATCCGTTTGGTATTTCTCCGTGTAGTGGTTGGTGTCCTTTGGTTAGTTCGAATCCGTTTGCGGGCAGTGCTTTGTATAGTGCTTTTGTGTATGGGTGGAGCAGGTTTTCTCCATCGCCTGAGAAGTCCTCTTTGAGTGCGATTTCGATTACGTATCCTGAGTAGAATATTCCTATTCTGTCTGCGACTTCCAGTGCTGCGTGGATGTCGTGTGTGATTAGAAGTACTCCTATTCCGTCTTCTTTCATGTGTTTGAAGTGATTTAATGTTTCTTCTACTGTTTTTTGGTCTAAACCTGGTGTTGGTTCATCCGCTACGACGAGTTTAGGGTCTGATAGTAATGCTGTTGATACGAGTACTCTTCTTGCCATTCCTCCGGATAGTTGGAATGGGTACATGTCATCCACTTCTGGGCCTAGGTTGTAATGTTCGAAGATTTCCCTTTGCTTTGTTTTCTTTTGTTTTCTTTCTTCATCCGTTTCCGTGTGTCCGATTGCTTGGTCGGATATTTTCATTAGTGGGTCAAGGAAGTTTACTGATTGTGGTACTAACACTATGTCTTTTCCTCGGATTTCTTCTTTGTCTTTTTGTGATAGTTCTTTTCCGTTGTATTTGATTTTACCGTTTAAATTTGCGTTTTCAGGTAGGATTCCGAATATTGCGTGTGCAAGTAAACTTTTACCTGATCCGCTTGAACCTAATACTGCTAATATTTCTCCTTCAGATATGTCCAGGGTTAAATCGGTGATAACTTTTAAATCTCTTTGATTTAAACCTTGAGTATATTGAATGAATGAAATAGAAACGTTTTCAACATCTAATAATTTTTCCATTAAATCACCCTAATAATTTAAATGACAAATTTTATATACTAATTTGTTCTTTATCAATATTAAAGTTAATCAAAATCAATAAAAAAGTATTACTAATTGATTAATATATTTCTAAAATGTAATACTTTTTTCTAAAAGGGATTAATATGAATGTAATTATTAAGGAATTAAGCAATGATTCTAAACAAATTGCAGATGTTCAGAAATTCTTGTTTAATATGATAAAAATTGAATTTGGATATGATTATGTTCCCGAATGGCATCAGGATGTTATGAACATGAAGGAATATTATATCGATCCGAAAAAGAATAATTTTTTTGTTGCATATGCTGAGGAAACTGGTGAAATCATAGCAACTATTGGTATTAGGGCTTATGATAAAGATTTTCCAGAGTTTAGACATTTGTATTCTAAAGAAACTACTTCAAGTATATGGCGATTATTTGTTGACAGGCGCTGCAGACGTTGTGGCTTAGCTTCTAAAATGTTTAGTGTAGCTGAAAGTTTTGCTAATGCAGTTGGTTATGACGACATTTATTTGCATACTCATAAAAACTTGGATGGAGCATTAACCTTTTGGACCAAAATGGGTTTTGTTGTTTCTCTTGATGCAAATGATGAGCTTCAAACAGTCCATATGGATAAAAAAATTCAAGGATTAGAAATTAGTCCTCAAGCATATGATTTGAGATATGCAGTAAAATTATAACCTTTTAATGTATTTTTGTGTATGTGGGCAAACGTAAATGCATTTTCCACATACTGTGTCCGCTTTTCCCAAATTTTCTTCAGATATTTTTAAAGCATACTTTTCACACTTTTTGTCATCGTAAAAATCATTTCTGTGAAGCTTGTAATTCCATTCTTTACCACTTATCGCACCACCTAGACATGCATCTTTACATATTTCACATTTGCCGCATTTTGATTTGAGTATTGGCTTTCCGATATCTAATGGAGCATTTGTTAATACTGATGATAGTCTTAATGCAGATCCATATTTCAATGTTGTAAATAATGCGGATTTTCCAATCCAGCCGAGACCTGCGCGGGTGGCAATGGTTTTATGAGGTAATTCAAATGAATTGAACTCGCCAAAATCAGTTCCTAGTCTTTTTTTTGTTTGTGCATAAGCATCATATCCATTATCTATTAAAAACTCTTCACATTTCATTCCTAACTCATCCAATCTGGAATTGAGTTTTATTAGTTCATTAAGATATTCTTTAGTTGGTGCATTTTGCATATTCCTTATGATTTCTTTGGGATAAGTTATGTAAAAAACAACCCCTATATTCAATCTGGGTTTTGGTGTAAAATTGGTTATGTCTGCATATCCTACTTCATTAGCACCGTTTTTTAACATGAATTTTTTTAATTTGATGGATAATGACATGAGGCAATATTTACCACTGATTTTATATAAATTTTAGTTTTGTATTATTTTTAGTTAAAAATTTTTTACATTATCTGTATTGATTTTTAAATATTTTTTATATAACTGATAAAATTTTGTTATTTTAAAATTAACAATCTTTATTTTTTTCATATGATTATATCGTTTTTTTATATTTATGAATTCAATTTTAAAAGTAATAAATATCTTTTTATATGTATTATTTGTAAAATATTATTGATATTAAAATAATTAAAATTTGTATTACTTATTAAGTATTTTTTTAGTATAAAGTAATACTTTTGTTTTAATATGCGTATTATGATTTTAATGATGGTGAAAGTTTATGGATAAAAAAATGATGATGATTATTGGGGCTGTGGCAGCAATAGCTATCGTTGCAATTGGTGCTTTTGCTTTGATGGGAGGATCCCATGATGATGATCCAACACACTTAACAGTAGCAGCTCACAGTAATATGAAAGAACCAGAAGCAGGTTTTAACCCGCTCACTGGTTGGGGATGCGGACACATGAACTATAATCCCCTAGTTCAAAGTTGTTTATTTAAAACAGATTCAAATGGGACTATTGTCCCTGATTTAGCAACAGATTATTCAATTGAAGATGATGGAAAAACTTGGGTAGTAAATGTTAGGGATGATGTAAAATTCTCCGATAATTCAACATTCGACGCTAAAGATGTTGCATTCACATTTAATACAGCAAAAGATACTGAAACAGATTTGGATTTAACTAATCTTGAAAAGGTAACTGCAGTAAATGACACTTGCGTTAAATTTGAATTAGTTGAACCAAGATCAACTTTTATTTATGATTTAAGATATGTTGGTATCGTGCCTGAAGAATATGATAATAATACTTATGGTGAAAATCCAATTGGTACCGGACCATATGTATTAGACCACTGGGATAAAGGTCAACAAGCAATATTCAAAGTAAATGATAATTATTACGGCGATAAACCATACTTCACTCAAGTAACCATGTTGTTCCCTGAAGAATCAACCTGGTTAGAACTTGCAAAATCAGGTCAAGTGGATGTTGTGCCTGTTGCAACTTCCGCATTAAACCAAAGTGTAGACGGTTACAAGTTTGTTGAAAAATCAGCAGGTAGGGCACAAGGTGTATCCTTCCCTTACCTTGAAGATAATGGTGAAGTAACTAATGAAAGCGGCTGGAAAATAGGTAACAATGTAACTGCTGATAAAGCAATCAGAGAAGCATTAAACGTTGGTGTCAACCGTCAAAAAATGTGTGATGAGGTATTCTCAGGTCACGCTACTCCGGAATATACAAGTGTTGATACAAGAGCGTATGCAAACCCTGATGCCGCAGTTCAAGATGGAAATGTAGATGAAGCAAAACAAATCTTGAAGGATGGCGGATGGGAAGACACTGACGGTGATGGAATTGTAGAGAAAAATGGTACAAAAGCATCATTTGATTTATACTACCCGCCAGACTATCTTGACAGACAATCTCTAGCAACCGTATTTGCAGAACAAGCTAAAGAAATTGGAATTGAAGTAAACCTTGTTGGTGCTGACTGGGATACAATTTATGCAAACATGTACAGCTCAGCTGCATTAATGCAACAAACTTCCCCCGACCCATATAAATCCATCTATCAGCAATTCCACAGTAAAGCTGCTGATGAATTCTATATGAATCCTGGTTTATACAACAATTCCGCTTCCGATGCATTGATGGAAGAAGCTATGCACTCCACAGATTTAGAAGCAGCTAATACATTATGGGCTCAATCCGCTTTAGTTAACGGCGGAGGTTGGGGTCCTGCTGGTGATGCTCCATTTGCATGGCTTGTTAACTACAACTATAACTATTTCATTAAAGATGGAATTGATATAGGTAACCAACCTGACGGTTTAGGAAATGATTTCTTAATTAACATCTGTGAGTGGACAAGAACCACAGCTTAAATCATTTTCCTTTTTTTATTTTTTTTTAAAATCTTCAAGGGGGTTTATTTCATTGAATAAACAAAAAATAATTAAATATTTTGGTTTTAAATTAGTACGTTTTATAATACTGATGGTTGCTGTTGCAATTTTTAGTTTTGTATTACTAGATTTATCCCCTATTGATCCTGTTAGTGCTTATTTAAAAGGTGCAGCAGTATCAGAAGCCCAAAGGGCTATTCTGGAAGGATATTTTGGTACCAATGTTCCATTGCCTACAAAAATTTTTCATTGGCTTTTGGATTTAATCCAAGGTAATTTAGGAACTTCCTTGATATATCGTGCTCCGGTTATTGATGTAATAATTGATAAATTTTCAGCTTCTGTAGTGTTAATGGCTCTTTCATGGATATTTAGTGGTATCATTGGATTTGCCTTAGGAGTAGTGGCTGGTAAAAATAAAGGATCCTGGATTGACAAAGCGGTCAAAGTTTATTGTTATGCGATTCAATCAGCTCCCTCTTTTTGGGTTGGAATGCTTATTTTAATGATATTTGCCGTTTATTTAGGATGGTTCCCTATAGGATTTGGTGTTCCGATAGGTGTTAAAAGTACAGATGCTACATTTATGGAGTGGGCATCAAGGTTGGTTCTTCCTACATTGACATTAAGTGTTGTTGGTGTGGCGCCAATTGCCATGTACACACGTAATGAATTAACCCAAGTATTATCATCTGATTATGTACTGTTTGCAAAATCTAGAGGTGAAAAAGGTTGGGATTTAGTGAAAAATCATGGAATAAGGAATATTTTACTTCCTGCAATTACTTTACAGTTTTTATCATTCAGTGAACTGTTTGGTGGTGCAGTGCTTGTAGAACAGGTATTTTCATATCCTGGAATTGGTCAAACGGCAGTAGCTGCTGGTCTTCAAAATGATGTACCTTTATTTTTAGGTATTGTACTTATCAGTGCAATATTCGTATTTGTTGGAAACTTGCTTGCGGATATTTCTTATTATTTCATCGATCCAAGAATTAAGGAGAGCGAGTTCAATGATTAAGAAGAAAACAAATGATAAGGAGCCATGGTTTATATACCGTGCAAATCTCAGAACAAAGACTCTTGTGATTATTGGACTTTCAGTATTAGTTATTGTAAGCATTTTTGTATGCGGTTATTTCATAAGAGATATTCCAACTAATTTTGCTTCTGCTAATCAAATGCCTTCCTTGGAACATCTCTTTGGTACCGATTGGATGGGAAGAGATATGTTTCAAAGAACAATTGCAGGGCTTGGATTAAGTTTAATGGTAGGTTTTATTGCATCTGTTGTCAGTACTATAATCTCCATTATTTTAGGATTATTTTCAAGTTTCAACAAATTGGCTGATGAGACAGTTGCGGGAATTATAGACTTATTTGGTTCTATTCCACACATTCTTTTAATTATTCTGGTTTCCATCATGTTTGGTGGTGGAGTGTTTGGGGTAATTATGGGTGTTGGTTTAACCCATTGGACTCCTCTTGCAAGAGTTCTCAGGTCTGAAGTAAAAGAAATTAAAACCAAAGAATATATTCATTTGGCAGAAAATTTAGGAAGATCAAAAGTTTGGATTGCGCTTAAACATATTTTCCCATTAATTGTTTCTCAAATAATTGTAGGTGTAATTTTAATGTTTCCTCATGCAATCATGCACGAAGCAGCAATTACTTTCCTAGGATTTGGTTTACCTCCTCATGAACCTGCAATTGGTGTTATATTGTCAGAATCAATGCATTACTTATCATCCGGATACTGGTGGTTAGCATTTTACCCAGGTATGTCATTATTGATTGTTGTATTGCTATTTGACTTTATTGGGGAAAATGTTGAAAAATTACTCAATCCTGAAACCGCTCAAGAATAAGAGAAATATTACATTTCTCTTTTTTTTATTTTTTTAATAGGTGATAAAATGAATATTATCATTCGTGAAATTAATGATGATTGTGATGAAATTGATTTGGCTAAATCTTTTTTATATAATCAGATTAAGGAAGTCTATGGTATTGGTCCAACTCCTAAGTTTCATTATGATATTGAAGGATTAAAAGAGTATTATATATTGCCTGAGAGAAACAACTTTTTTATAGCTTTGGATGGAGATAATATAGTTGCAACTGCAGGTATTAGGGCTTATGATAAGGATTACGAGTTTCTTAAGGAGACATGCTGTGGGGATGATACTGCAAGCATTTGGAGATTAATGGTTGATAAAGAATATAGGAGAAATGGTATTGCACGTGTACTTATCGAGGTAATTGAAAAATTCGCTAAAGATGAAGAGTATCGTCGTATTTATTTAAATTCGCACAGATATCTTGAAGCAGCCATACCTTTTTGGAAATCTCTTGGATATGAGGTAACCTTTGAAGAAGATGACTATGATGAAACTACTCATATGATTAAAAATTTGATTTAATTTATTTTCCTAAATCTTTTTCCTAAAAACTTATTTTATATTACACTTAAAATTATTATCAATGAAAAGAACAGCACTAAAGATTGGATATATCGGAACCAATTTCCATGGCTTTCAAAGACAGCCTGACTTAAGGACTGTCGAAGAGGAACTTATTTATCATTTGCGCAAGCTTGACTACATCGATGATTTGAAAAAGTCCAGATTCAGAATTGCGGGAAGAACAGATGCAGGTGTTCACAGTTTAGGCAATGTAATCAGTTTTCAGTCTGAAAAGGAAGTCCGTGTCAATGAAATCAACAATTCCCTTCCGGATGATATTCAGATTTTAGCCAGCGCTCCTGTAAGATATGCATTCAAGCCAAGATATGCTCAAATGAGACATTATCGCTATATGTTATTCCAGGATTTGGATGTTGATAAGATTAGGCAAGTGGCTGAAATCTTTAAGGGAACACATAATTTCACTAATTTTACAAAACGCTTTCAAAAGACAACTACAAGAACAATCGATGACATTAAAATCACAAAAGTGGACCTGAATGATTATCATAAAAGGGAATTTCCAAATCTGCATGATACCATCTCTCCGATATTTGTGGATATTTATGGTGAATCGTTTTTATGGAACATGGTAAGGAAAATGATGAGGGTTTTTGTTGATGTGGCTTTAGGAAAAATGGATTTGGAGGAAGTGGAAAGATTATTGAATCCAAAAGAAAATGAGCCTCGAGCTTACATTAAAGTTATGGAAGCGGAATATCTGATTTTGATGGATATTCAATATGATGGAATCAACTTCACTTATGACGATTATGCATGTGAGAGATTCAGGCGGGATTTGGTTGATTCTCTTACGGATTTGCAGAAAAGATATGCCATTCGTGAATCAATGATAAAAAGTTTAAATGATTTACATGAATTTTAATTATCACGGTAAAACTTTTTTATGTAATTTTTAATAAATATACTAAATGATATTATGAAAATAGCAACCATTTTGGGAACAAGGCCAGAAATTATTAAGATGGCCCCTATTATTGATGAGATATCAAAGAGAGGAATCGACCAGATTATATTGCATACCGGTCAGCATTATGATGAGGAGATGTCCGATAATTTCTTCAGGGACTTGGAAATTCCTGCTCCGGATTACAATATTCATGTCGGTTCAGGCACTCACGGCAGGCAGACAGGTTTGATGATGCAGGGAATTGAGGAGATACTGCTGGATGAAAAACCGGATATAGTTCTTGTTCAGGGGGACACCAATGCAGTGCTTGCAGGAGCTATTGTAGCTTCCAAATTGCATATTGCAATAGGCCATGTCGAAGCAGGACTCAGGTCATTTGATATGACTATGCCTGAGGAAGTCAATAGGCGTGTTGCTGATGTTTGCTCAGCAATGTATTTTGTTCCAACTGAAGAATCTGCAATTAACCTTTTGGCTGAGGGTTTCTCAAGGAAAAACTTAATCATTACCGGAAATACCGTTGTCGATGCTTGCTTTAGACATCTGGAAATAGCCAAGAAAAAAGGATTTGAAGAAGAATCACTTGCCGAGTTAGACATTGATAATATGGATAACATTTTGACTTTAACAATGCATAGGGCAGAAAATGTGGATGACAAGCAAAGAGTGACTAATATTATTGGAGCTTTAAAGGAATTAAGTGATATGAATATTATTTTCCCGATTCATCCTAGAACCAAAAATACTCTTCAAAACTTTGGCCTGTTTGATGAATTAAATGATTTGGAACATGTTCATATTATAAAACCTTTAGGGTACTTGGATTTCCTGCAATTGACTTCAGCTTCCACATTAATCTTAACGGATTCAGGTGGTCTTCAGGAAGAGGCCATAACCCTTGACGTGCCTGCCTTAACTTTAAGATACAATACAGAAAGACCAGAAACCGTGACTGCTGGTGGGAATATTCTTGTCGGTTCCGATAAAAATGCAATCTTGGAAAATGCATTTAAAATCTTAAACGATAATGAATTTGCAGATAAAATGAGAAATGCTCCTAATCCATATGGTATGGGGGATTCCGCAAAATTGACGGTTGATGCAATCGAAGATTATTATGCAAAAGGTCTACTTGATATTTCAGCTCCTGAAGACATAATGGGTTCATTTACAAGAAAAATGGCTATGGTGACTGAGGACATCACGGTTAATGAATTTGAAGACAGTAAAAACGCTTTAATCCATTTGGTGTTTGATGGTGACAAGATGAGATTTCCTAATGATGATTTGAATATAAAAGGTATGTGTGTTAGTTATGATGAAAGAGAATGATTCTATTTTGGTTTTTGAATATTTTACGGCTTCAGGCGAAAAGGATAAATGCATAATATCTGAAGCTGAAGCATTGATATTTGCACTTTTGGATGATTTAAATGAATTTAATGTAGATTTGGTTATCAATGAATCTTATGAAGGTGTTATTAAGGATTATAAAAATGTCAATCCAATCTTTATCGATGTTGATGTTATAGAATGGTTAAAGGACAATGCATCTAAGTTTGACAATGCTATTTTCATAGCTGCAGAAAACGACAACAATCTTTTCAATATTGCAAAAATATTGGAAGAAAACGATGTTAATATTTATAATTCTTCTTCTGAGGCCTGTTTTATTGCATCTGACAAATCCGAAACTTATGAAGTTCTTTCAAATATAGTTCCACAGCCAAGAACATTCAGATTTAAAATTGATCCTAAGGGATACTGGAAAAGGGCGATTGAAAATTTGCATGAAAAATGGCAAGCTGAAGATCCGTTAACTCCTCTAAAACTTATCATAAAACCGTTAACTGGAGTGGATTGTGAGGATATTGTAGTAATTGAAAAAATTGAAGATTTAACTTTGGATTTGGATAAAATCTTCAAGCCAGGTTCAAGGGTTATAGTTCAGGAATTCATTGATGGAACTGATGTAAGCGTTAGTCTAATCAGTGATGGAAAAAGTGCCATTCCTTTAAGTCTCAATAAACAATTCGTTGAACTTAAAAATGATAAGGGAATATATATGGGTGGAAAATTACCATTTGAAAATAAATATAAGGATGAGGCATTTGAAATAGCTAAAAAGGCAGTTGAAGCTATTGATGGCTTGAAGGGTTTTGTAGGAGTTGATTTGATTATCAATTCTGATGAAAAAGACATTTACTCAGTGTATCTTTTGGAAATCAATTCTCGATTTACAACACCCTATGTCGGTTTAAAGCAAGTTGCCGATTTTAATATAGGAAAATCAATAATTGACCTTATTGACGAAAAGATAACCATTAATGATTTGGATATTTCACTGGATGGTGAGGTTGAATTTAAAAAGTCCGGAGATAATTTAATAATTAGGAGAGTATGATTATGAAGATAGCCGGTTTTGATATTGGAGGCGCCAATACTGATTTGGCGGTCATCGACTTTGATGGAGATGAAATAAAAAAAATTGAAGTTGATTTTGCCTATCTTCCAATGTGGAGCAATAATAATGATTTGTCACGGGTTTTGGTTGAACTGATTGGAAATATATGCCCAATCACTGAAATTGATGCTGTTGGGATTTCAATGACTGCCGAACTTGTTGATGCATATGATACCAAAAAAGACGGAGTTTTGGATGTCGTCAGAAAATGTGAAGACACTTTCAACTGCCCGATAGCTTATGTGGGAATTGATGGGATGATGTCAAAAGCCGAAATCGGAAGTTCTCCTCTTAAGGCAGCGGCCGCTAACTGGATTGCGACAGCTCAGATTGCCACTTTAATTTCTGATAACTGTATTTTCATTGATACCGGCAGCACTACAACAGATATTATTCCTATTAAAAATGGTGCGGAATGTGCAATTGGCAAATCTGATTTTGACAGGTCTGCAACTGGTGAATTGGTTTACACCGGAACTTTAAGGACTAACTTGGCCAGTTTCCTGGATAAGGTTGAGTTAAATGGTAAAGAATACAGAGTTGCTTCTGAATTATTTGCACAGACTGCCGATGTTTATACTGTTCTGGATTTGATAGGAGAAGATGATTATGTTTGCGATACATTTGACGGTGAATCCAAATCAAAAACAGATTGTGCAAAAAGGATTGCCCGTGTTGTTTGTGCGGATTTGGAAATGTTGGGCATGGATGAAATTGTTGAAATGTCTGAATTTATTCATCAAAAGCAAGTAGAGCAAATTGCCGATGGCCTAAAACAGGTTCATGAAGCGCAAGATTTGGATTTGATTGTTGTAACTGGCCTTGGTAAAGATATTTTAGATAAGCCCGCAGCAGAGCTTTTAGGTCTTGAAGTAAAATCCATGGGTGAAATCTTAACTGATGAGGAATGTGTTGTTGCGCCGGCTGTCGGAACTGCAGTAATGATGAAAAAATATTTAAATTAGAGGGCTTGTCCTCTTTCAATCTTTTTTTTTAAAATAAGTTAATACCAAACGTCCTTTAAACCAAGTAAATATGCGCCGGTATTGGCAAGTAAATGTATAATTAAGGTCAATACGATTGCTATAACAATAAAGGATAAACTGAGTTCAATGACTAATGAAACTAAGATTAATGCAACAATTAAAAAGTCTAATTGATCTAAAAGAGGGGCAGGCTTTCCTCTTCCAATCCCAAGTCTCCTTTTTAAAAAACTTCCTATAGCGTCACCTAAAAGAGCACCGAAACCCAGCAAAAATCCGATTAGTATTCCGCTGCTTACATCGGTGACGATTGGAGTTATAATAAGTTGTCCGAAGTTTGCCATTATTGCTGGAGCGAGAAATCCTTGGATGATTCCGGTTAATATTCCAACAATGGTTCCTGCAATCAAGCCTCTCCATGTAACTCCGTCACCTATCCATCTAACGCCGTTGCTATCACCTTTCCCAAAATCAACAGGGGTGCCTCCTCCAAACACTAATCCCGCACCATTAGAAAAATACGCAGGCAATATGAAGTAAAGTGTTGTGACGCATGCAATCAGTAACATTTGGATATCAACATTCATTAATCTTTTCTCCAGATTCTTTGTATTTAAATTATATTCTAACTAGTATATATTAATTAACTTTAAATATTACCTTAATTTAAATATATAATATTATGTAAGTAATACTAATAATAAATGTTATTAGTTAAAGGTGATTTTTTTGAAAATTAAAGATACAAAAAGTTTATGCCCTGAGTGTGGTAAACCACTTTCCGCTGAGGTTTTTAATGAGGATGGAAAAGTTTTCATTAAAAAGACTTGTGATGAGCATGGGGAGTTTGTAAACACTTATTGGAGTGATGGAGAGTTATACGATAAAGTAAAAGTCTATACTCCTTCAATAACCGGTGTAGAAAATCCTTGTGTGGAAGATACAGGTGCTTGTCCAAGCAATTGTGGATTATGTTCAAAACACGAAACTTCCACTGTATTGGGGCTTATTGATGTTACAAACAGGTGTAATTTAAAATGCCCTGTATGTTTTGCTAATGCTGCAGCTGCAGGATATTTGTATGAGCCTAGTCAGGATGAAATAAGGCAAATGCTTAGGAATCTAAGAAACTTAAAGCCTAATCCATGTCCGGCTATTCAATATGCCGGTGGTGAGCCTACAGTTAGAAAAGACATTATTGAACTTATTGAAATGGCTAAAGAAGAAGGTTTCACTCATGTTCAAATAGCTACTAATGGTATCAGATTAGCTAAAAGAAAAGGTTTAGCTAAACAATTAAAGGATGCCGGTTTGAATACAGTTTACCTTTCTTTTGAAGGCGTAACTTCAGAACCTTACATTATAAATAAAGGAAGAGATTTGCTTCCGGATAAACTTCAAGCTATTGAAAACTGTAAGGAAGCTGGTTTAGGTGTTGTTTTGGTTCCTACTTTAGTTAAAGGCGTTAATGACAATCAAGTTGGGGAAATTATTAAGTTTGCTTTTGATAATAATGACATTATTTATGGTGTCAACTTCCAGCCGGTATCTTTCTCAGGAAGAACTCCTTCAGACCGTGTTGAAGAGCAAAGGATTACCATTCCTGACTTTGTTGACATTATCGAAAAGGAAACTGACGGTCAAGTTCCTACTTCCGCATTTTATCCGCCTTCTTTCGTTGAACCGATTGCAGAGTTCATTTCATTATTGGATGGTGAGGAATCAGCTAAAGTAACATTGAACTGTCATGAGCATTGTGGAATTGCTACTTATGTATTCAGAGAAAAAACTGAAGGCAGTGGAAAAGATAAATTAATCCCAATCACAGATTTCATTGATGTTGATGATTTATGCAATAAATTAAAGGAATACAATGAAAAACTTAGAAAAGGCAAATTTGGTTCTCATAAGAGAGTTTTAGCTGGATTAACAGGAAATCTTGCAAAAATGATTCATACCAGCAGGTCCCCTAAGGATTTGGACATTACAAAAATATTATATAATGTATTTGCTAAAAGGGATTATGAGGCATTAGGAGACTTTTCTAAAGATGCAATGCTTATTTCATGTATGCATTTCATGGACCCATTTAATTTTGATGAAGACAGGGTTAAAAAATGTGTTATTCATTATGCAACACCTGACGGTAGAATCATACCGTTCTGTACAATGAATTCCATATATCGTGAAGCTGTTGAAAGAGAATTTTCAGTACCTTTTAAAGGTAAAAATTAAAAATTTATAAAAAAATCACCAAAAACTTATTCTGTATTTGGGGTTTCCCAAATACTTCATTTTTTTATCAATTAATTTCATAGTGATATAAATGGATATTATTAAAGGAAAAACATGGACTTTTGGGGAGAATATTGACACTGATGTGATTATCCCCGGAAGATATTTGAGAACATTCAATCCTCAGGATTTAGCAGATCATGTCTTGGAAGGGGAAAGGCCTGATTTCACTAAAAATGTTAAAAAGGGAGATATTATTGTTGCTGATGAAAACTTTGGATGCGGTTCTTCAAGAGAGCAGGCGCCTGTAGCCATTAAAACAGCGGGTGTTGATGCAATTGTCGCTAAATCATTTGCAAGGATTTTTTATAGAAATGCAATTAATATTGGTTTGCCCGTAATTGTTTCAGATATTGAGGCTAAAGATGGGGATATAATTAGCATTGATTTGTCAAAAGGAACTTTAGTCAATGAAACAAGTGGCAAATCTACTACTTTTGAACCATTTAAAGAGTTCATGCTAAATATTTTAGAGGACGGTGGCCTAGTCAACCATTATTTAAATGATAAAGAATGATTTTATTTTTTCAAGGAGGAATTAAAAAATGGATTGCCCTATTTGCGGTTCGGATGACATTGAAATATTAAACTCAAAACAAAAGTCATCAAAAACAAAATTGATGGAAGAGTATCTATTAAGATGTGAATCATGTGGTCATGTCTTTAAAGATATATTTTCTGCTAAAAAACCAAAACCTTACAGATTAATTATTTCAGAACAGGATAAATCTCATAAAACCACTATCGATTTATCTCCAAGCGATGAACTTAAAACTGGAGAGATTTTGCTATCAGAATTCGGCCAAGTTGAGGTAACCAGTATTGAAGTAAATGATAAAAGAGTAAATAAATCTAAAATTGAGGATATTGATACTATTTGGGCGACTTCTGTTGAAATTCCAGCACGTATTGGATTTTCAGTTGATTTGCATGGTGAAGTTGACTCATACAAGTTGGATTTGGATAGGGACTTTGAGATAGCTCCAGGCGATGTCGTTAAAATAGATAAGCATATTGTAAAAGTGCATGTAATAAAAACTCAAGATAGAAAACTCACCTCAGGATTTGCTAAAGCAGGAGTTATTAAGAGAGTTTATTCAAAACCTGTCAAATTCAATAATTTTGATTATGATTTAACTAAAGATATTTTTAAGAAAACTTCATAGGGATAATACCATGAAAGTATATATTGACTCTTATGGATGTACATTCAATAAGGCAGATGGCCAGATAATGGCAGGGGTATTGCTTGAAAACGAAATAGACCTTGTCGATTCTATTGAAGAAGCGGATGTAATTATTGTAAACACCTGCTATGTTAAATTGCCAACTGAAAATAAGGTTGTTTATAAAATTCAAAAGCTTCAAGAGGATTTTCCTGATAAAAAAGTCATTGTCAGCGGATGCATGGTCGAAATCGATCCTGAAAAATTGGAAAAGATTGGTCCGAACTGTTCCTGGATAGGACCTCATCAATTGAATAAATCTGCTGATGTGGTTAACGGAACTTACTGCGGAGAGGTCATTCGTGAAACCGGTTTTTCAAAGGAAAGTAAGGTGTGTGTTCCTAAAGTCACTGATGATAGCTTAATCCATATTATTCAAATTTGTGAGGGTTGTTTGGGTGCATGCGCTTTTTGTTGTACTCGTTTTGCTCGTGGGCCTTTGAATAGCTATCCAATAAAGGATATTGTTAGGGAGGCAAAGGAAGCTATTGAAAATGGGGCATGTGAAATTCAGCTCACTGCCCAGGATACTGCCGCTTTCGGTAAGGACACTGGTGAGAAACTGTCTGATTTAATTAAAGAAGTGGCTAATTTAGAAGGAGATTTCCGTGTTCGTGTTGGAATGATGCATCCTAAAAATATTTTAAATAATGTTGATGATATAATTGAAGCAATTAAACAGCCGAAGGTATATAATTTCATACATTTACCAATACAATCAGGCAGTGACAAGGTCTTATCCGAAATGAGGAGGGGTCATAGTATTGGCCAATACCTGGATATCGTATCAAAATTCAAAAGTGAAATTCCAGACTTGACATTGGCTACAGATATTATTGTGGGGTATCCGACAGAAAATGATGAAGATTTCAACTGCACTGTTAAATTGCTTGAAAATGTAAGGCCAAGTTTAATTCATTTGTCAAAATATCAACACAGGAAGGGCGCAATTTCATCATCGCTTGAAGAAATTCCCCGTGATGTGATGAAGAAAAGATCTAAATTTTTATCTGAAATTAAATCCAAAATAACTGAAGATGAAAACCGTGAATTAGTTGGTTCTTATCAAAATGTCTTGGTTATTGAAAAAGGTTCTAAAGGAGGATTTATTGCAAAGACAAATTCTTATATTCCAGTAATTATTGATAATGTTGAATTAGGAACCTTTGTTAATGTAAAAATAACCGAAGCGACATCAACTTACCTTAGAAGCGAATTAGCGTAAAGAAAATTTTTTAATTTTTTATTTATTCTTATTTTATATTTTTACTTAATTTTTATCCTTTAATTATAATCAATTTCTATATTTTTTTTTAATTTTCAAAAGCATTTTCTCATAAGTGCACTACCTAAATATAGGGATAGTATATGCAGTTTTACCGATACATTTATATACTATTGCATACTATCATTTAATTGGAGGTGTAATTATGAGTGAATTACCAATCGCACCAGTCGGTCGTATCTTAAAAAATGCTGGCGCACAAAGAATTAGTGATGATGCAAAAATTGCATTAGCTGAAGCATTAGAAGAAAAAGGTGACGAAATCGCACAAAAAGCTGTTAATTTCGCACGCCACGCTGGTAGAAAAACTGTAAAAGCTGAAGATATCAAATTAGCAATCAAATAGATTTTCTAATTAGTTATTTTCAATAAAAGCTTTATATAATAAAATCTATTGGCCATTTTTCTTGGTCAATTTTTTTTATTTTTAACTTATTTTATAGACCTGTCCTGTGTAAGGCAAACTTTATATATTACTTTTTATAAAATATTTAATGTTATATGGGACCGGTGGTCTAGGGGTATGATTCCTCTTTGACGTGGAGGAGATCACGAGTTCGAATCTCGTTCGGTCCATATGCCATGGTAGTTCAGATGGGAGAACGCTAGACTGAAGATCTAGATGTCGCTGGTTCAAGTCCGGCCCATGGCATT
>NZ_JAFRKB010000058.1 GCF_017431965.1 Methanobrevibacter sp. | reverse complement strand
AGATATAGGGAAAAATTAAAGAGAATTTAATATTTCCTTTTTTTAATTTTGACCAACTACTCTTAAATCATGCACTAATAGTTTAGGAATGATGAATGACCCATATTGTTTTATTTCTGAATTTAAACCTTCTACTTTTTTCATGATTTCAAAGATATTTCCGGAAATCATGGCTTTATTAATTGGGTCTGTAAGTTCTCCGTTTTCTATTTTAAATGCATTGCTGGCTTCCACTGAAAAATCGCCTGAAATCGGGTTTGCAGTATGGGCTCCCAAAACGCTGGTGGTCAGGACACCTTTTTCAATTTCGGTTAAATCTTTCATTTCACTAAATTTAAACTCAAGATTTGAAGGTGAAATCATCGGTGTTGTTAAAAAACTGCCTCTATAACCGTTTGAAGTTGTTTTAACACCTTCCTTGTTTGCGGTATAAATGTCATAAATAAATGAATTCAAAACTCCGTTTTTGATTAAATCAGTAGATTTGGAGACACTTCCTTCCCCGTCACATTTTGTTGAATACATTCCTTTTTCAAGTAACGGGTTATCGATAATTGAAAGTGTCGGATTGGCGATTTCGCTGCCGATTTTGTCTTTTAGAATGGATCTGCCTCTTCTCACATTTTCTCCATCAAATGCATTTAAAAATGTTTGAAGCAGTCCTGTAGCAGCATAATAATCTAAAACTACATCATAGTCATTAGTTTCAATAGGTTTTGTATCAAGAGAGCTTTTAGCTAAATTGCATACTTCATTAGCTAGTTTATCTCCATCCAAATCATAAAATCTTGAAGACATGGAGTTATAGGCAGTTGCGATTTGACCTTCTTTTTGGATTGTTACAGATAAACCAATGCCAAATCCGGTTCCAACATTTTCTATGGAAACTCCGTTTGAATTCATGATTAGTGATTTGCCCGCACTTGCAGAAAATCCTGACCCGGTTACTTCACATCCGCTGTCGCTTGCTAGGGAAATGACATTTTTCAATAATTCAACAGTTTCATCAATGCTTAAATCATTGAATTTTTTGTCATAAACCTGTTTGACATCATTTACACTTTCTACTTCAGAAAAGGCATAATTTTCATCAATCTTATTTAATTTAGTGTTTTCAACAGCTTGTTTTGCAGTTTGAGCTATTTTATCCAAGTTTGAAGTAAATGCAAAACCAATTTTATTGTCTTTGATTACGCGAATTCCGATTCCCTTTTCGATTTCTTCTTTTGCGAAGTTCAATTCTTCTTTTCTGGAATCGAGTTCTATTGATTTTGCTTCATCAACATAAATTTCGTATTCATCACAAATATTTTCAACTTCTTTTTTTGCAGTTTCTGCTATTTCGTATAACATATTATCACTATAGTGCAAATTTTTCAATAGCTTCGGCCACTCCATCGCCAAAGAATTTTTCACAGGTGTAAGTGCTGATTTCTTTTAATTTATCTTCAGCGTTTCCAACTGCTATTCTATAACCGACCTGTTTTAAGAAATCTTCATCGTTTTGGCTATCTCCAATGGCCATTACATTTTCCATATTTATCCCATTTCTTTCACATAAATACTTAAGGGAAGTCCCTTTATTCACTCGTTTATCGGTTATGTGAAGTGCAAAGCCGCTGTCATAAATTTCAAGTTCATTCAAGTATTTGAAATCTTTTAAAGCTTCTTCTAATTCTTCGCGGGCTATTGTTTTATAGAAAACTGTTTCAGTTAATCTATACATATTGTCATGAGAAGCATGCTGGTTAAATTTTTCACCTAATTTTTCTTTCAAGTGCTTTTCAGCAGATGTGACAAAATCTCTTTCAACTAATGTTTCAACAGCATTGTCATTTTCTCCTTCTTTGAAAACAACTCCTCCATTTTCGGCTACAAGTCCACCACTGCATCCAATAAGTACTTCTGTTGCATATGCGTAATTAACAACATTTCCGGTAACGATTATTGTTGGAATTCCTGCATTTTCCGCTTTTCTTAAAGCTTCGATAGCTGATATGCATATCTGTCTTTTTTCATCAGTTATTGTCCCGTCAATATCTACAGCAATTGCTTCTATGGTCATTTTATCACTGTCTTTTGGAATATCTGTGTGCTATATTGCATGTTCCTTCTTTACTTACCATACAGGCTCCGATTGGATGGAGCGGATTACATTCATTTCTAAATAACTTGCAATCTTCAGGACGGGCAAGTCCCCTTAAGATTGGTCCGCAAATACATCCTTTAGGTGCTTCATTAACCTCTTTAACTTCAATGTCATATTTTTCACGGGCATTGAATTCGCTAAATTCATCTTTAATTTCTAATATGGAATTTGGTATTTTGGGAAATCCCCTCCATTCTCTAGAGGTAATGTCAAATACTTGGTCAATCATGTCCTGTGCAATAACATTTCCTTCTTCACGCACTGCTCGGTTGTATTCATTATCTATTTTCGGTGTTTCGTTATGAATTTGTCTTAAAATCATGTAAACAGACATTAATATGTCTAATGGGTTAAATCCTGCTACTGCTTGTGGTATTCCGAAGTCAGTTGAGAAGTATTCGAACGGTTTTGTCCCGATAATTGTACATACATGTCCTGGCTGGATTAATGCATTCAAATTAGTTTGCCCGGAATTAATTAAAAAATCAATTGCTGGTGGAATCAATCTGTGGCATGAAAGTACTGAGAAGTTTTCAGGAGGTGTAGCTAATAATTCAGCGGCTGTTGTAGGTGCTGTAGTTTCAAATCCTGCAGCTATAAATACTACGTCATTGTCTTCTTTTTCCGCAATCTCGATAGCTCTGTTGATTCCATAAACTACTCTAACATCTCCACCCTCTGCTTTTGCATCTGCAAGGGATGAATGTGAACCAGGAACTCTTAACATATCCCCAAATGTGGTGATTGTCACTCCTTTGTCAATAAGCTCCAATGCTTCATCAATTTCACGTGAAGGCACCACACAAACTGGACATCCCGGGCCTGCAACAATCTCCACTTCTTCTGGAAGCAAACTTCTAATTCCATTTTCCATTATTGTATGCTCATGAGACCCACAAACGTGCATTATTTTGACGGGTGTGGCTAAGTTGTTTATCCTATCTATTAATTCTTTTGACATATTTTTCATATTAACACCGAAGATTTAATATTATATTATAGATATATTTACTATTGCATTAATTAAATTTATTGTAATTTTTTAGGGATGGTTATGTTTAATAATAATAAAATTTTAGTAGTTATTCCTGCAAGAGGCGGTTCTAAAGGGATTCCTCGCAAGAATATCCGGCTGCTGAATAATCGACCTTTAATTTCTTATGCAATTGGTGTTGCCAGGTCATCCCAATATGTGGATGATGTTGTAGTAACTACTGATGATTCCGAAATTACATTGATAGCCGAAAAATTCGGAGCTAGTGTTGTTAGACGCTCTTCAGAATTGGCCAGTGATGAAATTCCCCTTGATCCAGTTGTTTATAATGCAATGATTCAAAAAGAAAAGTTGGCATTTGATGAATATGACATTGTAATTACTCTCCAACCTACTTCACCATTACTTAAAACACAAACCTTAGATAAAGCTATTGAAAAATTCGAAGATTTTTCAGTGGATAGCGTAATTTCTGTAGTGGATGATAGACACTTGAAGTGGGGCTATGATGATGATAACCAGAGATATTTCCCACTTTACATGCAGCGGGTTAACAGACAATATTTGCCAAAATCATTTAGAGAAACTGGAGCTATTCTGGCTACAAGAAGAGCTTTTGTTAATGAAACTTCCCGTCTTGGAGAAAATATTTCCATAATTGAAGTTTCAAGGGAAGAAAGCATTGACATTGATACTTATGAAGATTGGTGGTTAGCTGAAAATTATCTTAATAGGAAAAGAATAGCTGTTGTGGTCAATGCATACAACGAAATCGGAACCGGCCATATTTACAGATGTTTATCAATTGCTTCAAAACTGGTTTTCCATGAAGTATTGTTTTTGCTAGATGGATCACATCAATTGGGAATTAATATTGTAGATAGTTACAATTACCCTTATGAAATTTATAATGGTGAAAATGAGTTATTTGATAAATTAGAGCAGTATAATCCTCAAATTGTTATTAATGATATTTTAGATACTTCAACAGATTATGTTCTTAAATTAAAAACTAAAGGATATTTTGTTGTTAACTTTGAAGATTTAGGAACCGGCACTGAATTTGCAGATGTGGTATTTGATGCATTGTATGAGCACGATTTATCTGAAAATCACATTTTCACAGGTCATAAATATTATGTTTTAAAAGATGAATTCTATTTCCAGCCTAAAAAAATCATTACTCAGAATGTGGAAAATATTTTAATCACGTTTGGTGGAACCGATCCTAATAATTTTACGGAAAGGGTCATTAATGCAATTACAAAAACAAGTTATGAGGGACGTATTAATGTAATTTTAGGATTAGGTTATTCGGATAAAGAAGGTTTGATTTCCAGAATTGAATCAAATCCATCCATTCAGGTTTATACTAATGTGTCAAATATTAGCGAGTTCATGTTTAAAGCAGACATTATTTTCACATCTGCTGGCAGAACAATGTATGAAATATGTTCATTAGGTGTCCCTACAATATGTTTATGTCAAAATGAAAGGGAATTAACTCATGTATTTGGCACTAATGCTAATGGATTTATTAATATGGGTTTGGGCATAAATGTTGATGATTCGGAAATTATGAATCAGTTTATTGAATTGGTTAATGATTATGATAAAAGAATTGACATGAACGAAAAGATGCTGTCCATCGATTTGAAAAATGGATTTGAAAATATTTGGGTCATTATTAAAGAGGAATATAGAAAATTTGAATTGAATAATAAATCGTAAGGTGTTTATTTTGAATATTTTTAATAAGAAGCCATTTTTAATTGCGGAAATCGGCGTTAACTTTTATGATATTGCCGAAAAAGATGGAATGTCTGATATGGATGCTGCAAAGCTGATGATTGATGAAGCTAAGGCATGTGGTGTTGATGCAGTTAAGTTTCAATCATATAAAGCAGAAACAATTGCTTCCCGCAATTCTCCTGCTTACTGGGATTTATCAGAAGAGCCCACAACATCCCAATTCGAGTTATTTAAAAAATTTGATAAATTTGGCGCTGAAGAGTATAGGGAGTTAGCGGATTATTGTAGGGAAGTGGGGATAGTGTTTTTATCCACTCCATTTGATTTTGATTCTGTAGATTATTTGGATGAATTTATGGATATTTACAAAATTTCTTCTTCTGATTTAACCAATATTCCATTTATTAAATATATTGCAAGTAAAAATAAGCCAATCTTACTTTCAACTGGCGCATCCACTATCAAAGAAATTAAAGATGCTGTTAGGGCAATTGAAGATGTATCAACTGTCGATATTGCAGTAATGCATTGTGTTTTATCGTATCCTACCTCATATGAAGATGCAAATCTGTTAATGATTAAAGACTTGGTTAAACAGTTTCCCGATTATGAAATTGGATATTCGGACCACACAAAGCCTGATGAAAATATGATGATTTTAACAACTGCCTATAATTACGGCGCCGTAATTTTAGAAAAACATTTCACATTAGATAAAACATTGGCGGGAAATGACCATTATCACGCAATGGATCCTAGTGATGTTTCTAAATTCCGAAAAAATGTTGAATTTTTATCAAAAATCAATGGAAGTTCAAATAAACAACCCTTAATCTGCGAATCTTCTGCAAGAAGAGAAGCAAGAAGGTCTATTGTTGCCAAAAAAGACATTAAAAAAGGAGAAAGTATTTCATTAGAGGATGTCACATTCAAAAGACCGGGTACTGGTATTTCTCCATCTGAGATTGATAGTGTCATAGGAAAAACTGCAAAGACTGATATTTGTGAGGATACATTAATTGATTTTGAAATGTTACAATAATTGGTGTTTTAATGTCGCATAGTGTTGGGGAGATTTGTGAAGTTTTTTTTAGTCTTGAAGAAAAATATAATTTGAATTATTGGGAAGTTCAAGGCTGTTTTCCTTGGCAATTAATAAGGATGTATCTTTATTATGATGTTGCTAGGCGTTTAAACACTTTTGGTTCAGCTCAACAACAATCATTATCTATTTTTGATAAGGTAAAATCATTTATTCCTTTTTTTAAAAATAGCTTATTATACAATCCTTTTCAAGGTGATTATAATAGGGACATATTAATTTTTGACCATCCTAGAAAAACCATGCTTAATAATGAGTATGTTGATATTTACAGCTATTTTCTGGTAGATTTACTTAAAGATGATTATTCTTTTGAAGTTATGGAAGCTCCATATTTCAATAAACATTTTACAAATCATAAAGATTATATTAAATATACTGATAGGATTCAGTTAGGTTCATATATCTTTAAAAAATTCCATAAAATTGATTTCACTGAGTCTGAAAAAGATTTAATTTCCAATGTCAAAAAGGACATTGAAAAAATTTTTAATTTAGAAATTAATTTGGAATGGATTTTAGAAACTCACATATTAAATTTTAAATACGATTATAAAAAATACACAGTGTTGTTTGAAAAAAGAAAACCTAAAATGATTTTTGTCGTTGTGGCTTATGAAAATCAAGCTATTGTTAAGGCTGCAAAAGATTTGGGTATTGAAGTGATTGAACTTCAACACGGAACTATCACTGATTATCATTTAGGTTATTCTTATCCTACAAAGTCAAGATTAAATGGGGAAATTGCTTATTTTCCGGATAAACTTCTCACTTTTGGAAACTATTGGATTAATGATGAAACCTGCCCTATTGATTCAAAAAATATCATTCCAATTGGTTTTCCATATTTTGAAGCTCAATCAAAAGATTTTTTAAATATCGCTAAAAAAGATAAGCAAATTTTATTCATATCTCAGGGGGTAATAGGCAAATATTTATCAAAAATAGCCTATGATGTCTCAACAAATTTAAAAGATTTTAATATAATTTATAAGTTGCATCCCGGCGAATATGAAACCTGGAGAAGTAATTATCCTGAACTTGTTAAAGCGGATAAATCGGATAATTTCACTGTTGTTGATAATGGTAAAACACCATTATACCAATTTTTTGCAGAATCAAGCTATCAAATTGGTGCTTTTTCAACTGCAATATATGAAGGATTGATGTTTAATTGCAAAACTTTTATCGTAGATGTGCCTGGTGTAGAATATTTGAATGATTTGATTGAAAGGAATTATGTCTGTAAAGTTAAAGATTCAAAAGAATTAGTAGATAATCTAGAGATTTTTGATCCTAACGAGTATGATAAAGACTTTTTCTTTAAAAATTTTGATAAGGGATTATTGAAAAAGGTGATTGATAATGAATGAATATGTCCAATTTGTAAAAAGGATAGGTATAGTGGGCATTGCCAATATATTAATATCTCTTAGTGGTTTAATATTCATTCCAATCATTACTAAGAATTTTTCAACTGCAGATTATGGCGTTTGGGCACAAGTCAATACTCTTGTCGCATTAGTTCCGAATGTTGTTAACTTAGGCCTTCCATATACTATGGTCAGATTTTTAGCAGCTGAAAAAGATAAACAAATAATCAAACAGTCTTTTTATTCAATGATGCTGTTGGTTTTTGCTTCAACAGTTGTCATGATTCTTGTATTTTTGATATTTTCACAACAGATAGCAAATGCCCTGTTTGATGGAAGCATGCAAATAATGTTGATTGTAACTGTAATTTCATTTTTGGCATGTTTGAATTTAATGTTGCTCAGCTATTTCAGGACTTTTCAAAAGATTGCTTTTTATTCTACATTTCTAGTATTGCAAACCTATATTGGTGTGGGTGCAAGCATTGTACTTACCTTGATGAAATATCCAATCGAGGTTGTTGTTTTGGGTCTTTTAACCGGATATTTATTTGTTTTTATAGTCATGGCGATTTTAATAATAAGGGAATTAGGGTTTGCAACTAAGCTTAAAACTTTAAAGGAAGAATTAAAATTTGCCCTTCCTACAGTTCCGAACAATGTATCTTCATGGGTGGTTGATTCAAGCGATAAATTTGTCATTGGTATTTTTCTTGGCTCTGCTGCAGTTGGCTGTTACTCTCCGGGATATGCTTTAGGAAGTATTCTTTTAATGTTTTTGACACCATTTGCGGTTTTGCTTCCAGCAGTATTGCCTGAGTATTTTGAAAAAGGAGATATGGATAAAGTTAATACATTTTTAACTTATTCTATGAAATATTATTTGCTTTTGACAATTCCTGCAGCGGTTGGAATGAGTTTACTTTCAAAACCTCTGTTATATGTGTTAACAACTGAAATCATTGCAAATCAGGGATATATGATTACTCCGTTGGTGGCACTTGGAGCAATATTTATGGGAATTTATGGAATTGTGAATAATATAATTATTTTAGAGAAAAAAACAACTATTTTGGGCTATATTTGGATATCTGTAGCTGTTTTGAATATAATATTCAATATTGTGGCTGTGCCTTATCTTGGAATTTATGGTGCGGGCCTTGTAACATTGGTCTGTTATTTCTTCGCTTTTGCAGTAACTCTTATTTATTCAAAAAAATATGCTAATTTGCCTTTTGACTATAAAGCAATCATTAAAATAGTGGTTGCAACGGTTATAATGGGAATTTTCGTAAAAATGGCTAATCCAACAGGCATATTTAATATTTTAGTTGTAATTGTGATTGCCGCAGTAATTTACTTTGTGGTGTTGTTCCTTCTTAAGGGAATAGATAAAAAAGAAATAAATTTAATTAAAGGCATGATTTAGCCCTTAATCAATTTTAATGCATTCGTTTGGACAGATGTCCACACATGTTTCGCAATAACTGCATTCTTCCGGATCAGTAATGGTTAGTTTGCCGTCTTCAAGAATCAATACTTCCATTGGACAAACATCAGTACAGTCCCCGCAGTCATCGCATTTTTCAAAATTTATTGTAATGTCAGCCATTTTTCAATCTCCAAATTTTTATATACTCTTTTATCAATTTTTTGATATTTTAATTTAATGGAATTTTCCTTCTTTTTTTAATTTTTCATAGTGTTCAATATCTCTTGTTTTAAACACTTCTGCAGGATGGCCCCCAGCTATTGCATATTTTGGAATATCTCTTACAACAACGCTTCCGGCTTGGATGATTGCACCTTCTCCAATTTTTACTCCCGGCAGAATAGTTACTCTATTTCCAAGCCAAACATTATCTTCGATAACAACATCTTTTGAGATAATGGTGTCATCATAGGGGATTGCATTTCCTTTATCATAATTGTGTATGCTTGTAATTATCATGCATTCAATACCTGAATGGAAATTATCCCCAATAATTATCTTGCCTGATCCTTGAATTTTCATTCCATTAAAATTAACATTATCTCCCAAAGTGGTGTTTGGTGTAACGTAACTGTCACCATTTACTTTGAGGTTATTTCCATAGCTTTTTGCCACTCTTCGAACCTTATGCAGATATATTTTTTTCTTAAGTTTGTTGATAACATTAATCATGGTATCTAAAAAATAAAAAAAGAAATTAAATTATTTCAAAAGAACAATCGGCAGAATACTTGTTAATTAAAACAGCGCATTTGTCTATTGTTTCAGAATCTAATTTAATTGTACTTGTTTCGATTTTGTTTAATAATTCCTCAATAAATAAGTCTTCATCAGTTAAAGGCATGTTTATTACAACAACTTCGTTGTTTATAAAACCAACTAAAGGTTCGACAAAACAGTTTCTAATGTTGTTGTCATTAAGGAAATTAATTAAATCTTCACCTAAAGTCAATGCTTTTTGTTTGACTTTATTGTCTTGTGAGAATTTTGCTTGTTTAGTTGTGTATCTGAATCTTCTTGTATTATTGGAAAGTGCAACTTCCTCAATTTTATCTTCGTCTAATTCGCTAGATCCGATTAGGTTTAAATTTTCATTTTCAGATTCTAATCTAAGCTTTGGATTGTATTTCTGTGAGAGAAGCGCATAGATTCCGGTTGGACCTACAACTAAATGGTTGATGCTGTCCGGTGAAGTTGGGGTTTTCACATTGTAAAAGACATAGTATTCATCAGAAAGAGTTAATAAATGTTCTCTAATAATTCTGGTTCTTTCTTCATGTTCTTTTACATCTCGAGTTTTATATAATCCATAAAACAAGATAACTATGCCTATAACTAAAGCCACAAGACCAATACCGGAATTTATGAAGAATACTTCAATTATGCTTAAAATACAAATTACTGCTCCAACGGCAATCAATGTATTGTTGGAGTCCAAGTTTTTAATATTAAAATTAAAATCACTTTCACTAACTTCTTCCACTCCAGTGGCGCCCATTGTTGGTTCCTTCAAACTAATTCTATCAAGGAAACTTCCACTAGAACTTTTGTTTATAGGTGTGTTTGGATAATATTCGCGCATTCCTTTCATGAATTCATCTTTTAAGAAATTTTTCAAGATGTTGTAATCATCGGTTTTAGGAAGGGCAAATTCTTTACCAAATTTAGATTGGATATCATCTGGAATGGTGGTTCTTGCAGTTTTTACATAAAGTTCTTCTTCTAGTTCATGTTGGTTTTTCTCATCATCTGCAATTTCTAACATGCGTTCTTCAGAGAAAAAGTTTTCGAGTCTATCGGTAATTGACTTTAAGGATATGTTATCTTCTGTTTTAGGTTCTTCAGGTGTCGGTTCATTAGATTGTGATTGGGCTCTAAATTTTTCAGCCTCTGCTTTTCTTTCTTTGAGATAATTATCAAGTTCTTTGTTCATTTCATCATCAAGATATCTTAAAGAACCTCCACAACTATCGCACTCATAATCAAGTATGCTATCACTACTTTTAATCTTATATTTCAATCCACAGTCTTCACATTGAACAATATAAGAATTGTCATACTTGAATGAATCCATGAAAGAAGAACGAGATTTTTTTTCGCCATCAGAATATTCTTCTAAATATTCTAACTCTCCTGCACATGAAGAACACTCGAATGTAGTAATGTCGTCATCATCATCGAGTTGGTATTTTGCACCACAGTTCTTACAGCATACAACTTTCATATTATCCTCTTTAAATGCATTTTTATGTTATATATTTTTTTTATTTTTTTTATTATATATCTTTCTAAAAATTAGTCTAAACATGTTAGGTATATATCGAAAATCTGCTTTTCAATTTTATCCCAATCATATTTTGTTTCAATTAAGTCTCTGCCCATTTTTCCGAATTGTTCACATAATTTTTCATCATTTAATAATTTTTCAAAGCAGTTGGACAATTCTTCCTCATCAAATTCACATATAAGTCCCACATTATCCTTTACCCAGTCATGGATATGATTATTTTTGGTTAGTATCAGTGGCTTAAAACAGGCCATTGCCTCAAGGCCGCTGGTTGTAAATGATTCATATCTTGAGGGCATAACGAATATGTCGCAGTCAACCAATGCCTCTTTTTTATTTTCACCTGTTAAAACTCCCGGAATTATTACCTTGTCTTCAATATTCAATTCTTTTATCAAGGATTTGACTTCATCTAAAAAGCCATAGTTTCCACCAACAATTGCCAATTTCACGTTATCTTCTGAAATTTTATTAAATGCTTTAATCAATAAATCTAAACCTTTAATTTCATGAATTCTTCCTAAAAATAATATTAACTTTTCGTTCTCATTGATTCCATACTTGGATTTAAAATGTCCATTTGAAGGCAATGTTTTATATTCATCTAAATTGATTCCAAGAGGTACAATTTCAATTTTCGATTCTTGAATGCCCATTTTTAGGTATTGCTGTTTTTCAACTTCTGTTAGGGCAAAAACTTTACATGCATCGTATAATATATCAAATCCCCAAAGTTTATCGAAAAGCTCTTTCATTTTTTCTTTTTGAAAAAATGGCAAAACGGATCCGTGGGCTTGAAGAACATAGGGAATTTTATTTTTTTTAGCATATCTGTGCGTTGCGATGGCTAGGGAATGCCTATGTTCATGAATATGGATGATGTCAAAATCAGGGATTGTCTTTTTCAAATAATTTATTGAACCTACTGGAGTATCAATTGTAATCTTGTTTTTAACGGTATTTGAAATATTTTTAAAGTAGAAAACTTTTATTCCTTCAACATCGACATTGTAATTTTTTTTGAGTTTCAAACGTTCTTGACAGCTGTCTGTGGTGTATACGCATACATCATGTCCGTTTTTTACTTGTTGTTTAGCCATTTGGTAAGAAGCATTAACGACTCCTCCAGCTGAAAAACAAGGAGTAAAAGAAGGCACTACATGTAAAATTTTCATATCAAACACTCTTTTCGTATAGATATAATTTACCGATATTCTTTATTTCTGTAAAATTATTAAAATCATCTATTTTCACATTTGAAATATAATAACTGATATTGCTCGTATCGGCTTTTGTAATTTCGGAATTTGGTATCCCAATTATATTATCGCCCAAATACCATCGATATGGCCTAATATTGTAAACTCCGATATTGCAATTTTCATAGTCTGGAACTTCCTGAATTATATACTCGCTTATTTCTTGAGGGGCCGTAAAGTCATTTGTCTGTTCAAATGCAAAGCAAAATGTAAATCCCTGTATTGCAAATAGAACAATCAAAACAACAGGTATTATATTTTTGTTAATTGTGATTTTTTCATTAATCAGTTCAATGCTTGCCAAAATCAAATAGATTAAAGGCGGAATTGCAGGAATAATATATCTATTGACTTTAAGGTTATAATAGCTATAGAAAATCAGATTGACTAAAATCCAACTTAACATCAAAAGCCCTTTTTGATTTTTGCTGTTTTGTCCAATCAATAACAATCCAAGAAATGCAATTGAAATGGTTATTACTGAACTGGTCCTTTTAAATGTTAAAATTGCAATCAAGAATAATGCTATTGGAATCAACTTTCTTTTATCCAATTCATAATCTCTCTTTACAATGAATAATATGCTTCCTATTGCCAAAATTCCAATAATCAGGAATGACAATATTGTTGGATTTTGCAAAGTTGGGGTGCTTCGTTCATAAGTAACTTTTGAAGAAGAGATGAAATTTAAGAAATTTGATAAATAATATCCGGCATCAGTACTGTAGGCAGGATCATAAGAACGGCCTTGGCTTCCGGAAACTCCTCCCATCATTTGGGAAACTGGTTCGAAATGTCCATGACCCATAATCAGGACAGGTATTAAGATAATGATTGCAAGTATCGCTGCTATTAAAACGCCCTTTTTAATAAATTTTATATCATTTTTTTCAATTTTAAATCCATTTTTGTATAGGTAATATAAAATCAGGACGGGCATAATGAAAATTATTTGATATCTTGTAAAAAATGCAATAACGAATACTGGAAATGCATAATGATAATATTTTGGATTTTTATCAATTGCAAGAATTGTAAAAACAACTGTCCAAATAGTAATGCTCACGCCGGGAATGTCAATACTGCCGTTGGCCAACCAAGTTAAGTTAAGTGCAAATGTTGCATATAATATAACTCCAGTTAAACTTAATAGACTATCAAATTTCATTCTTAAAAGAAAATAAAGGCCTATATTTCCAATAACTGCAAATAATCCAGTCACGATACAAATAGAAATAGAACTTCTAATTCCAATGTCCATAAGTAGTGATGTTAAAAAACATATTGTAGGGGATAAATAAATCGTTAGAATTGAATGATTGTTGTGGCCGGTAAAATAAAGGGCATTTAAAAGATAAACATAAACATCACTGCAGTAAATCCCCAAATTTTGATTAAAGCTAATGTAATAACTTGTCAATACCAAACTAAATAGTGTTATCAGTAGTAGAATGTATTTATCTTTTTTTTCAAATGCAAATTCTTCTAAAAACATAATTGTTTATTGTTTTATTTTTTATGATAGATAATCCTTTTTCAAAAATTTTAAATTATACTATATTCCAAAATATGTGTAAAGGGGATTAGATTGTTAAATTTTGATAAGAAAACTGAGAATAAATTTACTTTGGCACTGGTTATCATATTTGCTTTTGTCATTACTGCTTCCATTATTTATTTAAATTCAACACATGCGATTTTAGGCCATTCTTATCGTGATGTATATTTTTATTTATTGGAAGCTTTACGCATGTCCGGAGTAAATTTTGATGGATATTTCTTTATTAATTATTTCCCCCCATTTTTGCCCTTTTTAACATCAATTCTATTTAAATTAGGTTTTGTATCTGAATCCAGTATTTTCATCACTTCAGGTATTTTCTTTTTTATAGCAATTGTGGGCATGTTTCGTATTCTACGGTTAAGATTCAATAATTTCTTTGCATTTTTCGGAGCTTTTCTTTATGGAACATTATGGATTAACCTTTTGTGGGTTGGAAATGGAACATTGGACATTCCTTTTGTTGCATTAATGATTTGGGCATTGTATTTCTTTATTCAGGGCATGGAAAAAAATCAGAAATATTTTTATCTTGCATTCCCATTCGCTGTTTTATGTTTCTTTACAAAATATGTTGGGGCGATTATTGTTGGGGTCATGCTTTTATATTTTATGAGCAGAACCAACATTTCAAAAAACATTCAAAAATATTTTAAAAATATTGTCGGGGGGATAATTGCCGGAATAATCACTTCAATTCCATTTTTTGCTTATTTCTTTTTAAATAATATTCCCTTGGGGTTTTTAAATCAGGCTGAAGATATTTCTTCCACTACTTCTTTAACTGCATCTCACGGAGGAAAACTAATTGATAATAATTTATTTTACTATTTTGATGGACTGATTCGCAATATCTCCTCTATTAATAATATTATTGCAGCACGATTGATATTGGCCATTTTAGTTATAGGGTTGGTTTTAGTAGTTCTCATGTTAATATATGCTTTAGTTGATTCTTTTTTGAAAATCAAGGACTCTGATTCTTGTATTTATAAATGGAGCGTTTCGATAAAGTTATTTTATGTCTTATTGATTTTATCAGTTATTATGATTGCCACATCATTTTTTACAGCTAGTATGTTTTCATTTGTGTATTCGGAGTTATTGCTGTTCTCAGGATTGTATTTGCTTGCATATTCTTTTACAAAAATCATTATTGGCTATGAACATGTTGACAATATTTGGTTAAGCAGCTATCCTTACTTGGCGATTAATATTGCAATGGCAGGTTTGTTTTTGTCCTTTTTAATCTTTTTCACAGCTCATTTGACAAAAACATTCAGGTACTTCACTTCAATGGCTCCGGGATTCGTATTCTTAGTTACATTCTCTTTTGAGATGTTAACAAATAAAATGAGTTTTCTTAAGGTTAAAAATTTTAACTTAACATATTTGGTCCCGATTTTCATAATGTGTTTAATGCTGTTCAGTGCTGCCGATTATTTATCTGATTATTATGATGACGGATTGGTTATTTCAGAAAGACAGGCTGCCGATTGGCTAAATGATAAGGAAGGGATCATATTTTCTGATAGGGCTCCAATTTACACTTGGTATTTGCAAAAAGAAGTGGGTTATGTTAAACATGCTACGGATGGAAACACCACGAATCAGGAATTAGTGGACAATAATGTAACTTATTATGTTGCCATGACATATAAATATAATTTCACTGATTACTCTACAGTTAAAGAGTTCGGAGATGTAGTTATCTATCAGAAAAATTAAAATGATCCAAATATAAATGCAACGAATGCTATGAGCATTCCTATTTTTAAATATTTGGATGCTTTATGGGCAGTTTCCCTATCTTGTGATTTTAAAATTAAAACTGCTGAGTATAAGAATAATATTACTGCAATGGCTATTACAACAAGATAATAAATTCCAAAAATATGATTGAAGTAAAGAATAGGGCATAATGCGCTGTCGATAACGATTAAAGCTACTGCGAGTATTGCAGGTGTTTTTGTTCCAATTAGGATTGGTAGGGTTTTTGCACCCTCTGCTTTATCCCCTTCAACATCTTCAATGTCTTTAATTATTTCACGGGCTGTTGTCATTACAAATGCAAAAAATCCTAAAAATATTGAAATTGAAATGATTTCGGGAGTATTGATTGTAAAACCACCGAACACGAATCCAAAACCTGTCATAAAGCCAACAATCAAATTTCCAATCAGAGGTGTTGACTTTAATTTATATGCGTACAAGTAAAGAATTACATCTGAAATCAATACAATAACAAAAGGAATCCAGTTATTAGTTAGATAGCTAATTAAAAACCCGCATATTGTTCCTAGTAAAAATTGCAAGTAACCATAGTTTCGCCCAGCTTTAAGAGATATTCTTCCGGATGGCAGTGGTCTTTCGGGTTTGTTAATCAAATCGATTTTGTAATCGAAGTAATCGTTGATTACATTTCCAGCAGCAGTTTCAAAAAATACTGCAAGCATGGCAAGGATAATTGGTATGCTAATTGTTTTATCAATAATTGCAATTAAAATAATTGCTATTGCGCCCATTACGGCATTACCTGGCCTTAATATTTCGATATATGGATTCATTGCAATTCCTCAAGTAGTTTTGAAAAGTTCTTTGCAGTATTTTCCATAGAATATTCATCTGCAAATTCATTTCCAGTATATTTTAATTCGTTATTAATATATTTTAGATAATAATCATAAATAGCTTTTTTATTATCTTCAAGTGAAGATATGTGATAACCGATATTAGTTTTTTCGATTAACTCTTTAAGGGATCCTTCTTTATAACCGATTGATAGGATTGGTTTTTTAGACCCCATGTATTCATAAACCTTTCCAGGCATGAACATTTTCTCCTTTTCGTTCATCCATGAGATCAATAATAAAACGTCACTGTTCATTTGGTTTTGAAGCACTTCGTCATGGCTTACTTTCCCATGGATACTTACAATTGATTCAATATTGTATTTTTTGGATAATTCCTCCAGATTCGCGGCGTCTCCATAAAAATCGATAGTTATTTTATCTGAATCAATTTTATTTTCTTCAATTAGCTGGGAAACTGCTTCAAACAGTATGGAAGGGTTTCTTTTTCCATTGTAAAGGGAACCTGCATACATCAATGTCAATTTGTCACTTTTTTTGGTTTGCTTTAAGTCTTTAAAATCTTGAGGGTCATAACCTGAAACAATCGAAACTATTTTTTTTGTTGGATGCAAACTCTGTAAGGTTTTTTTTGCAAGAGGGGTGGTTGTAGTTAAAATATCAACGTTTTCAAATGTTTTCAATTCCAATCTTTTTTCAAAATAATTTCTGATAAATGTATGGTTAACATATGGATTTAAGTTCCATAAATCTCTTAAATCAGCAATCCAGGGGATATCATATTTTTCTTTTAAATCATGGGCAATTGTGTGTGCAGTAATTGGGAATGATGATGAGATTATACCTTTTATGTCTTCACTTTCAATGATTTCACTGCATGTCTTAAACGCTGGCTTGGCCCAGTATTTCATACCGTCGGGATACGCAAATATTTCTCCTGCAATGGAAATGGCTTTGGATACAAGTTTATTGGGTTGGCTTTGTGAGGTAATCTTGAGGCTTGTTTTATTTACTTTAGATTTTGGTAGAAATTTGGAAAGCATATCTTCATATTCAGTTTCAATTACTCTCACGCCTTTAAAATTAACAGTTTCATTTTGGGTTTTTGGAACGATAACAACAGGTTGCCAGCCGTTTTTCGGCAAATATTTTGCTATTCCCTGCAATCTTTTTGATGCGATTTCATTTTCATGATTATAATAAAATGAAATGAAGATAACTTTATCCATTTTTTCTCCTATGAAACAATAATTTTATTAACTATATTTTAAAGATATATTAGTATTATATTTATTTAAAGTATTACTTTAAATTAGCTGGTGTTATAAATGAACAAAATTAAAATAGCAATTGTTGGAATTGGTAATTGTGCCAGTTCCCTCATTCAAGGAATTCACTATTATGATGGTAAAAAGCCGGAAGATGCAATTGGACTTATGCACTGGGATATTGGGGGATATGAACCAAGTGACATTGAAGTTGTAGCGGCTTTTGATGTAGATGCAAGAAAAGTTGGAAAAACTATTGATGAAGCAATTTTCGCAAAACCCAACTGTACAACCATATTTCAGAAAGATATTCCGAAATATGATGTTAAAGTAAGTATGGGTCATGTTTTGGATGGTGTTGCTGAACACATGTCCAATTATGATGATGAATACACATTTGTTGTAAGTGATGAAGAACCTGTTGATGTCGTAAGTGTTTTAAAGGAAAGTGGTGCTGAAATTTTAGTCAACTACTTGCCGGTAGGTTCTGAAGAGGCTGCAAGATACTATGCGAAATGTGCACTTGATGCTGAAATTGCTTATGTAAACTGTATGCCGGTATTTATTGTCAGTGATGATGAATGGGATGCTAAATTTAGAGAAAAAGGAATTCCTATTGTGGGAGATGATATTAAAGCCCAAATTGGAGCCACAATTACTCACAGAACATTAGCTAGTTTATTTATGGATAGGGGTGTAAAATTAGATAGGACCTATCAAATCAATACAGGTGGTAATACTGACTTTTTAAATATGCTCAATAGGGAAAGACTAGACTCCAAAAAGGAATCCAAAACTGAAGCTGTCCAATCAGTTTTAGATGAAAGAATGGATGATCGTGACATTCACATTGGACCTAGTGATTATGTCCCATGGCAAAATGATAATAAATTATGTTTCCTCAGAATGGAAGGCCGTACATTCGGTGATGTTCCAATGAATATTGAACTTAGATTGAGTGTAGAAGACTCTCCAAACTCAGCAGGATGTGTAATTGATGCTGTTAGATGTTGCAAAATCGGTTTGGAAAGAGGTGTTGGAGGACAATTGACATCTATTTCTTCATATACTATGAAACATCCTCCAATCCAATTCGATGATGATGAAGCATATGAAAATGTTGAAAAATTCATTTCCGGTGAATTGGAAAGATAATTTTTCTATTTTCTTTTTTTATTTTATTTTTTTAAGTTAATATTGAATGAATATCCATTATATTCGTTCTAAATTCTGTTTTTTTTATTTTATTCGTATCTGAAAAATAGATAGTATTCATTTTTTAGTATACTTTATATAATAATAAAGACATATATTATAGTTGGATATTTTAGGAATTTTAATAAATAATTTTAAAAGAGGTGCAAAATAATGGCTAAAGTGAGATTTACTGAAACAGCACTTAGGGATGCTCACCAATCTTTGCTTGCAACTAGGATGAGAACAAGAGACATGATTCCTATTGCAGAAGAAATGGATAAAGTTGGCTATTTTTCAGTAGAAGCATGGGGTGGAGCTACTTTTGATACTTGTATCAGATATTTAAATGAAGACCCATGGGAAAGATTAAGACAGTTAAAATCTGAATTTAACAAAACTCCAATTCAAATGCTTTTAAGAGGGCAAAACTTAGTGGGTTATAAACATTATCCTGATGACATTGTTGAAAAATTCGTTGAAAAATCATATGAAAACGGTGTGGACATTTTTAGAGTTTTCGATGCATTGAATGATATTAGGAACATGGAAAAAGCAATTAAGGTTGCTAAAGATCAAGGAGCCCATGTTCAGGGAACTATAAGTTACACCATTAGTCCTGTTCACACATTAGAAGATTTCGTAGATTTGGCAAAGAATTTGGAAGCTCTTGATTGTGATTCAGTAGCTATTAAGGATATGGCGGGTTTAATTACTCCTACTGCTGCTTATGACTTGGTTTCTGCATTAAAAGAAGAAACTGACTTGCTTGTGGATTTACATTGTCATTGTACTAGCGGTATGACTCCTATTAGTTATTATGCTGCATGTCAGGCAGGTGTGGATATTTTGGATACTGCAATTTCACCACTTGCTTGGGGAACTTCCCAGCCACCAACAGAAAGTATGGTTGCAGCATTGCAGGGCACTGAATTCGACACTGGCCTTGACTTGAAGTTATTGGCTCATATTAAAAAGTACTTTGAAGATATTAAGGAGAAATATTCTGGAATTTTAGACCCAATTTCTGAAAGTATTGATGCTGATGTTTTATTATACCAAATTCCTGGTGGTATGCTTTCAAACTTAATTTCTCAACTCAAAGAACAAAATGCACTAGACAGATACAATGATGTGCTTGATGAAATGCCTCGTGTTAGAAAAGATATGGGTTACCCACCTCTTGTAACTCCAACCAGTCAAATTGTAGGTATTCAATCTGTAATGAATGTTTTAGGTGGGGAAAGATACAAAACTGTTTCCAACGAAGTAAAAGAATACATGAAAGGAATGTACGGTAAACCTCCAGCGCCTGTAGATGAAAAAATTGCAGGTAAAATCATAGGTGATGAAGAAGTCATTACCTGCAGGCCTGCAGATTTATTAGAACCTGAATTTGATAAATTCAAAGCTGAAGGCGAAGAAAAAGGATTTGTAAAATCCGATGAAGATGCTTTGACTTACGCAATGTACCCTCCTATAGCACCAAAATTCCTCAAAGGTGAAGCTGAAGAAGAAGAGCTTAAACCGGCCCGTGCATTTGGTGAGGATGAGGGTATTGGAATTCCAACTCAATACAATGTCGAAGTTGATGGAGACGTATTTGAAGTTAAAATCATGCCTACCGGATTTATGGAAATCGAGGAAACTGCAAATGGAACTTTCAAACCGGTTGAAGGAGGAGTCACTTCTTCCATGCAGGGTATGGTAATCAAACTCAATGTCAATGTTGGAGACAAAGTTACTGCCGGCTCAACAATCTGTGTTATTGAAGCTATGAAGATGGAAAACGACATTCAATCTGAAGTGGATGGTGTTGTAGAGGAAATCTTTGTAGAACCTGGTGATGCAGTAAGCGCTGGTGACACTTTAATGGTAATCAAATAGATTACCTTTTTTTTACTTTTTTTATAATTTTATTTTTATTTTTTGGGAGTGGTTTTTATGAAGGATATTTTTGATGAATGTAGTTTAGGTGATTTAAAGCTTAAAAGCAGGATTGTCAGAACAGGCACATGGGAAACCGAAACTGAAGAAGGGGGCTTTTTAACACCTGCTGTTTATGATAGATATGAAAAAATTGCATCTAGTGGTGTTGGAGCTATCGTTTCTGAAATATTTGCGCTTGATTATAAAGACAGATTTTTCCCTTATTCCACTAGTTTAAACTATCCTGGTTTTATTAAAGAATATAAAATGGTTACAGATATTGCTCATGAATTCGATGTTCCTATTTTGGGGCAATTGGCATTTTTCTATTATGATGATGGCGAGAATCAAAAAGTTGAAGCCAATGATATTACTCCGGAGGGCATAAGAAAGTTACAGGCAGAAGTCATAATGGCTGCTAAAAAATTTTCATTTGCAGGATTTGATGGTATTCAAATCAATATGGGTAATAATTTTTATTTGGCAAGGTTCATGAATCCTTATTTCAATCAGAGAGAAGACCAATATGGTGGAAACACTGAAAATCGTGTTAGAATTTCCTCTGAAATCATAAAAGTCATTAAAAAGACAATGGATATACATGTAAGTTGCCGAATTAATCCATGGGATGTTAGAAAAGGAGGAATCACTGCTGATGAAAGCATTGCTATTGCACGTGAGCTTGAAAAGGCAGGTACAGACAGCATTCAGCTGACCGCACGTACCATTTCACAGATTTATGATAAGGGTGAAAAACATCCGTTCTTGGTTTATGTTGATGATTTGATAGATGCAGTTGACATTCCAGTTATTTTAGGTGGATCTTTAAGGGAAATGGCTAAAATCAACGATGTATTAAATAATTCAAAAGTGGAATTTGTTTCAATGTCCAAACCGTTTGTTGCTCAAGCTGATTTCCTAGCCGATTGGAAACGTGACGGTGAAGGCGTTGCAATTTGTCAAAGTTGCAATAACTGCTACAGTAAAAAGAAAAGTACTTGTTTCAAGTATTAAGAAGTTTTCATTCAAACAATATATAAATTTAATTTAGAGATTATTTCTCTAATCATTCTATTTTTTCATTTAAAAACAATCAATTTTGAAAAGACATAATTCAAAATCACTACAATGACTTGAACAACAATTTTTGAGATTAAATCTCCTATTGTTAAAATATCAATAAAAAGGTACATCAACCCAGTATCCACTACGCCTGAAAATATTCTCCCTCCAAAGAATAGGGACATTTCTTTTATAATGTTGGAGCTTTTACTTTCGAATACCCAAATTCTATTGGTGATATATGCAAACAGGACTGAAAAAAACCATGCTATAATATTTGAAATGATATAATTGACACCAAATATGTTTTCAAAAAGGAAATAAACAATAACATTAACAAAAAATGTCAAAGTCCCGAAAAAAACATATAAAATCAGTTCCCTATCTAATCTCATTTAAATCACATAATTATAAATCGTCAATATTTGATTCTTTGACAATGAAAATTGGTCTATAGTTTCAATGCATGTTTTTTCCAAATATTTACCCAAAATTCCAATTGATAGTAATTGTATGCCTCCTAAAAGTAAAATGGCACACATCATTGTAGCAAAACCTTTAACATTTGAATTTTCATTGGCTATTTCTTTAATATTTTTTAGAGTATTATCATTGAATCCATCATTAAGGTATATGATTCCATGGTCATAGTCAGCCAATGATTTTTCATTTTCTTTAAAAAAAATCCAAAAACTGACTCTTCATCATTAAAACACGGACAACAATACTCAAAAAATCCATGATAAGGTATATATTGGAAATACTATAAATAATTTGCATTATTTTAATTGGTAAATTTCATTCATAAGACTTTTGAATAGATGATTTTGAAGTTTTAAGAGGTTTTCTAACATGAATTGGGTAAATAGGTATAAAATAAAATAGTAAAGAGTGGAATGGATATCATGAATTGCAACAATCTTGTCATCTTTAATTGGAGATTTACTAAAGAATATGCCCAATGTTCATCAATATTTATTATTTGATATTTTGTAAATGATGGATCTTATAAACAAATTATTTAAAATAGACTCTTGATTAGTTTATCAAAAAACTTTTTATACACAAATTAATAATATAATTATGTAGATGTGATGAATTATGGCAAAAGATGATCGTAGTAAAATTAATCCATTTACTGGGAAATCACATTTTGATATTGTAAATGATGATAAGTTTTTGCAGGAATCTTATAATGAATACTATTCTGTGATTAACCGTGCTCAGCTTCTGGATAACACTCCTCAAGGTCAGTTAGTTAGAAATGTTGCTATTAGATTGATTCAGGCAGTTGAAAATTACCTTGCTCAAATTGGAAGAAGCGATTATACCCAAGATTATTATGATTGGGATTTCCATTTGGTGGCTGATGATACTGTAAATGCATATTGCATGCCTGGGGGCAAGATTGTAATGTTTTCAGGTATTCTTTCAGTTGCAAACACTGAAGAAAAGGTAGCTTTTATTTTGGGTCATGAAATGGCGCATGCTCTTCTGGATCATTCAAGAACTCGTGCCAGTGCTCAAAATGCCCAAAATGCCATTACTTCTGCAGCTTGGGTTGGTAGCTTTGCACTTGATTTGATTGGTTTGGGCGAGATTGGAAGTCTCACAAGAGCTGCTACAAATGTTGCAAGTGTTGGTTCTCAATTTTTCCTAATAAATCCATGGGGAAGGGACCAGGAACTGGAAGCCGATAAGTTAGGTATGATGATAATTCATTGGGCAGGTTATGACATTTCAGGAATTCCTCAGTTTTGGCAGAGTATGGCTGGAGGAAATCCTAATAGTCATGATTTTTTCTCAACACACCCATCAGACAGTAAAAGGATAGCTGTAATGAACGAATTGATTGTTGAAATTGAAAATCAAAAAGATTTTTACTCTGCACCTGTTTTAAGTGATGTTCCAACTCCAAAAGAGGAATTTAAATCTTCTCATTTGGTCAGTGATGATAAGAAATATTGTCAAAATTGCGGTGCTGTTGCAGATGTTAACGATAAGTTCTGCACAAATTGCGGAGCTCATTTTGAAGTCGAATTAAAATGCAGTAACTGTGGTGCTCCAATCAGTGCCGATGATTCTTTTTGCATGAACTGTGGAAATAAAATTAACTAAGGAGGATGTAATATGGAAGATAAAGTGAGATTTGTGAATAAATCATCTTATAGGATCAAAGTTTTAAAGTCCATTAATGATGATGTTAAGATGCCAAAAGAGATTGCAGAGGATAGTGGCATATTGCCAAACCATATTTCTAATGTATTGAGGCAATTAAAAGAAAAAGACATTGTCGAATGTTTAAATCCTGAAGTCAGAAAAGGTCGTCTTTATAGATTATCTGAGACTGGCTTAAAAGTCTTAAATGAATTAGACTAACCACTGTTTTTTATTTTTTTTCATATTTTAGCGAAATGTTTATATACTAGTTTTTGTTAATATATTGTGTGTAAGTTATTAACAACTTATTAACAAGGTTTCATTAAACACCAAAAAATTTCAAGGAAGTGAAATTATGGAAAAAGTACCTCAAAAGCAAGACTTGGATTTGATATTTTTAATTGATAGAAGCGGATCAATGCATGGGTCTGAAAAGGATACAATCGGTGGATTCAATTCATTCATTGAACGGGAAAGGAAAAAGGAATTAAATACAAATGTAACAACAATTCTCTTTGATGATGAATATGAAGTGCTTTATGAAAGAAGATTAATTAATGATGTGTGTGAATTAACTGAAAAAGAGTATTATGTAAGAGGTTGTACTGCCCTTTTGGATGCGATTGGAAAGACAATCACTACCCTTAACCATAAAATCGACAATAAAGTCTTGTTTGTCATCATGACTGATGGGATGGAAAATTCTTCTGTTGAATATTCAAAATCACAAATCAAAAATATGATTTCCAATCACAGTTGGGAATTTATTTTCATTGGTGCGGATATTGATTCATACTCTGAGGCAGGCGCTTTAGGCATTAGAAAATCAAGGACTGCATATTATGAAAAATCAAAACAAGGTATAGAAGATTTATACACTTCTGTTGAAAATGCATCATACTGTTTGAGAAATGATGTTTCTCTTGATGATGCAAACTGGAAAAAAGATTTGGAGAAATATGACTAGTTACCTTTCATATTCGGTTAAGTCTTTTATCTTTAATTTTTTAAATGCACGTTTGCGTCTCATGCAACTTTCACAAACGCCGCAGTGTTTTTCTCTGCCAACATAACATGAATAACTTATTTCCATTGGAGCACCAACTTCAAGACCTAACTTAGCAATTTCTTCTTTATTTAAATCAATGGCTGGTGCTTCAATTTTAATATTTTCAGGTGAACCAATTTCTATCAAATCATTAAATGCATTTAAAAATTCTTTTGAGTTGTCTGGAAATGTTGCGGCTTCTTCAGCATCCCATCCAACTATTATTATTTCAGCTCCAACACTTTCGGCAAATGATGTTGCAATTGAAGTAAATACCATATTTCTTGCGGGAACCCAAACGCTGCTTGCGGTTTCACTACTTTTTTTCATGTCATCCAGGTCTTCTTCGCTTACTTCAGGAATATCCTTATCAGTATTTAAGGTTGAACCACTAATTTGGGCCAGCCACGGAAGGTCAATTATGCTATGTTTAAATCCCATCTTCTCGCAGATTTTTTTTGAGGCTTCCAATTCCCTTTCAAAACTCTTCTGCCCGTAATTAAATGTTATTGCATGAATGTCATATTCCTTTGCATAAACGCTTGTTGCAACAGTACAGTCAAGGCCTCCAGATAATACTGAAATGGCTTTTTTCATTTTACAATCTCCTTAACTTTTATCAATGGAAGGCCAGTCTTTTCAGCAATCTGCTTTAAATCTTCGTATTCTGGTCTTGAAGATATAATTTCTCCATTTACATATCCTATTTTAAAGGTTACTTCAAATTTTTCGCCTTTAATTTCAAACTCTTTTTTAATGAATTTTCTTTCAGCGATTCCTCTATGTAAGTTTGGAGCGATCCTAATTCCCAAGCTTCCAGTTTCAGCAAATATGGTGTCTACTAATTTTTCCCTATTGTTTCTTGGTGAAATTACCTTTAAAAGACTTCCTTGACGGTTTTTCTTCATTATAATTGGGGTGATGGAGACATCGCTAGCTCCAGCATCTTGAAGTTTATCAAATAAGTATCCAATCTCTTCTCCTGTTAAATGGTCGAGGTTTGTTTCAATAACATCGATTTCATCACTTTCCTGAATGTCTGCGGTTTCAATAATTCTTAAAACATTTGGATGGTCAAAATCTTTTTTTCCTGCACCATATCCTGTCTTTTTAGGTTTAAGAGGCGGTATGAATTCTTTTGTTTCATCACAGATTTCTGCATAAATTGCACTTCCGGTCGGTGTTGCAAGTTCACTTTCCACAGGGCCTCCAACAATTTTCGTATCTTTCAGTATCTCCACAACTGCAGGGGCCGGAACGGGCAGTATGCCGTGTGAAGTTTCTATTCTTCCTCCGCCAACTGCTATAGGAAGGCCAATGACCTTTTGTTCATTAAAATTAAGTGAATAATAAGCATAAATTGACCCAATCACATCTGCCACCGCATCACTCAATCCGACTTCATGAAAATGGATTTCTTCCAGACTTTTTCCATGAACTTCACTTTCGGCTTTAGCTATTCTTTCAAATACTTTTATAGAAGTTTTTTTAACATTTTCTTCCAGGTTTAATCTTTTGATTTTTTCAATAAAATCAGTATAATTAATGGAATTTTCGCATTCAAGCATTTCCACATGGCAATATGTAGATGCAATTCCATGTTTTGTAACTTTATCGAAGCTCACTTCAATTTTACCAAACGGTTCAGCTGATTTTTCCATAATTTCCTTTAATTCATCCTTATTCGCACCCAAATCGACAAGTGCTCCAATAATCATATTTCCAGCTATTCCGCTAGATTGAGGGTCAATAATGATTGTCATAATATAATGTCCTTTCAGTTGATAATATAAAATTTAAATTAAATAATTAATATACATATTTGTTGGGGCATATCATGAAAATTAATATCATTGAAAAGGATTATGGGATTTGCATTAACAATCCAAATCATTTTTTTGGCATTCAGCGATTTCACTGTTGGTGACGGAATTGACATTGTGGAAAATGTCAATGTTGTCAAGGCTAAGGATGATTTTGAAGCTACCGCTAAAAAAGCAGAAGTTTTCAACCATTTTCATGGTTCATATATTGCACAAGCCACAGAATCCCTGCAATATTTTAAAAACACTTATGATGATTTGACTCTTTTTACATTCATGGCGAATGATGTTGTACTTCAGGATTTTACACAACATCTTCAGGTTGCTAACTCTCCTAAAGGATTTAGCGATGCGAGAATCAATTTAAGCCATATTCTATACATTAACAGGGTTTTGGCTCCAAAAGATTTGTTAAAAGTCTTTAAGATTGTAACAAATATTAAGGCTAAGGTACTTGCCAATATGTCTTTGCCTTTGCATATTCAGAATATCCTAAACATCAATGATTTTCTTGCAGTGCTTTCAAATATTCCCGAAACTGATGGAAATGATTTAGACATTAATAATGCGGAATATGATGAAGTTGATTTTGATGAATTGAAAATTCGAATCGATGATGCCGTTGAAATAAGCATTGAAGATGCATTCAAACAACTTGAGTTATCATTCGGTATTTTAGATTACCTTGTTGCTGAAGGAATTCAAATTGGAGACTTGGTCGATGCTGGAATGGAGCTTGTTTCAGGCATTGAGGTAACTGATGAGCTTAAAGAAAAAATGAAATCACAAATTCTCAAGTCTTTGGCGGATATTAATGTTGCAACTCTTCTTGTTGCGGCAATGAGAACAGAACAGGATTTAACCGGAAATCGCATACGTGAATTTGATGCAATTGGTGATCCGGCTTATTTGTATACTGGGGATGTTTTAGGTTTGGCTATTTCAAATCAGATTGCAGGAACAAAAGCTGCGTTTAATTTTAAAAGGTATGATGAAGCAAAACCTGGAATTATTTATGGGTTACCTCCTATGTTGGATGATATTTTTGCAGGTTTGATTGCCGGATGCGTTTCAAAGATATTTGAGGAATAGTTGCGATATTCCTAACAGAATTAAAACAATGAGATAACAATCAATTTAATTAATATTAACATCAATTATTTAATAGGGAATAATAATTGAAATTATTTTACTGAATATTTTCAAAGTTAGCCGTCTTTTGACGTATCATAAAGGATAAAGGAAATGGCAATATGAGTGGAGAGAGTAATCAAGAAGAAACAATAAAAGAAAAAATAAAAAGAATGTTTTCATTATCAGAAGATTCCGCATCAAATGATGAGATTAGGTCACGTCTCCTTGATGGGGGAAAAGTCACTGGAACTAATATGTGTGTGATGGTATGTGCGATGGTAATTGCTTCTGTCGGTCTCAATATGAGTTCAACAGCAGTGATTATTGGTGCAATGTTGATTTCACCGATAATGGGAAGTATCCTTGCTTCAGCATATGCAAGTGTGTCTGCAGATTATTCTTTGCTTCGCAAGCAATCCCTTGGGTTTGGAGTTCAGATTGTAATCAGTGTTACTGCAGCAATGCTTTATTTTCTCTTCTCCCCAGTTAAAGAACCAACAGTAGAGTTGCTTGCAAGAACATCTCCGACTTTTTTTGATGTGCTTATAGCGTTCTTTGGTGGGCTTGCAGGAATCATTGGGCAAACCAGAATAGACAAGACAAATACTGTTATTCCGGGTGTTGCAATTGCAACTGCTCTGATGCCTCCGCTATGTACCTGCGGATATTCTATTGCAAACGGCAGGTGGGACATGCTCCTTGGTGCAGGATATCTGTTTATCCTCAATGCATATTTCATTTTCCTGTCAGCGAGCATTATTTTAAGTGTTTTGAAAATCCCAAAAGTGAGGGAATTGACACCAAAAGAATGGAAAATCCGTCGTTATAAGATGATTAGAAACACAATTATCCTTGCATTGCCAAGTATAGCAGCAGTATATTATATGATGCTTTAAAAAAGTGAGTGTGGGAGAAAAAAAGATGTGGGGGTTGTCAATAATCCCTATAACTTGCCCATTAATTTTTAGAAAAAATATTCATTGCATCCAGATTTGATAATTAGTTGTCTACATCACATCTTCAGCTTAATATTATGCCATTTACATCTCAATGATTAATTTAACCATATTTTCAGCACCTATTCCAATGGATATTAAGAGCATACTTCCGGCGATGGCAAAAGCAATAATCCAATATACAATGTTCCACTTTAAGACTTTAGTCCCATCTAAGCTATAAATTGGAAATAGGTTAAATGTAGCTAAAAAGGCATTAACGGAGAAACCTACAGTACCGATTAAATATATTAATGTAAAGATTAATGAATAGGACATTAAAGGATATGCCAGTATTGCAATTGCAATAAATATTAATGCAAGTACCATGTTGGCCATTGGTCCGGCAATTGAAATTTTACCATTCATTTCATCAGTTATATTGTCTGCATTAGTGCGAATTTCACCGGGAAATGCAAATACGATACCAATGAATGATGAAGCGAGTGCAATTAATAATCCTATGGGCCAGGCTTTAAATTCGGCTTGGTAACCATATTTCATTGCCACGTATTTATGTCCGAGCTCATGTGATAAGGATCCTATAGCCACACCAACCATAACGATAGGTAAAACTGAAATGAATCTGTGAACATCAAGTTTGACAGTGGATATTGCAAAAGCAACTGCAAGCACGATAAATGCAATGATTAAATTTAGTATTTCTTTACGTGTAAATGTAAACATAATTTAAAATATCTATTTTTTATGTATAAAATTTTTTCTAAATTAAGGTCTATATATGCAATCATTTTTTGATTAAATGAAAATTATCCACTTATTTGTTAATTATAATTTATTATTAAGAAGGAAATTGAAGATTGATGCTCATTTGAACATCTTCATTAGTTTCAAAAAATTACATTGTTTGTATCATATTGGGTTTAGACTGATTAGCTTCTGATTGATAAGAATAATATATTATGGAGAATATACTATAACTAAGAAATAGAATTAACTTTCGGATGGATATATAAAATCGTTGGGGAATGCTTATGGAAGATGATAACTACTTTGAAGATGAAGAATTTTCACCTATTAAATCACTTTTAGGGCTTTTAACATTTTCAACAATATTGCCGCTTCGTGTTTACACATCTCTTGAATACATGACCAAGTTAACTTGGTGCTGGCCTTTGTTACATGTATTTATAGGTATTTTGGCAGCAATTTGCGGTTATGTTTCTTTGAATTTCCTTCATTTAAATTCATTTTTCACAGCAGCTATAGTTTATGCATTCTTAATGATTATCACAGGCTACAATCATTTGGATGGTGTTATGGACATGGCTGATGGGGTTATGGTTCATGGAGAACCTGAACGTAAAATTAAAGTGATGAAAGATTCTTCTGTAGGTGCAGGGGGAGTTGCAACTTTGTTTTTAGTGGCCAGTTTGACCGTTGCGGGCATTTACAACATTTTGGATTATAATTTTATAATTGGGATAATTATATGCGAAATGGCTGCAAAGACATCTCTTTTGACAACTGCATTGTTATCAATACCTTTAACTCCCGGAATAGGTTGTCATTTCATTTTTGAGACCACTCCTTCCAAATATCTGATTTCCACAGTCCTCGTTTGCATCATAGCATTTTTATTAGGTGAAGTCGTTGGTGTTTGCGGCGTTTTAGGGGCGATGTTTTCGGGAATAATCATCTCAATTATTGCAAGGCGCAATTTTGGAATTGCAAATGGGGATGTTTTGGGAATGAGTAATGAAGTAGGTCGTTTAATGGCATTGTTGTTCATGGCATCAGCTTTATTTTTCTTCTGATTTTTCATTTTAAATAAATTTAATGTATTTGAATCACTATTGATTCGAAAAAAAGCATTCATTTATTAATCGGGTAATGTATAGCTAGTTTTGATGTGGTTAACCACTCACTAAATAATTACTCCATCAGATTCTTTTCAAAATTCACCCTCTCCATAGTGCAGTGAGTGGAACCCATCTTTTAATCAAGCAAATCATTATATATTCCAAATTCAAAATATTAGATTAATTATTTTTATCAATTGATTATTTTCTAAGGATATTATGAATGTTAATGTTTTAAGATTGGACCATAGACTAAAAAGAGATACTCGTATTACAACTCATGTATGTTTAACCGCCCGTGCTTTTGGAGCTAGCAAAATCTATCTTGCGGGTGAGAGGGACAATAAGCTCATGGAAAATGTAAGAGATACCTCTTCAAGGTTTGGAGGTTCTTTTGAAATAGAATACACTGAAAGTTACATGGGCGTTATCAATAAATGGAAAGCTGACGGTGGAAAAGTGGTTCATTTAACAATGTATGGTTCTCAAGCTCATGAAACAGCTCCTGAAGTTCGAGAGTCTGGAGCAGATATTCTAATTGTTGTTGGAGGCTCTAAAGTTCCAGGAAAAGTTTATAAGGCTGCTGATTGGAATGTTTCAGTAACAACTCAACCTCATTCTGAAGTATCCTCTCTTGCAGTATTCCAACACTTGTTGATGGATGGCAAGGAGTTCGAATTGGAGTTTGAAAATCCTGTACTTGAGGTCATTCCAACTGCACACGGAAAAAATGTCAATATTCACAATGAAAACCGTTAGGATATGAAATCGTCCAATCGCTTGATGGCTTTTAATTTTTCATCTTTTTTAATTCTGGCTTGGTCAAGGGCATCCCGTATTGTTTCTATGGAGTTGTCATAGACTTCTCTGTCAACGGGATATGGAAAACCGTCTTTTCCTCCATGGGTAAAACTATATTTTACGGGATCTTTCCAGCTTGCAGGCTCGCCATAAACCAAATCGGAGATTAGTGCAAGGGCCCTTATTTTTTTAGGTCCGATTCCCTGAAGCAAAATTAGTTCTTCATAGTTTTCAGGCTGTATTTCCCAAGCTCTTGTGAGCACTTCAAATTCCTTATCGGAAATATCCATATCCAAAACAGGGTGGTGTTCTGGCATTGTGAAATCCTCCAAAAGCATTTGATTGTCTTTTCTTTTGAAGTACTGTCTTAAATGATTGGGATTATCGTTAATCAAATCAACGCTTATTTTTTGTGCTTCCTCACTATCCTTTGAAGACATATTCAATGTATCTGGAGTTATTTTATCACATGAAATTCCGCTATGGGGATCATTCAGGAGTTTATCCACCTCTTCACCTAACCAATGGTATCTTCTGGCATATTTATTTTCCGTGTTAAGGCCCTGTTGGACAACAGCCCAATTTCCTCTTTCTGTAATGAAGAAATTATGTTGATATAGTGTGTATCCGTCCTGGATACATGAGTTATCGATTTTAGCAGATAATTTACTTGTTTCGATTAATTTTTCGGTAGTTTTTGTTTTCAGGTTGAATACCTCTCCAGCATGTTCGATTCCTTGAGGGGTTCTTCTGGATTTTGCACCTTTACCTCCAGTCAAATAAATTCCGTGTTCTTCTGGACTTAATGATGCTTTTAGGGCACCTAATGTTGTGGTGGTTGTACCTGATGAGTGCCAATCAAAACCTAAAACGCATGAGAATGCTTGAAACCAATAGGGATTTGATATCCTGTTTAAAAATTCGTTTAAGCTATACTCTTCAATGATGACTGAAGCCAATGCACCGGATAGGTCAACCATCCTTTGAAATAACCATTTTGGAGGATGACCTCCGTGAAGTGGTAAATTTACTGCCCCTCGTCTTTGCATGGAATATAAATTTATTTTTATTTAATATTAATATTTTAGAAAGAGCATTTGAAAAGTATATTTGGCAAAACTTTAATAAGTGATGGTTACTAAAACTATAAAATGTTATATTCATTAACAAATTATTTAATCAAAATTATTAAGGAGCGTAATTTTTATGGCTATAGATAACGGAGATTTTGTTAGAGTAAATTTTACTGGTAAAGTTAAAGAAAATGATGAAGTATTTGATACTACTTATGATGAAATTGCACAAGAAGCAGGTATTTTCGAAGAAAACAAAACTTATAAACCAATCCCTATTGTTGTAGGTGGAAATCATTTATTGCCTGCTATTGAAGAAGCTATTAAAGGATTAGAAGCAGGTGAAACTAAACACATTGAAGTCGATTCTGATGATGCTTTCGGTCCTCGTAACCCTAAATTAATCCAATTAGTACCAATGAAAGAGTTCAGAAAACAAGGCATGACCCCTGTTCCAGGTATGAGAATCACATCCGAAGGAACCACAGGTAAAATCTTAACCGTAAACGGTGGAAGAGTAAAAGTTGATTTCAACCATGAATTAGCAGGTAAAGATTTAATTTATGATGTTGAAGTAACTGAAATCATCGAAGATGAAGCAGAAAAAATCAAAAGTATGATTGAGTTACATTACTCCAACCCTAATGTGGATATTGAGAAAACCGAAATCGACATCGTTGATGGTGTTGCAAACATCAAATTAGATGAAATGGCCAAATTCGACCAACAATCCTACATGGACATTACCTTTGCTAGATTCAGAATTGCAAAAGATATTTGGGACAACATTGAAGAAATCACCAAAGTTAACTTTGTAGATGAATTTGAAAAAAGAGAAGAATCCAGCGAAGAAGAAGATGAAGAATAGTTTTCATCATTTATGAGTTATTTCCAATAACTCTTTTCTATTTTTTTTATAAATTTTAATTATATTTTTTCACCCTTGTGGATGGCCACTATTCCAGGGATACTGTCTACTTTTAACTCGAACATGGCTTCCATACCTTCCCATTCAAATAAAACGCATTTCTTTTCCAATACTTTACTTGTAAGAAGTGCTGCAACTGGTGGTGTTATTACAAAAAGTGAATTGTTTTCTTTTAATGATGTTGCTGTTTCATCGCTTAACATTCCCTTTCCAATATGGATTTTCACACCATTTTCACTTAAAATTGGTATTGTTGATTCGATCTCTTCTTTATTGCTTGTTGTTGGAGCGATCCCTGCTTCGCTAAAGGCAGTATGCATAATGACGCTTCCGTTCAAATCAAAAGGAACTTTATCTTCTTTAATTAACTCGACAAGTTGAGGAAGCGCTGCATCACGGCCGGTATAAATTGTCCCGGAAATGACAATCTTGTCTCCAACATTGAGATTATTCAAATCTTCATTGGTGATTGGGGTTGTTAAGTGTTTCATAATATTAATTTTATTTTATTTTTTTAATAAATTTTGTCGGTATGGTGATTATTATAACAAATATTTTTAATATTTAAAGTTAAATAAATAATCATTGTATTATTATATTTTAGAATGTGAGGAACTCAATACAAATAATAATGTTTTATGATGAAGAATTTTGAAATTAGATATGGTGGAGTATATGGATGTTAAATTAGAAAGAGAATATTCCTTTTTAAGAAAAAAATATAATGAATTGCTATTGCCGACATTTTTCATGGTAATGTCTGAAAAGATGTGCGCTGTAGTTGATGTAATCATTATAGGCTTTTTTTTAGGCTCTTCACAATTGGCCGTACTTAATTTAGCATCTCCTTTAACTTACTTTACTGGCATATTTTATATTTTATTTGGCCAGGGAGGTAATTTATTAGCATTAAGAGCTCAATCACAGTTAAATCATGAAAAAAAGAATTATTATTTTACGATTTCAATTTTGGGAATATGTGTATTGTCCATACTATTTCTTTTGTTTATATTCTTTTTCACTGATAATATACTGATGTTTTTCAAAGCCCCAGCAGAGATTTTTAATGTCAGTAAGGAATATCTCTTTATATTCATGTTTTATTATCCATTAAATTGTTATCTGTTGGTTGTTTCATTTTTTGTTCGTTCTGATGGACGACCAAAAATGCCTTTTTATGCAGTTCTTATGGCCAATATTTTAAATATAATCTTTGACATCCTATTTTTAAAAGTATTTAATATGGGAATTACTTCCACTGCTTTAGCGTCTGTTTTAGGATATCTTGTAGGAGCAATATATATTTCCACTTATTTATTTGATAAAAACAGTTCTTATAACTTAATTTCATTAGCGAAATTTAAGATTAAAGAGATTATTCTCTCTTTAAAGGAATTTGTACTTAATACTCCGGAAGTAATTGGAAAAATATTTTTTTCCTTAAAAATTACTGTTTTAACCTATTTATGTTCAAGTCATTATGGTGTGGCAGGACTTTTGGCGTTTTTAGTATATGATAACAGTGAATCTTTTGTTTACATATTTTTATCAGGGATTATGAAAACAATGTCTCCAATTGTAACAGTGCTATATAAAGAGATGGATTTTGAAGCGGTACATTATATAATTGTACGTTCACTTAAACAACTGCTTCTGATTTCATTCCCGATAAGTGTGCTGTTTTTTGTTTATCCTCAAATATTGTTATCCATATTCAATGTTGTCAATCCTCATCATGCCGAAGTAGTTACTGTGGCTATTCGCATCACTTCTTTTTCATTGGTGGGCCGTTGCTTATCTTATCTATTAACAAATTATGCACAGGCTATTGAACAAAATAGAATTGCTTCTATTATTTCATTTTTAGAGGAATTTTTGTTTGCTGTTGTGGGTGCATTGATATTAACAAATGTAATAGGTGGAGTGGGCATCTGGGTTTCAATAATAGTGGCTGAATGTATTCCAGTACTGATTTATATCCTTTACACAGCAAAACTTCAAAAAACTCATAAAAGTTATATAAATAAAGTGTTAATGCTTCAAAATTCAAAATTAGTTACTTGGACATATCACAGAAAGGATATCGGAAAAGTTGATAAATATTTGGATGGTCAATCTAAGGAAGTGTTGCTTCACATTGAAAACGTTCACAAAGATAGTGCGGCCATTCTTTCAAATTCGATAAATGATGTATGTGAGGATATCTTTAGGAATAATGAAAATCTCCAAAGCATAGACATTACAATAAGAGCAATTGATGATGAAATTTATATCACATTTACTGATGATGGAAAAACATATAATCCATTTTCAAATGAAACTCTAATGAAAACAGATAATATTGTAAATTTATCTAAATTAGGATATGAATTTAATTATGAAGTAATATTAGGGTTTAATAAAGAATATATCCTATTAAAAAATTAATTTTTTTTTCTATTAATGGTGTCTGGCAAATTTCCATTCAACCAAAAAAATATCTTGAAAGCAGTGTATTGACAAAAAGTTAAAGATATTTAAATGTTTAATAACAGATATATACATATTCTATATTTATTTATGATAAATATATTAGGAGATTTAAAATTGATTATTATTGATGAGAATTTGTGTAAAGGATGTCATCTTTGCTTATTCATGTGCTATCAAAATGTATACGCAATATCTCCGGAAACTAATAAGAAAGGTGTTCAATTGCCTTTTGTTAAGTTTGAAGAGAGGTGTACTAAATGTGGCACATGTGAAGTTGCATGTCCTGATCAAGCTATTACAGTTGATTTGATTGAGAATTGGTGGATGAAAGAAGGCAATGATATTAACTTCAATCCTAACTTTACAAAGGAGAAATAAAAATGGCTGAAGAATTTTTTATTCAAGGAAATGAGGCATGTGCTAAAGGTGCAATAGCTGCTGGATGCAGATTTTTTGCAGGTTATCCGATTACTCCGTCCACTGAAGTTGCAGAAACATTAGCTCGTGAATTGCCAAAAGTTGGAGGTTCATTTGTCCAGATGGAAGATGAAATCGCATCAGCGGGAGCTATTATTGGTGGTTCTTGGGGAGGAGCCAAATCAATGACTGCAACCTCCGGACCGGGCATATCCTTAATGCAGGAAAATATTGGATATGCATTCATGAGTGAAACTCCAATTGTCATTGTGGATGTTCAGAGAGGTTCTCCTTCAACCGCTCAGCCGACTATGGCTGCACAAGGGGACATGATGCAAGCACGTTGGGGTTCTCATGGGGATTATGAACCAATTGCATTATCTCCATCAAGCGTTCAGGAATTCTTTGATTTTACAATTAAAGCATTTAATCTAGCCGAAGAATATAGGGTCCCTGTATTTGTAATGGCTGATGAAGTAATTGGGCATATGAGAGAAAAGATTGTTGTGGAAGATGATATTGAAATTGTTGCAAGAAAAAGGCCTGAAAAAACAGATGATTACTTGCCATTTGAAAATATTGAAAATGGAACAACTCCAATGCCTGCTTTCGGAGATGGATTCAATATACATGTGACTGGACTTACTCATGATGAAAGAGGTTATCCGGACACAAATAATCCTGAAACCCACGATAAGCTCATTCAGAGAATATGTGATAAGGTTTTAAACAATAGGGATAAAATCTGTTCTGTAAGAAGCGAAAACTGTGATAATGCAGATATTGTCATTGTTTCTTATGGGGCTCCTGTCAGGTCCGTTGTTGAAGCTGTAAACAGGACTGATAAAAAAGTGGGTTATATAAAAATCGATACTCCATGGCCTTTCCCTGTTGAACAGATACAGGAATTAACAGCAAATGCAAAGGATGTGCTTGTTGTAGAAATGAACTTGGGCCAAATGTATTATGAAGTTGACCGTGTCATTAAAGATAAAAATGTTCATTTGTTGGGAGTAATTGGCGGCTTGTTGCCAACCCCTGATGAAATATTGGATAAAATTGATGAAATAGGAGGAAACTAAAATGTCTGATAATAAACAAAATAGATTTCTCCCTTACTTAAGAGAAGACAGATTGCCTCACATTTTCTGTCCAGGATGTGGAAACGGTGCCATTATCAACGCATTTTTAGCGGGAATGGAAAAAGCGGAAATGGATTTTGATAATATTGCAATGGTTTCAGGAATTGGATGTTCTTCAAGAATTCCAGGATATTTAAAGTGTGATTCTCTTCACACAACTCATGGAAGAGCATTAAGTTTTGCGACAGGTTTAAAAACAGCTAACAAAGATTTGGATGTTGTTGTATTTACTGGTGATGGTGATGCAGCATCCATTGGTGGTAATCATTTGATTCATGCGGCTAGAAGAAACATTAATTTAACAGTAATCTGTATCAATAATAATATTTACGGAATGACTGGGGGTCAAATCAGCCCTACATCTCCTAAAGGTAGTTTCGGAACAACTGCACCATATGGTAATCAAGATGCTCCATTTAAATTAGCTGAACTTGTCGCGGCGGCAGGTGCAACTTATTCTGCAAGATGGACCACTGTTCAAATTGAAAACCTTGTTTTATCCATTAAAGATGGATTGAAAAATCCTGGATTTTCATTTATTGAAGTTGCAACTCAATGCCCAACTTACTTTGGCCGTAAAAATAAACTGAAAACTCCTACTGCAATGGCGGCAGTAATGAAAGCCAATACTGTATTTAAATCTGCTGCAGATAGGATGAAGCCAAAAGAATTGGAAGGAAAAATTGTCGTTGGTGAATTTGCAAATACTCAAAGAGATGAATTTACCCAAAACATAGACAAGATTAGTGTAGAAAAGTCAGGTAGCAAAACTGTTGTAAATTCTGCATATGAAGTGGAGTTATAGGTGGATAAAATGAGAACTGAAATTAGAATTTGTGGATTTGGAGGTCAAGGAATTATTCTTGCAGGTATCATTTTAGGTAAATCTGCAAGTCTTTTTGACGGAAAAGAAGCTGTTCAAACCCAATCTTACGGTCCGGAAGCTCGTGGTGGAGCTTCTAAATGTGAAGTTGTTATTAGTGATACTGAAGTCGATTATCCAAAAGTTCAAAGTCCTGATATTTTAGTAGCCATGTCTAATGAAGCATTAATGAAATATATTGTGGATTTAAAGGATGAGGGAATATTGATTGTTGATCCTGGAACAACCGATGTTGAAGATGTTAGGGAATTTATAGATGAGCATAATATTAAAGTTTATGAAGCTCCTGCAACCAAAACAGCTACAGATGAAATAGGCTTAAAAATCGTAGCCAATATTGTTATGGTCGGAGCTATTACAAAAATTACTAAAGTCATATCTAAGGAAGCAGCTATCAAAGCTATTGAAGCAAGCGTTCCTAAGGGAACTGAAGAGAAAAACATTAAGGCTTTTGAAGCAGGATATGCTTTAGCGGAATAGGTGTTATAATGAGATTTTTTGAAAGTGTAGCAAAACAAATTTTTCACAAGGAAGGTATCCCAATTTTAGAAGGTCACGTTGCAAATTACCCTGAAGAGGCAATGGCCATTTCTTCAGAGATGAACGTGCCTGTAGTTGTTAAAGCGCAGGTTTTAACAGGTGGTAGAGGTAAAGCAGGTGGTGTTAAATTTGCAAACAATCCCGGTGAAGCTTTAAAAGTTGCGGATGAAATCTTGGGAATGGAAATTAAAGGAGAAAAGGTAAACCACTTATTAATTGAAGAAAAAGCTGATATTCTAAATGAATTTTTTGTAACCGTTTCAGTTGATAGGGGTGCAAGAAGGCCTGTAATTTTAGCGAGTAAGGAAGGTGGGGTTGAAATTGAAAACTTAGCAAAAACAAACCCTGAAAAAATTATTAAATATTATCCAAATCCTTTGCTCGAATTTTTACCCTACGAAGCACGTGAAGTTGCACGTAAAATGGGAGTTCCATCCGAGTTAATCTCTTCTATGGGAGATATAATCTGGAAATTGTACAATGTATTTACCAAATATGATGCAGACACCGCTGAGATAAACCCGTTGGTTTTAACACCAAATGGCCTGATAGCTGCGGACGCTAAACTGGTTGTTGAAAACGATTCATTGTTCAGACATGAAGATCTAGTTGAAAGAATGAACTATAAGAAAAAGGCTGTTGACTTTGTCCAATTGGATGGAGATATTGCTGTAATCGGTAATGGTGCAGGTTTGACTTTAACTGCTATGGACATGATTAAGCTCAATGGAGGAGAACCGGCAACATTCTTGGATATTGGTGGTGGAGCTTCAGAACAGATTATTAATCAAGCTTTAAGCATTGTTTTAAACTATGATCCTGTTAAAGTTGTATTTTTAAATGTTTTAGGTGGAATTACTAAAGCGGATGATGTTGCTCGTGGTGTAATTAAAGCTTTAGAACAAGCTGACCGTAAAGTTCACATTGTAATCAGATTAACAGGTACCAATGAAAAAGAAGGTCAGAGGATTTTAGAGGAAGCTGGAATTCCATATGAAACTTCAATGGAAAAGGCAGCTAAAAAAGCTGTTGAAATTTGTGAAGAACTGAAGGCGGAAGGTAAATAAATGGAATTTTTTGCCATTAATGGTTCTCCAAGAAAGAATTGCAACACTGCTCAATTGTTGGATAAATCTTTGGAAGGCATTAAGTCTGTTTTCCCGGATGCTTCAGCCGAGAGGATAGATTTATATGATTTTCCATTTCATGGATGCAGGAGTTGCTTTGCATGTAAAAGGAAAAATGGAAAACATTATGGCAGATGCGTTCAAAAAGACGATTTGAAGCCTATTCTTGAAAAAATTGTTGAAGCTGATGGTATCATTTTGGGTTCGCCTATCTACTTTAGTGATGTTAGTGGAAATATGAGGTGCTTTTTAGAAAGGTTCATGTTTCCATTCGTGGCCTATAGCAAAACTGAAAGTGTAGAACACAAGAAAATGCCTTTAGCTTATATTTACACAATGAATGCTTCAGAAGAGCTTTCACACCAAATCGGCTACCATAATCTTCATGACCATTTTGAAATGGGATTGAGCATGGTGTTTACCAAACCAGAAAATCTCTATGTATATGAAACATATCAGTTTAAGGACTATTCGAAATATGTTTCAGATGCTTTTGATGAAAAAGAAAGAAAAAATATCAGAAAAACACGTTTTCCAAAAGATTTGGATAATGCATTTGAACTTGGCCGTAAAATAGCTATTCAAGCAAAACAACACGGCTGATTTCAGATTCATTTACTATTTCTTTACCGCATTCATCACCTATTTTTTGAGCAAATTCCTTAACTTCATTGAATAAAGGCATATTATCAAGGGTTAGCCTTTCACGTGATGACCCGACACACATGTATGCTTTTACTTCTACAAAATCAGGGTCTGCTTTTTGGATTAATTTTGCATACTCTTCAGGGTTTTCCATATTTCTTCCACGAACACATGTATTTCGTATACATGTACGTGAATTAAAACTGGACAATGTTTCAAGAGATTCGTTTAAATTGCTCCAAGCATCGTTAATTCGAGGTCTGCATACTTCATTAAATATTTTCTCGTTAGGTGCATCTAAGGAAAGGTATAGTTGGTAGGGATCGTTTTCCAGATTTCTTAACCTGTCAGCACATTGGCCGTTGCTCACTACGAATGTCGTAAACCCGCGGCTGTTAAACTCTCCAATCAGCTCATCAATTTTCGGATAAAGAGTTGGTTCTCCTGCAAGAGAAATTGCGGCATTAGTCGGATTTTTTATTTCTTCCAGTTTTTTCTTGTTTGCTTTGCCATTTCCATAAAATCCGCATAGTAAATTATTTTGAGCTTTAATGGCATCATCGATTATGGTTTTAGGGTCATCATACTCCTCATCTTCCCAATTGGTTTGGGTGTAAGTCAAATCTCTCCAACAGAATTCACATTCCTGCTGGCAATTGGGAACTGCGGGAGACATTTGCAAACATCTATGGGATTGGATTCCGTAGAATTTTTCTTTATAGCAAACTCCCTTATCCACAATACTTTGACGTGTCCAGTGGCAGGTTTTAACAGCAGCATGACCATGTTTGCCTAAGAATCTATATCCGCTTTTTTCTAATTTTTCTATTTGGCTTTTATTAAATGACATAAAATCAGTTTTATTTTTAGCTGAGCTAGTATATACATTTTTTTTAATCTGTATATTGGAGGGTTATAAAAAATTATCATAAATTTATTAATAATGTAAATCAAATATTTAATTATAAAAAAAGTTTTTTGTGGGATTTATATGGACACACCAATTGTGATATTAAACTATAAAACTTATTTGGAATCAAGTGGTATAAAGGCTTTGGAACTAGCACATGACTTGGAAAGCGCTGCTAATGAATCTGGAATCACTATGGTTGCAGCACCTCAAGCAGCTGATATTTACATGATTCGTGAAGAGACATCTCTTCCAATTTTTGCCCAACACATCGATCCGATTTCTCCAGGAGGTCACACAGGCTCCAATTTAATCAATACATTGATTGATGCTGGAATTAGTGGGTCTTTAATTAACCATTCTGAAAATAGAATGAAACTGGCTGACATTGATGAGGTTGTAAAAATGTGCAGGGCTAATGAAATAGAATCCTGTGTATGTACCAATAATATTGAAACTTCAAAAGCTGTAGCCACTTTAGCACCCGATGCTGTTGCTGTCGAACCTCCTGAATTGATTGGTACTGGAATTCCTGTATCTCAAGCTCAACCTGAAGTGGTTGAAGATACTGTAAAAGAGGTCAAAGCCATTAATAAAGACATTAAAGTTTTATGTGGGGCAGGTATTACAACTGGTGATGATATGAAGGCAGCTATGGATTTAGGCGCAGATGGAGTATTGCTTGCATCTGGAATTATTAAAGCTGAAAGTCCAAAAGATGCTTTACTTGATTTGGTAAGTAAGTTATAAAGGTTCAAAGTGAGATTATGTCTGGCAAATTTAACACAATTGATGATTTTGACATTGAAAATAAAACAGTGCTTGTTAGAATTGATATTAATGCTCCAGTAGATCCAAGTTCCGGGATAATATTGGATGATACAAGGTTAAAACTGCATGCACAAACTGTCAAGGAGTTGTCTAATAAAGGAGCTAAAGTAGTGTTGCTTGCACATCAAAGCCGTCCGGGAAAAAAAGATTTCACAACTTTATCTCAACATGCTGATGCTCTATCAGATATCTTAAATTTAAGAGTAAAATATGTGGATGCATTATTTTCTAATGCTGCTAAAGAAGCTATTAAGGCTCTTAAACCTCATGAAATTTTATTGCTTGAAAATGCACGTTTCTTTTCTGAGGAAACTCTTTCAAGAACTCCTGAAGAGCAATCAAAGACTTTACTTGTACGAAATTTATCTCCATTAATTGATTATTTTGTCAATGATGCATTTGCAGCGGCTCACAGGTCTCAAGCATCATTAGTTGGTTTTACAGTTAACACACCTTCAGCCGCAGGCCGTGTAATGGAAAAGGAATTAACTGTAATTCAAGACGCTCTGGATAATGTGGAGCATCCTTGCGTATTTTTGCTTGGTGGAATGAAACCTGATGATTCAATTGATGTTATGGAAAATGTATTGAGCAATGGTACTGCAGATTCCATTTTAACAACAGGTATCGTTGGAAATATTGTTTTATGGGCTGCCGGAGTTGATATTGGTCAAGTCAATAAAGATTTCATAGCCAGCAGAGGATATGAAGATATGGTTGAAAAATCAAAAGAACTAATCGAAAGATTTGGCGATAAGGTAAAATATCCTATTGATGTGGCTTGTGAAATTGATGGTGAGCGAGTGGATATTGACAATGGTGAAATTCCAAATGAAGCCATTTTTGACATTGGCGTTAAAACTATTGCTTTTTATGCAAAAGAGATTAGGGACGCCAAGTATATCTTTGCAAATGGTCCTGCAGGTGTGTTTGAAGACCCTAAATTTGCAATGGGCACAGAAGATTTAATTAATGCAATGGCCAGTTCTGAAGGGTTTTCATTAATTGGTGGAGGACATATTGCAGCTGCTACTGCAGGTCTTGGTTTGGAAGACCAAATGAGCCATTTAAGTAGTGGCGGTGGAGCTTGCATCAGTATGCTTGCCGGTAAAAAACTAGCTGCTGTAGAAGCTTTAAAAAACAGTAAAAAATAATTTTTATTTTTTTTATCTTTTTGATTTTTCTTAGGAAAAAATCATTTCAGAAAGAAGGATTAAGAGAAAAAAATATCTTAAGACTCCTTTTTTTTAAATAATTTTCTAGTATTATTGATTCTTTTTTTTTAAGTTAGAATATAACGTTTATAGAAAAATGTATTATTAATTTCATAATAACTATTGTATTAAAAACTATGACATATTTATAAATAAATTTGGGGATTCAATGGGAAAAATCACAGAATTTTCAGTTTTCGGGTCATGCTCTTCAAGAGGTATTTTCAATAGCCTAAATAATGAAAATTATAAGAAATATTTTAAAATTAATCATTCAGTTGAGGGCAGTTCATTAATAAGCATAATGTCCAAGCCTATTGATTATGATAAAAGTTTAATTAATTCAAATAGGCGCTATGATAATCTTTGTGTCACTGAAGATCTTTCAAAAAGTTTTGTGGATTTTATTAAAGAAGATTCCATTGATTATATTATATTAGATACATTATTTGATGTTAAATCTGGTGTTATTCAATACGATAAGAATCAATATGTAACAGGAACAACCAGAATAAAAAGGACAGGTTTTTATAATCTTTTAAAAAATAAACGTTCAATTGATGTTTTCAACGATTTTGATGAATATTATGGATTATGGACTAATGCATGTAATGATTTTTTTAAGTTAATTGACCAAAATTGTAATCGTACTAGAGTAATATTGAACTGTACTAGGTCTGTCTATAAATATTTGGATTCGCAATATAATATTTCTGTTAAAAAAGACTATAAACTATTAGCTCATAAACTCAATCCCTTTAGAGATTTATTTGATAGATATATCTTAGAAAATTTCGATGTTGATGTTTTACCATTTGATTGCAAAACATTAGCTAACGAAAATCATATAGACGGATTAGCACCTACTCATTTTGTACCAGAATATTTTAGTAAGAAAACTGAACAGTTATTAGAAATTATTCAGCGTAATAATAGTTTTGATAATGAAATGAATAGAAAAATCCGTAAAAATAAAAGTATGGATGTAATCAATTCTTTCAATTTACCTCATTTGATTAATGTAAATAACATAACGTTGGTTGATAAAAAAAATTTAGTAAAAAATTTGGTTGAGGATAGTTTAATCAAATATAACACTGCTAGAATTGATATTAAAAATTATGGTGAAAATTCTGACGTCGAAAATCATATTAAAATAAATTACTCTTCCGATGAAAATTTAGAGTATAGTTCTCCTGATTGGTTTAAAGATTCTCAAGGCCAGGGAACTTTTATTAGAAGTCAAGATAACTTCCTTAAATTGGATATCGAGTGTATTGGGGATGGTCAACTTAAAATTAAACTTCGTGGTGAGAGTGTTAAATTGAATGAAAAGAGAGTCCCTATTTATATTAAGTATACTAAGTTTTTAATAAATGGGGATGTGATTTTGAAGGATAATGAGGTTGTATATTATGAGCGTCCATATGTGTATAATATGAATGTTTTTGATGGTCAAAAATTATCATTATACATTGAATGGTTGCCTTTTTAGGATTTGCTCCAATGGATAAATTTCACTTTAAATCTTTGCAGGGAAATTCTATTAGTTCCTTGTTAAAGTAAGATTAGGATTAACAATTATATTTCATAGTATTGTGGAATGATGATTAATTTTGTAATTTAATGTGATTTTATTATTTTGTTTCATTTTTATACTTCTAATGAAGTAAATAAGTCTGATGATTTAATTCTAAAGATTGTTGAAGCTTTATCAAATAATAATATTTAAAAATAAAAAATTAATTATTAAATATTTTCAATAGCTCTTCGGATGATTTTTTAGGATTATCAGAGCTCATTATCGCACTTACAACAGATAGTCCTGCAATTCCAGTGTCTATCAGTTCACAAGCATTTTCCAGATTGATTCCTCCAATTGCAACGACTGGTATATTTATTGATTCAACAATTTCTTTTAGCTCTTGTTTTGTAACGGAAGGAGCATCATCTTTAGTTGATGTTGGAAAAACGGCTCCGGTTCCAATATAATCCGCACCATCACTTTCAGCTTTTTTTGCTTCATCAATTGTAGCTGCCGAAACGCCCAATATCTTATCGGGTCCAATCAATTTTCTTGTAACGTCACATGGCATGTCGGATTGGCCGACATGAACCCCGTCAGCATCGATGGCAAGTGCAACATCCACCCTATCATTAATTATTAAGGGGATATTGTATTTTGTTGTAATTTCCTTAACCTTTAGGGCTAAATTATAAAAGTCCAAAGTGTCTGCAGTTTTTTCTCTGATTTGAACTACGCTAACTCCACCTTTGATTGCTTCTTCAATGGTGTTGAGGAATTTTTCCTCATCGTCGCTGTTGTCAGTTACCAAATAAAGGGATAAATCTATTTTATTCATAATATCTTAATGTTTGATTCATTAACTAAGCTATCCGCATTAGTTTTGTAAAGGTAATCGATTAAATATGCTCTAAATGAACCTGTTCCTTCATCTTTTTCATCTACTTTTGCTCTTGCTTTTTCACCCGCAAGATTCATTGCAAGAATTGCCACCAGACTTCCTTCCAATGGGCTGGATCCTCCAACACAGCTTCCAACAATTGAAGATAACATGCATCCGCTTCCTGTAATTAGAGGCATCATGTCATCGCCATTGTCAATAGCAATTGTGGTTTCACCGTCACTTAATATGTCGATTGGTCCGCTTGCAAGGATAGTTGTATCTAGCTTGAGTGCAACCTCTTTTATTATTTCGCCGTTTGCATGCAGGTTTTCTTCAGTAATTATATCATCAATATTTACGTCAACACCTTTTGCAGCATTATTTTCATCAATTACTCCAATCAATTTGGCTATTGCTTTTATTTCACTGATGTTTCCGCGGATTGCTGTTATTTTGTAATTGTTTATTAAATCAAGTGTTGTTTTGTTTCTAAGTTGGGTTACTCCTACTCCAACGGGGTCAAGTACAATTGGAGTGTTTGTATCGTTTGCAACTTTGGCGCTTATATTCATGGAATTAATCTGCTCTTTGCTTAATTTACCAATATTTATCACTAGCACGTCTGCTATTGTCACCACTTCTTCAAGTTCTTCTGCATCTTCTGCCATGAATGGTGACCCGCCAATTGCAAGTACTGCATTTGCACAGTCGTTTATTGTCACTGAATTGGTTATGCAGTGTGTTAATGGATTTTTTGTTTTGATTTGAGTTAATGTGTCATCAATTTTTTCCAATAATTCTTTTTCACTATTTATCATGATTATTAATTATAAATGATGTACTATTTAAACATTTTAGTTGATTTTAGTGTTTTATAGTAAAGTATTTAAAGTACCTTTAACATATTTTATATTGTTCTATAATATAGAGCTAAGCCTCGGTGGCTCAGTCTGGTAGAGCGCGAGACTTGTAATCTCGTGGTCGCGGGTTCAATTCCCGTCCGGGGCTTTTAATTTATGTTTCTATATTCATTTTTTGATAGTATTTTATATATCATAGTAAAATTTATATATAAGAATACATAGATTATTATTAGTATGTTATTTACATACAGTGTGGTATATGGGTCCGTAGGGTAGCTTGGTCGATCCTTTGGGCTTTGGGAGCCTGAGACTCCGGTTCAAATCCGGGCGGACCCATTTTCCCGCCTTAGCTCAATTTGGCAGAGCGTTGGACTGTAGATCCAAATGTTGCTGGTTCAAGTCCGGCAGGCGGGATTTCATTACTTTATTTATTTATCATAATATGTCATTTTTTAGAAAATATTGGATTTTTCCAAAACATTTATATATGATAAATTTCAGAGTATTGTTAGTACGTTACATGATACTGTTTAAGTATTTCTGCCCTGGTGGTGTAGGGGCTATCATGTGGGCCTGTCGAGCCCGCGACTCGGGTTCAAATCCCGGCCAGGGCGCTTCAAATGCTAAATAGTATGTGTATATGTCATATAGGCCTGTAGCTCAGTCTGGCAGAGCGCTTGGCTTTTAACCAAGCGGCCGCGGGTTCAATTCCCGTCAGGCCTGTTTCTAATTTTATATTTTAACTTTTCTATCTGGAGGAAAAAATTTGAGAATTGATATCCAAGAACATATGCTTGTACCAACACATGAAATCATGACCGAAGATGAAATTGCTGATGAATTTAGTGATGTTGAGTATGATTTTAAAGACCTTCCAAGAATTAGATCAGAAGACCCGGTAGTAAAAGCTATTGGCGCTAAACCTGGAGATGTTTTAAGAATTACTCGTGAAAGTCAGACTGCTGGTGTGTTTGTTACATATAGGATAGTGGAAGATTAATATTTAATATAATTTTAGAGTAGTGAAATTTAATTATATAATTTCTGTGTTTTTTGTTTTTTAGAAATTCATTATAATAAATTTAACTTAGTTTGAGAGGAATTATCTTATAGGAGATAGTTATGAGTAAATTAAGAATAATGATTAAATGAATTAATTGTTAGGTTTTCGCCTATCTTATGTTTATTTTTATTTAGTTAATTATTTTTATTGCGTTTACGTAAATGCTGGAGGAAGTCCATGACAGAGAATAATTGGAAATTAGTTGATGCATTTTTCGATAAGTATGATTTAGTGGATCACCACATTAAATCATATAATGACTTTGTGAATAATAGGATTCAGAATATTATTGATATTACTGACCCTATTACATTGGATGACGGAAAATACACTTTAAAAACTGGTAAAGTTCGTATTGAAAAACCATCTAATAAAGAGGCAGATGGGTCAAGTAGCATTATCGACCCAACTGAAGCAAGACTTAGAAATTTAAATTATTCCGCAGATATGTATCTTGAAATGGCATTAAATGAAGAAGGGGAAGACAATCCTTTAGAAGAAGTATACATTGGCGAATTGCCGGTAATGCTCAAATCAGATATTTGCCATCTTAACGGTCTTACTGCTGAAGAATTAATTGAAAAACATGAAGACCCTCAAGATTTAGGAGGTTACTTCATTGTAAACGGTTCCGAAAGGGCTGTTGTTACAATGGAAGAAATTGCTCCAAACAAAATCATCCTTGAACGTTTGGATGAAGTTGAAGACAGACATGCAAAAGCTGTCGTTACTTCAATCAAAAGTGGTTTCAGGGCTAGAATTACTTTGGAATATAAAAAACCACGTAAAAATGGTGTTTTCTTGAGAATTTCATTCCCATACCTTCCGGGTGAAATTCCATTAGTAATATTGTTAAGAGCTCTTGGATTGGCTACAGACCAAGAAATTATCGAAGCGATTTCTGATGACAACAACTTCCAGATGATGGTTGCAGACGATATTCAGGTTTCACTCGATTCCCTAAAATTAGACCAAAATGAAATGGATGGCATGAGTATTGAAGAAAGAAGGGAATATATGCAAAATGCAGCCATTAAATACATTGGTAACAGAGTAGCTAAAAACATGCCTACCGATTACCGTACAAAACGTGCTACCGATGTAATTAACCGTTACTTATTACCTCATATGGGTGTTGAACCAGAAAGATGTTATGATAAAGCTATCTACTTAGCTGAAATGACAGAGATGTTATTGGAAGTTATCGAACAAAAAAGAGAACCTCATGATAAGGACCATTACACTAACAAAAGACTCAGAGTATCTGGAGATTTGATGGAAGATTTATTCAGAGTGGCTTTCACTAATTTAACTAGAGATATGAGTTACCAACTTGAAAGAAGTCTTTCTCGTGGAAAAGAACTTTCTATTAAGCAGGCTGTACGTAGTGATGTTTTAACTGAAAACATTAAGCATGCTATTGCAACAGGTAACTGGGTAGGTGGAAGAGCTGGTGTTAGCCAGTTATTAGATAGAACAAGTTACATGGGTACACTTTCTCACTTGAGACGTGTTGTATCTCCATTGACTAGAAGCCAACCTCACTTTGAAGCAAGAGATTTGCATCCAACTCAGTTTGGTAAAATATGTCCGAACGAAACTCCTGAGGGACCTAACTGTGGTTTGGTAAAGAATTTAGCTTTAATGTGTAATATTTCTGAAGGTTCTGATGAACAAGAAATTAAAGATATCATTGAAAGCATGGGTGTATTGATTGAATAAGGGGGTAAATTTTTTGCAAAAGTGTAAAATTTATATAAATGGTGAACTTCTCGGAGCTTGTGAAAATCCAGTTGAGTTTACACAAGAAATGAGAGAAAAAAGAAGAAATGGCGAAATCTCCCATGAAATGAATATTACTTATTACGAAGACAATAATGAAATTTATATATTTAATGATCCAGGTAGAGCAAGAAGGCCATTGATTATAGTTAAAGAAGGCGTTCCTCTTCTTAGAGAGGAACATTTGGATAAAGTTGCAAAAGGCAAATTAAAATGGGATGATTTAATCGAAGGCGGTCTAATCGAATATTTGGATGCTGAAGAAGAGGAAAATTCCTACATTGCAATGTCTTTGGCTGACTTGGATGGCGAAGATGATGAGCACACTCACTTAGAAATTGACCCTGCTACCATGTTAGGTATCTGTGCAGGAATTATTCCATTCTCTGATCATAATTCCTCTCCAAGGAATACTATGGAAGCGGGAATGACAAAACAGGCTTTAGGTTTATACGTTTCAAACTATGCATTGCGTACCGATACCAGAGCACACTTGCTACACCATCCGCAAACTCCTATTGTTAAAACACGTATTATCGATTCAACTAATTATGACTTAAGACCATCCGGTCAAAACTTTGTTGTAGCATTAATGTCTTATGAAGGATACAACATGGAAGACGCAATGGTTATCAACAAAGGAGCTCTTGAAAGAGGTTTAGCCAGGTCTTCTTTCTTCAGGGCTTATGACACTTCAGAAAAAAGATATGCTGGTGGACAGGTAGACAAATTTGAAGTGCCTGACAAAAATATTAAAGGATACAGATCAGAAGAGGCTTACAGAAACCTTGACGATGACGGTGTTGTCAATCCGGAATCCGAAGTCAAATCAGGTGATGTATTGATAGGTAAAACTTCACCTCCAAGATTCTTAGAAGAAGATTTCGGTACTGTTGCTGATAGAAGAAGAGAAACTTCCGTAACTGTAAGACACGGAGAAAAAGGTATTGTCGATGCAGTTCTCTTATCAGAAACTGTTGAAGGTTCAAGATTAGCAAAAATCAGAGTAAGAGACACCAGACAACCTGAATTTGGTGATAAATTTGCATCAAGGCACGGTCAGAAAGGGGTTGTCGGTTTGATATTGTCCCCTGAAGATATTCCATTTACAGAATTCGGTGTTGTTCCTGATTTGATAGTTAACCCTCACGCGATTCCATCCAGGATGTCCATTGGACAGGTACTTGAGATGGTTGCAGGTAAAGCAGGCTGTCTTGAAGGTGAAAGAGTAGATGCGACTCCATTCAACAAAGATTTGGAAACTGAAATCAAACAGCAACTTCTCGATAATGGATTTGAATCTGCAGGATGCGAATCCCTATACAGCGGAGTAACCGGTGAAAGATTGGATGCTGAAATATTTGTCGGAGTGGCATATTACCAAAAATTACACCACATGACTACTGATAAAGTTTATGCTCGTTCCAGAGGTCCAGTACAAGTGCTTACACGTCAACCTACTGAAGGTAGGGCACGTGAAGGTGGTTTAAGATTTGGAGAAATGGAAAGAGACTGTCTTATTGCACACGGTGCAGCATTAACTTTAAAAGAAAGATTGCTTGATGAATCAGACAAATATGAAGCAATTGTCTGTGAAAACTGTGGTATGTTAGCAGTATTCGATAAAAATAAAAATAAAAAATACTGTCCAATCTGTGGAGATGTAGAAACATATCCTGTTGAAATTTCATACGCATTTAAATTATTATTAGACGAACTTAAGAGTTTATGTATTTTCCCTAAATTAGTTTTAGGAGACAAAGCATAATTAAATTGATATAAGGAGCCAACACATGAAAGGTTTTATTAAAAAAATTGAGCAAATAAATTTTGGGCTAATGTCTCCTGAGGACATTCGTGAAATGTCTGTTGTAACTGTTGAAACTCCTGATACCTATGAGGATGACGGTTTTCCTATTGAAAAAGGTTTAATGGATCCTCGTTTAGGTGTTATTGACCCAAGTTTAGTTTGTAGAACTTGCGGTTTCAGAGGTGGGGACTGTCAAGGACATTTCGGAAGTATTGAACTTGCAAGACCTGTTATTCACATTGGTTTTGGTGATGTGATTCATAAAATTTTACGTTCAACTTGTAATAACTGCGGTCGTGTTCTTTTATCTGAAGATGAATTGGAAGAATACACTGAAAAAATTACAGAAGCAATGGAAAACAAGGAAAGCATTGCGGATCTCTTGAAAAAATTACAAGCGGATACTAAAAAAGTTGAAATGCCTGAAGCCAAACAGAATGAAATCGTTGATAAAATCATGAAGGAAATCTATCCTGAAGAAGATGATTTAGATGATGCTGATAGGGAAGATATACTATTACAAATTCTAGACCAGTTATATACTGAAGCATACTGGGAAAGGGATGAAACTGAAGAAAAACCTCAATTCAAATATATCGATCCTAAATTGCTTTGTCCTCACTGTAAGAAAAACAAATCATTAGCTGACATTGAAGCAAGCTATGACCTTATCGAAACTAAAAATTCAGATGATATCCAAAAGATTCATGAAAGGGTAGTTTCTGACATTGAAGACGAGCAAGAGAAAAAGATTCAAAAAATTGACAATAAGATTGATAAGGCTTTGGACAAAATCAATTCACTTGAAAATCCTGAAGAATCAGAAGACGGCGAAGAAGGTGAAGTTGACTCAAGTGAAGAAATTTCTGCTTTAGATGAAGAAATTAAAAAATTGAATGAGGAAAAAGCAAGTCTTGTTGAAGAGTTTGAAGAAAAATCCGAAGAAAAAATTCAAAGAGAATTCAAAAAACGCATTGAAGACTATATCAAACAATACTTGCAGGAATTAGTACAGGAACCTATTCTTTTAGATAAACCTGTTACCATTCGCCAAGGAGACTACAAATTAACTCCTTCCGAAGTAAGGGAAAGACTTGAAAATATCAGTGATGAAGATTCATTCATTTTAGGAGTTAACCCTGAAGTTGCAAGACCTGAATGGTTGGTATTAACCGTACTTCCTGTTCCTCCTGTAACTGTAAGGCCTTCAATCACCTTGGATACTGGTGAAAGGTCTGAGGATGACTTAACTCACAAACTTGTAGATATTTTACGTATTAACCAACGTTTACTTGAAAATATGGAAGCGGGAGCTCCACAATTAATCGTTGAAGACTTATGGGAATTATTACAATACCACGTTACCACATACTTTGACAATGAAGCCAGTGGTGTACCTCCTGCAAGACACAGGTCAGGAAGACCACTCAAAACCTTAACTCAAAGGTTAAAAGGAAAAGAAGGAAGATTCAGATCCAACCTTTCCGGTAAACGTGTAAACTTCTCTGCACGTACGGTAATCTCACCGGACCCTAACATAAGTATTAATGAGGTCGGTGTACCTGAAATGATTGCAAAAGAAGTAACCGTACCAGTTTATGTAAATGAATGGAACATTGAAGAGATGAAAAAATACATCCAAAACGGTCCTGACATACACCCTGGTGCAAACTATGTAATCAGAAACGACGGCAGAAAAATCAGAGTACGTACAGAAGAAACCAAAGAATTAATTCTTGAACAATTAGAACCAGGTTTCATTATTGAAAGACACTTGAAAGATGGAGATATGGTTTTATTCAATCGTCAACCATCCTTGCACAGAATGAGTATGATGGCACACGAAGTAAGGGTACTTCCTTACAAAACATTCAGACTTAACCTCTGTGTATGTCCGCCATACAATGCAGACTTTGATGGAGACGAAATGAACATGCACGTTTTCCAAACTGACGAATCCCGTGCAGAAGCTAAATCATTAATGCGTGTGCAAGAGCACATCTTGTCTCCAAGGTTCGGTGGACCGATTATCGGTGCTATTCACGACCACATTTCAGGAGCATACCTTTTAACCAGGGATGGTGTGGAATTTTCAGAGGAAGACGCTCTCCAAATCATCCGTAAATCCCACTTGAAAATACCTGAATTCAAATCAGGTCAATGGATTTTAAAATATGATCCTGATTATAGTGAAGAATCATTTATCTATAAGGATAAAGGAGAAAAATGGACTGGTAAAGAATTGTTCTCATTATTGTTACCTAATGACTTAAACTTATCTTATAGTGCTGAGATTTCAAAATGTCCTGCAGTTTTCCCAATTGAGGACGCTACTGTTGTAATCAAAAACGGTATATTGACTCAAGGGGTAATTGATGAATCAGCTTATGGTTCATTCTCAGGTAAAATCTTAGATAAAATCGTTAAAGAATATGGCCCTGGAAGAGCTAAAGAATTCTTAGACAGATCCACTGACCTTGCGATTTGTGGAATCATGAAAACTGGAATTACAACTTCATTAAATGATGAAGAAATTCCTTCAGAAGCACAAGACCGTATTAATGAGCACTTAGATAACAAGATGGCTGAAGTAGATAAACTTGTAGAATCATATGAAGAAGGATATCTCCAAGCTTTGCCTGGTAGGAGTCTAGAAGAGACTTTAGAGATGAAAATCATGCAAGTTCTCGGGGAAGCTAGGGACATGTCCGGTCAAATTGCAGAAAACTACCTTACCATGGGTAAGCAATCTGATGATGACCCATATGAGCATGTGATGGCTGTTGAAAACCACTCTGTAGTAATGGCACGTACCGGTGCAAGGGCATCCATGTTGAACCTTACTCAGATTACTGCTTGTGTAGGACAACAAGCGGTTAGGGGTGGACGTATCGAAAGAGGATACTTGAACAGAACCTTACCTCACTTCAAAAAAGGTGAGTTAGGGGCTAAAGCTAAAGGATTTGTACACTCAAGTTATAAATCCGGTCTTGACCCAATCGAATTCTTCTTCCACGCAATGGGAGGAAGAGAAGGTCTTGTAGATACCGCGATTCGTACAGCACAATCCGGTTACATGCAAAGAAGACTCGTAAATGCGCTTCAAGATTTACAAGTTAAACCATCTGGACTTGTTACAGACAATCAGGGCAATGTCATCCAAACCATGTTTGGTGAAGATGGTGTAGACCCAGCAAAATCTGACTTTGGTAAACCAGCTGATTTAAATAAACTTATTGACGAAATCAGAATGGGAAGTGGAGTAGAAGGTAAGTAGGTGTAACTATGGATGATATTATAATTAAAATAAATGATATGATTGCAGAAATTAACGAAACTGAAGACCTTAACATTGAGTTTCCAGATAGTTATATCGAAGATTTAGCCAAAGCTTGCATCAAAAATGATTTGACTGATGATGAATTAAGACAACTTATCATCAAGCTTAAACATGCCTATGACCGAGCTCACGTTGAAGCTGGAGAGGCTGTTGGAACAGTAGCTGCTCAATCTGTAGGTGAACCGGGTACTCAGATGACTATGCGTACTTTTCACTATGCAGGGGTAACTGAGTTAAACGTAACATTAGGTCTTCCAAGACTTATTGAGATTGTTGATGCAAGAAAAGAGATTGCTACTCCAACAATGGACATTTATTTTGATGAAGAAAGACGTGATGATGAAGAGTTTGTTAGAACTTTAGCCAATAAAATTGGTAAAAGTACAATCAACGACATTCTTTCCGATTTCAATTTAAATTATGGTACTATGGAAGTTGAAGCAACTTTAGACAGCAAAAAGATTGAGGAAAAAAGACTTAATCGTGAAGAAATTAATGCTATTGTTGAAAAGGCTTTCAAGAAAGCTGTTATTAATAATGATGAAATTATTATTCCATCAGGAAAAACCGATTCCAAATCTGAACCTAAATTTGAAATTAGGGAACTTCGTCTTTTAGCAGATAAAGTTCGTGATTTGCAGATTAGTGGTATTAAAGGTATTGGAAAAGTAATTATTCGTCGTGATGATGAATGGATTATCCATACCGAAGGATCAAACCTTAAGGAAATCCTTGACATGGAAGGTATTGACCATGTGAGAACCACTACCAACAATATTCACGAAATCGGCGAAGTTTTGGGAATCGAAGCAGCTCGTCAATCTATTATTAACGAAGCTCAAAATACTCTCTCAGAACAGGGTCTTAGTGTAGACGTAAGACATATTATGTTAGTTGCGGATATCATGACTTCAGAAGGTGTTGTAAAATCCATTGGAAGACATGGTATTAGTGGTGAAAAATCAAGTGTTTTAGCTCGTGCAGCTTTTGAAGAAACTGGTAAACATTTGCTTCGCGCAAGTATTCGCGGAGAAGTGGATGATTTAACAGGTATCATCGAAAATATTATTATTGGACAACCAATACCTCTTGGTACCGGTTCTGTCGGTGTCAAAATGGATTATAAAAATGAATAGGAGGCTAGATGATGGACGTAGATAGAGGAATCAGGGTAGCTGTTGACACTGGTGATGTGACTTTAGGCTCTGAAAAATCAATTCAATCTTTAAAATTAGGAAAAGGCCAACTTGTAGTTGTTGCTGCTAACGCTCCTAAAGAAATTCTT
>NZ_JAFRKB010000057.1 GCF_017431965.1 Methanobrevibacter sp. | reverse complement strand
CCACCACCAATACCAGACTCTAAATCAGCATAAAAAGGAGTATATTCTCCACCACCAATACCAGACTCTAAATCAGCATAAAAAGGAGTATATTCTCCACCACCAATACCAGAACCTAAATTAATTTCTTGAATACAATTTGAGTCAGGATCTGCTGCTGAAACGCAGCTGATACCAAATATTAAAAATAACGCCAATATTGAAATTGATAGAATTTTTTTCATATTTAATACCTCATAATTATTAGGAAATATTTAATTTCCATTTTGTTTATTAAGAGCTCATGTTCATTTAAAATCCATGAATAATGATGAGTTAGTGATAATATAAAAAATACCACGATTAATCTTCAAAAATGCAAATCGATTTTTGGAAGATTAAAAGCTAATGCAAATTCATTGAATCCTTCCTCTGAACTTCTTTCATGAACAGTAAGCTGCTCATAAATATAGATTATTTAAAACTATATATAAAGATTTGCGAATGTAAGTGCTTACTTGCATTATAAATCACCAAAGAAAAACAAAACGAGCGATAATTAAAAAAATAGGCATTCTAAATCGATTTTGCATAATTTCAAAAAAACCAACCAAATTAATTTATTCAGTGTTTTAATATAAATATTTACTTTAAATTAAAAAATAATAGTTAATTTATAATTATTAAAAAAAATATTACTTTTTAAAATGATAAATAATCATAGAAGAGCATAAAATTAATTTAGGTTATCCAAAAAATTTATATATCAAATGTCTTAACATCAATAGTAAGTACTACTTCATCGATGCAGTAGTACAAAAAATTTGGAGGTCAAAATATGAAAACAAATTTTGATACAAAAATACAAATAGCACTAATATCATTAGTGGCTTTATCATTGTTTGTTGGTATCAGCTGTATTTCAGCAGCGGATATTGATGCAAATAATGGCGTCAGTAACTTAAATGTAATACCTGACAGCAATAACGATTTTACTATGACAGTACCAAGTAATGCGGGTACCGGATACCACTGGGAAGTTAGCCCAGAAACCTACGGCGTTGACATTGGAGAAAGCAAATTTGTTGAAGACCATCCTGGATGTGTAGGTTCTTCCGGAACAGACTACTTTAGTTTCCATATAAATAGTGATGATTACTATGTTAAATTAGTTTTAATCAGCCCAACTGGCGAAATCGTCAAAGAAGTTGATTCAAACATGTTAAACTGATTAATATGCCTTTAAGAATAAATTAGTAGATTTTATCCTAATTTATTCTTATCTTTCTTTATGAAAAATTGAAAATTAACATTTCAATTTAAAACCTTTATTATTTTTTTATTGCATTTCTTTTTTAATCAAAAGTTAACATTAATAATAAATTGGCAAGGTATCAATAGTCTTAATCAAGTCTCTTGCAACTAGTGTTTTATTGTATTGGCTATTCTTTTGAGGAGTTTCAAAAAGGATTACAGTATGATCATTTTTCTCGATTGGTATTGTTACCCATTCTGGTGAAGTACCTGCATTGATTGTCAATATCGGATAACTCAAATTATTAGCTATCCTATATGCATATTCCATTTCAAGGTCGGATTCGTTATCCATAACGCCAACATATTTCTGATATTCCCAATAGCTTTCCATTTCATGGATATCAATAACAAGATAAGGATTATATTTCTCAATATCAGGAACAACAAATTTATTAGCCAGCATTTCACCCATATGCCTATTTGTATTATAATCACTAGTATTCAATCCGCTATCATTATAATTGAGTTTAATGAAGTATACAATATACTTTCTGTTAAGTTCATTGTTTTTGGTAAAATTAATAATTGACTCGTTTGTAGCATTATGAATGCCTCCTTCAAGACTATGAACGCCCAATATCACGATTGCAGTATCATCGGATGAATTATTGCCGCATACAATTTTATAAACAGTACCGTTGGAGTTACTTCCAAGTATTGTAGTATAATTATCCAAAATTTCAATTTCTTGCTGTTCTTCAGGATGTGCAAAAGTTGCAATTACAACAAGAATAATAAGTAAAATAAATATAGCCAATAAAACTTTAGTTATTTTTTTCATTGTAACTTATTTTTATCTTTAAAAGTATATAAAATTTTAAAACGAAATTACTGCTAATTTAAAGAGGTTGATTAATACAATTAAATCCCTTATTTTTCATATTTTTTTAATAAGTTAGGTGATAACCCCAATTCTTTTTTTGCAAAGGAAATATTGTGCAACTCATTTTCTGATATGTTTCTAGACACAATTTTATATATATCGATGAGTAAAATATATCATATTGATTAAATATAACCATAAATATAAGTTAATCAAAGGAGGTGAGGAAGATTTATCGAAATATGAAAAGATTGTTCATAATACTGTCACTAATTTTTATTTTAGCAAATATTTCTGCAATAAGCGCGACTGAAATCGATGATAATGTCCTGACCTTCGATGAAAACCAACTGGAACTCACTGATGGAAATCAAATAGTAGTTACTCCAAATCAAGACTTAAAGCAGATAATCTATGATTGTGCTGTCAATGACGTTATCCTTTTAAAGCCTGGAACCTATAAGGTTCATGACATCAATTTGACTAAAAACATCACATTTCAGGGAAATGGAAACGCAAGAGACATAACAATTGACGGTGAAAAGAAAGGCACCATTTTCCATGTGGAAAGTCCAGCGGTTTACGCTACATTCAACAACATTACATTCATTAATGGTTTGACCGATTCCTTTGGCGGCGCTATTTCAATGGTAACCGGGAACGTATTTGTGGACAGCTGCAATTTCATCAACAATACGGCTCTGAGTGACACCAATGCAGGTGCAATCGCGAATTTCGGAACTTTGGAAAATAAAGGTTACCTATTTGTTAACAATTCATTTTTTATGAATAACCATGCCGACCAAGATGGAGGGGCAGTTGCAACCACTTATGCAAACTCAGACATCTATAACTCTGTTTTTATAAACAATTCCGCTCGTCGTGACGGTGGTGCTTTTAGAGTAAGCGTTGAGGGTTATGCAAATGTTCAAGACTGCATTTTCATGTTTAATTATGCAAAAGAATGGGGCGGTGCATACTACAGTTGGGTTGGCGGATCAAACATTGAGAGATGTATATTCCTAAACAATACTGCAGGCACTAACGGCGGTGCAATAATGGTTTCAGGAAACCTTAATCTTACAGACTCCATTATCGTAAACAATACTGGAAAAAGAACAGGAGGATCATTTTACATCCAGGAACCAATGAACGATAATCCTGCAGTAATTAAAGTCAAAAATAATTTAATTACAAACAATACCTCCCGTCTTGGAAAGGAAATTTTTGTAAAATGGAGAAATTCCAAACTGTTATATACATACTTTGACGGCAACGATTGGGGAGATGAAGACCCGAATGATTCATCTCTAATTGATCCTAATAATAATATTAGAACCAAATATAGGGAAATATCTTCAACAATTAAATCTAATCTATTAGATGAATTGGATATGAGTTTAATGGACAAATATGATGATTTAATTCATCCAAAACTTCCAAATAGCGAAGATGACAATCAAAATCAAAACACTGAAGAAGATGTTAATAATGATGTGCCGGATGAAAACTTAATTCCTATAAACTCCAATAACAAAAGTGACGTGATTTTAGACAACAATACCATCACAGATATTGTCCAAACCATTGAAAACATCACACAAACAATTACAAATGCTTCCCAAACTATCGCAAACACTTCACAAACTTTACAGGATATGCTTATTGAGGATAGTGCTGTTGGAGATTTAACATCTGCTGGGGAAAACAAGAATGCTTATGAGTTAAATGAAAAAGATTCTGTAGCTAAGCAAGCTTATCCTCACATTGAATACTTCATTGCATTAGCCATTATTATATTTTTAGCACTACTTATTGGTTATAGAGAAAAAAACAAAGAGTGAATTTTTCTATTTATTCAACTTATTTTTTAATTAAACAATAAATAAAAAGTCAAGTGTTTAAAAATTGATTTTGAAAAATAGGGAGGAAAGAAAGCATGATTTTGAATCATGCTTTTTGAATAAAAAGGTCAATTTTTAAATTTTAGTTGTTTCTTCTGAGTACTGCGTAACCGCCGATGATTCCGGTTACTGCTAATAATGCAATGATTGGGTTACCGGTTACAGGCATTTTGTGAGCTGCGGTAACATTATGGGTTGCATTATTTGTTACATTTGCTGTAACGTTTGCTGTAACATTTTGTGTTGCATTGCCTGTTGCGTTTCCTGTTGCATTTAAAATTGGGTTTCCGTCAGCGTCTAAAGGTACGTAGCCAGTTTGGTTTTCGAGAGGTAAACCGTTACCAGGTTCTAATCCGTCAGCTTCAGCCATATCGTAGTTGCTTCCAGCGTATCCGTCTTGATCTGCAGCGCAAACAACACCTGCAGACACAATTAAGCAAAAAATTGCAAGTAAAGTTAATAATTTTTTGTTGAAATCCATAAGTATCACCTTTGTTATAATTGAATTGAGTTGTGAAATAATAGCATTTCACTGCACAAATAATTATATGAAAAAGGCATTATATAAAGCTTTTCGAATGCAAGTGCTCACTTACATCTTAAAAAATAAAATAAAGAAATATTAATTAAATAAATAAAAAATAAAAAGATTTAAAAAAATAATATTAAATTTAAAGTCTTTTTCTATCGTTTTCAATTTAAATTTGAAAAAGAAAAATCAATAAATAACCCCATGTAAAAAAAGATGGAAAATTATCTTTTATGCCTGACATATCTCACAAACTTGGATGCCCCATATGATATTGCTCCAATAAAGACAATGCAGCCGATAATAATGCCCAAATGTGAATCATCGTTGGAAAATTTCAAGGTATCAAGACTTTTATATGCCGGAGCAATAGGAATATCCTCGGCTTTAGTTAGATTTCCATTAATGTAAACATCATCAACACAGCCAGTATAGTTAACGCCTAAAAGGGATCCGTCCTCATTGGAAACATATATATCAACATATGTATCATCTCCTGAATGGAAATCATAAGTTATTATATCCCTTCTGTCAAGCCCGTATTTGTCTGATTGTGCCAATTCAACCATATCCTTAATTTTATCATCACTGCCTAAAGAAAGATTGCCTGCCCTTGACAGGGAATAGTCGTTTGGAAGGGAAATATATTGTCCGGGTTGCAGCTGGCCAGTCTTGACCATATCCACAGTAGCAAATCCATAATTTCCATTTGGCGCCTTAATGATGAAATGTCCTCTGCCATAAGGTTTTTTAATGCTTTGAATCTCTTCCAATTTTTCTTTAGAAATGGTGTAGTCATCGTTAATCATTTCAAAGGAGATATTTTCACATTTTTCACTGTCAATACCATCATCAATACCTCCAAATCCAATCATCCAACCATCTTTAGTGATGATTACATGAGAAAAATACTTTCCATCGGTCTTATACTGTTTAATGGCAGGAATTCCATGCCAATCGATATTTTCTATTTTAATATCAGCAGTTACATTTGAATCTCGCCTGAAAGTCATGATGCTGTCAGCACCATCTTCCTGTAGGATAATGGAACAGCAGCCGAATCCATCAGTTTGATTTGCCAAAATAGTTTTGTCATTTTGATAATTAGCTGCGCAAACACCAATCACCGAAATTAACATGATTGCAATAGAGATTATTAAAAGCTTATTTTTTAAATTCATAAAAATCATTAAAATATTTGATAAACATTAAAAAATTACATGGCAATTAAAAAAATTATTATTTAATTTTTTATATTTTATTACATATATACCTAATTTACTAGGATATATGATTTAAACTAAAGCATGATGCATCTCATATATGCCATGATTAATTTGCCATGTTCAATGATTTAACCTATGTTTAATGAACCAATACTCTGTTTATATTGATAATATTTTTTTGATATATTCCTAAAAAATTTACCAGCCATCCAATTCCTTAAATGTCATGTTGGCTTTAAGAGGAGTTAGGCTTGGTCGTTTTTCAACGAGCAATGCATATCCGTCACTGCCTTTTTCATATTCCTTAACCAAATTAGATACAATCATGATTAAATCATCACTGTTTTGATTTTCCTTTAAATGATGGTTAAATATGTCTCTTTTTTCCTCATTTGTATTGTCAATTACTTTTTTATTAAGCATCTTATGTGACAAATGTGTTATTTTAACGTCTTCTGACTCATAATTTGACGGAACATTTAAATTGAATAAGTCCACACCTTCCGGAAATCCTTCATTTTTTATTTTCAAAACCAAATCATGCAATACCTTTTTTGTAAGGGTAAAATCATAATCAACATACCATTCACCATTTTCATCCTGTTTATAAGCTGTTTTAGGGTCTACAAACAGTGAAACGGCAATAGCAGGAATTCCCAAGCTGACCGCTTCAAGGGCAGCACAAACCGTTCCTGAAGATGTAATATCACAACTTACATTTACTCCCTGATTTATTCCAGAAATGACCAAATCCGGTTTTTCATCCATTACGTAATCAGCACCGACAACAACTGAATCTGCAGGACTGCCTGAAACAGAATAAGCAGAACTTCCATCCTCAAGTTTGCAGGAAACAATTTTTAAATGTTTAAACAAGGTCAATCTTCGACCAACACTGCTGTTATTTCTATCTGGAGCTACAACATAAACGTTGCCCAAATCCTCAACGGCCTGCTTTGCGGCTAATATTCCCGGTGCAAAAACACCATCATCATTTGAAATTAAAATATTCATAAGTCCCCAACCTATCTTTATTTTATATCTTTACGGATATTAACACAATTATATAATTATTAAGATTATATTATTATAATATTTTTTGAAGATAATTTCTTAAATAAATTTAAATTTTAACTAAACAATCAGTTTAAGTAATAAAGATGATATGACCTATAACTGTAAATTTCACTATAATTATCCAAGGACAATTTTTTTTGTGAAATAATATACGAAGGAGCTTCAATATCCGAAAAATTATAACCATTGTCAACCGTTACATTTACCTGCAAGTACCATTTTATTATCCTATAATCTCTAAGGTTTGATGCAAAAGTTTTTTGATGATAATCAGAATCGTTGCTGATAATAAAATCCGTTACATGAGAGACATCATAATGGTTACCTGTAATTTCATCTCCCACAATAAAT
>NZ_JAFRKB010000056.1 GCF_017431965.1 Methanobrevibacter sp. | reverse complement strand
TGTCTCCAAAAGTTTTGTTTCCTTGTAAAAAAGGCATTCCTTCAAAATTATCATTATAAAACTCAGATTTTGGGGATTGTCCCATAGTGACATCAGCAATTGATTTTAGTTCTACAGTTTTCCATTCTAAACTCAAATTTAAAAATACAGATTTATTTTTTCTAATTGCTTATTAGGTCTTAAATTTACAAAATATTTTTTCCAAGTATTTTAGATTACTATTGTTCTCACTTCATAAAATTGCTTTCACTTTAAAATATTGATTTAACATTGTAATTTTATTATTAAACCTAAATTTTATCTTTATTTATAAATTTGGAGCTTTTAAACATTAATTTTATATATTTTGCTTGATATAACATTATATGTACTCGGAGTTTATACGAACTATATTTCTCAAAAAGAGGTGTTGTTATGATTTATAGGGGTTGTAACGGTACTGTAATGCTTTCGTCTGAAAGTGAAGTTGTAAAAAACAATGTTGCTTATTCCCAACTTGAAAAGTATCTTATTACTTTAAGTGCCAAGTATGGTTTAGGCGAAGTCCTTTTTAGAGAACGAAATCCCCGAAATAATAATTCTACAGATTCTTTTTACATAAGGGCTCCAAAAGATTGGTCTATTAAAAAGATATTTGAAGTTTGGGATTGTATTATTGAGGATTCTGATGAATTCATTGAATCTAGAGGTTATGATTCTGAATTGGAATTATGTGATATTGTTGTAAGTGGTAGATATTGAGGTTTTGATTATGACTCATGCATTTGTTCCGAAACATTTGCAGGCATTTGCTAAATATCTTTTTTTGCATGATTTTTCAAATGAAAATTATGATTTGCAATGTATTTACAGATCAATTGTAAATAGAGCATATCTTTCAACATATCTGCATACGAGTGATTGGATTATTGATAATGGTCCCTATAATGATGTCAAGGATTATTCTAAAGGAGACATTGGGTATCATGCAGCTATTCTTATAGCTTTGAAATTCTTTAAAAGATATGATGTTCATAAAAGATATTCTGAATTCATTGATTTAAGAGTAATTGCAGATTACAATATTGTTGATGTTGTTTCTAGAGATGATGCTAAAAGAGCCATTGAACTTGCGGATGAAATTTGCAATGCTTTGCAATAACTATTTTTTTTTAAAATACTGATTTTCACATTCCCTCATCAATTTTGTTACAAAAACATCAAATTCAACCATCTAATATATATACTAATTAGAAACATACATTAAATCATTAATAAAGTTAATTTAATTAAATAAAGGTTTGATAATATGGTCAGATTTTCACAAACTCTTGATGATAGGCAAATGAAAAATAGAGAAAAACCTGTGGAGCAACTCAAGGATAATCATCATTATTATTCTCATGAAGAAAGGCAGCCACATGTGGTTCAAATGCCTCGTGATGACAGAATGTATGCTCAGCCTCCAAGGCCTTCCTATCCTGAAAAACCTGCCTATCCAAGAAGGGACAATTTCCAGATACCTCAACAAAGAGAGGAAATAGAGGAAGTTATCTATGAAAGACCTGTAATTGAAAGAGAATCCGTAAAACCTGACTTGTCAAAACCTGAATTGAAGTTTCCATCTGGCCAGAATATCCAATTCGGTGTTGAATATTCTCCAAACTCAAAACCGCCTGTTATAGGTAAAAACCATACAATAAGATCCAATTCAATAATCTACAATGATGTTGTAATCGGAGATAATTTCAGAACAGGCCACAATGTGGTTATTCGTGAAAACACCAATATCGGAGATGACGTATTGATAGGAACCAATACTGTCATTGAAGGGGACGTAATCATTGGAAATGATGTAAGCATCCAGTCCAACGTATATATTCCAACCAATTCAGTAATTGAAGACAATGTATTTATCGGACCGTGTGCATGTTTTACTAATGACAAATATCCTGTAAGAATTAATTACGAACTTCAGGGACCTAAAGTCAGACGTGGAGCTTCCATCGGAGGTAATACAACATTTCTCTCTAATGTTGAAATTGGAGAAGGGTCAATTGTTGCAGCAGGTGCTATCGTAATTCATTCTGTCCCGCCATTTTATTTAGCTATTGGAACTCCTGCACGTATCAAACCGCTTCCTGATCATTTAAAAGTTCCGAATAGATTCTGATTTTCATTCGTAAATACTAAAACATTATATATTTCAACGGTCTAATTATAATTAAAGGAGATTTTAAAATGGCTATTTATAAATGTAAAATTTGCGGATACACTTTGGATGAAGACAACTATGAAGAAGGTTTAAATATTCCTGAAGGAACCAAATTTGAGGATTTGCCATCTTCATTTAAATGTCCAAAATGCAGAATGGCTAAGGCCATGTTTGAAAAAATTTAAATAATTATATATATTACTATCTAATAAAATATTATTAAAAACTATACAATTTAAAGGAGATTGTTAATATGGCAAAATTTAAATGTAAACTTTGCGGATACACAACCGAAGAATTTGATGAATTACCTGAAGACTACAAATGTCCAATGTGCGGCGCTACTGCTGACATGTTTGAAAAAGTAGAATAGGTGTAACAATGGCTTACGTTTGTAAAGTATGCGGATTTGTTTTAGAAGAAGACGAATTGCCTGAAGATTACGTTTGTCCTGTCTGCGGCGTGCCTGCAGCAAACTTTGAAGAACAATAAGTTCTTCTTTTTTATATTTTTTCTAAAAATTGCTTATTTTTAAAACTAGTTTCTATTTTTCCGGAGTATTTTTCAAATATCTTTAAAATATCTCTGTCATCCTTTGATACAATATCATAGCTGACCTTATCTGCATATTGCTTGTCTATAACTTCAAGATTATTGTTTCTAACTTCACTGTTGGCTGTTTTAATGTCTGAGTATTCAAAAGTAATCTGATAAACGTCATATTCTTCAATTTCAAGTATTTCTGCTTCACCTACAGCTTCCATAACAGATTTTGAATATGCCCTGACAAGTCCTCCTGCACCAAGCTTTATCCCACCGAAATATCTTGTAACAATTGCAGTCACATTGTGAAGTTCGTTTTTTCGCAAAACGTTAATCATAGGTTTTCCGGCAGTTCCTCCAGGCTCGCCGTCATCGTCAAAACCTTCTCCGTCACTTACAATATACGCTGTACAGTTATGGGTTGCATCCGCATATTGCTTGTTGATTTTTTGGATAATCTCTTTGGATTCAGCTTTTGTTTTAGTTGGAAATAAAGAACAGATGAACTGTGATTTCTTAACATTTATTTCGCATTGGATAGGTTCCTTAATTGTTTTCATGCTATCAATATCTTTATATATCTAATCAAATATATTATTGTTAGTAAATTTTAGAAGGTGTTTATATTGTCAAGTAGATCAGCTACAATTTTAGTAATATTTATAGTAGCTTGCGTTGCTTTCTGTCTGGCCAGCGTTTTTGGAGCTATGACCGGACCAATATCAATTTTACCTAATGAAAGCAGTGGGGGAATTTTAGATAATCTATCAGCGATTACAGATTCAGATAGTTCTCCGGCTACTTACGGATATGATGATTCTCAAAGTCAGTCACAATCAAGTTATGACAGTTCAAGTTCAAATGTAGAAACTACAACTGATAATTCTCAACAAAGTAGTTCTAGTTCGGATTCTAGTAGTTCTAATGTTGAAACTACTACTGACTCTAGTTCTAATGATAGAAATCCATCTGATTCTAACTCTGCAGAACCTAAAAGTGAGAATTAAATCATCACTTTTTCTTTTTTTTTATTTTTCAACGGTATAAACCTTAAGACAAACTGTTTTATCTATTTTAGCCATATCCATCCAGGTGTTATTGTCTTTACTTACTAGTGACATTCCCGGCACATAATGCTGCCTTGAAAATGCCTGATAAGGAACTGCGTTATTTTTAAACACTACTGTAAAGTTATCACCTGTTTTTACTGGAACATATTTATCTAAAACAATTGTCCTGAATCCGGCAAATTCACTTGTTCCATTTTGTGTGTGGACTTTCTGATTGTTTAGATAAACATCAAATGAATAATCAATTCCGGACTCATTGAAGTATGTTCCGACAGCTCCGATTTCCTCGTCATATTTGGATGTAAACTCGTTTGAATAATAGGTATAATTGCCGTCAAAACCAACCAAACCCGCCAAATCGGTCTGGTAGTTTACATGATAGTCAATGTCATTTTCAAAAATGTAGGCAACTGCCGCAGATTGGGGCACGATTGCATAATAATCATCAGCTAAAAGGGATTTGTCATAGTAGGATATGTAGTTGTATCCATTAGCTCCAATTTCTAATCCTTCGGAATTCTTGAAAATCCATCCTCCCGGTTTTGAAGGTGTTTTGTTTTCATCGGTTTGGAATTTTTCAGCAGGAATACTGTCATCCCATCCAACGACACTAACGAAATGTTTAGGTTGTGTAACTTCGTCGGTATAATGATATAGGTTGTTTGTTGGGCATAACTGGACAGATACTGCACCATATCTCATTATTGCCTGTTTAATAGAATTTTGAGTATTATTTTGTCCGCCGAAAATTATCTCTGCATCCTGAAGATGAATCCTATTGTCTGTTTTAGGAACCTCAGAAATCATTCCCCTTTTCATCATATGAGTCATCTTGAGAAGTTACAATTCCATTCCAACTTAATGCATATCCCAAACCACTATATGCAAAACCTGTAGCATTATTTCGTATATCTCCGAGGGTATTGTATCTTAACTGAATGTCTTGAATACTGTTTTCGGATATGTTATATAAAACGCCTGTGGATTTAAGAAGGGAAGATTCCAATGTGCCTGCAGTGGCAAAAGCCCAACAGGCCATATTGTCGCCCTGGTCTTCAACCGGACTCACCCAGCCGGAATCACGGGAATCGTATTTTGAAGGCAATTCATCTGAAGGTTGTGTAGTGTCTTTTATATTCAGTTTTAATCCTTTATTTTCAACTGAAACTGTATAATCCTTATGATTCAATGACAGGATGTCGGTTGAATTTAGATTTTTTATTTCCCTGCCACTGTCGAAGTTTGTGTAAACTACGCCATCATCGTTAAATGTTGAATCTGTGAAATGGTTGTCGGCATCATTTGTATAGATGATGTTTTTTGTGGAATTTGGTGAGGTTACAATATTGTTGGTTAAATCTGAATTTATTATATTTAATGTTCATTTATCAAAATAGATTGTGCCGGCATTTGATTTTGCAGCATTATCTGATAAAGTGGAATTGTTTATTGTTAAATTGGACCATGAGGTATATAATGCGCCTCCAGTGGAATCTGCAGAGTTGTTTATAAAGTTTGAATTTTTAAGATTTAATGTGCCTCCCAAATTCACTATTGCCCCGCCAAATTTGGATGAACAATTAATGAAATCACTATCAACAATATTTAATGTTTCAGGAATGTTTTCAGATCAGGAATCCAAATCCATATAAATACTCCCTCCATTGCTGGATGATGAAATGTTAGAGAATGTGCAGTTTTCAATCAGCATGGCATCGGATGGAACTGAAACATCACCAATGGTTTTGGGGAAATATTTTCCAATTATTGCTCCTCCTGTTAGTGATGCATTGGAATTTAAGAAATTGGAATTTTCAATTGACAAAAAATGCCCTTTGTAATTAATAATTCCTCCGTATTGGGAACTGAAGTTTTCAAAATTACAGTTTTCAATTTCTAAAGAGCCTCTGTTATAAATGATGGCTGTGTTGTTGTTTTCTAAAAATGTTGAATTGTTAACGGTCATGTTTGAGTCGGTTACGGATATATCAGAAGAATTGTCATTTGATTTGAAAGTACAATTTGTTAAAGTGATGTTGTCGGACAGACTAATGGTTACACTTCCGTCCTGATTACCTTCATTATCAATGAAAACAACATTGTTCAATTCGACTTCATAAAAGTCACTACCTACGCATGCGCCTGAAAAATTTGACAGAGTCATATTATTGATAACAATTTTGCCGGGGGTGAGGTTGTTAGTAAATGTTAAGCCCATAATTTCATTAGAGCCATCTATCTTATGTCCGTTACCATTAATTACATAATTGTCTCCAGTAAAAATTAGTGGTGAGTCATTTTCCATATATTCATAATCTTTTGTCATATTAAAGGTACCGTTGCACTTTTCCATATCATTATAAAAATCGTTCAATGAATTGGTGTTATTATTGACTTTAACTTCGTTAGCTGACGTTAAAACAATGGCAAAACTGATTACAATGCAAAAAATTATTATTAAACTGAAAAGCTTAAATTTTAATTTCATTAATGAATCACCGGAGTTTTTTCTGTTTAAAAATCTAATAGTTTTTCAACATCGAGCAATACTGAGTTTATGGCCAGATTGAATAATCTGTGTCCGTATTCCTCATCCACATAAACGCCGTTTTCTTCAACGTCTATTGCTCCTTCTTCGATGTTTGGATCGTCTTTTCTTGCCTGTGTGAATCCGTGAAGGCCTACTTCCTCATATTCATTGACATTTGCCTGTTTATCAATCTCATTCTCGTTAATAATTCCCAGAACTTTTGCCATGGACAGTTCTCCGCTTCCTCCATGAGGTCCTTCTGAGGATATTACCTTGTTGTTGAATATTATTGAAATTCCGGTCTTATCTTCAATGTCCCACAGTTCGGCCACCAGAGGTATGTTTCCTCCATGAGCGTTTACAATAACGACCTTTTCAATATCCAGGAATTTCTTTGCGGAGTTAAGTGTGCTGATAACGTTTTCTTTTAGGACTTCAAGGGAAACATGAACTCCATGGTCGATTGTGTCCAGTTCATAAGCTGGAAATATTATTCCCAAAAATTTAGCTCCGGTTAAAAGGGATGACTGAAATGCGATGTGGGCTCCTATTTTGGCATCGGTATCGATTGGAAGTGCAGGGCCATGGTTTTCAAGGTGTGATCCAAGCGCTATTATTCCTATTTTGTGGACTTGGGGATTTTTAATATTTCCCGCTCTGTATCTTAACTCGGCCATTTTACCACCTTAAATTTCAAAGTTCCAGATGTCGTCACCGACGTAGTGTTTTGTTGCAACCGCTTTTCCGGAATCGTTTGCAACCATCTCTTCACCGCTTATTAGGCTTACTCCAATAGCCAGTGGTTTTCCATGAGTTTCATCGATAATCAATACAATATCTCCAGGTTCAACACCTTCGGATGCATCTACAATTCCAGGACTCATTATGTCTGCACCGTTGCTTACGAATCTTATGGCGCCCATGTCTACGGTTACTTTCTTGCCGTCAATTTCATTGGCAAGTGCAGCTTTCAGTGTCGGGAATGGTTTGTCGTCGATTATTATGATGTATGGTTCACCATCCACCAGAATGAATGAATTCGGTTCGGCTTCAAGTATTTCAACATTCTTTTTTCCCTGAAGCAAGTCTTCATATTCGCCCAATTGTGATTTTATTTCTTTAATTTTCTTTTTTTTCAAAAAATTTCTTTTTTTAACTTTAATCGCCATGTTTACCCCATAATATATTAATGAATAGTATTTTGTTTTCAAAATTAATAAAACTATTGTTATCTTAAAAAAACATCTTCATAGTTTATCTCATCGCCCAGTTTGGTTTTAGTTAAAGGTTCATCACGGTAGGCATACTTGGTTATTGTGCTTGCGTTATTGTCACTTAATTTTCTGATGCATGAGTTGATTACAATGAGCTCTTTGGATGTAAATTTCAGTGTGGGAATGACTGTCAGATAATATCTGTGAAGGATTCTGTTATAATAGGGTTCTTTTCGCAAAAATAACTGTTTTTTAGCTATTAAATTTTCTGTAATTTTTTTAAAATGTTTTGGTTTGATTCCTCTTTTTGATTTGATGTATGTTTCTTTTGTTAGGAATTTGCCGTAGCGCTCGTAATAGTTAAAATCAATAAAATACATCACGGTACAAAGGACAGTTTTACCTAAATTAGGCTTGTTGTGGCATTTGAACAGTATGTACATGATTAGGTTTATGTATTTCTCCTCATTGATTTTCATGGAATTACCTGGTGATGGTTGAGTGGTATTAGTTATGTTGGTGTTTCAATATAAGCAATGTCAGAGAGCATTTGATGAATAATTTAAATACTATTAAACTAATTATTTAGTATCGGACTTATTTTTTCATTATTTTAGCCCAAAATAAAGTAACCTTTATATAGTAGGTTAGTTATAATTAATAGTATTAGTTTTAATTAGGTTTTGTCTTATCTTAACTTGATTATATTAATTTAAAACTAAAATTTATGATAATATAAGGTGATATAATGAGCGGACAAAATGTTCAAAGACCACTTGACGCATTAGGAAAATCTGTTGACTCTCCGGTTTTAATAAAACTCAAAGGAGATCGTGAATTTAGAGGTATACTTAAGAGCTTTGATTTACACATGAACTTAGTTCTTAATAATGCAGAAGAGTTACAAGACGGAGAAATAACCAGAAAACTCGGTGTTGTACTCATAAGAGGAGACAATATTGTTTATATTTCACCATAATTATTATTTCTAAACTATATTCAGCGAGAAGTTAGGGAGGTGTATCAATGTCAAAGGGAACTCCATCAATGGGTAAAAAGAATAAAAAGACCCATATCAGATGCAGAAGATGTGGTAGAAACACTTATCACATACGTAAAAAAGTCTGTGCTTCTTGTGGATTCGGTAAATCCAAAAAATTAAGAAGATACAGCTGGCAAAATAAAAAACCAACTACCAGACAAAGATTGGTATAAGTTGGTTAAAACCTTGAAGATTATTCAATTAATCTTCACTCAAAATCTATTTTTCAGGTAACTTTTAAGTCACTATCTACTTTATAAACTACTTTTTTTAGATATATTTATATAATATTGTGAGATTATAATAAATTTAGGTACAACTAAATTTTAGGAGGTCAATCAAATGACTGATTTGAATGATATTGCAAAAGAAAATGAAGTGGATTTGGAAAACTGTGTCGTCTTTGTAAGAGGTAAAGATGACATATTGGCTGTTGATATTTCCAATGCAGGAATAAGGCAGAGAAGTGATGATACAATGGGTTTTACATTTTCAATCTCTCCAAAACAGGCATTGGCTTTAGAAGAATTCTTCAATAGATTCACTACTGGTGAGAAATTCTACTTTGATATTTCACAAACAGGCTACAGGCCAGTTTATTACAGGGGTCTTTCTCCAATGACCAAGGAAGTCAGTGTCGAGTACGAACCAAAGTTCAATATTACTTTATTTGCACAGAAAGCTATTGTGGAGCCTGATGACAATTACTTTGAGCCAACATGCGCATGCTGTGAGTTCTGCCACATAGGGTAGTGATATGATGTATATTTCAAACAAAATCAGAATCACCAAACAAAAACACGGTGAATTCATAGAGCTTGATCAAAGAAGAGTCAAAATCAGGGAAAATGAGAATGGTCTGATGGCTTTAAGCTATGTCGCACCGGTATTTGAAATAATGGATTTAGAAAACTTCTTTGATGATGTTATCTCTTCTGAAAAATTAGGTGTGGATATCGGTGGAACTGGTGAGTTTAAGGTAAGCTACAGAGGAATAGTTGATGGGAAAGGTAAGAACTTCCCTCAAAATCTTGACCACAAGATAATTCTTCTGCAGGAGCCTAAATGCCTTGATATAAGAGAAAATATCCAGATTACTGGATTTTCAAAATTTAAACCAAGAGGTAGGATTTCTGATTAAATCCTGCTTTCTATATTTCGTCTTCAACAGCATCCCATAAATCAACTGCCCAGCTCTGGCCTGCATCAATCACCATATCGAGCAGTCTTACCTTGCCGTCCCTGAATCTGAACAGTCTGTAGTCCTGCTGAGGCTTTTTTGCAGTTCCTTCCTTATTGCAGTCAAGGTATATTCCCTCGCTGTATTCTGCTTCAAAGTTTCCTGCCTGGACAAAGTCTCCAACAAGTGAATATCCGTTTCTGACACTTTTGTCCAATTCTTCGATTGTTTTTAGCCATCCGCCCTGAGCTCTGAATTTTATATCAGGATCGATTTTTGTTATTTCTTCTTGCCAATTTATTATCATTGTACCAAATCCTTTTTGATATTACTTTGTAAATGAATTACATATAAGAAAAGAGATAGAGCATTTGAAAAGTAATATTTATAACTATTGTTATATAATATTATATATAATTGGAAAATAATAATTAATATCATATCAATAAACTTTGGGCGTTAACATGAATCTATTTGAAAAATTTGGCATTGAAACTGAAAATGAGGAATTATATCAGATTGCATTTACTCATGGCTCTTACAGTACAATTCATCATTTGGATTACAATTATGAGAGATTGGAATTTCTTGGAGATTCTGTTTTAAGTCTGATTGTATCCGAATATCTATACAATAAATATCCTGAATATGAAGAAGGAAAACTCACCAAACTGAGAGCCAATTATGTATGCCAATCTGCATTGATATTTTACTCACATGAATTGGGTTTAACTGAGTACCTTAAGGTTTCGGCTGAAGAATCAAATCTGACTAAAAATGAAGTGCTGTCAATCACTGCAGATATCTTTGAATCATTTTTAGGTGCAATGTTTATAGACCAGGGAATTAAATTTGCAAAGAAATTTATTTCAGACAATATTTTTCAATACATTGATGAAAAAAGAGTATTTTTTACAGATTATAAGTCTGCCATAAAGGAATATGCTGATGGAGAAGGACTGGAAATAGAATATGAAACATTAAATGAATATGGTGTTCCTCATGACAAAACATTCTTCATATCCATTCTAATCAATGGGAAAGAAATGGGAGTAGGAAAAGGAAAGAATAAAAAAGAGGCACAGCAGGAAGCAGCTAAAATTGCTATGGAAAAATTAAATATTGGTGTTTTAAATGAATGATGAATCTATTGGTATTGTTGAGACAAAATATTTCAAAATTGATGGAGCAATTGATTTGGATAGTGGTGAAAGTCTTAATAATGTTACTGTTGCATATGAAACTTACGGTGAGCTTAACAAAGATAAATCTAATGCTATTTTAATCTGTCATGCTCTGACTGGTGATGCCCATGCTGCAGGATGGCATGAGGGAGATAAAAAGCCCGGATGGTGGGATATTGTAATCGGGCCTGGAAAAGCTATTGACAGCGAAAAATATTTCATAATTTGTTCCAACGTCTTGGGAGGATGTAAGGGAACAACCGGTCCGAGTTCTATTAATCCAAAAACCGGAAAAGAGTATGGTATGGAATTTCCGGTAATTACTATTAATGACATGGTTACAGTTCAAAAGAAACTGGTTGACTCATTTGGAATTACTCAGTTATATGCAATTATAGGAGGATCAATGGGGGGAATGCAGGTTCTCCAATGGCTTGTGGACTATCCCGACATGATGAAAAAGGCAATTCCGATTGCAACAGCCGCAATGTCATCTCCTCAGCAGATTGCATTCAATGCTGTAGGTCGCCAGTCCATATTTTCAGATCCTAACTGGAACAACGGAAACTACTATGAAACCGGTGAGATTCCACGTAACGGATTGTCATTAGCCCGTATGATTGCCCACATTACATATTTGAGTGATGAATCAATGGACATTAAATTCGGACGTGGCCTTCAGGATAAGGACGAAATCAGCTATGACTTTACTGTAGATTTCCAGGTTGAAAGCTATCTTAAACATCAGGGCGAAACCTTTGTAAAACGTTTTGATGCAAACAGCTATCTATACATCACAAAGGCAGTTGATTTGTTTGATTTGTCCGTTAACGGATCATTGATTGACGGGTTAAAGGATGTCAAAGCTAAAATTGAAGTGCTTTCAGTTGATTCTGATTGGTTATATCCAACAGAGCAAAGTACTGAAATTGTAACTGCGCTTAATGCAAATAATATTGAAGTGGCATTTTCAGAAATAAAATCCAACTATGGTCATGACGCATTCCTGCTTGAAAAAGGACAGCTTAACTATATATTTGCCAATTTCCTGTCTGATAATGTTGTTGAAGACTTGATGATGGAAAAAATAGCTACAATCAAAGCGAATGCTGATGTTGTACAGGCAGCTAAATTGATGCTGGACCGCCACGTAACTCACATTCCTGTTGTAACTGATGACAATAAATTAATAGGTATTGTTACAAGCTGGGATTTATCCAAATCAATAGCGACTGATTCCAATAAGCTAAAGGATATCATGACAACTACCGTAAAATATTGTAATGCAGGAGATTCCATAGAGGAAGTTGCTCGTAAAATGCGTAAATTTGATATTTCATGTCTTCCGGTCGTTGATGAGGATATGAAAGTATTGGGCCTTATTACAACAGATCATATTAGTAATTTATTAAGTTAAATTACTTCTTTTTTTTATTTATTTCTCAAGGAGACATTGCTATTTCTAGAAAATCCAAGTTCATCGATGGTGCTAAAAAGGGCATTCCTATTACATTCGGATATATTCCAATGGGAATTGGTTATGCTGCAATTGCAATAAAAGCAGGTTTTACACCTCTGCAGACTATTTCAATGTCATTTTTAGTTTATGCAGGGGCGGGCCAAATCATCGCCGCTTCAATGGCTCTTACTGGTGCAACTGCAATAGCTATTATACTGACAAATTTTGTTGTAAATTTGAGATATTTTGTAATGTCTGCATGTGTTTTAAATCAGGTTGAAGAGTCAAACACTCCACTGAATGTCTTGGCGGCACATGTAACTGTTGATGAATCATTTGCAATGTTTTCACTTTCTCAGGATTCATCAATCTGGATATATCTTGGAATTGCAATAACTGCATGGCTTTCATGGTGTTTTGGTGCAGCAGTTGGAGTATTTTTACTTGATTTGCTTCCGGTAATCGTAACCAACAGTTTCAATATTTCACTCTATGCACTGTTTGTTGCAATACTGACTCCGGCCGTTAAGGAAAACAGACAGATCGCGCTTCTGGTTTTGATAACTGCAGTTTTAAACATTGTTTTAAGCAATTTTTTAGGAAACTGGTCATTAATCGTCTCCACTCTTGTTGGGGCTGCTGTTGGAATGTATATCGTTGATGATGAATATCTTCTTTCAGGTGATGCATGATGGATTACATAAATTTGGTTATTCTTGGATGTGCGCTTGTGACATTTATTCCAAGGCTGATTCCCGCACTTTTTATAAATAAGCTTGAGTTTTCACCCAAAGTGGAGAAATTCCTTAATTTGATTCCCTACACTGCACTTGCGGCGTTGATATGTCCTGGAGTGTTGACAGTTGACAGTCAGCTGTGGTATATAGGTTTGATTGGTGCGGTTGTTGCTGCAGGTCTTGCCTGGAAAAAAGTGCCTTTGGGAGCTATTGTGATTTTAACGGTGGTTGTTTTGATTACTGTGTATTCAATTGTTCCATTCTTTTAGTTTTTTTAATTTTATGATATCAAAACTATTATATAATATTAAAGTCAAATCAAATTGTACAAAAAGGTTATTTTAACATTACCTTTTTTTAAATGTTGGTTAAATATAGAGTTAGTTTGATTCTAACTTTATATTTTCTTTAAAGTTCTTTTTTTGTATATTTTAGAAATTTTTAATTAAAATTAGGTTTTTTAGCCCCAAGCAGATATTTAGAGGAAAATGGATCAATAATATGGTAAGTTTGATTTTCTGCTTGAGACTGTTTTCAGTAACATTAAATGTGTTAATGAAATGTTACATATGTTAAAGATGTATTCCCTTATATATAAATGTTTCGTTTTTAATTTTTTACTAAAAATAGATATTTATATTTTTTATATTTCAATTTAAGATTATTATAATGTTTATATTATTAAAATATTTATTAAAATTTAATTTTAAATATATTAATAATTATTTGTCTTTTTTTATCTATTTAAATTAATTTAATTAGTTTTATTATTAACCGTTAAGTTTATATACTATGTAATGTAACATTAACATAAGTAATTAGATTTTAACATAATTACTTGGAGTACTTAAATACTTTTTGCAAAAATGAATTAATTTGTGGGAATACTATGAAAACCATGATTAAATATTTAAGACAGGAGCTCAAAATGAGCCAAAAAGAACTTGGGGATAAAGTTGGAGTTACTCGCCAGACGATTAACGCCCTTGAAAACGGCAGATATAATCCATCTTTATTTTTAGCCTATGAAATTACCCAGGTTTTTAATAAAATGTTATTCAAAGGAGATCGAGAACAATATTTCGTCATGGAAGATATTTTCATTTTCGATGATGATTACTATTAGGAGTTGAAAAAAATGATTTTAGATATTTATAAAGACGCACTGGAATATTCCGCTAAAGACTGGAAAACACTAGTGCTTTTAGGTGTAATTTGTTTATTTAGTTTCTTATTGCTTCCGGCATTCTTGCTTACAGGTTATAATTATAGAGTTATCAACACAGCCGTTCACGGAGTAATCAATGGTAGAGACCCATTGCCTGGCTTTGATGATGTAATCGATATGTTTGTTGATGGTGTTAAAGTTGTAATAGTCCAAATAGCTTATTTGCTTGTTCCTGCTATTGTTTTCATAATTTTTGCAGCATGTGCAGGCCAATTGCATGGAATGGCATCATCCGTATTGATGATTGTGGGATGTTTAATTACATTTGTCCTTTTTGTAGTTGCATGTTTAATGCAGCAAATGGGATTATGTCACATGGCATATCATGACGGCGCATTCTCAAAAGCGTTTGCAATAAGTGAAATCAGAGAAGTGATTGATGAAATCGGATGGTTCAACTGCATTGCAACATATCTTGGATTAATTATAATAACTTTGGTCATAGCTGCTGTTGTCACTGCAATTATTTATGCAATATTTACCATATTCGGAATATCCGGTGCTATTTTAGGTGCTAATCCGGGCGGAATATTCATTTTAGGAGCAATAATCAATTCACTTGTCACAATGTTTATTGTCGGACCGTACTTAAGCATATTCAATGCAAGATCAATTGGACTGTTATATACTATGCAAATCTAAGGTGATATGATGGCAAGCATAACTGATCATGTTAAAGAGGGGTTGAAATACCCCTTCAATGACATCAAAAAGCTTTTAGGATTGGGCGGACTGTTTGCGCTTATAAGTGCAATATCAGTGTTTATGAGTGTGAAATCTTTTGAGATTTTCAGATTTGGCATACATATGGTTGAAAATACCAACGGCAATGTATCACACATTCCATTTTCACAGCTTCCAACTGGTGACATTTACTTGGTTGTGGCTTTAGCTATTGTTAGCTTCATAATATCCTTGTTCATATTCGGATATCAGTATAATATTGTGAAATTCTCAATAGACAAAAAAGAAGACCTTCCTGGATTCAATGATATAATTGGAATGCTGGTTAACGGAATCAAATATTTCATTGTAGTTTTAGCATATAATATAATTCCAATAATTATCATGGCATGTGGAATAGTATTGATAGGTAACTCATCAGCGTTGGCGATTATAATCCTGATTTCAGTATTGCTGTTCATTATATCATATTTCCTGCTCATTATGGCATTGAACAATATGGTTGCACATGACAGCATCACAAAGGCCTTTGACATAAAAGAAATTACAGGAAACATTTCCAATCTTGGATGGGGCAAATATGTTGGAATAATCATTTTTACAATAATTGTGTATATGATTATCATGGCAGCGGCAAGCTTTATATTAAGTATGATAACAGGAGTGTTTATAGCAGCCATTTCAAATCAGGCTTTAATCATATCAATTTTCGTTGCAGTAATTGAAGGACTGTTCATAGACTCTTACGGAGCAATATTCTACAACAGGGTTTGCGGATCAGTATACAGAGAATCAATCAAATAGTTAATTTTAAGGTGATAATTTGAAATTAAATTCAAAAATTTTAGGCGTATTGTTGGCTTTGTTGGCTGTTGGCGTGGCGGTTTCAGCTGTAAGTGCAGTCAATTTAGCAAACGATTTTAACAATAATGAATTCGGAATTGATGTTGTTTCAGACACTCATTTCAACGAATCAGTAAACATTTCCTCTAAAGGCATGGATTTAGTAATATTTGAAAATTCAGGAAGTAATTCCGATGATGTAAACTCAATAATGTACTTCAAAGATTCCACAGCAGATAAAAACCAAATATCAGGTTTTATTAAAGGTCTTGAAAACAGTGGATCTAAAGTTGAAGAAACAGAGAAGTATATTGTATTAAAAAATAATCAGAATGTTCCTGATTTTGATATGGGAAATACTTTTGACAGTATTTTTAACTTTGTTGGAAGCATATTTTCATCTGATGGTTTAAGCATTTCTGATGGAGGAAATTCAGTTTCACTGTCAAGTAACGGTTTGGAAGTTTCTGATGTTAACGGTCAAAATGTATCAATTACATCTGATGGAGTACATGTTTCAGGTAATGAATCAAGTAATGAGACTGTTAATGTATCCAGTAATATCAGCTCCAACATAACAAATTGTGATTATTCAATTTATTTGAAAAATCCGGACAATAATAAAGTTATTGTCCTATCCGGAAATAATCTGGAACTGTTAAAACAGATGGCTGAAACAGCATCTTTTAATGAGAATTAAATATTATTCTCATTTATTTTTTTTTAATTTTTTTAAGGAGATTTTATCATGTCAGACTACGTCATCGAAACAAACAATTTGTCAAAAATATATTCCAAAAATAAGGTTGTTAATTCAGTCAGTATGCATGTTGAAAGAGGTAAAATCTATGGGCTTTTAGGTAAAAACGGAGCTGGGAAAACCACTACTATGTGCATGCTCTTAAATCTTACATATCCAAGCAGCGGCGAAATATATCTTTTTGGAAAAAATCCTAAAAATGATTCTAATGGGACTTATTCCAAAATAGGCTCCATCATTGAAACTCCTGGATTTTACGAAAATCTGACTGCTTATGAAAACTTAAAAATCATTGCAAAGTTAAGAGGGAATTTCAATCCGGCAAATATTAATGCTGTTCTTGAAATGGTAAATCTTGAAAATGCAAAATCTAAAAAGTATAAAGATTTTTCTTTGGGAATGAAACAGAGATTGGGAATAGCAGCAGCAATCATGCACAGTCCTGAATTATTAATATTGGATGAACCTATCAACGGTCTTGATCCCTTCGGAATTAAAGAAATCAGAAACCTGCTTAAAAGACTGGCTCATGAGTTCGGAATAACCATTTTAATTTCATCCCATATCCTAAGCGAAATTGAAAACATTGCTGATGTCATAGGATTTATGGATGAGGGAGTCTTGATTGAAGAGATTTCAAAAGAGGAGTTATATAACCGATTGGATAAATTTGTTGAATTCGAAGTATCAAATCCTGATTTGGCTGTAAACATATTTAACGAACTGGAACTTAATGAAAATGATGATTTTACAGTCTCTGGAAATACGATTAATTTGTATACTCATCTGGAATTAAGAGATAAGTTCAATGAACTGTTTGTTAAGGCAGGAATTGATGTTAGAAAAGTAAATCTGTGTGAAGAGAACCTGGAAGAATTTTTCACACGTTTTGTATCAAATAATTAAGGTGATTTTATGTTGACTTTCATTGAAATGGAATTTTTAAAGCTGAAAAGATCAAAGATATTCTTGTTGAGTTTATTAGGAGCTATTCTCCCGCCATTGTTAATGTTTATAGCGGTCACTGCATTTGATGAAGGACAAACCTTTGAAGCATTGTTTACCAATGTCAATATGTACATGTCTGCAATGTTTGCAGTTCTTATATTTGCAATAATAATATCCTACTTATTCGGTAGAGAATATAATGAACATACTTTAAAAACCATGCTGACAATCCCAATATCAAGAGGTAAATTCTTGGCCAGCAAGTATCTTATGTTTTTGGTATGGATTGTGATTTTAACAGTAGTTACAAGTATATCAGCACTTATATTCGGTTTTGTGGCAGGCCTTGAAGGTTTTACAGTAAAACTGTTTATAGATAGCTTTGCACAACTGCTCTATGCCAATGTCCTGTTGTTTTTAACATTCTCTCCATTTGTATTCCTATCACTGTTTATAACAAACATGGTTCCTGCAATGGTTGGAGGTGCTGCATTATCATTGGTGAATCTGATGGTCTATGGTCAAAACTGGGCTCCGTTTGTTCCTTGGGTTTGCCCATATCTGATTGCATCAGGTGAAATAGCTGAGTACACTACAGGTATTGGTGTGTCTTATGGTGTTATTTTAGCTACTTTCTTAATCGGATTGGCCATTTCATACATTTACTTTACAAAAAAAGATGTAGCAATATAATCTTTTTTTCTTTTCTTTTTTTTTAAATTAAT
>NZ_JAFRKB010000055.1 GCF_017431965.1 Methanobrevibacter sp. | reverse complement strand
CCCTTTACCATCAATTTTAAAGTAAACTGATTTTTGATTTTTTAAATCAAAAATAGAATCCTTGTCCTTGTCAAAATCCTTAAAATCAATTAAGTTATTGTAAACGGGAATTAATAATCTGTGATCCAGTTCATCACAGATGGCCTTAGTATAACCTTTAACATCTTTAAAGTCAACTACAAAATCAAATTCCCCTGCCCTTTCACCTTCAATTTCTACATCCACAAAGTAAGAATGTCCATGGATAAAACCACAGGACTCATGACCTGGAATTACATGAGCAGAAGAGAATCTTAAATTTGATTGGATACCATTAACTAAAATTTTCATCCTAACACCTTTGTTTTGCTTATGTCCTTTTCAATTGTTTCCAATTCATTTATAAATCTACTTGCAATATCATTTATTAAATCCAGTATATTATCTTCATTAAATATCTGTCGATTATTAACTTCAATATCATACAATCCAATTGTTTCGACATCATCAGGAGTTCCTTTATCCTCCAGATTAAAAGCGAAATGAATTTTGGAAGAACTCAAAGAGATGGAAGCTATTGAAATGGATAATTTTCTATTGCAAACAAAAATATCATCCCCTTCTCTTTTTGTGGTCACACCATGTTCCGCTAAGATTTCTCTAAATATCATTACTAAGAGTCTTTGCCTTAAATAAGCAATCCTCATATTCGGAGGTTGCTGGTCAAAGAATTCACAAATGAAATTGACCATATAATTGGATTTTATTTCAAGGCCAACATCTGCAAAATCCTTTAAATTGTCTGGAGTAATATTGACCGGACCTATCCAAGTTATAATTGAGGATCCGTAAATTCCAAACTCTTGAAAAGCCCAAGATGGATTAATCTGACTTCCATCATATTCAAAAATTTCATCAATATGTTTATGTGTAATAGTCATTATAAAAACCTAAATTATATTATACTATTAAATATACTAACTTCAAATTATATAAACTAAACTAAAAATAGGCTTCAAAACTAAACCAAATGAAAAAAATATTAACCAAAATATATTCTTGAAAATATTAATTAATGAAAAAAACAATATTTAATCAAGGAGCCAAAAAAATGAAACAAGTTAGAACAAGAGATTTTATTTACACAAGCGATGACTTATACTTCGCATCAACCAATTACATTCATCCCGAAGACAGAGTAATATCTTTTTTAAGATATGTTCCCGATCCTGAAGGTGACCGCGAAAAAGATGGGAAACGATATAGGAAAGTGGGGTCTGAGGAAGCTTATGCTTACCTAAGAGAAAATCACCCAGATTATTTATATTTTTGTGATGTGACAAATGTCGAAATGATGGGTGTTCCACTCGATAAAGTTGAAAGGATTATAAAACCTGAAGACAGATTATATGGTCTTAAAAAGACTTTTGAAGCGGGCGGCGAAGTTAAAAATCCGGAATTGATTGCAAAATTAATGGATGTTGCTGACTTTTTCCACTTTATGGCAGATATTCCTTATGACCATCTAGGCATTTCCGGTTCCATTTTACCTGGCCTTCAAAAAGATGATGTAAGTGACTTGGATTTTGTTGTTTATGGTCTTGACAATCACAGAAATGCAATTAAAGCATTCAAAGAACATAGAGGCAAAGAAGTCTACATTGAAGAGGTGGATAAACATATCACAGTACAAGGAATTACAAATGATTATTGGGATTTCGTGTATAATAAAAGAATGAGTGATGCAAGCTTAACTAAAGAAGAATTTAGATGGTATGAAAATAGAAAAGCGAATAGAGGAACTATCAATGGAACTTTATTTGACATTTTGGCTACAAAGGATTATGATGAAATCTCTGGTGTTTGGGGAGACACTGTATATGAACCTCAAGGAATTGCACAAATTGAAGCGGATATTGTAAGCGCACTTGGTGCATTCGATAATCCTTCACTTTATACAATTGAAAATGTTAAAATCCTTGATGGTGTTGAATTCGATTTGACTGAAGTGGTTTCATTTACACACACCTATGCCGGCGAAGTAATTGACGGCGAACATGTAATAGCTAAAGGAAAAGTAGAAAAAGTTATTGTTAATGGTGAAGACTCACATTACCGTTTAGTTGTTGGAACTACTCGTGAAGCTATTGATGAGTATCTGAAACTTAAAGAAAGTCCTGCATAGGATTGAATTATATTTTAAGGAATGTAACGAATTATATCATTAAATTAATGTGATACAATGGGCGAACAAGAAAAATCAGAATGGAACAGTAACTTCGCGTTTATGATGGCGATGATTGGTTCGGCTGTCGGACTTGGAAATATTTGGCGTTTCCCGAATGTTTTATATTCCAACGGTGGAGGATCATTTATGATCCCATATATTGTTTCTTTATTCCTGCTTGGAATTTCATTTGTTTTAATTGAATATGCAGTTGGATTTAAATTCAAAAAGTCATTGGCAAGAATATTATATTCCATCAGTAACCGATTGGAACCTGTCGCATGGTTCATTTTGTTAACTGTATTTTTAATTACAACATATTATGCATGTGTTGTTGGATGGGATTTGATTTATGTATTTCTAAGCATTACAAAAGCTTGGGGTGCAAATCCTGATTTATATTTTACAAATAATGTATTGCACTCAACAGATTCCATTTCTGGCTTATTTACAATTGTGCCAATAGTATTTGTCTCCGTATTCGCCATTTGGTTTATGGCATGGTTCATTATTAAAAGAGATTTGAATGATGGAATTGGACGTGTGAGTAAAATCCTATTGCCCCTACTTTGTTTAATTGTAGTGGGCATTGTTGCATTCTCTTTAACATTGCCAGGAGCATCAATTGGATATACACAGATTTTTACTCCTGATTGGAGCGCATTAGCAAATCCAGAAGTTTGGCTATCAGCTTTTGGACAAATAGTATTTTCACTTAGTTTAGGAATGGCAATTGCTATGACTTATGCAAGTTACCTGCCCGAAGGATCCAAATTAGTGGACAATGCTTTAATTGTTGCTTTCTCAAATTCCGGTTTTGAAGTATTTAACTCCATCGGAATATTTTCGATTTTAGGATTCATGGCATTAACAAGCGGAATCCCATTTAATGAAATTGTAACTGAAGGAACAGGACTTGCATTTGTGGTATTCCCACAAGTATTTAATATAATGGGCGATGCAGCTTATATCGTTGGCCCCTTATTCTTCTTATGCATATTGTTTGCAGGAATTACATCAGTCATTGCACTTCTTGAAGGCGTTTGTTATTCTATTTCAGAAAAATTCCTTATTGAACGTAAAAAGACTGCTACAGTGGTATGCATTATAGGATTTTTAATATCCACATTATTTGCAACCGGTGCAGGAAGTGCAATTTTAGGAGTATTCGACACATATCTGAATAGTTTCGCATTATTATTTGCAATACTCCTTGAATGCATAATATTCGGTTGGATTTACAAATTTGATTATTTAGCTGAAACATTAAATAAAAACTCAACACTCAAAGTAGGAAAAATTTGGAAAATCATTATTAAATTTATTTTACCGTTATGTATTTTTTTCCTTTGGGCTCAAGGAATATACTACACATTTAAAGCAGCAGACGGATTCAGCATCACTATCGAAATAATATTAACAGTATTGTTAATAATAATCCCATTCATTTTTGCAAAATTACCTGCTGTAAATGAAAATTATTATGACTGATAAAATTGACTTAAAATAGCTAAATTACTAGCTATTCACTTTTTTTATTTTAATTGAAAATATTTATGCTCCTTATAACTTCTAAATATTTATATTATTAATTTTAAAGTAATATTACACAATTTTAGAGGTTATTATATGATAAACATATCTTCAATAAAAACACACATGTTCTGTCCCATGAAACTATATATTCAAACACATGTCGATACTGAGGAAAATAATGATTATCAACTAGCTATTGAAATTAAAAAGCTTAAAATTGATATTCAGGATTTAATTAATAAGAATATGCGAAAAATCAGAAAAGAAATGACAATTACGGAAATTGAAAATGAGTTATCCGAAAACATCAATATTTTCATTGAAAGCAGCACCAATGCCATTAGAAGCATGGAATTAAATTTGGAATCCTCACAAATTAATGAGATAATCGACAATACATATTTCAATATTAAAATAACTGCATTAAGAGTAAAACAAGCAATGAACATACTTGAAAAAGATGCATTTGCGATTACAGATATGTTTTTTCCTAATTGCATGTATTCCTACTTACTGAAAGATTCACAACTTGAATTAATTGGAATCTGTGATAAAATAGAAATAATTGATGGGAAATATTATCCAGTATCAATCAAGAGTTCAAATCCTCCATTAAAAGGAGTTTGGGACCAAGATGCAATCGAACTAGTGGCACATGCAATTTTGGTTGAAGAGGAATTTGACACGGAAGTATTTGTAGGCTTCATATACTATGAAAAAATTGCTGAAAAAAGACCTATAATAATGGACGTGAATTTGCGAAAAGGATTATTCGAAGTAATGAGAGAAGTTAAAGAAATAACTGAAAATAATAAACTTCCAAATGTTAAAATAAATTCTAAAAAATGTAAAAATTGCAAATATAAAGAAATGTGTATTAAAAATTAAAATTTAAAGGGAGTTATAAAATAACTCCCCTATATGTCCATAAACATGAATATTAATACTTGATTTTGTCTCCAAGACGATTAATATCAAAAACTGCAGTATCCGCTATAGACATTACTGCCAAAACACCGGCTTGAATCGGATCGGTAATAATCAAATCAGCATAATCAGTTACACTACCTGGCATATTAAGAGAAATAACAATTAAATCTTTTTCTTCTTTTACTTTCTTAACTGCTTGTGTAATTTTTCCTCCCATTAATGAACCGGCCAAAACCAGCACGTTTACACGAGGCAATCTGGAAATTGCTTCAATAGCTTCAGATAAATTTTTTTCACCTACTAATGGGATTGTATCAACACTGATCCGTTCACCACGTATATTATGTCTATCAGCTTCAATAATAGCACCTGTAGCCACTTGTGACACTTGTGCTCCACCACCAACAATGATTATACGCTTTCCCCATATGTCAGATTGAGAACCGTGCAATTCAACTGATTTTACTTCATCGATATTGTTTAAATCATCAATTAAATCATCAATATCCGCAACATGCTCAAGTTCCAAATTAATGGAACCCATGTTATTTTTTTCGACGAAAAGATGAACATAACTGATATTGGCACCATGATTGGTGATGACATCAGTAATATCATCCAATACGCCTTTCTTTTCATCTGATTTAATGGTTAATGTATAATCACTCATTTTTTGGCCTAATTTTATCTAATTCTGCATGTGCCCTTTTCCACATGCTTAAATAATTATCATCCTTAGTAACTGGAATTACATCAAGACCTAATTTTTTATGTTCAACAATCCATTCTTCATGAAAGACTGGTATTTCGATTTTGATTGGTTCAGAGGTTTTATTTACAACTATAAGATTTCTGTAAGGAAAATCCCATTCAACAATGTATCCTCCAAGACTTACCATATGATATGGCCTCATAACAAATTTCAAAATAATCACCTCATAATAATCCAAGTATAATAGATAGTACACCAAGCAATGTTGTACCTAAAATTGTAGGTAACAATTGCCTATTTGTAAATACAGGGCTAAATGCAGATAATATGCCCATCATAAATACGAATATTAATGCAACTGCAATATTGACTAAAATTCCTAATGACAATATGTTTGGCGGGATTCCAATAAACAATACTGAAAAGATTGCACCAAGTACAAACATGAAAAATCCTCTTGTCAAGTAAACAACGGCACGATATTTTGCAGCGTATTCCATGTATGGGCCTTCAATAACATCAGATTTTGCTTTGATTATTGAAAATGGATATTCATTTAATATAATCATGTAACCTATGAAGAATACAATAGCTGCAATTCCTCCCGCTACAGTAAACAAGAATGGACCATGAACATGTTGATAAGCTACAATATCTTGAAGGAAAATACTTCTTGCAGCAGTTACCGGAGCAAACAATGCCAAGTATAGTGGGAATGAACCATATGTAATCATTCTTAAAGATCTTCTTGCACTTATATCTTCAACAAATGACCTTGTAGCATTTAAGTGAGCAGCCCCTCTAGTCAAATCAGGGAACGGCATTCTAACAGACATGACTGATTTGGATAATGCCCCCATCAAAACATAACAGATTTCTTCCAATTTTAAAAATCCGACAATAGCCACCAAACTTGCTAATGCAGGAATTTGATAAGCTTGAGGTGTTAATGCAATAAGTATGCATAAAACCACAATAAAACAGATTATTGGTAAAGCTTTGTATAATTTTGGAACAGGAGACGAAATTTCAACATTTTCCTTAAACATGAATTTTAACGGAGCCATAATTCCTGGAGAAGTTACAGGAGGTCCGATTCTCTGTTGAATTCTTGCATGAATATATTTTCTCTCAATTCCCGGAAGCAATGTTGAAATAATAAAACAAACAAGCAATGTAAGAAATACTGCAAAAATTGAAACTATAATAGTATTAGCTGACATGATTTATCTCCTAATTATTTCAATTGCCCTGTCAGTACAAGTGAAACATGGATCACATTGTACAATACATAATTGAGCATCTGTAATCTGATCTCCAATACATGCATATTGCATTGCGCCAATATTTGCCATAGATGGAGTTCTTATAACACAGTGCCTTACTCTTCCACTTTCAAGTGCATATGAATGATATAAAGTTCCTCTTGGAACTTCAATATAACTTTCAATTAAATCTGTGTCAAACATTTCCCAATCCCTATTTATTACTTTACCTTCAGGAATGTTTGCAATTGCTTGTCTGATAATTTTAATTGACTCAAATGATTCCAATGCCCTCATAACTAAATTTGATTTGACGTCACCATCCTGTTGGGTGATAACATTAAAATCAAAATTGTCATACTCAAACATGGTTGTCCTTAAATCTCTTGCAACACCAGTAGCCCTAAGAGACGGACCAGTGACAGCCAGCTCAATAGCCTGCTTTTGAGGAAGCACACCAATGCCTGTGACCCTTGACAATAATATGGAATCTGCTAAAAATCTTTCAACGAATCCAGTAAGTCCTTCTTCAACTGCATCCATATCTTTCCTAAGCCTTTCTATCTTAGCTTCATCCAAATCACATCTAGGCCTTACTCCACCTAAAACAGAACAACCGTATTGGACTCTGTTTCCACCAATCATTGCAAGCAGTTCCATGACAATTTCCCTTAAGTAAAATATCCTCATTGAAAAAGTTTCATGAGACAACACTTCACAACCATGCGCCAAATACAAGAAGTGTGAATGCAAACGTTCAAGTTCACCCATTATCACACGAATATATTCAGCCCTCTCAGGAATTTCAATACCTAATCCAATTTCCGCGGTTCTGCAAGAATTCCATATATGTGAATTAGAACAAATTCCACAAATTTTTTCAGTAAGTGCATTAGCTTTTTCAACTGGAAGACCTTCCATAATCCTTTCTATACCCCTATGGTTAACACCAATAGTTATTTCGGCTTCTTGAACTATTTCATCTTCAACAAAAAACCTAACTCTATATGGTTCCAATGCAGCAGGGTGAACTGTACCCATTGGAATTTCCGTTTCAATAATATTGCTTCTTGGTACTTTTTCATCCATTTAATCACCTCTTCAATCCGCATCCAATAATGTAGGTAAAAGTGATACAACTCCAGCTAAAACATCTTGAGGCCTTACGGCACATCCTGGAACTTTTGCATTTACCGGTATAATATTTTCGACTGGTCCTTCAATTTCCTCAGATGGAATGTCACCATAACAGTTTTTATAAACACCACCCATCAATGCGCAACTTCCTGCCGCTACAACCAATTTAGGATTAGGAATAGCTTCGTAAATTGCTTCCAATGGCTTTCTGTTTAAGTGAGTTACAGGACCTGTAACAACAAGCACATCAGCTTCACGAGGATTCCAAGTTAAGAATACCTTATATTGTTCAGCATCAAAACGAGGTGATAAAATTGAATTAACAATTTCAATATCGCATCCATTGCATCCGCCGGTATAAACCAGCATCACATGTATTGCTCTTGCTCTTGAAAATGATTTAATTCCCATCTAATCACCATCCTCTCTATTTTTCAATACTGTTTTATCAGATAAGTATTGTGAAATAACTTTAAGCTTTTCATCAGAAATTTTAAATGGTTGTTCAAGGCAATCTGAAATATTGACCTCCTGGTCACCAACACAACCCGGATGTACTGCTCCCTTCTGCCCATAAAGTGAAAATATTGGGCAGAAATCATGACAGTAATAGCATACAACACATTTTTCAAGATTAATTTCAGGTACTTCACTTTTTATCCAATTATCAGTTAACTTAACAGGAATTGTTAAATTTTTCATCTCAATTGCACCTGTTGGACACACATTAGAACAGCCAGCACAACCAATACAAGCGGATTCATCTACCCTGTCATCCACTTCTACTGAAAGTGTTGAAATTTGTCTTCTTAACTCCATATCAGTGACTCTATCAGCTGCAAAAAAGATTCTTTTAAAGTTAGTAAATGCTCCTTCTAAAGCTACTCTAAGTATACTGCTCATTTAAATACCCTCTATTGAATCTTTAAAATTTCTTTCGAATAAAAATGCCTTTGCAGGACATGCATTTTTACATGCACCACAATAGGTACATTTTTCCTCATTAACAATAAATTGACCGTCAACTTCATCAATTGCGTCATATGAACAAATTTTATGACATAACCCACAATGCATACATAATTTTTGCTCAATGAAATTAAATCCATCACTAATTTCATTTTTATACAGAGTAGATTTTGGAATGGCGTCAACCGGACAATGGACAGCACAGTTTTCACATAATATACATTCATCTAAGTTAACGGAAATTGTTCCTCTGTGAAGAGTTATTGCCTGTTCTTGACATACTTCTACACATATTCCGCATGAGATACAATCATCACTAACAGAGCCGTCCCATGAATGAGTCATGAATTGGCGGGCTCCAGTCTCATCACAAACTTGAACACATTTTCCACAGGATACACAGAACCCAGATAATGTAGGAAGTTCTTCATCTGTAAACTCATCATAAATGAACATTTCCTCGTCTTCAGTTAATGTATTAATTGGACATGAAGCAATAGCTATCTCATGGGTTGTATTTTCCCCATCAGCACTAGGATCATATCTTAACTTGCCCTCAACATTTTTAAGCGATTCATTTTCACACAAATCAGCGCACAATCCACAATTTAGACAGGAGATAATTGAACCATTTGGCTTTTGATTCAACTTATTTACAATGATTTCAAACCCGTCAACAGAAATTGCATTGTTAGGACATGATTTCATACAATTGAGACATAGTGTACATGATGTTTTGTTAACGATTTGACGTTTATTCATTGATTCATTAGGACAAACATCACTACATAATCTACATTCTCTGCAGATTCCATCATCCCTGTCAATAGATACATGAATTGCTCCAGTAGGACAATATTCCTGACATCTTCCACACAAAATACATTTTTCTATGTCTGTTCCGACATAAGTTCGTGTGACCTCTTTTGTTTTACTTTCAACTTTATGAGGAACATTATCCAATGGAGGATACAATATTTTTAATGAATTTATTAATGTAAGTTGCTTGTCTTTTTCAAGCTCATATCCATCAACACGATTTGGACAAACTTCTTCACATACTCCACAACGTGAACACAATCCATATACAATCCCATCTTCAATAGTAATATTGTCAGTAGGACAATTGTACATACACATTCCACAGCCATTACATTTGGCTCGGTCTACAACATATCCTCCGTAGCTATTAATAAATATTGCTCCATTTGGACAGTTTTTATAACATATTCCGCATGTAAGACAACTAAAAGCTCTGCCGTTGATTAATCTAATAGCTTTTGTAGGACACTGTTTAATACACTCCCTTTTTCCATCACATGTATTAGTCGATAAAAACATTATAAAAACTCCTTATTTACTCCTTGCAAATAGTAGTTTACCTACAAAAATTCCTATTAAAGCAGACACGAATGCAGTTGATATAGGTAAATCATTATAAAATGGATAATTACCTGATTGCCATGCCACAATTAGTCCTGCAATAAATATTATTACAAATGATGCCAAAGTGAACTTTGCATCACCAATATTGAGCTTGATTTGAGATCCTATAATCACACCCAATATCAATCCGAATATAATTGGTCCTAAACTTAACATCATTCGCTCTCCTCTACAATTTTCTTAAATCCTGCAAATGCTATAACAATTGAGGATAACCCTACAAATACTTTTAAACCCACGAATATATTGAGGTATGGGATAATACCCGCATTAGTGACATCCGGATAATGTAAGATACTTTGAATTGATGCAGGAACTATATTCAATATGTCCGCACCAACATTATACAAGAAAAATCCTCCTACAAATAATCCTATTAAACCAAAGATAATGAAACCTAATGCACCAACAGATTCAAGAACTTCAATATATGCATGAGAGAACTCTAATGGAGAATTACCTAAGCCATAAACAAGAATAGATAAAATGATTCCACTAGCTATCATTGCACCACCTTGGAAACCTCCACCAGGAGTGATATGGCCTCCAAGAATAGTCATTATACCTAAACAAATCAATATGATTGATATTGGCAAAGATATAATTTTTAAAATCACACTACCTTGACTCATCGTTTATCCCCCAATAATCCTCTACCGAATATAAGCAATACAACTAAACCGGCGGATAACAGTATAATTGATTCTCCTAATGTATCATACGCTCTGAAATCAAAAATAACTACAGTAACTAAGTTTGGAGCTATTTGAGTTCCTAAAGCATTATAAATATTACTTACACCAGGATTTATCATGTTACTTAAATGGAATACTGCATCAAATAATGTAACAGAAAATACTGCTGCAAAAACTGCTGCAATTAAATTACGAAGTGAAGTTTTACTAGACAAAGTTACCACCCCAATACAATACTGTAACAATAATCACAAGTGTTACCACAGCATAAAACAACATCTTTTCAAGAGAATCCTCTTGTTCCATTTTAAACTTCGGAATAAGTGGAATATTAAAGATTAACACAAAGCCCACAATCAATGCAACTAAACCTGCAAGCAAAACACTTATATGACGCAACAATAATGTTGAAAGGACTAATGAAACAATTATAAATATTTCAGCAGTGATACTACCGGAAACATCTGCATTTGTTACTGGACCCGGTGAAAACAATTTCCTGAATTGTTTTACAACATCAAATATCTGATCATACAATTTCATAATATCCCTCCTACAAAGTTAGAAATTCCGCTTGTAACCGCATCAGGGAATAAACCTAACACAATAATGATTATTAATAATATTCCCATTGCAAAAATCATTGCACGAGGAATCTCTTTTCCTCCAACTTCCAAATCATTTGGTTTTGGTCTTAAAAACATTGCATAGAATGTTTTTACAAATACCACAAATGTAGCTATACTAACCATTATGGCCAAAATAGACAACTCCGGATATCCGCAACTTAATGATGCTTGAACAAGCATTAATTTTGATTGGAAACCGCTTAATGGAGGAACACCTGCCATTGCCAAACCTCCAATTAAAAGCATTAAACTAACTTTCGGATGGTATGCGAAAAGCCCTCCCAATTTACGGGTATCCACTTCATCTGTTGCATCTACAATTGCGCCAAATCCTATGAACAATAATGCTGTAATAATGATTTCATTTAATGCCTGGAACAGTCCTGCTGTTATTGCATACTGAGTTCCAAGACCAATACCCAAACCAATGAAACCTAACTCACCAACAGCTAAAAATCCAATCATTCTTCTGAAGTCTGTTTGGGTAAGTGCAAGAGAGACGCCCAATATCATAGCCAAGATAGAGAAGAAAACTACGAGAACTTCAAATATCGGTAAAGTTGAATAAATTCTAAACATTACAATAACAATTGAAATCATTGAAATAACTGTAAATGATTGAAGTAACGCTGCTCCGTGAGGTTCTGCTTTTGAATAAATTCCAGATTTTATAGTATGGAACGGTGGTAAACCGGAGGCATATAACCAGCCAAAGAATATTAATCCGAGTGAAATTAAAAATACTGGAGAAGTAATATCAACCAAACCACTATGAACAGCAGCTGCAATATCTGTAACATTTACACTACCAGTTATCGCAAGTAGGAATCCAATTCCCAAAAGCATTATAGGAGATCCGATTGACCCTAAAATCATATATTTTAAAGCCATCTCATAACTGTAATCTATTGATGAAGCCGCAACAATACCTACTTGTGCAAGAGCCAATATTTCAAAGAATACAAACATATGGAAAATGTCATCTGTCAACATCATTGCAGTAACTGCAGCGGTACCCATAAACAATAAGAACAGATAAGGTCCTGAAACTTTCTTATATTTAGTTAGATAAATGAAAATAACTAAAAATGTTAAAAGACCGATCATCGCTATGAATATCTGTTGCAAAAATGTGAATGAATATGTAATGGCCGGATGGAACATTGTGCTTGTGACATTGTCCAACATAGGCTCATATCCGCCAAAGTAATGAAGACCATAATTTGAAAGCAATGGAATGATTGGCAGACAAATTGCAACAACAAATGCCAAAATCTTTGAAACTTTATTAAACTTTGAAAATGCACTAATGAGCAATGCAGCCATCATAGGAACAATAACCATAAGTGGAATTAATTCATTCATTGTATTCCTCCTGTTTTGATGTGTCAGCTAACATTACCTTAGTGGATAAAGTGCCATATCTTCTATAAAGTACCATCACTAATGCAAGCATGACCGCTAAAGTACTTGCACCAATTACAATACTGGTAAGTACTAATCCGAAAGGAAGTGGATAAGCCGCATTTGAAGCAAAGAATGAAGTATCCATACCCGGCATTAAAATAGGTACAACTCCACCTTCCTTATAACCAATGGCCACAATGAACAGGTTAGCACCTTCTTCAATGAAACTAATACCAATAATCTTTTTTATGATATTATCAATAAAAATTGCTGAGTAAACACCAATAACAACCAAAGCAACTGATGTCAATAATATCGCAAGTTGAACGTATGCCATTAGCTATCCTCCCTTTGAGTTTTCTTAACAGCCAATGCAATAAACACAGGAACGATTGCCGCGCCAACAATGGCTTGAGTTAAAGCAACATCCGGCGCCAGCAATACTTGGAAAAGAACTGCCAAAGCTGCACCGGAAAATCCTGTTATAATTGCCGCTTTTAATAAGTCTTTTTGAATAAGAGCGAGAATTGCACTTACAACAATTATTATCATCAATACAAATTCCAACATCTTAATCAACCTCATCAATTTCTAGTGTAGTAACTGAAAACCTTTCATCAGCTTTTAATTTTTCTGAATTTTCACTTTCTAAAGCTTGCATCTTTTCTTTAGGATGGATGAAAGGATTATTTTCATCTACAACTTCTTCAACATTCTGTAAATCTAAATTATTTTCTCTATCTTCTTTTTTCCAATAAGCATTAGCTATTGCATGGGCTATAAATGGTGCAAGAATAAAGTAAATTCCGGCCAATAAGAATTGCCCGATTCCAATCATAGCAATAATACATGCAACATCAAAAATACCTACAATATGGATTCTTGCATAAACGATATTCTTGGTATCCTTACCTAAACTAATAAGACCTATTGCAGAAACTATCATTAAAAATGCTGAAATAATAAGAAGGATTGATTGAATATACTCTATCATTTGTCTTCACCTCCCAAAACAACAGCAAAAGCAATAGTGCCTACAAAACCAAAGAATATTAAAGCTAATGATATATCCCTAAAGAATCCAAGATTATATAAATCACCACCAATTAGCAAGACTACTGCAAAGGCATTTACGATTAAAGAACTTCCCAGAAGCCCCATGGATGTGGATTTATATGCACTTGCTCTTAAAGCGGCCAACATCACTATAATTAATGCAATAACCACCATATATTTTGAAATAAACAATATATCCATACTATCTCACTCGATTATTTTAATGAGAAAATGTAATTAACGTGAAATTATTCTAACATTTTCTTTATATACGGTTCAAAAGGAATAATATCCTCTTTACTTCTTGGAGAAATAGCAGCTACTTTGATAATGTTATTTTCACTGTCCAAATCAACAGACAAAGTACCAGGAGTTAAAGAAATACTATTTGCTAAAATTGTCTGAGAAACAGGTCTCTCTAAAACTGTTTCAACTTCAACAATTATAGGATCAATATTTCCCCTCATAATTCCATTAAACGCAACATCTATTGTTGATTTAATGATTTCATAAATAAGGTCTAAGAAATAAATAATTCCATAACCAATTCTAGTCAAAAACATTAAACAAGCTCCATTTCATTTTATAATTAATTTGCCAAAAATTGACATTAAATAATAATATTATTATTTATCATGATTATTTATTATAAATGTATGCTTTTTAAAAAAATGATAGAAAAATTTAGATAAATAATTACAAAATTTACTTAAAAATTGCATGAAAACAAACAAATTATAAAATTAAGAAAAACAATGAAATTTTATAATTAATTTTAAAAAATAGGCAATAATTTCCAGATTAGCAAAGCATTAATACAATAATGTATAAATTGGAATTTCAAAAAAATATAGTTAAATTCAGTTACTCAAAGCATATTGTTCAAACAATTCAAACAATAAAGGAACATTACAAAAAATAGCTATTACAATCAAAGCAAAAATTGAAAGTAATGCAAAGTTCTTATAAACCTTTTTTGAAGATAAAGGAGCAAAAATCTTAATTCCTGCAGGAGTGAATGAATCAAGAACAATATGTGAAAACACTCCTAAAAATAAAGCAAGGACAATTTGAATATAATTTATATCCAAATCATTAATCAAAAATAAACTAACGAAAAATACTGGCAGAAACACCATCAATAACTTCCTGTTTAAAAATAAAAAGCTTAAAATAGCTATTAAAATAGCTAAAATTATATAATGATTATTTAAAACAGTTATTCCTATTATTAATTCATATCCCCAAATTAGAATCAATGATACAGCCGAAGTTAAAGTTAAAACACCGAAAATAGAATGAGTAAAACTTCTGTGTTCGGAAAAATAAAATGTTACACCTAAAAAAACAATGATTAAACCAATATAGTAAGGTAATTTTAGAATGTAAAGTGAAATGAATATTATTAACCCAAATATAATCAACTTATAGACATTATCCTTTTTGAATTTATGATCAAAGTCTGGGATATTTGCACCGATGAATGTTAATGCAATTAACAGAGGATTGTGAAAAAACATTATTGCGAGCAGTAGTGCAAATATTGAATGCCCTTTATAAGAAGACATATTGTGACCCCAAAAGTGTTTTGCGAATGTCAATTCCCCAAGAAGCGACAAAATTCACTTTACACCAATTACCTTAATTCGGAATTTAAAATTCCATAATGAGTATATTATTAAAGTAAATATAACTACCTAATCCAAGAGCATTTGATAAGTAATTCATGTTCCAAAATAAGACAAAAAGCTTTTCATTTGAAGCAATGACCTCTCAACGCTGCCATCACCCACAGTAGAAAACGGAGATAATACCTCTCCAGTAATTGCAGGAATTCCTTTTAAGTTACATACATCTTCCACTGCTCCCTTATATGATTCACCAGCGGAATCAAGAGAAATAATTTCGCATCCGACATCCCTAGAAATATAACTTGCTATTAAAAAACTTTCTGGAGTCGGGGATTTGGTTGAAAATATAGACTCCACACCAGGATTGCTGTTAAATGCAGTTGAGTGAAAGTCCCCTACAAAATTTATTCCGAGTTCTTCAATCTTTTGAACGATGACATTGCTTAAAGAATTATTAACATGAGCAGCCCTGTTTAAATCCAATGTATGGAAAAACCTTCTATTATCCATTGTTGCTTTTGGAGCTGCAAATGGAATGAAAAACAAAGTATTGTTGATTTTTTTAGCAACCAACTCATTTAAAAGTTTGATGTTTGCAATTTGTGGAGGCAATTCATTGCCATGAACCCCAGATAAGATTAAAAGCTTATTTCCGCCCTTACCTAATTTGAAAATTGGAGTCCCATAAACAGATTTTTCCAAAATGAATCTATTTAATTTGTTTAATTCAATATTATCAAATAGATGGGTGTTTTTAGAAATGTAACCTCCAGAAAGGTTAGATATATAACCCACTTCCAAATTATCAAAATCCTCCACTTTTTCAAAATACATAATTAATTATACATTAAAGCTCTTATTTAAAATTAGGGATTAATTTGAAGAAATATATCAAGAAGTTAATAAGGCTCATAAATTACGAAAGAGATGCTGAAATTGAGTTGATGCAGACAGAAATAATGAATATGTCTGGAAAAAAAAGAGAAGAATTGGGAAGAGCAATTAATAAAGTTAAAGGGAAGTATATCGGCAAAGAATTGGGTCTGCAGATTGTTCAGTTTGGAAGATCAGAGCCCATCGATACGGAAATAAGTGTGGGCGATATGGTTCTGGTCAGTACAGACAATCCTCTCAGAAGTGATTTAACCGGCACCGTAACCGAAAAGGGAGCAAGATTTATAAAAGTTGCTTTTGACAAAAGTATTCCCAAATGGGCCTTAAAAAAGAAAGTCAGACTAGATTTGTATGCTAACGATGTCACTTTCAGAAGAATGGAAGACAATTTGAATCATTTAAGCTTGAAGGGAAAAAATGCATTGGAATACATTCTAACTGACAGAAACCCTAAGAAAAACCGTTCCGTGCCATACATTGATTATATTGATAAAAATTTAAATAACTCACAGAAAACTGCTATTGAAAATGCTTTATCCTGTGAAAATTTCTTTTTGATACACGGCCCTTTCGGAACCGGGAAAACCAGGACATTGGTTGAGTTAATCTCTCAAGAAACAAGACAGAACCACAAAGTTCTAGCAACAGCCGAAAGCAATGCCGCCATTGACAACATATTGGAAAGGTTAATGGAAAACAAGAAATTGAACTTAACAAGACTAGGTCATCCTCAAAGAGTCTCTAAAAAAAATATTACCTATTCTCTAGCATACAAAGTCGAAAATCATGAATTGAATAAAAAGATTAAGAAAATCTATAAAAAAATAGATAACCTAATTGAAAAGAGAAAATCATTTACAAAACCGACTCCCCAATACAGAAGAGGTTTTGGAGACTATGACATTTTGTTCAATGCATCGAAAGGAAAAGGCGGGCGTGGAATAAGCCCTGAGAAAATGAAATCAATGGCCCAATGGATTGAATACAATCAGGAAATTGATGAGGAACACAGCAAGATTAAGAGAATTGAAAACAAAATGATTAGAAATATTATTGAGGAAAGCGATGTGATTTTGGCTACAAATTCATCAGCCGCACTTGAATCAATAGCCAAAACAAAATTTGATGTTGCAATAATCGATGAAGCATCACAGGCAACAATTCCAAGCATATTAATTCCAATTGCGAAGGCACATAGATTTATCCTGGCAGGAGACCACAAACAACTTCCCCCAACTATAATCAGCAATCGTGCAAGCGAACTTGAAAATACACTTTTCGAGGAATTGATTAGAAAATACCCCCATAAATCACAATTATTGAATATTCAATACAGAATGAACAAATTACTTATGAAGTTTCCAAACTCCGAGTTTTACAACAATAGCCTAAAAAGCGATTCCAGCGTCAATGCCATTAACATTAAAGATTTGATCGGTTCAGATTATGATGAAGAGGCACTGCTTTTTATGGACACATCCGCTATTGAAAATAACAAAGAAAACCATTTAAAAGATTCAAAGTCCATCATTAACAAATTGGAAGCTGAAATAGCGATAAGCGTTGCAAATGATTACATTACAGGAGGAGTCAACGAAGAAGACATAGGCATAATCAGCCCTTATGCCGATCAAGTAAAGATTATCCAAAACGAAACACCCGTTGAAGTTAAAACAGTTGATGGTTTTCAAGGAAGAGAAAAAGAGATTATTATAATATCTACTGTTAGAAGTAATGATAATGGAAATATTGGATTTTTAAGCGACTTAAGGCGTTTGAATGTTGCAATTACAAGGGCAAAAAGAAAACTAATCATAATAGGGAACAGAGAAACCTTAAAAAACAATCCTACATATGCGAGATTAATTGATTTTGTTGAAGATGAAAACCTATTGATAAAAATTTAGGCATACCTAAACTTTATATACTATGAAGTTCAATCTATTATTAGGTGTGAAAGTACATTCTACTTTCACAGCTTAGAACTCTTAATTGAGGTTTTTAATTTTTCCAAAACCCATATAACTTTCAACCTCAATTATCCCTCAATTAAGAGTTTTTCTTCTGCCTTGTTTTTTATAAATTATAAATACTATTAAAAATAAAAATAGTTAATGAATTCTTATTCTTATTTAAAATTATTTAACGGTGACTAATTATGACTGATAAAGTAGTTTTAGCATTTAGTGGTGGTTTAGACACCTCAGTATGTGTTAAATTATTAGAAGAAAAATACGATGTAGAAGTAATTACTGCATGCGTAGATGTAGGACAAGGCGAAGAAGAAATGGAAAAGGCAAAAACAATGGCATCAAAAATTGGAGGATTAAAACACTACAACATTGATGCAAAAGAAGAATTTGCAAACGAATACATCGCTCGCGGAATCAAAGCAAATGCAGAATATGAAGGATATCCATTAAGCACTGCACTTGCAAGACCATTAATCGCTCAAAAAATCATTGAAGTGGCTGAAAAAGAAGGAGCAACCGCAATTGCACATGGCTGTACCGGAAAAGGAAATGACCAATTCAGATTTGAAGCAGTTATCCTTGCAATGTCCGATTTGGATATTATTGCACCAATCAGAGAAATGAATTTAACAAGAACCGAAGAACAGGAATATGCAGCTTCAAAAGGTATCGAATTAAGTTATGATAAAATTTACAGTATTGATGAAAACCTCTGGGGAAGAGCAATTGAAGGAGATGTCCTGGAAGACCCTGCAAATGAACCTCCTGAAGACATTTATGAATGGACCGCTTCCTGGAGCGATGCTAAAGATGAACCTGAAAAAGTATCCATTGAATTTGAAGAAGGTATCCCAGTAGCTATAAATGGGGAAATGATGCCTTTAATTGATTTGATTAAAAAAGCAAATGAAATTGCAGGATCCCACGGTATCGGAAGAATAGATACTATTGAAAACAGAATGATTGGTCTTAAAAGTAGGGAAATCTATGAAACTCCTGGTGCAAAATTATTAATTGCAGCTCACCAAGCTCTAGAGGAATTGGTTTTAACTACTGATGAATTAAGATTTGCTGAATACATGTCCACACTATATTCCGATTTGGTATATAGAGCACTCTGGCAAGAGCCATTAAGAGATGACTTGGACCAGGCTATTGACAATATGCAAGAAAGAGTAAGTGGAGAAGTTGTAATGAAACTCTTTAAAGGTTCAATCCAACCGATTATCAGAAAATCTCCATTCAGCTTACACAGCATCGAACAAATCACCTTTGAAGACAAAGAGACTGATCAAAGGGAAGTTGAAGGTATGATTAAATACCACGGTCTTCAAGCAGCAAATTATCAAAAATTAAACAGATAGCTTTAAAGCTATCACTTTCTTATTTTTATGTCAAAAATTAACGAATTGCAAGAAATTATTGACTCTTCAGACAATATCGTGTTTTTTGGAGGAGCTGGCGTTTCAACTGAAAGTGGAATTCCTGATTTCAGGTCTGAAAGCGGCATCTTTAAAAGTTTGGAGAAATACGGAGACACGCCAGAAAATTTAGTCTCACATAGCTATTATATGGACCACACAGAAGAATTTTTTAATTATTATAAGGAAAATCTAATTTTCAAGGATGCTAAACCTAATCCTGCACATATCACATTAGCCAAGTTGGAAAAAGCAGGAAAATTAAAAGCAGTAATTACACAAAATATCGATGGTCTTCATCAAAAAGCTGGAAGCAAAGAAGTATTGGAACTCCACGGAAGCATTCACAGAAACTATTGTCAGATTTGCGGAAAGGAATACGGCTTAAATCATATTCTCGAAAGTGAAGGGATTCCAAGATGTGAATGTGGAGGGATTGTGAAACCGGATGTTGTGCTATATGAAGAACCGTTGAATAATGCGATTTTAAGCTTTTCAATTGACTATATTCAAAATGCAGAAACATTGATAATTGGCGGGACATCATTAGTTGTATACCCCGCAGCAGGATTAATAAATTACTTTAACGGGAAAAATCTGGTTCTTATCAATAAAAGTGAAACTCCTTATGATAATCTTGCAACATTAGTCATTAATGAAGCCATTGGAGAGACTTTCTCCCAAATCAAAATCTAAAGATTCAGGAACCAATTCAATTCCATCCAATTGATTATCACATTTATAAACCAAAATCTCAACGCCCTCATCATATGCTTCATTAAGTGTTTTTGAAAATTCTGGATCATTATCCCAATTTGGCCTGAAGAAATTGCCAGCAGGATGTTGAATTAAAAAGAACACAACGCAACGATTTCCTTCTTTTTTAAGTTTAATCAGCTCTTTTAAATGCTTTGTACCCCTTTCAGTTGGGGCATCTGGAAATCTGGCTTCGCCGTCAACAATCAATGTGACTCCCTTAACTTCAATATAGCAGGAGTCAACCAAAAAATTCATTCCGCAGCAATCATCTTCATTATTTGCCAGGTAAATATCTATTCTTGAGTTATCAACCGTTTTTTCCCTTTTGTGGTATGAATAGCCAGAAAGTTCCTTAATTTTGCCATCAATTATTGCATCATATACAATGCTGTTTGCTTCTTGGGAGAAAAGGGACACCAACACACTTTTATTCTCAACAAAGTGAAGTGAATATTTTGTTTTTCTATTTGGATTATCCGAAGGCTTTAGCCAAACTGTTGCACCTTCAACCAGAAGTTCCTTGCATCTTCCAGTGTTGGGCACATGAGCTATCTCAACATTGCCGTCGACTTCAACTTCCGCAATAAATCTGTTGGGTCTTTTTAAAAAAGTCCCCTTAACATAATCCATCTTTAATCACACTGCCAATATATGAAACCAAATCTGTAGCTGAAAAGCCATTGCCTTTCACTTCAAATGCCTTATCTCCGGCAAGACCATTGATAAAAGCGCCTAAAGCGGCTGAATCAAAAGAACTTAGTCCTTGTGAAAGTAAAGAAGTGCAAATTCCCGCCAGCGCATCACCAGTTCCTCCAACTGTCATTCCCGCATTACCTGATTTGTTTATCTTAAATCTTGTTCCGGACAATATAAGATCATACTCACTTTTGACAACAACGGACGCATTGATTTTTCTTGTTATCTGCTGGAATTGGGTGATGTTTTCATCAACTTTTTTAAAGTCAAAGCTGTCAATATCCAATTTCAAGTCCTCTTCAACATTGAAAAATGACTTGAATTCAAAAATATGAGGAGTCAATATGATGTCGTGCCTATTTTTAATCAATGAAAGTTCAACCTGTTTTAGGGCATCGGCATCAAGCACAATAGGTTTCTTGATTTTAGTTACCAAAACATTGAACAATTTTGAGGTTTCATCATCAATTCCAGCGCCAGGACCTATAAGAACTGCATCGACATTTTCTGCAAGTTCCAATATTTCATCAGCATGATTTAAAGATAGTTTATCTCCCTCCAAAGATTTTACTATTAAATCTGGAGAGGTTGATTTGATGGCTTCAGCAGCATTTTGAGGGCTTGCAACGTATACCAAGTCTGCACCTGCTCCAATGGCCGCCATTCCTGCAATGGCCGGGGCGCCAGAGTAATCCTTACTGCCACCAACTACAAGCAACCTTCCATTGTTTCCCTTATGTGATTTTGAATCCCTATTGTTAAGTCTTAAAAAGTCCCCATAGTTAACGAAATACTCCGCTTCAAATGGAATTCCTATATCTGCAGTTACAAGACCTCCGACATCTTCCTCATCGGCATTTCTCACTCCGGTTTTTATCTTATGAAAACTGATTGTATAATCCGGAACAACCGCCAAATCATTAACTTCTCCAGTTAAAGGATCCATTCCTGAAGGAACATCGACACTGATTTTCAAACCGCCTGATTCGTTGATTACTTCAATAGCTCTCCTGATGTTGGTCTGTAATTTTCCATCGATTCCAGTTCCCAAAAGGCCATCAACAATGATGAATTCAGAGTTGTCACTTGTGGCGACTTCACAGGAATTTATATCCTCAAGAGTTTTTAAATTATATATCTTCAAGCGTGACAAGCGAGGTTTCATGTTTTTCAGTATTTCAAAATTGGTTTTTGCATCGCCAGAACGAATGTTTTCCTTTAACATGTAAATGTCAACATCATAACCTCTATTTAATAGATAACGTGCTGCAACAAATCCGTCACCGCCATTTCCACCGGAACCCGTAAATATTACAACTTTCACAGGTTTTGAAAAAGCATAAACCGCTATCTTACCAACTTCTTCTGCTAGAGATTTTCCAGCCGATTCCATCAAACACAGTCTTGACAAACCCAAATATTCACAATTGTAATCTGTAACCATCATATCAATAGGATGCAAAAAATCACCTTAAATTAAAATATAACTAGTCAATATAAATATAATTATCTTAACTAATGGAAAAATAATATGAAAAAAATTACTGTAAAACTTCTAAAAACATTACCAACAAGATATGTTACAAACGGCATAATCCTGATTTTAGCATTGTTTATCTATGGAATAGTGGGTTCTTACCTCATAATGGGTTTGAATTTAATTGATTCCATTTATTATGCAGTAATTACTATGGCTACCGTAGGATATGGAGACTATACCCCACACACAGGCATTCAAAAGATTTTTGCAACAACCCTTGCTTTGGGAGGTGTTGCACTGCTCGCTTATGTATTTAATATTATTTTAACAAATTTTCAGGAAAAAATGAGCGAATATTCAAAAGGAGCAATGAAAATGAGAGCAATTGAAAATATGGATGATTATTATATTCTTTGTGGTTATGGGAGGGTTGGAAAAGTAGTTTTTGAAGAACTGACCAGAAGAAACCAGAATATTATATTGTTTGAAAAAGATGAGGAAATACTTGAAAGTATCGAGGAAAACGATTCTGTTGTTGTAATACACAAAGATGCAACCGAAGATGATTTGATTTCAAAATTGGCTGGAGAAAAATGCAGAAGCGTGATAATAAGTACTGGGGATGACGTGACCAATTTATTTATAGTTTTATCCATTCGTGAAAGCAATCCAGATGCATGGATTGTATCAAGAGCAAGCAAAGAGGAAAATTATTCAAGGCTTAGAAAAGCTGGTGCAGACAAAATCGTGTCTCCAGAATTGATTGGTGGAAAGGATTTATATTATGAATCAACAAGACCACATATCCTAAAAATAACCGTAAGGCATACCGTAGACGAGATTTATGATGAATTCAAGATAATCAGCAAATATGGATGCACATTAGAAAACATACAATACCACATTCCGGGAATTGAAACACCTCTAACACGAAAAATAAATACCATGGACATCAAGGACGGCAAACAGTTTAGAGATTATCTTGAAAAGAACGTGGAACAAAAAGAAGCCATTGAAAACTTGTATTCCCTTGTAAACAATACACATTCACATATCATCTCAGGTCCTGATCGTGCTACTTTCATTAAACTAGTGGATGAACTGAAAAAGCATGAAGAGATTCTTGGAATAAACTTAAGCAAAAAAGAAGTAACAGAAATAACAAGGAAAAATATTAAATAATTTCATTTTATTAAAAAAAGAAAGGAAAAGAGAGTAAAACTCCCTCTAGAATAATTCTTGTAAGTGAATTTGGTAAGGTCCTAAGCTTCCGCCGTAGTTACCTGCACCAATTTCAATAACACCCGGTACTTGACAAGCAGCTTCAATACCTGCTTTCATAGCAGCTTTAACGGATTCTTCATCTACACCATCAATAACGATTTCCATATTTCCGAATACGTTTTCCGGTAATTCTGTGTCAACTTGGTCTTTTAAGGTTACACATTCTTTTTCGTTGGTAGATGCGCTCATGAAAGAGTATTTGGAACCAGTTTTGGAACCGGAAGCAACCATTCCTCCTGAGAACGGAGTGATTACACCAGGAATAGCGTGAATAGCATCAACAGCAGCTTCAGCAGCAACGATAGAAGCCATTTGACTGTCAGCCATGATGAAGAAGTTTCCACCTGCTACACCATCTTTCCATCCCATTTCATCTTCAACTAAGAAGTCACCAGACATAATTGGAATTACGTGCATTTTTTTGCCGTTTACATCTTTTTCTGTTTCATATCCGTCACCGAAGAACTTGAGTTGTTTTCCGGTTGGGAATGATTCTTCACTTTCAAGGGCATTGAATGCAGCTGCAGTAGGAGCGGTTAAAACACATTGACCGATTCTGTCCATAATTTGTCCACCTAAAGCTTTTTTGGACATATGACAAATCATGATTGCATAACCAGGTCTTCCATCTGGAGATTCAGTTGGAGGAACATATTGGTCGATACCTGCTTCTGCAGGACATCCGATAACTGAAGTAGCAAATCCAGTAGCTTCAGTAGCTGCAATTTTAGCTAAATGTTTAGTAGCTGCAGTAATAATCAATCTAGATACTTTAATTCCGAAACCTTCAGCAAAGGTGTCTTGTATATTTACGCCATTAATTTCCATTTTTTCACCATTAAGTTCGTTAAAAATTAGATTAAATTATAAATTAAACTAATTTTCTATAACATTTAAAGATATATTTAATTATTAAAATAAAGTTTTCTATTTTATATCCCACTCATAATTGTCAAATAAAAAAAGATGTATCCTGCAGTAAATTATCCTCAAAAACCGCTTATTTTCATTCATCCAGTCCTTCTTCGAGTTTTTCATTTGAAGAACCTAATGAAATCTTATCAAGAACGGAAGATCCATAGTAAGGCATTAAGAGCATACCAATAATTGTAGCCATCCAAAATGAAATCAACCTTTCTATAACGGTTGCAGCTGCACTTACTGAAGCTGAAATTCCTGCAGCAGAGTAAAATAGAATCATCAATCCATCAACAGCCCCAAGGCCTCCAGGAAGAAGTGGAATCATACCCACCAAACAGGCGACAATGAATACTTCACCTATGACTATCAGATTGACATTGGCGCCGAATGCCAAAAATACCAAATAAACCCTGATAATCTCAAAAATCCATATAATAAATGATAATGTTAAAGTATAAACCAATCCTTTCCTGTTTGAAATCAGGAGTTTCATTGTTTCCTGAAAACCGGCAATGGCTTCGTGTATCTGATTTTCCAATTTTTCAGAATTTTTCTTGTAAAACCTTCTGACAAGCCCGATAATCCAACCGTCAACCCTTTTTCCAAAACTAGGATTGATGCACATATAAACAATAACAATCAATAGAGCAACTATTGCTATAACTGCCAAAACCATAACAACAAGCAGCCATAAATCAAAGTTGAAAAAAAGTGCCATGGAAGCTATTGTAATTGCAGCCAGCACAACAAACGGAAATGTATCCAACGCCCTATCTGCAACAACTGTTGCCAATGTGTCTTCAAAGTGATACTCTTCCTTTTCTTTGGCCAATATATATGCCCTTACCGGCTCCCCACCACCACGTCCTGATGGAGTGATATTGTTAACGGCAAGCCCTACCAAAACCATTGGAAGCAACCTTTTAAAGCTTACATCCATATCTGCTAATGAATTAAGGATTTGCCAACGTAATGTGTATAAAAAATAAGTAAAAACCTGAGTAACCACTGCCAAAGCTATAATGCCAATATTAGCTATCTTTAAAGCAGCCACTACTTCCTCTATCCCTATAAACCATAACATTATGAGAAGGATAAGAACACTTATTCCCAGCAACAATACTGTTTTTTTGTCCATGATTTAACCAACTTATAATTTATAATATTATTTTATAATACTTATAAATTTATATAGATATTTATTCAAATTATTAGAATAATGAGGTATATAACTAAAACTGATTTGTTGATTGTAGCAAGAGATTCATCATATTTGATGATTGGTATTGGAATAATGTGCATAATACCCCTAATTTTTGATTTGATTTATTTTGAATTCGACATGATCAGTTTTCTTATCCCTGCAGCGATTTCGATAGCATTAGGGTTGTTTTTCAAGAAATATTTTGAAAATTCAACTAACAAAAAGATGAGACTCAAACATGGGATGATGATTTCATCATTTGCATGGCTCTGGGCAAGTGTAATCGGAGGACTTGTCTTCATGCTTGCAACAAACATGCCATTCATAGATGGAGTCTTTGAAAGCATGTCTGCTCTGACCGGAACCGGAATAACCATGTTTGAAAACGTTGAAATCTTACCTCACAGCATACTATTTTTTAGAGCTTTAGAACAGTGGATTGGCGGTTTGGGAGTTGTTGTTATGGTTATCGGTGTTTTAACAAAACCTGGATCTGCTTCATCAAAACTTTATCAATCAGAAGCTCGTGACGAACGTATTAAACCCAGCATTAAAACCACACTTGAAAAAACATTGGAAATATATGTAATTTATACCATCTTAGGGATAGTTCTATACTTATTGGCGGGAATGCCTGCCTTTGACGCCCTATGTAACACATTCAGCATCATTTCCACCGGAGGAATGAGCATTAAAAATGCAAATATGGGATACTATCAAAATGACATATACTACATGATTTCCATAATTTTAATGGTATTGGGAGCAACAAGCTTCTTAGTACATTATAAAGTTATAAAAACAAGAGGAAAATCATTAATTCAGGATTTACAATTTAAAATCATAATTTGTGTAATAGCATTTGTCAGTTTAATGCTTTATCTTGTATCCAACATAGTCCCTATAGAATTGGTGTTTACAGTAGTATCTGCAATTACAACAACAGGAGCAAGTGTCGCCCTACCTCAAACAATGGCGGGATGGCCGTCATTTGTCATAATATGTTTAATGTGTCTAATGCTGACTGGAGGGTCCAATGGATCCACAGTAGGTGCAATCAAGCTTGTAAGAATGATTACTTTCTTTAAGGGAATGTATAGGCATGTCAGAGAGATATTATCTCCAGAAGGAAGAGTAGTTGCTATAAAATTAAACGGGCGTAAAATACCTGAAAAGGCAATATCACAATCTGGAAACTTCATTACACTATATATGATGTTTATCATGTTTACATGGGCATTATTCTGCCTTTACGGATATGATCCATTTAGAAGTTTGTTTGCTGCAATGTCCCTTCAAGGTAACAACGGTTTAGAGCTGGGAATTATAAATCACACATTAAATCCGGTGTTAAAAGTAGTAAGCATGTTTGACATGTGGACCGGAAGGCTGGAAATCTATCCTGTATTGATAACATTAAGAGCATTTTTTGAAATTTTTAAAAGATAGATTTATAATGTACTAAAATAAATATTGATTATTTAATGTTAAGTAAGGTGATTTAATGTATGTGGTCATTATGGGGGGAGGCCGTGTAGGTCTTGCACTTGCAAATTTATTAATTGATAACGGTGAAGATATTACACTTATTGAAAGTGATGAAACATTATGTGCAGAAGTGGCAGCGGAGCTTGATGCACTAGTTATTTGCGGAAACGGTACAAATTCAAAATTGCTTGAAGAAAGCAATATTGAAGATGCTGATTTTTTCATTGCAACAACCGGGAATGATGAAGCAAACCTATTATCCTGCATTTTAGTTAGAAAATATGATGTGCCGAATATCATTGCCCGTGTAAGCAATCCTGACCACGAAGAAGCATTTAAAGCAGTTGGAATCGACCATGTAATCAGCCCGGAAACTGCAGCTGCAGCACAATTGCAAAAATTGGTTACAAGACCTAATGCTGCAGAGTTAATGACACTCGGTGAAGGAGATGCCGAAATATTGGATATGACCATAACCAACGATAAAATTGTTGGAAAACGTTTCAAGGAGATTTCACCAACTAAAGATTATATCATTATATCATCCTATCAAAACGGGAAATTAGTTATACCACAACCGGACAACACAATCAGCCGTGGGGAAAAAGTAACAGTTCTCGTTAAAAGAGGATCATTTAAAAAATTAGCTAAAAAATTAGGAAAATAATTATAAAATGGAATAAGACAGTTTAATATGGTCCTTTCCATTATTTTCCACAATTGGACCATGACCCGGATAGATGTTTTTAACATCCAATTCCATTAATCTTTTAACACTATTTTTCATATCTTGGTAATTTCCGCCGATATCCATTCTGCCAACACCACCACCGGCAAATATTGTATCACCAGATATCAAGTTTTCACCATCCCATAAGCAAATTCCACCGCTGGTGTGTCCAGGAGTATGGATTACTTCAAAATCGCCAATTTTATCTCCCTCTTCAAGTTCAATGTCGACACGAGTATTGTTTACGTTTTCAAACCCAAAAGCGGAACCTGCAGTACCTAATGTATCTTCATTTCTAATAGGAATTGCATCCAATTTATGAACTGCAATTTTTGCATTTGGAAATAGGTGATTGCCACCGATATGATCAAAATGACAATGAGTATTTACAACCAATTCAATATCTTCAGGTTCAACACCATTTTCACGAAGTTTAGAGAATAAATATTCCTTATTTTCACCAGCGCCAGTGTCTACCAAAATATTGCGATTAATTAAATAACAATTTGAATCATAATTATAACCTAAAATAAAAATAATCTCATTAGAACTCATGAAAGATACTATTGTCAATAAAGTAATTAAAATTTTTGAAAAAAAAGTTTTGTATAGAAAATGGGGTCACAGGGATTTGAACCCCGATCCTGGGATATCTCTTGCCTCAGTACTCCAATTGTTCATCACAACGGATACTGTTCAGTTACGCGTATATTTCTTCAAAGACAACTGGAGTCCCAGATGATGCCAGGTTACACCATAACCCCACATAACATACTATATTAAATATATTTTAATGATATATAAAGATTACCATTACTTAAAATTTCATTTGCTTATCTATTCCAGCAATTTCATCAATTTCCAAGCCTTTTTCTAATGCATAGTCCTTTTCTACCTTATAATTTCCATTACGGGTACGGGGAGTATTATTAGGTTCCAAAAATAACCATTTTGTATATTTGAATCTAACCCCAATATATGGTTTAGCACCGAATATCTTCGAAAATTCGCAAAGCGCTTCGATTTGGGGAGCTTCAATATAAACTTTATCCTTTGTAGTTGTTTTAACTTCAATAGCCAAATATAATTTGCCATTTCCAGCAACAACATCAGGCAATGGATTTTTTGTAGCCCCTCCAGAAGCCGGAGCCCTCATTGCTGCAAAATTCCTTTCCCAAAGTTTATGCACCAAATCCCTTTCTTCAGCAGACCCTTTTTTAGCCATGATTACACCTTATATTCACTAATTTATTAAAAGTTACATATAAAAAGAATGTGAGAGCATTTGAAAAGTAATGAATTTTAAAAATAAGTTTTATAAATGGGGCCGGGGCCGAGATTCGAACCCGAGTCCCGGGATCCACAGTCCCGGAGGATGACCACCTACCCTACCCCGGCATTAATGAATTGAAAAAATTGTTAAAAGTGCGGGAGCAGGGATTTGAACCCTGGTAGACCTGCGTCAACAGGTCCTAAGCCTGTCCCCTTTGGCCTCTCGGGCACCCCCGCTTATAAAAGAAAGGATACATAGAAACCATTAAAAATCTTAACAAATTTTTTTAAATGCTCCGGCCGGGATTCGAACCCGAGTCTTCGGCTCGAAAGGCCGAAATGATTGGCCGGACTACACCACCGGAGCATACAAATACAACAAATTTTAGTTAACATGGGCCCAATGGGGTTCGAACCCATGGCCTTCCGGTTATGAGCCGGACGCTCTACCTGGCTAAGCTATGGGCCCCAAAGCGCCGTCGACAGGGCTCGAACCTGTGACCAATCGGTTAACAGCCGAACGCTCTACCTACTGAGCTACGACGGCATATAATAACCCATCTACTCAACCAACTAAAACCCATGTTTAAAAATCAAAAGACTTTAAACAGTAATAATAATTATTATTTGAATAGTATATAAAGGTTTTGGTTTTTTGTAAATTTATTCAAAAAACAAAATAAAATTGAAATAATAAACTAATATATAAACTTAAACAGACAATATAAAAAATATGGATTCAGACATATTTGACTTGATAAAAAATGCTAATAAAGCAACCTTAAAACATCATGGTGATTTAATTACTCTTGAAAGGGCAGTATTCCTATCATGGTGGTGTGATAAGGGAGATTGTGCTTTTTGTTATATGTCTACACAAAAAAACAAAATAAAAGATCCGAAAAAAGCCAGACGCAACATAAGCAATATCTATGCAGAAGCGGAAATGTGCAAGCGTCTCGACTGGAATATAGAATTTTTATCAGGAGGATATGAATCATTCACCACCCAAGAAATTAAGGAAATAGCTACAAACATTAAAGACATTACCGGCGATGGAGTTTGGTTAAATACAGGAATCACCGATGAATTAGATCACTACGGTGATGAAATCAAAGGAATAACCGGAGCAGTGGAAGTAGCAAACCCCGAAATTCATGAAAGAGTGTGTCCTTCTAAAAAATTGGATGACATAAGCAATATGCTGGATGCAGCAGGAGATTACGGATTTAAAAAAGCAATTACAATCATATTGGGACTTGGGGAAACATTAGATGATGTTAACTATATCATAGATTATATCCGAGACCATAAAATCGATAGAGTGATTTTTTATTCACTGAACCCCCATAAAGAAACTATTTATGCAAATTCGTCACAACCTGCATCACTATATTATGCACAAATCGTATCTCAGGTCAGATTAGCTTTTCCAGACATTGAAATCATCTGCGGAACATGGGTGGATAATTTGGCAAATATTGGAATACTGATTTTAAGCGGAGCTAACGGAATAACAAAATTCCCACTATTTAAAATGTTTGGAACAAAATATGGAAAACGTGTTGAAGAAGAGGTGAAATGGGCCGGACGTAAACTTAAAGGAACATTTACCGATGAAAACAGATTAGGTCCGCAAAAAAGTGAAATTTCACCTGAATTGGATAAATTTATAAAAAGGTATGTCAAGGAATCCCTGAAAAATAAATACCAATGACATTTAATTGATTAAATATATCAATCGATTTCCAACAAAAACCCTTATTTTAAAAATCTTTATAAATCTAATGTAATAAATATAAATATAATATAAATTATTAAAAAATTATCCTAATTGGAGGAATTATTATTAGTGACGATGTTGATATGATGTGTGGACTTGAAATCCACGTACAATTAGAAACCGAATCAAAATTATTCTGTGATTGTCCTACAAATTATCAGGACGCACCTGCAAATACAAACATCTGTCCAGTTTGTTTAAACCAACCAGGTGCAAAACCACATCCAACAAACGAAAAAGCTTTAGAAAATGCATTGATGATAGCTTTAATGCTTAACTGTGAAATTGATCAAGATGTAATTTACTTCATGAGAAAACATTACGATTATCCTGATTTGCCTTCCGGTTATCAAAGAACTTCAGTTCCTATTGGATTTAATGGAGAATTGAATGGAATCAGAATAAGAGAAATTCACGCTGAAGAGGACCCTGGACAATTTAAACCTGACAGAGGTACTGTTAACTTTAACCGTTCAGGAATTCCGCTAGTTGAAATCGTTACCGAACCGGATATCAAATCCCCTGAAGAAGCAAGAAACTTCTTAAAAGAGTTAATTCGTGTTTTACAATATAGTGGAGGAGCACGTGGTGAAGGTACTATGAGAGCTGACGTAAATATCTCCATTAATGGAGGAAACAGAGTAGAAATGAAAAACGTTAACTCCATCAAAGGTGCTTACAAAGCTTTGAAATTTGAACTCATCAGACAAAAAAACCTTATGAAAAGGGGAGTTGAAGTAAAACAGGAAACTCGTGCATACTTGGAATCCCAAATGATTACTGTAGGAATGAGGATGAAAGAGGATGCTGATGATTACAGATTCATTACAGACCCTGATTTGCCACCAATGAAAATAAGTGATGAAACAATCCAGAGAGTTTTAGACACCATGCCTGAAGCTCCGCACAATAAAGTAAAAAGATTTGTTGAAGAATACGGCATTGATGAGGAATCTGCAAAAGTATTAACCTCAGAGCTTGATTTGGCTATCGCATATGAGGAAGTAGCTAAAGAAATTGATCCTAAATTCGCTTCAAAATGGATGAGAGATGAGCTTAAAAGAGTATTAACCTACAATAAACTAGACTTTGCAGACAGTGGAATTACAGTAGAAGATCTCGTTGAATTCTTAAACATGTTACAATCAAAAGAAATCACAGTTAAAGCCGGGCAAAGAATTATCGAACAGATGCCAAATAATGACAAATCACCTAAAGCTATTGCAGAAGAATTAGGCTTGCTTGGTGTTGTAAAAGATGATGAAGTATTGGCTGCTGTAAAACAGGCCATTGATGAAAATCCGAAAGCTGTTGAAGATTATTTATCCGGTCAAAAAGCATCCCTTAACTTCCTGGTAGGTCAAGTAATGAGATTAACACGTGGAAAAGCGGATCCTGGTGAAACTGTCAAATTATTAAGAGAAAATATTGAATAAACGGAGAGAGAAACATGTCTGAGAAAAAGACTTTTGTAAAAGATTATATGACAAAAAACGTTATTAACGTTTCTCCGGATACAACAACTGAAGAAGTTATCAGATTAATGAGAGAAAGTCGTCACAACAGTTATCCTGTGGTAAAGGATAATAAATTAGTAGGTATGATAACCGCATTCGATATTGTGTCAAAGAAATGGGCAGACACTGTTGAAGGCTTGATGAGTACAAAGTTAGTTGTTGCAAATCAAGATTTATCAATTAACGATGCTTCCAGAGTAATGTTTAGAAGAGGAATTTCAAGAATGCCTGTTGTTGATAAAGAAGGAGTATTAGTTGGAATCATTACAAATACTGATATGGTAAGGTCCCACATTGAAAGGTCAACACCTAATAAAGTAGAATACTTCAAAAAAACAATGGAACAGCTATATGGAATTAAAACAACCTTAAAACACATGCCTGTTGAAACTGATAAATTGAGGCCTACACAAGACAGAGTCTATGCCGATGAGCTTGAAGGAAGAGCATATGAATTGGAAAAAGGTTTGGCAGAACCTGCAATTGTAGTCAAAACTGGAGACAGATGGATTTTAGTTGACGGTCACCACAGAGCAGTAGCTTCAAAACAAAGAGGCTATGAAACTGTTGATTCATATGTTGTTGATTTAGGTCAGGACATTAAATTGGGTATGGAAAAAACCGCAGATAAAGCGGGAATTAAAACCTTTGACGATATAGAAATTATTGATGACGATAAACATCCATTAATCGCCCTTACTGAAAGCCTTCAAGACCAAGAATCAAAGGGTGATTAATAGTGGCTGATGATAAAATAATACGTGAAGTATATGAAGTTTTAGAATCCAGAAGAGACAATCCGATTGATTCATACACTTCAAACATCATGCAAGATAGCGATAAAAAGGCTGAAGATAAAATTCTTGAAAAAATAGCTGAAGAAGCTGGAGAAGTTCTGCTTGCAGCTAAAAATGATGAAAATCTCGTATATGAATCCGTAGATTTGATATTTCACACCTTATTGATCTTGGTTTACAAAGGTATTGAAATCGAAGAAATCTTTGATGAATTCGCAAAAAGAAGAAAATAATTTAATTGAGGAACAATATGTTTGATACATTCTCAGAAATGAAATTTTTGCTAAAGCAACTGGTTAAAAGGGATTTAACTTCAAAATATAAGGACTCTGTCCTAGGTATCCTTTGGAGCTTTTTGAACCCCCTTTTGATTATGCTAGTTTTTACAGCAATCTTTTCAATGTTATTCGGTAGAGCTATTGAAAATTATCCTGTTTACTTCCTTTCCGGAAGATTAATCTTCGATTTTTATAATAATGCTACAAAAGGAGCAATGAGGTCACTTAAAAGCAATGCATATATCCTGAAAAAGATTTATGTTCCAAAATATATGTTCTCCATAAGTGCCGTTTGCTATGAATTTGTAAACTTTTTGATTTCATTTGTAATCTTATTTGGAGTGATGCTAATTACAGGTGCCCAATTCCACCTTACACTCATATATGCAATCATACCTATAGCATTATTATTTATATTGATATTCGGAGCAGGATTGATTCTAGCAGTCTGTAACACTTATTTCTCAGATATCGGATACTTATACAACGTATTCACATTGATTTTAATGTATTCTTCTGCATTATTTTATCCGATGGAAATTGTGCCTGCACAGGTTCAGATGATATTCACATTAAATCCAGTGTATTCTGCAATTTCCTGTTTTAGGGAATGTGTTATGTATGGAGTTCCGCCAACAGCAGGCACATTGTATTACTTAGCCGCATTTGCATTTACAGTATTTGGAGTAGGAATTTTGTTATTTAACATATACGATAAAAAATTATCGTTAGAAATATAAGTGGGTAATATTATGAAAATAATTGATAGACTTTTAATATTTTTTGGAAAAAAAGAAGTGCCAGTGTTGCCTGCCGAAGACGATAATGAAATTGCAATCGAAGTGAAAGATTTAGTAATGGAATTCAAAGTTACGAAAGATAAGATTGATACACTGAAAGAATATGTTATTAGAACCATTAAAAGAAACAAAAAGGAAAAACGAAAAATCAGGGTTCTTGACGGCATTTCATTTAAGGTTTATAAAGGCGAAAGAATGGGTATCCTCGGATTCAACGGGGCGGGAAAAAGTACGCTGCTAAGAATTATTGCAGGAATTTATGAACCTACCGAAGGGTCCATTACACTCAACGGAAAAATTGCACCATTGCTTGAACTCAGCGCGGGGTTCGATAAAAACTACACAGGAAAAAACAATGTGTTTTTGAATGGCGCATTTTTAAGTATGGATGAGAAATTCATCAATGAAAAATATGATGAAATAGTCGAATTTTCCGAACTTGGAGAATTTATCAACTATCCTGTTAAAAATTACTCTAGCGGTATGAAATCAAAATTAGGATTTTCAATAGCTACTGTAGTGAATCCAGACATTTTAATTATTGATGAAATCCTATCTGTGGGAGACATTAAATTTAAAAAGAAAAGTTCCAAAAAACTCAAGCAGATGATGAAGGATGGTACTACAGTTCTTTTCGTTTCACATTCACTTAGAGACATAAAAGAAATTTGTGACAGATGTATCTGGATTGAAAATGGAAAGATAATGATGGAAGGAGAAACCAAAAAAGTCGTTGACGCTTACGTTGAACACAGTGAAAATAAATAAAAAAGGTTTTATTATGGATAAACGAGTTATTGGAATTATAATTATATTAATAATCGGGATTGGATGCATGTATTTTGCTGCATCAAACTCCAATAATGTAGGAAGTGCAATTACAACTTTTAGTAAAACAATTGTAACACTGCCAAACGGTTTTTCAGTTGGAGAAACAAATGAACAGACTGCAGAACTATACAATAAAAACACTCCTGAAAGAATAAACATTAGTGATTTGGGAAAAAATGATTCTTCGTTAAAAGCGTTTGAAGATGATTTGAACTCATTAAGCAAAGATTCGAATGTGAATGAAATAACTAACTCTACAAGGACAGTGAACAATATAAATGTTTACACCATTACTTATAAAACCAATGATGAAACCAAGTACAGTTCCTTTGTTTATACGTCCAACCATACCTACTGCATAAACATGACCGGATTTGACAATGCAGATAAAGTTAATAACGATTTGGATTTGATAATTAAAACAATACAACCAGATTACAAACAAGGAAAAGATTAAAGGGGAATGAAGTTGAATGAGTTTAAATTTTCAATCATATTGCCCACACATAATTCCGCAGCAGGTATTAGAAATACAATTGAATCACTAATTAATCAGACACTTGATTTTAAAGAAAACATTGAAGTAATCATTGTAGATACCAACAGTATTGACAATACTGAAAAGATATGTAGTCAGTATCTTGACAAATATCCCGAAAACATTAAATTTTTACAAAACACCACTCCAATAGCTAAAAACATAGGGCTTGAAAATATTAACGGAGAGTATGTTGGCTTTTTAGAAAATAATGATTATCTTTCAAAAAATACGTTGCAAAATGTCTTAAAATTTATTAAAAATAATCCCACTACCGATTTAATAACAATACCAATATATTATTATAAAAATGGTAGAAAAGAAAGATATTTGGACCATAAAATTAAAGACAGCAAGAATTATGACCTTATAAAAGAGCCAGAACCCGTGCAACTGTTGAATCCTGCAATATATTTTAAAAGAGAATCAATTGCTGGATATTTTAAAAACAATTACAATGAGTATACTTCATTCATAAGTGAAATTTTATTGAACAATCCTCATTTGGGAGTTTGTAAAGATGGAAGTTACTATATGGAAAATATCGAAGAAAAAATGCTTCCTACAGAGGATTTCACCTTTAACTCCAAAGAATACAATCGATTCATCGAAGAAAATTTAAATAGCCTAATTGAAAAAAGTGAAAAGAAATTATCCTGCATTCCAAAGTTCATGCAGTATATCCTATTAAATCAAATTAAATGGGTATCATCAATTAAAAAATCAAAAGAAGATATAGACTTATCTGAACTCAAAAAAATAACACAATACATTGATGACGATATACTCCTAAACAATATTTTAATTGAAAATGACTATAAGATATTTCTATTATTGCTGAAATACGATGAGTTAAACAATGAGGCAATGGAAAAATTAAATCTAAACACAGTATTTATTGATATTTACGATATAATAAATAACAAATTAAACATTCTGGGCAATATCTCCAATATCTCAAAACGAGAGATTGAACTTTTAGTCAATGGTGAAAAAATACCTATAAAAAAAATCAGATTTCCTCAAAACGATCTGTACAGTCTCGGACATAGGTATGTTGAGAACTATTCCTTTAAAGCGGAAATACCACTATCCACTAATGAAACATATCAAATAGAATTCAAACATGGTAATTGCAAACTAAACATTGATTTTTCAAGGCCATGCAATTTTTCAAAAAGTGTGGGATATGCCAAAAGCAAACATTATCTCAGTGTTTATGAAAATGATAAAATAATTATAAAAAAGAAAACTGGACTAAATTGGATTCTGCAAGAGCTAAAATCTGAAATCAACATGATTAAAAATCATGAAAGCGGTTTTGAAAAGGCACTTCCATTTAGAATAGCTTACATGATTGGATATCCATTTTTAAAAAATAAAAGAATATGGTTTTATATGGACCGCCCAGATGAATCCGATGACAATGGCATACATCTTTTTAAATATTCGCAGAAAAAAGATGATGGAGTGAGAAGATATTTCATATTGGACTCAAACAACAGGGATTATAATGAAATTAAAAAGATTGGTAAGGTCCTGCCTTACAAATCACTTCGCCACAGATTTCTGGGAATGTTTGTTGAAAACATAATCACATCACATCCAGACAATGGAATAATCTATCCGTTTTGGGGTGGTTATCCATTTTTTGCAGGACTTTTAAAATCAAATACCCTATTTCTGCAGCATGGAGTTCTTAAAGACAACATTTCATCCTGGCTAAATAAATCAACCACCAATTTATCTTTCTTTTTAGTCAGTTCTACAAAAGAATATGAATCAATCTTTAAATATCATTACAACTATGAAGAGAACGTCATTCAATTGAAAGGTCTGCCTAGATATGATAATCTAAAAAATATTGAAAACAAAAAACAGGTTATTATTATGCCTTCCTGGAGAAGGGATCTTACCGGAAAGTCAAATGAATATATTCTAGAAACTGAATATTTCAAAAGGTTCAACTCATTAATCAATAATGAAAAACTAATCGAAAAAGCGAAAGAATATGGTTACGAGATTATATTTAGGCCACACCCTAACGTTTATAATTTTATAGGACTATATGATAAAAACGATTATGTGACAATTGATTATGAAAAGACAAAATTTCAAACATTATTCAACAATGGATCCATAATGATTACTGATTATTCTTCAGTGTCTTTTGATTTTGGATATCTGCACAAACCAGTGATTTATTATCAATATGGCAATGACTATCACTTTGACATTAAGGAAAGCTACTTTAATTATGATACAATGGGTTTTGGAGAAGTCTGCAAGGATGAAGATGAACTGGTAGATATAATAATCGAATATCTGGAAAATGATTGTGTGGCCAAAGAGAAATATTCAAAAAGAATTGATGACTTTTTTGTATTTACAGATAAAAACAACTGCAAAAGAGTTCATGAAGCGATAAAAAAAGTTCCTTTAAAGGATTAATTCCATATTGCTCATGCCCCTTTCAAAACTTCCTATTTTTAATCTCTTTTTGTTGAATACATTAAATCCTATTTTTTCATAAAGCGCCTTTGCACCATCATTTCTGAAATCAGCATCTAAGATTACACGTTTATAATTTTTAGATTTGGCATAATCAATAGCGTCGAATAAAACCTTTCTTCCCAAACCTTGACCCCTTAAACTCTCATCAATGGCAATTTCTGCAACATAGAAATCACCTTTTTCAATGTCGCACAATACAAAATGATCCAAAATATCTACGATTAACAGTCTAATTGATTTGAAATAGAATTTATGTGATGTTTTGGAAGTATATATTATCAATATCCCGATTATATTCCCATCATCATCCAAAACAACCTTGAAATATTCATCTGTTTTTCCTTTCCTCAAATCCTTTTCTATTGTTTTAACTGCATTCTGCGGTTTTTTAAAAAGCATGTCAAAAGTTCTAAAATCAACATCATAAACCAATTTTGCCACTTTTGAAACATCATGGATTTTCGGATTGAAAGTTTCATAATTCATGTTGATCACTATTAACAATTGTAAGTGCAAATACTCCCGCCCCGAATCCATTATCAATATTTACAACTGCAATTCCAGGAGCGCATGACTGAAGCATTGCATCCAACGCAACTCTTCCACCTTCACCTACGCCATATCCAACCGAAGTAGGCACTCCTATTACAGGAACATCAACAAGACCTGCAACAACTGAAGGAAGAGCACCTTCCATTCCCGCACAGACAATAAATGCTCGAACGCCCTCCTTTACCATATGTGCAATCTGTGGAAACAACCTGTGGATTCCTGCAACACCAATGTCATAAGAGGTTATGGCATCACAACCTCCTTCCTCAACGATGACCCTTGCCTCTTCGGCAATGTTGATATCAGAAGTTCCGGCAGTTATTATCCCAATTTTTGCAATTGGATCTTTTTTAATAATCTCTTTTCTTATAATTAAAATCTGGGCCCTTTTATTATAGTCAAATATGTATGAATTTTGTCCCAAATCATCCAAAATTTTTTCATACCTCTCATAGGACAATTTGGTTATTATCAAGTCTTCATCGCTATTATTAAGATATTTTTTAATGATTAAAATCAAGTCTTCATAATCCTTGCTTGGTGAAAAGACCGCTTCAGGAAACCCTGTACGTTCATTTCTTTTAATATCAAATCTAACAATCTCATCAAACTCCAGAATATTATCTGCCCTTATGAGATTTTCGGCTTCATCAACATTAAGCTCCCCACTTACCAATTTTTCAAGAATATCTTTCATAGTATTAATTAGGATAAAATTTTATATAAAATTTAACTTAAATAATATATTTATGAAAGCCCAAAAGATTTTGACACAAGGAATAGTTCAGGGTGTGGGATTTAGGCCATATGTCTACAGGCTTGCAACCGAACTAAATCTTAAAGGATATGTTAGAAACCTTGGAAATGTAGTCGAAATCATAATTGAAGGCGAAAATACTGATTTGTTTATTGAAAGACTGCCTCGCGAACTGCCACCAATCGCCAAAATAAATTCCATGAATGTGGAAGGAATTGAGGTTAAAGATTATTCCAGTTTTGAGATTATCGAAAGCGGAGATTCCTACTCTGGAATCAGCGTAATTCCACCAGATATCGCAATCTGCGATAAATGTCTTGATGAGATAAGAAATCCCCAAGACAGACGATACAAATATCCATTCAATGCATGTACAGATTGCGGACCTAGATTTACTGTGATTGAAAGTGTTCCCTATGACAGAATAAGAACCTCAATGGATGAATTTCCGTTATGTGATGACTGTATGGTTGAATATAAGCAGCCACTTAACAGAAGATATCACGGGGAAGCCATCTGTTGCGGAGAGTGCGGACCCCAAATGGCATTTTATGATGGATTAAACAAAATCGATAGCGAAAATTCAATCAAGTTAGGTGCAGATGCCTTAAAAGATGGCAAAATTCTTGCGATTAAGGGAATTGGCGGGACACACTTGGCAGTTGATGCATATAATGATGATGCAATAAAAGAATTAAGAAAAAGGTTGAACCGTCCAAATCAGGCATTTGCAGTAATGAGCAAGGATTTAAAATCCGTTCAAAATTATGCGCAACTGTCAGAAAGGGAAATTGATACAATAACCTCAAACAAAAGGCCTATTGTTATCTTAAAGAAAAACGACAATTATCCATTCCCTGAATCACTGTCACCGGGACTTCACAATATCGGAGTTATGCTCCCATACTCTCCAATGCATTATTTGCTTTTTGATGAAGGGGATATCGATACTTATGTCATGACCTCTGCAAATATTCCCGGCGAACCTATGATGATTCAAAACGAGGAAATCATTACAGGAGTCAATGATTACTCTCTAGTTCATAATCGTAAAATCCTAAATAGATGTGACGATTCTGTAATCAGGTTTAGAAACAACGAATTATCATTTATCAGGCGTTCTAGAGGTTATACACCTGAACCGTATAAGATCAACTATGAAACAAATGACCTGAATGTTCTGGCAGTGGGGCCTGAACTTGACGTTACATTTTCAATTGCCAAGGATGACATCGTATATCCATCACAGCATATCGGAAATACTAATAAACCCAAAACATTGGAATTTCTAAAAACAGCCATTGAAAATATGGAAAGAATTACCAAAATCAATGAATTCGATGTTATTGCATGTGATATGCATCCCCACTTTTTTACAACACGATTGGCATATGAACTGGCCGAAAAATATGGTGCTGACGTTTTGCCTGTACAACACCACCATGCACATTCAGTTAGCCTGGCCAACGACAGTGCAATTGATGAGATGATTGTAATTGCAGCTGATGGAGTTGGATTTGGAAGTGATGGGACAAGCTGGGGAGGAGAAATCCTATATACTGATATTAAAAGCTTTGAAAGAATGGCTCACTTGGAAAGCCAACTTATGCCTGGCGGAGATATGGCAACCAAATATCCTGCAAGAATGCTTGCAAGCATCCTGAAAGATGAAGATTTGATTAAAAACTACTCAAATCATTTCAAATATGGTGAAACGGAAATCAAAAACATATTCAAACAATTGGAATCAGGAATTAATGTTGGAAAAACAACAAGTACCGGAAGAGTTCTTGATTCAATTGCCGTTGCTTTAGATATATGTGATGAAAGAACATATGAAGGAGAATGTTCAATGAAACTTGAATCCTGCGCATATTACTCAACAAGCGATTTAAATATACCCTATATTATCGAAGGCAATACCCTAAATACAACAGAGATATTAAGGGAAGTTGTAAGACTATACAAAAATGGAGAAAAGAAAGCCGATATTGCACGTGCAGGCCAAACTGCTGTTGCCCAAGGATTGTCAGAACTTGCTGTCCAATCAGCAGACAAGAAGAAAATTAGAGAAATTGGAGCAACAGGCGGCGTATTCTACAACGAAGCCATTACCGACACCGTTAAAAATTATATTGAAAACAACGGCTATAATTTCATACAACACAAAAACACCTGTGCCGGAGACGGATCGGTGTCTCTTGGACAGGCAATTATTTCTAAAAAAAAGTAAAAAGAATTGTTTGAATTTCACAAACAATCAAATTAATGGCCACAACGCGAAGTTATCGATTTTTCAAGGTCCTCTCAAGTATATATTCAGCTCTTTCTTTAAGATTACCATATAATCTAATCTGATTTTTCAGCTCGTCGATTGCTTCAAGTTGCCCATCATCTATCCTTCTTTCGATATCCAAAAGTTTAGACCATTCATCGCCTGAAGGAAGTTGTAATGTATTGAGCATATCTTCTGAGAGATTTACATCAAAAGTGTTTCTGTTGATAGTAATATGGATATTAACTTCGTTTTGCAAATCATAATATTTACGCGGACGGCCCCTTAAGATTTTTTTATAGGAAGAGTTCAGAATACCTATTTCTTCCATTGCACGCAAGTGCTCTATTATTGCCTTTTGACCTATGTCAAGCTCATTTGATATCTCACTGACAAACATAGGTTCCTCTCTTAAAAGGTTTATAATATCTCTTCTAGTTTTACAACCCATTACATCAAGTATATCTTCTTTATCAATCTCTCCTAATGAGTCATTATAGTTTCCCCTAATTTCTATGCGGCCATTAGAAGAATTGACATTTCCATGATATTTATCATTTTTTCCAATGTCGTTACTATTAGTCATAATTATCATTATATCGGATGGCATATTTAAAGTATTGTATTTTTATTACACATTGTAAGAAAAAAGTACCAAAATATCGAAACCTTTATATAACTTTTTGTTACTATAATATAGTAGGAGAAAGATAACTTTTTGTTACTTTAATATTTGGTTCAGAAAAACTTGAAGTAATAACTCTTAAATGATGAACCATTTTCCTATATGTCCATAAATTCCCAAAGCCAATATTAAAGTACTTAAAGCAAACTATTCTCTGCCAAGAGTTATTACCATAGTTTTTCAAAAAATGCACAAAGGGTGGCACTATGACTGATGAAAATAAAAGCGAAACTGAAGCTGAAACTCAAGATTATCAGGAAAAATATGATGAACTTCTTGAAGAGTTAACCTTAAAAGATGAAGAGTTGACAAAACTTAAAGAAGATCTTGAAAAGCAGGAAGCTGAAACTCAGGAATATATTTCATTATCCCAAAGACTTCAGGCAGATTTCGAAAATTTCAAGAAAGTTACCGATAAACAGAATAAGGAAATTATCAAATTTGCAAATGAAAATATCCTTAAAGAGTTTTTAGACTGCTATGAGGATTTCGGTAGAGCTTTGGAAATTGAAGATGATAAAGATTTAAAACAAGGAGTAGAACTCATCTATAATAAATTTAAAGATATTTTGACTAAAGAAGGTATAGAAGAAATTCCTGCAAAAGGCGAAAAATTCGATTTTACACGTCATGAAGCATTAATGACACAAGAATCAGAAGACGTTGAAAACGGATATATTATTGATGAATTAATGAAAGGATACATGTATAAGGATAAAGTCCTTAAATACTCCAAAGTTATAGTTTGTAAAAAATAATCATGTTTATTAAATTATTTATAAAAAAATAGGTGATAATTATGTCTGACGCTAAAAAAGAAAAAATTATTGGAATTGATTTAGGAACAAGTAACTCAGCAGCATCCGTGCTTGTAGGAGGTAAACCAACTACAATTCCTTCTGCAGAAGGTGCAAGCCAATACGGTAAATCCTTCCCAAGTTATGTTGCTTTTACTGAAGACGGTCAAATGTTAGTTGGAGAACCTGCAAGAAGACAAGCAGTAACCAACCCGGAAAATACAATCAGTGCTATTAAAAGAAGCATGGGTACCGACCACAAGGTAACCGTAAACGGCAAACAATATTCCCCACAAGAAATTTCCGCATTTATCTTGCAAAAAATCAAAAAGGATGCAGAAACTTTCTTAGGCGAACCTGTTGAAAAAGCAGTTATTACCGTACCTGCTTACTTCGACGACAACCAAAGGACCGCAACCAAAGATGCGGGAACCATTGCAGGACTTGATGTTGTAAGACTCGTTAACGAACCAACTGCTGCAAGCCTTGCATACGGTCTTGACAAAGCTGATGAAGATGACATGAACATCATGGTATACGATTTAGGTGGAGGTACCTTAGACGTAACCATCATGGAATTCGGTGGAGGAGTATTCGAAGTAAGATCAACCAGCGGAGATACCCAACTTGGTGGTACCGACATGGACAATGTATTGCTCAAATACTTAGCTGATGAATTTAAAGCAAAAGAAGGCGTTGACCTAATGGATAATGACCAAGCAGTGCAAAGATTAAGAGAAGCTGCTGAAAAAGCAAAAATCGAATTATCCACTACCACAACCACTGAAGTAAACTTGCCATTTATTGCAATGGGAAGCGATGGAACCCCTAAAAACTTAATCATGACACTTACCAGAGCCAAATTAGAAGAGTTAGTTGATTCCATTGTGGAAAAATCAGGTAAACCAATGCAACAAGCATTAGATGATGCTAAAATGAGCAGAAATGATATTGATAAAATCATCTTAGTCGGCGGACCTACCAGAATGCCAATTGTACAAAAATACGTTGAAAAATTCATAGGCAAACCAATTGAAAGAGGTATTGATCCAATGGAATGTGTATCCATGGGTGCAGCTATTCAAGGAGGGGTATTGGCTGGTGAAATTAAAGACATTGTTCTTTTAGATGTAACCCCATTATCCTTAGGTATTGAGACCTTAGGTGGAGTATCCACTACTTTAATTGAAAGAAACACTACCATTCCTACCAAGAAAAGTCAAATATTTTCCACTGCTGCAGATAACCAACCTTCCGTGGACATCAATGTATTGCAAGGGGAAAGAAAAATGGCTGCTGACAACACTTCACTTGGACGTTTCCAACTTGTAGGAATCCCACCTGCTCCTAGAGGCGTTCCACAAATTGAAGTGACTTTCGATATCGATGCGAACGGTATTATCAATGTAACTGCTAAAGATAAAGGAACCGGTAAAGAACAAGCTATTACCATTACTTCCTCAACCAAATTGTCCGATGAAGAAATCGAACAAAAAATCAAAGAAGCAGAAATGAATGCTGAAGCAGATGCAAAAAGACAAGAAGAAATCGAAATCAGAAACAACGCAGACTCATTAATTTACACTTCAGAAAAAACCTTAGATGAACTCAAAGATCAAGTATCTGAAGATGAGAAAACTAAAGTCGAAGGACTTGTAGCTGAATTAAGAGAACTTATAGCTGGCGATGACGTTGCTGCCATTAAAGAAAAGTCTGATGAATTATCCAATGTAGTTCAAGAGATTGGTGCTAAAATTTATCAACAAGCACAAGCTGAGGCTCAAGCTCAACAAGCACAAGGCCAAGATCCAAATGCTGGTGCTAAAGACGATGATGATGACACAATCGATGCAGACTATGAAGTAAAAGATTAGATTAAATAAAAAAGTTTTATTAAATTGTTAGGTTAATATAATAAAATCAGAAATCAGAATCAAAACAATAAACTAACAATAAGATAAAACTTTTATTTTTTCTATTTGTTTTTAAAATTATCATTATTAAGGTGAATAAATGGCAGACAAGCGTGATTATTATGAAGTTCTTGGAGTAGATAAAACTGCAGATGAAAAGACTATTAAAAAAGCTTATCGTAAATTGGCCAGAAAATACCATCCAGACGTTTGTGATGAAGAAGGCGCTGAAGAAAAATTTAAAGAGGTAAGTGAAGCTTATGCTGTCTTATCCGATGATGAAAAGCGTCAAAGATATGACCAATTCGGTCATGCGGGAATGGATGGATTTACTGCTGAGGACTTCTATCAAAACGTCAACTTTGAAGATATTTTCCAAGGCTTCGATATAGGAAACATTTTTGATATGTTCGGCTTTGGCGGAGGAAGTCGCAGCAGAGGCAGAACTGGTCCGCAAAGAGGTTCAGACATTTACACAGAAGTTCCGATTACTCTTGAAGAAGCATTTACCGGATGCGATAAAGAAATCAAAATCACAAGAAGCGAAATTTGTCCAACATGTAATGGGTCCAAATCCAAACCGGGAGTGGAACCCGAAACCTGTAAAACATGTGGAGGAACAGGACAAATTAAAGAAGTCAGCAATACATTCTTAGGCCAAATGGTGAATGTAAGGCCATGTAGGGAATGTGGAGGTACCGGTAAAATAATTACCCAACCGTGCGAAGATTGTCATGGTAAAGGAAGCAAAAGGAAAACCAAGACAATTAAAATTGAAATTCCGGAGGGTGTCGATGAGGGCAACCATTTAAGGGTTTCAGGTGAAGGAAACTGTGGTGAAGCACCGGGACTCGAAGGAGACTTAATTGTTACAGTCCATATCAAACGTAACAAAAAATACGCTCGTGAAGGAGATCACTTATACTACGAACAGCAAATCAGTTTCCCTCAAGCCGCATTAGGTGATTTGATAAGCATTCCAACAATTGAAGGAAAAGAAGTTGAATTTAAGATTACACCAGGAACACAAAGCGGAACTGTATACAAATTGCGCGGCCAAGGTATGACTTCATATAGGCATTCCAGCAGAGGAAACATGTATGTTACAGTAACAGTAGTAGTTCCTAAAAAGTTAAATTCCAAACAAAAAGACTTGCTTAAAGAATTCGCTGAAGTGAGCGGAGATGAAATTAAACATGTTGAAAAAGGACTCTTTGATAGGGTTAAAGATGCAATGAAATAGATTGGCTTTTGCCAATTTATTTTTTCCACCCCACTAATTATTAAATTAAACATCACCATATCTTGTTACTTACTGTTTTTTTAATTTTTAAAATTACATTATGATACGATATTTTGAAAATGATATTCCCTCAAAATAATTGAATATAAGCTTCATTAAATACATAGTAAATTAAATCAGTTGAAAAATAAATGTAAGGAAAATTAATAATAATTAATAGATATTTTAAAAATTATCATTATTATTGGTTCATTATATATGAAATACTAAAAGTTTGATTAAAATTAGTTTTTACAGGAAAAATATCAGATAATTTGAAATTAATTAAAAAAATAAAAAAAGTTAGGAGATTATAAATCTCCTACTGAATCAAATTTTACAACAGTTATGCTTGTGACTGATTTAGCGTATTTGGTGTTTCCTGCATAGGAAGTATCAACAGAATAAGTATTAGCGTCTAAATCTACAATTGAAAGTTTAGCTTGACCATTCTTATCTGTTTTTATAGTAGTTTTAACACCATCTACTTTGATTGCAACGCTTGCACCTTTAATGAATGCACCGGTTGCAGTGTTGGTTAATGTAGCCACAATTTCGCCTGTTTCCTTGTCATAGACTGTGGAAAGAGTTGTTGTTGTTTTGTTTTCAACAGCGTTTATGCTGGTTGTTGATTTGAGATATTTACTGTTTCCTCCATAGGAGAATGCCGCATGGTATTCAGTTATATCTGCATCATCAACTGCAAATATTGCCTGACCGTTCTTATCGGTTTTGACATTGGTTTTTGCACCGTTTAAATACATAACAACAGTTGCGCCTCTAATTCCTGCGCCGGTTTCTGTGTTGATTAAAGTTGCAATAAACTCATTACTTTCATCATCGAAGATGGCTGAAATACTTGTTGACATTTTATTTACAACAATAGAGAACTCTTCGCTTGAAGGGTTATAGAATTCGTCACCTTCACATGAAACAGCAGCAGTGTAAGTGCCTGGAGCTAAACCGGAAACGGTAACTGTAGCCTGACCATTGTCATCAGTTGTAGCATTGTAACTTTCACCATTAATGTTGAATGTAATGTCTGCACCAGCAATAGGCTGAACAGTGTCAACATCCATTAATGTAGCAACAACTTCAGCGTCACCACCGTATTCGACAAATAGATCTTCAACAAGAATAACAGCATTCAATTTAACAACCATATCCACAGTTGTAGTGGAACGAGTATACTTAGCGTTACCATTGTATGAGACTGTAGCAGTGTAATTGCCTAGAGCCAAATCTGCAGTAGACAATTTAGCTTGACCTTTAGCATCAGATTTAACAGTGTATTTCACACCATCAATATTAAATCTTACAGTACCACTTTTAATAGGCTGACCGGTAGCATTGTTAATCAAAGTAGCAACTAACTCTTTAGCAGAATCATCATAAACAGCAGAGACAACAGTGCCTGCTTTAACAACTACATCTGCAGTTGCATTGGAAGGCATGTAATCCGCAGCACCATAATAACTAATAGTAGCAGGATAAGTGCCAGGAGCTAAATCCTTACAATCGAATTTAACTTGACCATTATCATCAGTAGTGTTAGTAAATGATTCGCCATTAATTTCAATCTCAACTTCAGCCTGTCCAATTCCATTACCATCATAACCTTCCAAAATAGCAGTAACGTAATCATTAGTGTTATCAATAATGGTAGTTTCAACAGTTATGACAGTCATTATTGGAGTGTTATTATAAACGGTTGCATCTCCAGTTGATAAAACTGATTCATCACCAGTAAGAGGAGTGTAAGAATATAAGTAATTGTCATGGACAGTACCTGTAACATTTCCAATGTCAACAGTGTATTCAGTATCAGTCACAACAAAATTATTTGTAATAGTAATCTCGTCAATATCTTTTACAACAATAGCCGCATTGTTAACAACATCTCCGTTACTTGCAACAGATATATTATTGTTGTTTACGGTAATTTCACCAGTTTCAACAAGATTAATGCCTAAACCAGTAGAATAAATACTATTGTTCTCAATTAAGGAAGTTCCTTTAACTGAAATTGCCATTGAGTTTCTAGGAGTTAAAGAGTCACCAGTAGGAACAGTACCAACATTAGAACCATAAACACTAATATCATTACCGGAAATAACACCTTCAGTATTTCTAATACTTGCAACAATACCATAAGTGTAATTACCCATAACCTTAATTGTGCTGTCTACAACATAAACATCAGCTTCAACTACTTCCATAGCACAAGCAAGATAAGCATTAGCATCTATAGTATTATTAATATAATTAATACCGGTAATCTTACCCATGTATTGGAAAGAATAAGTACCATAAGCAGAATCAGGAGCTTCAACACTAATTACGTTACCGATAACATTACCAGTAGTAGAAGGACCTTCAACATTAATACCATTAGCATAATGACTATCCGCAGTAGCATTAATTGTATTGTCACTTATAGTGAAATCATTAGCAGTAACTGTAATTGCATAAATATAATTGTGACCTGCAGCATTAATAGTGTTATTATCAATGAAAATATTAGCAGATTGAATCTCACCGCCACTATAAGCATCACTTCTTACAGCAATAGCATAAATAGTATCATAGCCATAAGCAGTAGTGAAATTATTATATCTTAAGTCAACACGGTTATCAACAAATTCAACACCATCAACATAATAGAAAACAATACCTTCAGACATAACAGTAGCCTCATAAGTATCAGGGTCATAAACAACATCGACAGAAGGAATATAAATATCAAAAGCATTGCCCTCAAAAGTAATATCCTTAGCAGGAACTACCTTATCATCATCACCTTCAATGCGAACAGCATTGTTAACAGCAGTACCATCAGTATTACCATTAAAAGTAACTGTGTTATCAGTGAAAGTCAAATCATCAACAGCCTTAGCATAAATAGCATAACTATCTAAAGCAGGATTATTAGCCTCAATAACAATAGTATTACCATCAATAACAGATCCGCCTTCTTCAACAAAGTTAAGACCAATATTAGTTGAATAAACACCATTATCCACAATTGAAACTTTACCTTTAACTGTAATGCCCATAGAATTAGCAGGCATTAAAGAATCACCAGTAGGATCAGTACCAACATTAGAACCTAAAACAGTAATCTGATTATTAATGATTTCCCCTTCTTCATAAATACTTGCTACAATACCATAAGTATAGTTACCAAAAGCAAAAATATTGTTACCAATAACAGAAGGAGCTTTCTCCATTAACTCCATACCAGCACTGGCATAACCTTCAACAGTGATAGTATTGTTACTGTAAGTAATAGAATCAACAGGACCTGCCCAAGATCCATCAGAATAAACACCATAAGCATCAATAGCATCAACATCAATCTCATTAAGATCTACAACACCATTGAAAGAAGGAGCCAAAATGTCAATACCATGAGCAAGATAATTCTCAGAATCAACAGTAATAGTATTGCCACTAACTGTAAAGTTATCAGCAGCTACACTAACACCATAAACACAATCAGGACCCTCAATAGTAATGATATTATCAGCAATCACAACATCTTTAGACATGATAGGATAGAACATCTCATCATTATCATCAAAATCATAAACATACGCATTACTTTTAACACTCACAGCATACAATGAATCATAACCATACTTAGTAATGACATCATTATAACCAACAGTCACACGGTTATCAACAAACCTAAGACCATCAACATAATAGAAAACAATACCCTCAGACAAAGTAGTAGCCTCATAAGTAATAGGATCATAAGCAACATCAACAGAAGGAATACTAATATCAAAAGTATTGCCCTCAAAAGTAATATCCTTAATAGGAGCTATCTTATTATCACTGTCATCATCATCACCTTCGATACGAACAGCATTGTTAACAGCAGTACCATTAGTATTGCCAATAAAAGCAACTTCGTTATCAGTGAAAGTCAAATTATCGGCAGCTTTAGCATAAATAGCATAACTATCTAAAGCAGGATTATTAGCCTCAACAGTAATAGTATTACCATTAATAACAGATCCGCCTTCTTCGACAAAGTTAAGACCAATATTAGTAGAATAAACACCATTATTCTCAATT
>NZ_JAFRKB010000054.1 GCF_017431965.1 Methanobrevibacter sp. | reverse complement strand
CATATTTTTTAACAAGCTTAAGTTCATCTAAACTTTTCATAGGGATGTTATACTTTTTATTTGTGGATATGTCATCTCCAACAATGCTATTCTTGCCAATGCTAGTTATTTGTATAATCTTGTCTTCAAATTTCACAAAATCATTAACTTCAAACTCAGGTATTCTTATAGAAATCCAGACTCTGTACAATCCTTTTCCAGTAGATTTGTCTTCACTGATAAGTCTTGGAGATTCCTTGATTGTTCCTCCAAATTCTTCTTTTAAATTTTCAGCCACTTTTTTCCCAGTTTTAAAAGAGCCGATGTAGTAATCATATCCTTCTTTAAGTTTTGCAATTTGCGGACAATAGGCCAGTTTATCTGATTTTGACTGTTTAGTTAATGTTCTTTCAACTATTTCATCCGCCTTGGCATATTCTTCAGCTTTAATTTCTCTTTTGTCTGCTCTGAATTGAACTACTGATTCATAATAACCTGACTGTATTTTGCTGCAAGTTGGACAAACAGTTTTTTGAATTTTGACTTCTGTGTCATGAGTTTCTTCAATTTGTGTGCCTTGAACTTCTCCAATAACTTCAACATAACAATTAGCTATTGTTCCTTTGATTTGATCAATTTCAAGATTTATTATTTCATTTGAAACTTCATCAGCAATTTTAATGTTTCTTTCGAGTGCTCTGTAGATTATTTCTTTTTCGGGAATGAATTCTTCACTCCATTTTCCCTCTTCAAGTTTGCTATTGCAATGGCTGCAAATTTGAACTTCGATGCGTTTAGGTATTTCAATCATTTGAAATTCTTTTAAAAAGCAGTCAATGCAGATGTCGCCAACCATCTTTTTATCAGTACTTCCACACTCTGGACAAAACATGATATCTGTAAAAATAAGAAAAAAGGTAGATTTATAATGATTTTAAAGGTGCTGTTGCACCGCATGCAGCACATTTAAGTAAGAATATTCTACCTTCTCTGATAATTCTTGTATCTGGTCTGTTACATTCGTGACAAATAACGTATTTGTCTACATAATCCTTAATTCTTTCATTAATTAAGTAATGGGTAAATTTACCTTGTAAAATTGCTCTTTGACCTTCAATATTTCCCGCAGTACCCAATTCTCTCATTAAGAATTTTAATAAGTGTTGTGGGTCTCTGTTTAATCCTTCTGCAACATCTTTGAAGTTTTTAATGAATGTCCTATTACCTTGGATATCTGAATAAGCTTTAGGAATTTTAAATCTTTTGTGTTCAAATACTTCTGGAGGTAATTGGTCTATTGCTCTTTCTAGTAAATCTTCATATTTATCCATATTATCTCTCCGTAAAAATTAGTATAAGTATAATATATTAAATTTTATTTTAATCATTTATTAATGTATTGTTATTTTAAAAAAATTTGATTAATTTTTAAAAAAATAAGAAAAGTTGAAGAGACTATGCCCTTCTGAAATATCCGGTATCAGGTTCATAGATTATTCCTTTTTGCTGCAAGTTGCGAACGATATTTACAACTTTTTCTTCACTAACTCCGTATTTCTCATTCATATTGGATATTAGTATATTTAAAGGAGCATTTCCAGCATATTCTTCTTCAAGGAGAGCTATTTCTTCGGTTACTCTTTGCATTTTATCTCTTTCAGATTTAGGTGTTCTTCCTTCTACTCTTTCAATGTCAATTTCCCCGGTTTCAGGGTCAACACCTATCTTTTTAAGACAAGCCATTTGCAATTTAACTGCTTTTTCAGCATCTTCTTTTTCAACTTTATCTTTAAGTTTGATTTTAGCACTTGCTTCTGCCAAACGAATTATAGCTTCTAGTTGTCTTGCTGTAATCGGAACAGCACCTTGCTCTTCAGGGTTGCTGTTTCTTGTATTTACGTAGAATGCTCTTAAAACTTCATTGGCTTCATCAGTTAAGACGGGATTTGTAGTTTTACGAGCATATGCGATGTATTTTCTAAGCAGTTCAGGTTCAATTTCATAATCAATAGTATTTTCTTTGTGTATTTTTAGAATATGGTCTGCTAGTTCAGCATCCCCTTCCCTACTTGGTTTATCTTCAATTACAAATATTAAATCGAAACGAGAAATAATTGGCGCTGGCAAATCAATCTGTTCTGCAAGCACTTTATAGCTGTCAAATCTTCCGAATTTAGGGTTAGCTGCTGCAAGAACGGAACATCTGGAATTCAATGTTGCCATAATACCTGCCTTTGCAATACTTACGGTTTGCTGTTCTAATGCTTCGTGAAGTGCTGATCTGTCTTCAGATCTCATTTTGTCCAATTCGTCAACACAAACATTACCTTGGTCCCCAAGCACTAGAGCACCTGCTTCAAGAGACCATCCTCCAAGTTCATCTCTTACGGCAGCTGCAGTCAATCCTGCACCGGTAGTACCTTTACCGCTTGTATAAATACTTCTTGGAGCTAATCTTGAAACATATTTAAGAATTTGGGATTTACCAATACCGGGGTCCCCAACAATAAGGATGTGGATATCTCCTCTTAATTTTGTTTCATCCTCAAGTTGTTTTGCAGACCCTCCGAAGAGCTGCAATGCAATGGCTTCTTTAACTTCCCTATACCCTTTGATTGAAGGTGCGGTGGATTTAATAATCTTTTCATAAATATGAGGGTCTTTAGATAATTCAATAATTTTTTCTTCATCTTCTTCAGAAAGTTGCAATTCTTCAAATTCTTGTTCTAAAGGCTCAATATGGTTGACATAAATATAATTTTTAAATTTACCGCTTCTTTCTTCTCTGAAGGTCCTTAATGTTCCAGTTATTCTTACTTTGTCTCCTGGATTTAATTCATCTACTAAATCATCCTCTAAAATCATTAACATTTGCTTAGGCTCGGTTCCTCCAGATAAGTTTTCCAATGGTTCTTGCATTCTTGCTGTCTGAGTATCAATGTATTTGGATTCTTCTTGAAGTAATCTAAATGATCTTCCACCACATTCGCTACATAATGAAGGTTCTAAGATGGTGTTGCTGGAAGTCTGTTCAACTTCATGAAGCCTCATACAACCCCTGCATTCAAACACTCCGGTTTCAATACGGGGTCTGATTTCATCAGTTTTTCTCACGATTCCATCTGCTGCAACGAATGTTCCAATATATTTACTTAATAATGTTTTTAAAGGAATTATGTTTGAAAGATTTTCAAAACGGATGTGTATATCCGCATCTTTTACAAGAGGGTCAATATTCTTAATAGCTATTTGAGCAGCATTGATAACCTCTTCAGGCTTTTCTATTAACAAATCTGCCAAGTCAGGGTCGAATATTTCCAATGCAGCGTAATCTACATTAAGTGATCTTTCATCAGGATATTTTTCAAGTATCTCAAATACATCATCCTTATAAGAAGTTGAAAAAAATTCTTCAAATTTTGCAATTGATGTTTGTGATTTAGTAGTAGAATTCATTATCTATATTATTATTTTTTCATACTTTAAAAATTATTGGATTTTTTCAAGTAGTGCTAAGTAAACATTAAATAGTAAAATTAATAAATAAAATTATTAACAAAATTTTAATTTATTTTGAGGTTATTATGAGGAAATCAAGATTAAGCTTATTTAAATCCACTTCCATGTTAATTTCCGTCGTTGGAATTATCATGATTATTTCAACAATTATTGTTGTGGCGTATGTGGCATATAGCATGGTTTCAGAAGGAATTACTGACCAAATTTCTTCAGGCACTCAATATGATGATCTTGCTGAGTTAAAGTCATCTTATTCAGATTTGGCTCTCAAGTTTGATAGTATTAAATCTACTTATTATGCAGAGGGTCCTGATCAAATTAAGGTTTATAATGATGCAAAACTTGAGCTGAGTCGGGCCAATTCTGCTATTGAAAATGTTCAAAGTGCACTTGATGCTGGAAAACCATCAAATGAAGTAGATAGTAGAATTGAATTTGCAAAAGAAAAGCTTGAAATCGCTAATAATGCTTACAATAATCTTTAATTTCTTTTTTTTCTATTTTTTGGTTTATATCCTAAGCCTACAACATACATTTCAGAACTTTTTTTACGAGATGATGGAGGTTTTGTTGTTTTGACTTGTCTGAATTTTCCTTTAAGTGAATCTAACATCGGTTTGTATTCGGGGCCTTGAAATACCTTCATCACAAGATTTCCTTTTTCTTCAAGAATATTGTCAGCAATTTCTATAACTACATTAATCAAATCGATTGATCTTAATTGGTCTATGTTTTTAATTCCGCAAAGTGACGGTGATGCATCGGACATTACAACTTTTGCTTTTCCTCCGATTATCTCCATAATCTTTTCTTGAACTTCAAGGTCTGTAAAATCTCCCCTTATTCCGTAGTAATTTTCTTCGTGAAATTTTTTAAATCTGTTTAAATCAACACCAATGACTATCCCTTCTTCTCCTACTTTTTCTAATGCAACTTGAGACCATCCTCCCGGTGCTGCTCCCAAATCAACAACAGTATTTCCTTGTTTGATGATATTGAATTTTTTATCCAATTGTTTAAGTTTGTAAGATGCTCTTGAGCGGTAATCTTCTTGTTTTGCCTTTTTATGATATGGATCGTTATGTTTTTCCATCTGCCATCTGCTTCCCATTTTAATCCCTCTTATATTTGTCAAAATCAAGTGCACTGCATACTGGGGCACCAATTTTTATAATTTCCACATCAACTTCGTTATTATTTATTTCAAGTATCATCACGGTTCTGTCTGCGAGTCTTGGCACGATTGGGCTTCCTGGATTTATGAGCAATACGCCATCAGTTTGCTCTATTTTTGGTTGATGTGAATGTCCTGTAACTAAAATATTTGCATCCAGCTCCTTTGCCAGATAAACCAATTGTTGTGAATCTGCTCTTGGATAGACTTCTCCATGTGCAATTCCAATTCTTATGCCTTCAGCTTCTATAACTCTTGCGGGAGGCAAGTCAATTCCGCGAACTCTGTCCATATTCCCTTGAACTGCCATTACTGGGGCTATTTTTTCTAAATTTTCAATTACTTTTGGAGAAGTCAAATCGCCAGCATGCAGTATTAAATCAACTCCATTAAATGCGTCAAATACTTTTTCAGGTATTTCTTTAGCCCTATCCGGAATATGTGTGTCTGAAATCAATCCAATTAACATTTTCTCCAACCTTTAAAATTAATTAAAGTACGATTTATTAATCTGTTTTTTATCCTTTTTAATATTTTTAGAATTGGTTTGCAATCAAATAAAAAATATTATAAATTCAGAAATATATATATAAAATTATCATTCTTTTAGGAGAAGATATAATGGGCGAAGTTAAAAAGGAAGATATTTTAGACATTTTGGCTAATTATGACAAAAGTGAGATTACAATAGCCACTCTTGGAAGCCACACTTCTTTACACATCTTGCAGGGTGCTAAGGAAGAGGGATTCAGAACAGCTATTGTATGTGAAAAAGGTCGTGAAGTTCCATATCAACGTTTTGGAGTTGCTGATGAATACATTATTGTTGATGAATTCAAAGACATAGTCAATGAAGAAGTTCAAGAACAACTCAGGGCAATGAACGCGATTGTAGTTCCTCATGGATCCTTTGTCGCTTATGCTGGATTAGATAATGTTGAAGATAAATTTAATGTGCCAATGTTTGGAAACAGGGATGTACTTAGATGGGAAGCTGAAAGAGACAAAGAAAGAGCTTTGCTTGTAGAAGGCAATGTTAGAATTCCATTTAAATATAATGATCCTTCCGAAATTGACAGGCCAGTAATGGTCAAATTCCCGGGTGCAAGAGGTGGAAGAGGTTACTTTGTAGCTTCATCTACTGAAGAATTTGATGCAAAAATTGAAGCTATGAAAGCTCGTGGATGGTTAGAGGACAGTGATGTAGAAGCAGCACACATTGAGGAATACGTTTCAGGATGTAACTACTGCATACACTATTTCTATTCAGCCCTTGATGATAAAGTTGAATTAATGGGTATGGATACAAGATATGAATCAAGTATTGATGGGTTTGTGAGAATGCCTGCAAAAGACCAATTAGATATTGATTTAAGCCCATCATATGTTGTTACTGGTAACCACCCTGCAGTAATCCGTGAATCATTACTCCCACAAGTATTTGATATGGCAGATAAATTGACTGAAAGTGCTAAAAAATTAGTTGCTCCTGGATTAAACGGACCATTCTGTATGCAAACTTTAGTAAACGATAACTTAGAGGTAATTTGTTTTGAAATCAGTGCAAGAACTGACGGTGGAACAAATACATTTATGGATGGTTCTCCTTACTCATACTTAACCTATGGTAAACCAATGAGTATGGGAAGAAGAATTGCTTTAGAAATCAAAAACGGTATAGAAAGAGACGAATTAGAAAAAATAATAACATAATCAAGTTATTATTTTTCTTTTATTCTTTTTTTAAAATTTTGTTTAAGAAACCTTTATTTTCTTTAGGAGTTTCTTGTACTTTTTTATTTTTATTTTTATTTTTGCCGATTTTTTGTTTTTTTTCGTATTCTTCTTTTGCTTTTACACGATCCCTTTTAGCCCATGCACCAACAAAACCGACTAATAATCCTACTAATAATATGGATATGATTATAATGATTTCTGTTTTCCCGTCCAAGACTCCAACAAATCTTTGATCAAGGGATAAAACCATCAGGGGTGTTGAAGCAAATGCACCAAGTGCAGCGCCCCATTTAAGGTTTTTCGCGTTATATCCTGTATATAGCAACCCAATTGAAGCAAAAGGGTATGCTAAATCCATTCCATTCATTCCAATAATAAAACATGTAGCGGCTATTGCTGCTCCAAAAACTACAGATTTTATGTCAACGTCACTAAATAATTCCATTTTATTTTCCCCAAAAACTTATTTTTTGGAGGCAATTATTCCTCCAAATGCTCCTGTTATTCCCATAACAATTGCATAGTATATTAAATCTCCAATAATTATGAATAAACTTGAAATTCCAGATAGTGTAAATCCTGTCAACCCTCCGAATATTCCAAATAAACTTCCTCCGAATATGGCAATGAATACAAATAATATCGCAGCTGCTATTGTTCCTAATGCTCCTGCAACGGCGGCATTCCACAAACCACCAATTGCGCCATCATGTGCAATGTAACCTGTGATGAACCCAACAAATAGCAATCCTATAAATTCATAGTGTGCGAAAAATGATTTAACAATTACGGCTAAAATAAAACCGATTATTACTGCTTTCCATTTAGTCATAATTACCACCTATTTACTATTTGTTTATAAAAGTATTTAATTATAGTTAATAGATGTCTTTTAATTTGTCTCGTATTTGGTCTAATATTGCCTGATGCATTCTTTTTGTAAACTCTGCTTTATCATTTTGATTTAAAACATCAAGATATCCTTGAGAAATTAAATTAAATGCAAAAGGACTTGGTATCACGGTATTTATGGTTTTTACATCCATTTCTTCAGATGCAACCCATTCAATCACTTTCAATGCATTTTTAACATCCATATAATCTTCTAAAGCTTCTCTTCTTGCCTCTTTTAAAATGGAAAAGTTCTCATCCATTTCCTGTACAAATTTTAACAATATTTTGCCTCTGACCTGTTGGCGGCCAACTGACTTTGATTCTCCTTTATATTTTCTAAGTGTCATTAAGGATCGCCCAGCGCAATGTCTAAATCTGGAGGCAAGGGTTTCCGTTTTATTTAATGATTTTGTTAAAATATTTTCAAAGTTTTCGGGATTCAGTTCTTTAAATGATTCTAAACCTCCAATTTTCCCGTCGGAGCTTAAATAAAATCCATTGTCTGAAATGGATATGGTTACATTAATGTTGTATCTTTTTGCAACGATATAAGCCACAGCTCTGGAGAGTGCATCATTAACCTTTCTGCCAAACAATGAATGGAAAATGACAAATCTTCTTCCTCCGAATCCTTTGTAATATTCGATTAATAATAGTTTATTGCTTGGTATTTTTGCATATTTGAACTGTTCTACAAAATATTCATAGATTGAGTTTGCAGCAAAATCATCAACATATAAATAATCATAAATAAACTCCATAATTTCTTCTTTGCTACGCCCATATCTAAATTTAACGTCCATATGTGCTCTAAATCTTTGAATGTCCATTGCCAAATCAAAAGATAATGGAAGTTGCTGCGAAAACCATGAAGGTATTGTTGGCGGTCCACTTGAAGGTGTCACATTGATTGTCATTCCTTTACCGTAGTTAAATCTGTAGGTATTCCCACCTAAAACGAAAGTATCTCCTTTTTTAAGTCTTTCCATAAAATCTTCTTCAATTCTTCCAACCGTCTCACCATCACATTTCACTAAAACGCCAGAACTATCAGGTATTGTACCAATATTTGTTGAATATAACATTCTAGCCAGTTTCCCACGCTTTCCAAATGTATTTTTTTTATAATCAATCCAAATTTTGGCATAAACATATCTTTCTTCAAGTTCAGGGTATTCTCCGGCCATATAACTTAAAACGTCTTCATAATCATCTCTTGATAAATCTTTGTAACAATAACTTTTCTTGATTACGTCAAAAGCATAATCAATATCCCATTGATTTTCAATACTCATTCCGTAAATGTGTTGTGCCAGAACATCTAAACAGTTTGTGGGGATGTTAATCCTATCAATCTTGCCTTCTTTAGCATTTTTAAGTAAAACAGAGCATTCAACTAAATCGTCTCTGTCTGTAACAATAATTTTTCCCCGTGATTTCTCGTGCAGCTTATGTCCGCTTCTCCCTATCCTTTGAAGGGCTCTTGCAACTGATTTTGGTGAATTGATTAAAACAACCAAATCGATGTATCCGATATCAATTCCAAGTTCAAGGGATGTTGATGAAACTACCGCTTTTAGTTTTCCTTCCTTTAGCCGATTTTCAGTTTCAAGACGGACTTCCTTTGAAAGTGATGAATGGTGGGCCATTATATTTTCGTTGTTATAATGCATAGGATACATTTTCTTTAAATTGTAAACAAAACGTTCTGTGCCGCTTCTAGTATTTGTAAATATTAATGTCGTTTTGTTTTCCCATATCAAATCATCCAACAGGTCATACATTCCAAGCCTTGTGTCTTCATCATCTGCAAGCACAATATCGCTTACCGGACACATTACTTCCATATCCAGCTCTTTTAAATAGTTAATATTAACAATTTTACAGCTTCGTCCAACACCATATTCGTATCCTACCAAAAATTTTGCAACTTCTTCAATTGGACTTACAGTAGCAGATAATCCTATTCTTGTAAAATGGCCAATTAAATGCTGTAATCTTTCAAGAGATAAGCTTAAGTGAACTCCTCTTTTATTTTCTGCAAGGGAATGTATTTCATCAACAATCACATATTTTACTTCACTTAGTTTTTCTCTAAACTTCGGTGCCACCAGCAGTATTGATAATGTTTCGGGAGTGGTGATTAGAATGTGTGGCGGTTTCTTAAGCATTTTTTGTCTTTGGTACTGTGTGGTGTCTCCAGTTCTGACGGCTTTTCTAATTCCCAAATCCTTTCCAGCTATTTTTTCAATTCCCTCAAGAGGTTCATCCAGATTTTTTTCAATATCATTGTCTAAAGCTTTTAGTGGAGAAATATAAATGCAATAAACTTTGTCTTCCAGTTTGTCTTTTTCAGCAAGTGTGGTTAATTCGCTTATAATCGATAAAAATGCGGTCAATGTTTTTCCTGATCCTGTTGGGGATGAGATTAATATGTTGTTCTGTTTATGGATATCAATGATTGATTTTTTCTGAGCAGGTGTAAAATCATCGAACATTGATTCGAACCATTCCCTCACCCAAGGATGCAAAATCTTATAAATTTGTTTTTTGGAATAGCTTTTTGTTTGCTCTTCAATCATTTTTATCACATATTTTTTTTATAAAATTATCAATTTAGTGTAATTAGTTATATATTTTGGACTTTATTACTTTTAGTATATTTTAGTTGAAGTTTTTTTTATTTATGGAAAATTTTTTAATTATTTTTTTAATCAGTTTATTCATTAGTTTAAATTATTTTTGAATATTTTCTACAATCTATAATACTTTAATCGATATTAATCATAAATTAATATAAAAATAGTTAAATAGTTTAATTTAATAATATTTATACATAGGCTTATGCCTAAGGTGGTATAAAATATGAAAAACTATTTCGATATTAAAGACAAAGTAGCAGTCATTACTGGTGCTTCATCAGGTCTTGGTTGGCAAATTGCTCAAGCATATGCAAGCCAAGGTGCAAAATTAGCATTATTTGCTAGAAGAGAAGAAAGATTACTAGAAAATGTTGCTGAAATTGAAAAAGAATATGGAACAGAAGTAATGTATGCAGTATGTGATGTTGGAGACTATGACAGTATCACAGCAGCAGTTGAAAAAACTATGGATGCATACGGAAGAATTGATATTTTAGTTAACGCTGCAGGTATGGGAAACAACAAAATGGTTACAGACCAATCCAACGAAGAATGGGAAAGACACATCCACATTGACTTAAGTGGTGTATATTACATGTGTAAAGCCGTTGGAGAAATCATGATTGAACAAGAATACGGTAAAATCATTAACATTGGTTCAATCCACTCTAGAGTAATCTTCCCTGGTGGAGGAATCAGTGCATATTCCTCAGCAAAAGGTGGAGTAATGAACTTAACCAAAAACTTAGCTGTAGAATGGGCAAAATACAACATTACTGTAAACGCTATTGGTCCTGCTGTATTTGAAACAGAATTAACCGTAGATTCCATTGAATTACCTGGATTCATGGATCTCATTGCAGCATATTGTCCTGCTGGCCGTTTAGGTAAACCTGGTGAATTAGATGGTATCGCTATTTACTTGGCATCTGATGCATCAAGTTTCTGTACCGGACAATTAATCTGTATTGACGGTGGATGGACTGCAATTTAAATAAGAGATTTTTTCTCTTATTTTTTTCTATTTTTTTTTAAAATTTATATATTCTTAAAATCTAACTTATTATCATGACTGATTTTAATTTTGAAGAAGCTATTAACAATTTATCAAATGATGATGTTAAAGTTAGAAAAGAAGCAATTGAATCATTAGTTGGAATTACTGATGAGGAAGCTATTGAACCATTAATTAAAGCCACAACTGATGATAATGCTCAAGTTAGATTTAAAGCCGCTGAAATATTGGGAAATATGGGTGATGTGGCTGTTGATAAATTAATTGAGGAATTTAAAAAAGCAGATGGTAAAGATAAACGTTTCCTTGCTTTTGCACTTAAGGAAACTGAAGATAAAAGGGTAATTCCGTATTTTGTTGAAGCTGTTGATGATGAAGACTTTGGAGTTAGAAAAGTTGCTGTACGTGCTTTAGGCGAACTTCAAGCGGATGATGAATTGGAAACAATTGCAAAATGTCTTGAAGATGAAGATTGGGGTGTTAAATTGGCTGCAATCCAAGCTTTAGGTGATCTTGCAAGCGATGAGGCAATCAAATTAATTAAGGATGCAAGAAAAACTGAAGATGATAAGGACTTCAAAAAATCTTGTAATAAGGCAATTAAAAAAGCAGAAAAAAGGCAAAAAGCCAAGGCATCTGGCGAATCCATTGTAAAAGTCATTCCAATGAGCACCATTAAGGAAATGGAAAAAACCAATCCTCAAAAAGCCATTAAAGAATATGAACGTTATGTTGAGGCTAAACAGCCTAAAGATGCTCCATATAAAAGATTATGTGTTTTATATAGAAAAGCGGATGACTATGATAATGAAATTAGAGTCATAGAAACCGCTTGCGAAGTTTTTAAAGATGATGATAAAAAGTTATCTTACTTTGAGAAAAGATTGGCTAAATTAAAATAGCTATTTTTTAATAATTTCGTAGAGGTCTTCTCTTTTATTTTTTAAGAGAGGAAGCTCTTCTCTTATTTTTTTTATTTCAGACAAATCTATTTCAGAAATTATCAAACTCTCTTTTTCACTAGCTTCAGTTATTACATCTCCCCAAGGGTTTGTAATAATTGAATGTCCGAAGCTGTGATAACTTGAATCTTTATTCAATGCCGGTGCAACACCAACACAATAAACTTGATTATCCAATGCTCTTGATTTAAACAGCAACTCCCAGTGGGCAGGTCCAGTAGTCATATTAAATGCTCCTGGATAAAACAATATCAATGCTCCTTGTTGAGCCATAATTCTTGCAAGTTCTGGAAAACGAATATCATAGCAGATTCCAATTCCAACTTTTCCAAACTCAGTATCGGTAACTGTAAAATCATCTCCTGCTGTTAAAACATCAGATTCCATAAAGGTTATCTTTCCTTTAACGTCAATGTCAAAAAGATGCATTTTCCTATGCTTTGCAATTATTTCACCATTTTTGTCAAAAAGGTAACTAGTATTGAATAGTTTGCTTCCATCTTTTTCCGGAATGGATCCAGCAAGAATGTAAACATTATTTTTACAAGCTAATTGTGATATTTTTAAAAGAGTAGAACTTTCTTTTTCTTCTTCTGCATATTCGATAAATTTTTCATTGGAATATGGGCAGATAAACATTTCTGGAAGCACTATAAAATCAACATTTTCGCCAACTGCATTATTTATCATTGAATTGGCTTTCTTTAAATTTTTTTCTTTGCTGTCAATAACATTCATTTGACAAAGAGCGAGCTTGACTTTTTCCATATTAAACACTTAAAAATAAAAAAAGAAGTATGAAATTAATCATACTTATTCGACATTTGCGGAATTTAGCACAGAATTGATTTCATCAGTTTTAATGGAATCAATAGATAATCCACTTATTTTGAATACATGTAATGTTCCATCATTATTAAACATTGATACATATCTAGTATAGCTGCCGTCTGCATTCTCAAAAATAATGTCTGTTGCATTTCTGCCATCTAGGGTTATTGTTTCAACAAGTTCAACGTAAGAACCGCTTTCCTGTGCATAATTGATTCTTTCAAGAGTTATTTCTTTTAAAGTTGATGACTCAAGGGTACTGTTATAATACTCTATTGTTGTATTATTTCCATTTTCAAAGAATACCGCACCGCTATGTGATTCATCAGTTTCGTTTATTGTATTCCAATTTCCAGGATATTTAAATGAGAAGTCACCATTACTAAATTCAAGTAGATTGCCGGTTGTTGGGGCATTGTTGTTATTATTTGGCCCAGTAAGAACAATTCCACATATTACGAGTAATGTTATTAAAAGAATTGCACCAATAAGTAATTTGTTTTTTTTAAGAATAGAAAGTGTACTTTGATCATCATTATTCGCACGTTTAGAGGAACTTTTTGCCTGTTTAGGTGCTTTATCAAAGATACTTTCCTGTTTAGGTGCCGCAACTTTTGGTTTAGGGAATTTAAATCCACAATTTCCACATACAGGAGCACCATCATAACTAGGATTTCCACATTCAGGACATTTTTTCACTGCCTAACCTCCATTGAAATTTACATTATATTTAATAATAATGTTTTTATTTATATAAAAAGATATTTATAACTGTGGTAAAAATGGATAATGAAGAATTTATTAATGTTGATGATATAAATTATGCAATTTATAAAATTGGGGAATGGAAAAATAATTATGAAATTAACCAAATCGGATTATCAAATGAGATTCCTCTAACAAAAAATACGTTATCTCATGTAAAGTTTTCTATGGGAGAAATAAGGGAGTCCAAATTTGATATTTCAGATAAAACCGTCAATGGTTTTGTAGCTATTGCTCTCCAGTTAAATCCAAAAATTCAGGAAATGGAATTGGATGATGTTATTGCGCTTGAAGAAAAAGAATACGATGAAATTCTAGAAGAATTGGAAAGTCTAGAATTATTGGATGATGGTGAAACTATTCCTTTGGATAATGAAGAATATCTTATTTATAAATTGGAAAAGGAATGCCATGTGACTACTTCAATTCCTGCAAACGAATTCACAAAAAAACATTATATTGATGAGATGAAAAAAATAGAAGAAGCATTGAATTAGAATGCATCTAATGTAATTTTTTTATCTCTTTTTAATTCACGAGGGGGCTCAATGGCTACAAATTCGATACCTTCCTCCTCAAGTAATTCTTGGGCATCGTCCATTATGGATGGAGCTACAAGCAAACCTCTAATTTTTTTCCTTTGAGCTTTGCACTCTTTTAGAATGTCATTATCAGTGTTTTCTAAATCTTGAAGGTATCTTCTAAGTTGTTTTACTGCAGTAACTCCCGCTTTACGAGCTTTTAGTTCTAAAACCATCAGATTATTATCTTTATCTTTTCCTAAAATATCAATAAATCCATGTTCAACGCTATATTCCCTTGTTGTTGGAATAAAACCCTCTTCAATCATATGTGGCTTTTCCATAATCATGTCGCTCATGTCTTTTTCATATCCTGCCTGTTCTAGTTCTTCAAAGTCTTCAATGTTTGCATAACTGATGAATTGGATTTTCCTTATTTCAACAGTTAACAATTCTTTTGGAGTTCTTCTATGGCTTTCCAAGAAAAGGTTATCATTTTTAATATAACTTCTTGTTTTTGACTTTGGGGGTTGCCAATTCACTGGCTCAACCTTTTTTTCTTGGTGTATTAGGAATGCCCCATCGGGCTTTATCATAATTATACGTTCTCCCCAGTTAAGTTGACTCAATGCCCGTCCTTCATAATTGACTTTACAGCATGCAAAAATTACAATTGTTGCTCTTTTTCGCAAAGCATCATGAACCAGTTCATATGCATCATCGCAGTCCGGTTTTTCTAATATTTTATATTTCATCACAATAACATTGTTTAATTTAATTTAAATAATTTGTTTTTTAAAGGATAATTTAGAAATAACTTACTTTGTAAGGTGGGATTAAAATTTACGACGATGATTATTTTGATGATAAAAATGAGTATTTCACATTGTCTTCATTTAAATTTGAAAATGGAAAAATTCTTAAAGATGTTAATGTGGAGTATACAACTTTCGGAACTCCAAAATATGATGAAAATGGCGTTATCTGCAATGCAATTTTATATTGTCATGGGTCTTTAGGCAGATTCTCTTCAATGAAAAAAATCCTACCTTTAAGTGGCGATAATGATGTTTTTGACAAGAACAAATATTTTTTCATATCTCTAACCGCATTAGGCTCTCCTGGGTCTTGTTCTCCATCAACTACTGATTTAAAAAATAAATTTCCTAAATATACAATTCAAGATGTAAGCAATTTTCAAAAACAATTTTTAGCGGAAAAATTCAATATAAATCATGTTTTGGGAGTAATTGGTGTTTCAATGGGGGGTTTTGTAGGTCTTACATTATCCATAGAATATCCTGATTTTGCTGATTTCATTATTTGTGGTGTAAGCAGCTATAAAGTTGCGGGCCATGATTTTATTCTATCAAAATTTGTAAATGAGATTATAGAATCTGATCCCGATTATAATAGGGGAGAAATAACCTATTCATTAAACAGGACTTTAAGATTGGCTAATCTGGCGGAATTTAATTTTGGCCTTTCAAAAGAAGCATTAAGGGAAATGCCTAATGATGAATTAAGTGTGGAATTTGAAAACTTTGGAAACGAGAGTTTGGATATCGATATTTATGACTTAAAATATTGCAATGAATCATGCATGTATTTTGATGTTGAAAGCGATTTGAAAAAAATCAAATCCAAGGTTTTGATTGTTGCATGCAAACAAGACCCTCATTTCCCACCGGAACTGGATGCAATTCCAATGTCTAAAATGATAAATAATTCTGAATTGATTATTATGGATTCAAAACTGGGGCATTTGTGTTTTAATGAACTTGAAACAATTCGGGGTGAGTTAAAAGAGTTTTTAGGTGAATTTTATGATTGTTAAAATTACAGATTATGGGGATGAAGGTAATCAAAAATTCGTTGAGTATGTTGTGTCCGGATTGTCTTTAAATCAAATGGAATTTCTCAATAATAATTTAAAAGAAAATATAACAATCGAGGAGGGTGTTTTAAAACTTAAAATGTATTTTTCTGATGAGTTATATCCCTTTCAAAGTGATGTTGCCAAATTTCGCTTAAATGATTTTATAGCTCGTGAAGAAATAGAGATGAATTTGTTCATTTCTAGTTTTTTAGATGATATGTAATGATAATTTATATGCATGAAAAAATAGAAAATATCAATAAGAAGTTTTGTTAATTGGGTTGTGATATTATTAACTATCAATTTAGTTTTACATCAGATGAATATATTATGGATTCCTTTGAATTTGAATCAGGAAGGGTTCTTGAAAACGTTCGTGTGGAATATTCTACAACAGGCACCCCTAAATATGATGATGAAGGAAATATTACAAATCTTGTTGTTTTTTGCTCAACATTCAATGGGGGGCATTCAGTTCTTGCAGGATATAATACTTTGATTGATAAATATGGTCTCGATGAAAACGAATATTTTTTTGTAAAAATCGTATCATTAGGAAATCCTAATTCTTGTTCTCCTTCAGAAACTGGTTTGAAATATAATTTTCCGCCATATACTTTTTACGACAGGGTCAACTTCAAAAGACAATTTCTAAAAGAAAGATTCAATGCAACTAATGTGCTGGGGTTAGTTGGTGAAGGATTAGGGGGATTCGAGATATTCACTTGGGCCGCCGAATATCCGGAGGATATGGAGTTTATAATCGTTTTCAATTCTTTTTATAAAATTTCTTCTTATCGTTATGTTTTTGTAAAATGTATTGAAAGCATAATAGATTCTTCTGAGGATTTTTATTCAGAAGGATATAGTGCATCATTATCTAAGTTATCTGTTGCCATTTTTCAGTTAATGTTTGTTGATTATATTCCAAAAAAGATTTTTAAAGATTTATCCAATGATGAAATTGATGTTTTAATGGAAGATTATGTTGATGAAGGTCTATTCATGGACATTCATGATTTTAAATTCCGTAATGACAGTATTTTAAAATTTGACATTGAAAGCAAATTGCAGAATATTAAAGCCAAATCATTATTTTTGATTACTTCAGATTATTTGCTTTCCAGCCGTGAAGATTTGGCGTCTTTGGAAAATCTAATTGAAGATTCTAAAATCTTGGTATATGATTCGGAAATAGAAAGATATTCCTATGAAAAAGTCAATCCGGAAATTGGTTTAGAATTGCTGTCATTTTTAGAACAGTTCAAAAAATAAAAAAAGTAAATAGCTAAATTAGCTATTTTGATGCATCCAACATGTGTTGGACGGCTTTCAATGATTTTTCAGCAACATCTTTAGGCAGTGTTACTTGTGGAGCTTCATTAAGAAGTGAATCCCTTACTTTTTCTAATGTGTGCAATTTCATAGTGTTGCATATTGCTCCTTCAAGAAGAGGATATAATTTTTTGCCTGAAACTTCTAGATTGATTCTTGTTATCATATCAACTTCTGTTCCAAGCACAAATTCTTCCTTATCGCTTTCTTTAATATATCTTAACATTCCGCCGGTTGACATTACTTGATCACAAGCCTCTTGAACTTCAATATTACATTCAGGGTGGCAGATAATTTCTGCATTAGGATATTGTTCTCTTTTAAGTTTAACATCTTCTATATGGAATAATTTATGAACATAGCAGTGTCCACCTTTAGGAACTGGAATAATTTCTTTATCAACTTTTTTTGCAACATGATTTCCTAAATTGGTGTCTGGTCCGAATAAGATTTTATCTTGTTTGAGACTTTTGGTAACTTTTACAGCATTGGCGGAAGTACATAAAGTATCTGCATGTTGTTTTGCTTCAGCGATACTGTTCACGTAAAGGATAACTCCTGCATCAGGATGTTCCTCTTTAGCTTTTAAAAGTTCTTCTTCAGGCAACATGTGTGCCATTGGACATTCTGCTTCTAAAGTTGGAATGACTATTTTTTTATCAGGATTTAGTATAAAAGCTGTTTCGGCCATAAAGTCTACTCCGCAAAAGATCACTAAATCTTTGTCATCGATTTCAGAAGCTTTAATGCATAATTCTAGAGAATCTCCAAGGAAATCAGCAATTTCTTGAATTTCTTTAGGTTGGTAATTGTGCGCAAGTATTATTGCATTTTTTTCTTCTTTTAGTTTTAAAATTTCATCTTGAAGTGAATTATTCATTGTTTTCACCCTGTTCCATATATTTTCTAATATCATTTGTGACTTTTAGTTTATATTTGTCTTTATCATTTAAATTTTTTACCCAGAATGATACTTTCAGTCTGCTTTCCTCAAATTTGATTTCGTTTGAGAAAACTTGAGGTTTTGGATTTTTAGCCAAGTCAGGATATGAAGAAATTTTTTCAATGATTTTTTCACTAAACTTCTCCACATCTATATTTAAAGGTAATCCTATTTGAATATCCACCCTATATTTCTCCGGCTGTTTAAATTGTAAATAATAATCATTTGTTAATGTGGAATTAGGCACATGGTTTCTCACACCCAAGTCATCCACTAAAACAGTTGATCTAAGGGATATTCTCTCAACATATCCTTTTTTACCATTAACTTCGATTGTATCTCCAACTTTGATGCTTTTTCCAAGAATTAAAATCATTCCTGAAAATAAATTTGAAATTATGTCTTTAGCAGCAAAACTCACAGCAATACCGACAATACCTAAACTTAAGAGCGTTCCTGCAAGGTTAATTCCAAATAATTGTAATATAATCATAATTGCAATGAAATATATGATGTAGTTAATTATGTCTCGAATCAGATAAATTATTGTTTGATTTTCATGGGTTCGGTCCATTCTATTCATTAAATATGCAATAAATCTTGTTATTAGAGTTGTAAGTAGTATGATAATTAAAATATAAATTAAAATCATTGCGGGATTGCCGATGGGAAGAATATTCATTTTAATCACATTTAATTGTTTTTAAATCTTTGGCGATTTCAGTATTTTCAAATATTTCAAGTGCTTCATTTAGTAATTGGTCTGTATTTTGATATCTTGTGCTTATGTGCGTCAAGATTAATTTTTTAGAATTCGATTTTTTAGCTATTGATGCGGCATCGGATGATGTGGAATGATAATTCTCTTCTGCTTTATCACTATCCTCTTTAACGTAAGTTGATTCATGAATAAGCAATGTCGAATCTTTAGCCAGTTCAACCATTTCTTCACAGGGTGTTGTATCTCCGGAATAGGTTATTTTTCTTCCTTTCCGTGGGGGGCCTAAAACTTGTTCCGGCTTTATGATTTTCCCATCAATTTCAACTTCCTGGCCATTGTGCAATTTTCCAAAATCAGGACCTACAGGAACGCCGAGTTCAATGGCTTTTTGGCGTAAAAACCTTGGTTTTTTCAACTCTTCAATAGAATAAGCAAGACTGGGAACTAAATGATTGACTTCTTGTGATTTAATAATGTAGTCTTCAGTTTTTTCTACAATTTCAGAACCAATTTCAATAAATTCAATTGGAAACTCAATTTTACAATAGCCCAAGCTAAATATGGATTCTTTAAGTACATTTAATCCTTTTGGACCGTAGATTGTTAATTTTTTATCTCTTCCTCTAAAGTTCATTGACTGTATCAATCCTGGAAGTCCTAAAATATGATCTCCATGAAAGTGGGTGATGAATATCTTAGAAATTTTCATTGGACTTATTTTAGCATAGATTAATTGTCTTTGCGTTCCTTCGCCGCAATCAAACATCATCACTTCTCCAAATGCTTTTAAAACAATTGATGGATGATTTCTTTCAAATGAATGAACTGCGGAAGATGTTCCTAAAAATGTTATTTCCATTAAATCACTTATTTTATATTATACAAATACTATATATTTTAATAATTATTAAATTTTAGGTGATTTTTTGGACAAAATTATTGAATATATGCTGGCTGAAGATGAAGGTTTTGGAGATATTACCTCAAATGCAGTCGTTGATGAAGGTAAAGATGTAAATGCATATATCATTTCAAAAGATGAAGGTATTTTAGCAGGAATTAATATTATTCGCGATTTATTTGAAGAATATGGGGTCACTGCAACATTTTGGTTAAATGATGGCGTCGAAATTTCAAAAAACGATTTATTAATATCTTTTAAAGGGAATGCAAGAACAATTCTACTTCTTGAGAGAACTGCACTGAACTTGCTCATGAGAATGAGCGGTGTAGCCAGTGCCGCTGGAAAATATGTAAATCTTGTTAAGGATTGTGGTGTAAGAGTTGCCGGAACCCGTAAAACTTCTCCAGCAATCGGAAAATTTGACAAATATGCTTTAGGTGTGGGGGGTGCAGATACTCATAGATTTGCCCTTGACGATATGGTTTTAATTAAGGATAATCATATTGCGTCCTGCGGAACTCCTCTAGAAGCTTTACTTAAAGCAAAGTCCAATGTTAGTTTTTCTAAAAAAATTGAAATTGAGGTAGAAACATTAGATGATGCAATAGACTGCGTAAGACATGGTGCAGATATTGTGATGCTTGACAATATGTCTCCAAATCAAGTTAGTGAAGTGCTCAGTGAACTTGAAAGATTGGATATTCGTCAAAATTCATTAATTGAGGTGTCTGGTGGAATTACTGAAGATACTATTTTGGAGTATGCTGGTTTGGGTGTAGATATTATCTCAATTGGGGCATTAACACATTCATCTAGAAGCCTGAACTTTAGTTTAAAAATAGAATGAGTGAGCAGATTCATAATCTGAGTGATAAAACATTCTTTAATTCCTCATCACTCATTTCAGTAATAAATGTTTCATCATTAATGATAGCTTTTCCAGCCAAATCGGTTTTTCTTTTGCTTATGGCATCTATTTCTTCTTCGAGAGTTCCTTTTGTTATAAATCTATACACCATAACATCTTTGTCCTGGCCAATTCTGTGAACCCTGTCGGTTGCCTGGTTTTCAACGGCAGGATTCCACCACAAATCATAATGGATTACATTGCTTGCGGCGGTCAAATTTAAACCGGTTCCTCCGGTTTTAAGTGTGGCTACAAAGATTTTGTAGTTAGGGTCCTCTTGGAATGTATTAATAATATCTGTTTTTTCTTTAAGTGTTTGTGAGCCATGCAAGAATAAGACATCGGTTTTAAACTTTTTAGAAACGAGCTGCTGGATTAATTTGCCCATTTCCACGTACTGGGTGAAAATTATTACTTTCTCATTCATGTCCAGTATGTTTTCTAAAATATCTATCAACAGTTCCATTTTCCCGGATTCGGAAATTTTCGGATTTTTAATGTCTAAAAATTGCGCAGGATGGTTACAGGTCTGTTTTAGTGCTGTCAATATTTTAAGAATTATTCCCTTTCTTTGTATCCCCTTGGAATTTTCTATATCAAAAAATATTTCTTCCAAAATTGCATTGTACAGTTTAATTTGTTTTTTGGTTAAACTGCAGTAAATGTCATTTACCAATTTATCAGGCAATTCCTTTTTAATGTCTTCATCTGTTTTCAAACGTCTCATTACAAAGGGTTTGGCTATTGTTTTAAGGTTTTCCAGAACTTGTTTGTCTTCCAATTTCTCTATGGGTACAACATAGTTTCTTTTAAAATTATCTTTAGATGATAAATATCCGGTATTTACAAAGTCAAATATTGACCAATAGTCCATTAACCTATTTTCAATGGGGGTTCCGGTTAAAGCAACTTTTGTTGATGCCTTGATGCTTTTAATCGCTTTTGTCTGTTCAGTATTTGGATTTTTAATGTTTTGAGCTTCATCAATTACACATAAAAACCAATTTTCATCCAAAAACATATCCAAATCTAGCCTGACGACCCCATATGAGGTCAATATTATATCATATTCTTCTAACGGGAAGGTTCTATTGGATCCGTGGTAAATGTAATAGCTTAATTCAGGTGTGAATTTATTGATTTCGTTTTCCCAATTTGATATTAGGGTTGGCGGAACGATTATTAATGAGGGTTGATTGTCGAATTTAGTCTGTTCTTTAAAGTAAAGGATTGCGCTTAAAACCTGCATTGTTTTTCCAAGCCCCATATCGTCTGCCAGTATTGATCCGAATTTATGTTGGATATTTTGAATCAGCCAGGAATATCCGATTTTTTGATAAGGCCTTAGCTCGCCGGTCAATGATTTGGGGGCATTGTAAATTTTTGCTTCATTAACTACCTTTTTAAATTTTTTATAATCTTCCGGAACTTTTGGAGTATTGGAGTTCATGTTTGCTTCTCTTAATTGCTTTTTAAGTTAGTATTTATTTCATATTTTAAATAAATATTATTTTTCTATAACTTATGGGAATATTTTAAATCTTATTCATTTTTAAATATTTTTTTTCAGATTATCTGAAAATTTCACTAAAAAACAAACTTTAATAATATATTAAAATAAAATATAATAAAGATAGTAAATTTTTATGTTTTATGATGGTGATTTAATGGTGAAAATGGCTAAATTAGCTTTAGAAGATGGTACTGTTTTAAAAGGAGAGGGTTTTGGATATGAAACCACTAAATTGGGAGAACTAGTTTTTTCCACTGGTATGGGTGGTTATACTGAATCATTAACAGACCCTTCATTTAAAGGAGAAATATTGATGTCCACTTATCCATTAGAGGGAAATCATGGGGTAAGTGAAAAGTGGTATCAATCTGATAAGATTCAGGTTGAAGGTTTTGTTTGTCGTGAAGTTTGTCGTGAAGTTTCTAATTTCGGACCTCAAAAAACTTTAGATGAATTTTTAAAAGAGTTTGAAACTCCTGGAATTAGTGGAATTGACACTCGCGATTTAACACTTAAAATTCGTGAAAGAGGTTCACTTAAAGCGGCAATTACTACAGAAGATATTCCTGATGATAAGTTGCTTGAAATGGCACGTGCTCAGCCAAGCATTGAAGATATGGATGTTGTTCCATTGGTGTCTACAAAAGAAATTAAAGTATTCAATGAAGATGCAGACAAAAAGGTTGCATTAATTGATTGCGGTGTTAAAAAGAATATTATAAACTCATTTCTGGAAAGGGATATTGGTGTAGTTTTATTCCCATATGATACAGATTACAAAACTGTTTTGGATTATTCACCAAATGGATTGATGATTACATCCGGACCTGGAAACCCTGATAGGGTATCTGAAACCATTGAAACAATGAAAAAATTGTCAAACAGATTGCCTATTTTTGGAATTTGTATGGGCCAACAGTTAATAGCCAAATCTTTTGGAGCCAGATCTTATAAAATGAAATTTGGACATAGGGGTGAAAATCAACCGGTTAAAGATTTAAAAACTGGTAAAGTATTTATAACATCACAAAATCATGGATTCACCATTGATAAAGAATCTTTAAAAGAAACTGATTTAGTTTTAACCCAAATTAATTTGAATGATGGTACTCCTGAAGGTATTTCACATAAAGAGTTGCCATTACACTGTATACAGTACCACCCTGAAGCGGGTCCTGGTCCAAACGATACAAGAAGTATTTTTGATGAATTTAATGAGATGATGGATGATTATTAAAAAAATTATAATGAGGATTACATATGCCAGTTGATAAGGATATTAAAAAAGTATTAATTATTGGTTCTGGACCTATTCAAATCGGACAAGCAGCAGAATTCGATTATTCAGGATCACAAGCATGTAAATCACTAAGAGAAGAGGGAATTGAAACAGTGCTCGTTAACAGTAATCCGGCTACCATCCAAACAGACCTGGGGATGGCAGATACTGTTTATACGGAACCATTAACTCCGGATGTTGTTGCCAAAATCATAAAAGAGGAGCAAGTTGATGCAATATTGCCTACAATGGGCGGACAAACTGGACTGAATATTGCAACAGGTCTTGGAGATTTGGGATTGTTGGAAGGAATTAAAGTCTTAGGGTCTGATGTTCAAACAATTAAAGATGTTGAAGATAGGGATTTATTTGCTAATTTGATGGAAGAGATTAATGAAGAGATTCCAAAATGTCAGGCTGTCGAAAGTGTAGATGCAGCACTTGAAGCAGTAAAAGACATTGGTTATCCAGTTATTGTTAGGCCGGCTTTCACCTTAGGGGGAACCGGTGGTGGAATAGCACATAATGAAGAGGAATTAATAGAAATTGCTAACCACGGTTTGGATATGAGTTTCATCAATCAGGTTCTCATTGATGAATCTGTCTTAGGATGGAAAGAAATAGAATTTGAAGTAATGAGGGATAAAGAGGATACCTGTATCATTGTATGTACTATGGAAAATATTGACCCTATGGGTATTCACACAGGAGACAGCGTTGTAGTTGCCCCTATTCAAAACTTATGTGATGAAACCATTCAAAAAATGCGTGATGCTTCAATTAAAATAATAAGGGCATTGGGCATTCGCGGAGGATGTAACATTCAATTTGCACTTAATCCGGAAACCGATGAATATAAGGTCATTGAAGTAAATCCACGTGTATCCAGAAGTAGTGCACTTGCATCTAAAGCAACAGGTTATCCTATTGCTAAAATTTCATCAAAAGTAGCGTTAGGGTTGACTTTAGATGAAATCAAAAACGATATTACTAAAGAAACTCCAGCTTCTTTTGAACCGGCTATTGATTATGTAGTTATTAAAATTCCAAGATGGCCGTTTGACAAATTTAAAGGAATCGGCCGTGGAGTAGGAGTTCAAATGAAAGCAACTGGGGAAGTAATGGCTATTGGAAGAACTTTCGAAGAGGCATTCCAGAAAGCATTAAGATCCCTTGATATGGGCTTTGATGGATTTGAATATGTCGAATGGTCTGAAGAAGATTTGGCCAATCCGACAGATTTGATTTACTTCCAAATTTATTCCGCTATTAAAGATGGAATGGACATTGACAAAATCAGGGAATTAACCGACATTGATAACTTCTTCTTATACAAGATCAGAAACATCGTAAACTTTGAAAACGGTGTTACCGCTGAAAAGCTTGATGATGAAGCATTCTTGCGAAAAGCAAAACAAATTGGTTGTTCCAATAAAAGATTGGCTGATTTATCAGGCCAGACTGAAGAGTATATTAGAAACTTGCTTTCAAGATACAACATTAAGCAATCTTATAAAATGGTAGATACATGCGCTGCAGAGTTTGAAGCTAAAACTCCTTATTACTACAGTAGCTATGATACTGGAAATGAACTTGCCTCAACAACCAAGAAAAAAGTTGTCATTCTCGGTGCGGGGCCAATTAGAATCGGTCAAGGTATTGAATTTGACTACTGTTGTGTACATTCATCTCTAGCACTTAAGGAAGATGGAATTGAAACAATATTGATTAACAACAATCCTGAAACTGTAAGTACTGATTATGATATTTCTGATAAGTTATTCTTTGAACCGCTTACATTTGAAGATGTTATGGGTGTAATTGAACAAGAAAAGCCTGATGGGGTCATTGTTCAATTTGGTGGCCAAACATCCATCAACCTGGCAGTTCCTCTAGCTAATGCAGGTGTTAAAATTTTAGGAACTCCATATGAAAGTATTGACAGAGTTGAAGATAGGGAATTATTTGCAGAACTTTTAGAAAAATTACACATTCATCAAGCGCCATATGGTACTGCTAATTCATTTGAAGAAGCTAAAGAGATTGCAGAGAAAATCACATTCCCAGTACTCGTACGTCCATCATATGTTATTGGCGGAAGAGCTATGGAGATTGTTTATGATACTAATGAGCTTGAAGAATATATGAAAGAAGCCGTTAAAGTTTCTCCGGATCATCCTATTTTAGTAGACAAGTTCCTAGAGGATGCTATTGAATTGGATGTTGATATTTTATGTGATGGTGAAGATGTATTCATAGCAGGTATTATGGAACACATTGAAGAAGCAGGTGTCCACTCAGGGGATTCTGCATGTGTAATACCTCCTCAAACTATTCCTGAACATATTTTAGACACAATTCGTGAAAACTCCACTAAATTGGCATTGGAACTTGATGTTAAAGGTTTAATGAATATTCAATATGCGGTTAAACTTGATGAGGAAATGGTTTACATTATTGAAGCCAACCCTCGTGCAAGTAGAACTGTTCCATTTGTAAGTAAAGCTATTGGAGTGCCATTGGCTAAAGTGGCTACTTGGATTATGAATGGTGCTAAGTTAAAAGACTTTGGCTTAACAAAAGAAATCAAAATAGATCATGTCGCTGTAAAAGAATCAGTATTCCCATTCTTAAAGCTTCCGGAATCTGACACTGTTTTAGGTCCTGAAATGAAATCTACCGGTGAAAGTATAGGTATAGATGAAAGTTATGGAATGGCATTTTATAAATCTCAACTTTCAGCAGGTATGGAATTGCCTAAAGAAGGTAAAATATTTATCAGCGTAAAAGAAACTGATAAGAAAAAAATTAGGCCAATAGCAGAAAAGGCAGCTAATTTAGGATTTAAAATAATGGCAACTGACGGTACAGGAGATGCTACTGGTCTTAGTGATGTTGAAAAAGTATTGAAAGTATCACAAGGCTCTCCTAACATTAGGGATGCTATTTTAAATAAGGAAGTTGATTTAATTATCAATACTTCTGAAGGTAAACAATCTGCAAAAGACGGTTATATTATTAGGCGTCTTGCAATTGAGCTCGGCATACCATATGTTACCACATTGGCCGGCGCAAGAGCTGCATTAAATGCAATTGCAGCTGTGCAAAACAGTGAAATTAATGTGAAATCCTTAAATGAATATACAGATGGAGATTAATCTCTCTATCTTTTTTTAATTATTAGATAAGTATTTTTTAATGTTAATACCACAAGAAGGACATTCAATAGCATTTATGTCCAATCTATTTCTACATTTAGGGCAGTAATTTAATTGAACTTTATACTCTTTATTAGGGTCAATTTTAATGTTGACTTCAATTCTTTCTGTGATATGTGTTTTCAAAACACCTTTGTCCCAATTGTTATCCATCAATAACTTTTTATAATAGAATGCTTCAGTCATGGTATCATAAAATCCGATAATCTCTTCACCTTTTTGAATATAGAATTTGCGGAGTTTATGATCAAAGAGAATTTCCCCTTCCCTTTCTTTTTTATTGACCTTCATTCCTTTAATACGGCCTTTAGGCCTTTTTTCGGGAAATGGTGGCAGGTCCATATGTTCGTACTTGTTTTCTAAATCACATTCAACAAGCAAATCATAGTCGAAATTACAAAAAAATAGTGCATCTCTTTCATATAATGCATCGGATAATTTTCTAAACTCCCCATAGTCTTTATTGTTATGCTTGACTCTGTAAACATTCCCTGTTTTTACAATATTTCTGTAAAAATAACGTATTTCCTGAGAGTTAATAGAAATCATCCCCCTTATTTAAGATGATAATGGTTTTAAAAAAATTGTCTTAAAGTAAATTATGTTGTTCACCATTATTAGTTTTATATTATTTCTTCCGATTTAATAAACCTATTTGATAACAAAATTTATTAATAAAAAAAATTAGATTTTCCTTTAATGTTTACTGTAACTAATGGAATCATATTAAAAGGCCAAGATTTAACATTAAAAAAAGAAAATATTGTTGTTGATGAAGGCAAAATCGTTGAAATTGGAAAAGAATCTCGTGAAGGCAAGATTATTGATGTTGATGGGGCAATTGTATGTCCTTCATTTATTAATGGCCATATGCACATTGGGGATTCCATTATTAAGGATGAAGGTTATGGTTTATCATTAAGTGAAATGGTCAAGCCGCCTAATGGCGTGAAGCATAAAGCATTGGCTAGTGCTGAAGATGAAGAGATTATTCAAGCAATGAAATCAACAATGTGGGAAATGGTTGAAAGTGGAACAACTCATTTCATTGATTACCGTGAGGGTGGAATTAAAGGAGTTAAATTATTAAAGAAAGCGTCAAAAGATATTCCGATTAAACCTATAATTCTTGGTCGTGACGATAGTTTTTATGGTGATGATCCTGATTTAAAAAAAGTAAGTATAGCTATTAGAAAACTTTTGAAAATAGCTGACGGTATTGCTCCAAGCGGTTTTGGTGAAATCACTGATGAAGTGGCGGATTTAATTGTTGAGGAATGTAAAAAACAAAATAAAATTTCCTCAATTCATGT
>NZ_JAFRKB010000053.1 GCF_017431965.1 Methanobrevibacter sp. | reverse complement strand
TTTTTTTTAATAAAAAATTTGTTCGTTTCAATATTTACGAACAAAATTTATCTGGATAAAAAACTATTTTTAACAAAAAACATTAATAATATATTACTATGGGTAAAAGAGTCGCATCATTCCATAAAGATACTCATCATCATCACAAGAAAGCAGGGGAAAACTTAGCATTTGTTTTTTTCATGAATTTAACTTTTAACATATTGGTCATAATTGGAGGTCTTGCAACAAACAGTATGGCAATACTTGCCGATTGTATCCATGACCTGTCGGATACCATTTCAATAGCTCTGGCCTGGGCATTGGAAAAGGTAGCTCAAAAAGACTCCAGTGATAAATATTCCTATGGGTATCAGAGATTTTCCATCCTCGGAGCAGTTATCATTTCCATTTTTGTAATCATTATTGCATTAATAATTATTAAAGAAGCCATTCCGAGATTATTTGCCCCCGAAGGTGTTGATGCAGGTGGAATGTTGATTGTTGCAATTGTTGGGATTATTTTCAAGTCAATTTCTGTTCATCGTCTTCATGGTGGTGAAACTTTCAACGAAAAGGCAATTTTAATTCATCAACTAGGTGATGTCTTTGAATGGATAGCAATATTGGTATTAAGCTTGGTTTTGATGTTTTGGGATGGTGCGCAATACTTGGATCCTTTCGTATCAATTGGTATTGCATTATGGCTGATATTCAACTTGGGAAGGAATTTATATAAGTCTATTGAAGTTTTGCTTCAAAAGACACCAAATTATTTTGATGTTGATGATTTCAAAACACAAATTTTGGCAATTGAGGGTGTAAATGCTATCGATGATTTTCACATATGGTCACTCGATGGAATTGACTCTGTAATGACATTGAAGGTAAATGTTGATTTTGGAAAAAATGTTGACGAAATTAAAAAAGAGATTTATAGCATTTCAAACAAATATCATGTTGTTGACATTACAATCGAGTTTGACTGAAATTTAAATGGGGAAATTATGACATTGGTTGTTATCGGACCGGTTACAAAGGATTTGGTAATCATTGGCGAGCAAAAGTATCAAAAAGTAGGTGGGGCAACCTATTATCAATCATTTGTTTTTGAAAAGTTTTATAAAGATTATTTGGCTATAGTAAACTGTTCTGATTCTGAATTGGTTAATGATTTTCCAAATTCGGATAAGGTGAAAGTAGTTTTAAAGGATGATACTCATTATTTTGAAAACAGATATCCGTTTGAAGACAATCGAGACATACGCAAGCAATCAAGTAATTTTGCAGACATTCCAATTTTAAAAAGCGACTTGGAAAATATTTTGCCTGATGAAATTGACGGCTTTGTTTTAAATCCGCTCAACAGATATGATTTTCCCTTTGAGACAATTGATTATTTGAAAAGTTTTGATGTTCCGATCTTCATTTCTATACAGGGATTTCTTAGAGTTCCTGATGTTGAAGTAAATGGAATGCATGAGTTAAAATTAACATACTTTGATAAGTTAAGTCAAATATTGGAAGGCGTTAATTCAATATTTTTGGATGAGTTTGAAAAAAGCATCATTGGCGATGGCTTTGATGTAGATGAGATGGTCATAACCAATGGAAGTCATGGGTCTAGGATTGTTTCAGATGGTGAAGTCAAAATTGATGCTGTAAAGTGTGATGATGTAGTTGACACAACAGGTTGCGGAGACACCTACATGGCAGCTTATATCTCTAAAAGGATAATAGATACCTCTATTGAAAAATCGGGGCGGTTTGCTTCAAAAGTAGCGGCCGAAAAATTGAAATGCCTTGGGCATTATTGAGCTAAAGGCAGTTAAATTTATTTATTTTTATTTTATATATTAACACAAGTTAATCAATTTATCATGATAATAACTTTTAAAGTAAGTTTCTGGATGTAATAAAATGAAAAAGGAAAATATAGTAGTAATAGAAGCGATTTCTTCAGGTGTCAATTACATTCATGATATAATGGAGATGGGATATAATCCGGTATGTGTAGAGCTGTATCATGAAGATGAGGAAGAAAGGGACCATCAAAGATTTTTGCATGATTTCAACTACTCTTTGGTTTGTGATGAGTTCCCAGATATACTTATGGCTGATGAAAGCTATGAAAAAACATTAGAAATGATAAGGGAACTTAATCCTCTATTGATAATTCCTGCATCTGATTTGGGTATTCCCTGGGCAAACAAAATGTCTTATGAGTTGGGATTGCCGGGCAATAATCCGAATCTTCTAGACAAGATGATGAGTAAAAGGTGTATGCAGGAGTCTCTTAAAAATGCAAACTTAAGATATATCAGAAGCAGACCAATTAAATCTTTTGAAGAAGCTAAGGAATTCATGTCTGAAATTGGTTCTTCTCAAGTTGTTATAAAGCCCAGCATCGGAAGGGCTTCAGTCGGCGTTTGTATTTGCAGAAATGATGATGAGATAAGGGATGCGATAAAGCTTAATGAGGAAATGTCTTCAGATGATGATGAAATTATTATTCAGGAATACATCGGCGGCAGGGAGTATGCTCTTGATTCGGTTTCATGCAACGGTGTAAACAGGATTGTTGCAGGATATCGATACGATAAAATTAAATCTGAAGGAGGAGCTCCTATATATGACCATGCATTGGCGGTTGATGAGAATGATTCTGATTTTAAAAAAATCATAGAGTATCACAAAAAGGTAATATCAGCCATAGGAATTGAATATGGAGCAGTTCATATAGAATATAAGGTTGATGATAAAGGCCCTGTCCTTATGGAAGTAAACTGCAGGGTAAACGGCCGTGTACAGTTATATTTCGTTGAAGATAAAATTTGGGGCGAACATCATGCAGGTGCGGCTCTTGAAGCATATTTGGGTTGTGATGCATTCTTTGAAAAAATAGATAAGCCCGTAATTATTGACCAGATGTATATGGGAAAGGATTTGATTGTACCTGAGGAATGTTTTGTAATCAAATCAAATTTAGATACTGTTTTTAATGATTTGGAATCTGTCATATCCACCATACCTCTTGGTGAGAATAGAATTTATCCAAAAACTGTAGATTTGTCCACAATTGGGGGCATAATTCATTTGGTAAATAAGGACAGAAACAAACTGTTGGATGATTTGAATACAATAAAAAGAATTGAAAAAGAGGAATTCGATAAAATATTGGAAATAAAAAAATAGTTTAAAGGGTTTTTAAAACCCTATTTAACTGTTGTGTGTTGATAACTTAATTCCCCATATTGAAAATGCGATTGCTATAATACATAAAACAGTACAAATAATGGCAATAATATTTAAGGAATCAACAAATAGTCCGGCATATTCTCTGGATAGAGGTAAAGTGCCCATGACAAATGCACATATGAGAGTCAAAAGACTCAAACTCATTGTCTGTCCGCAAGACCTTAATGTAATTTGTGTTGCGGATGCGTAAGGTGCATGTTCTTCAGGAACAGAACTCATAACAGCATTTGTATTTGGAACGGAGAACAATCCTGTTCCCACAGCAATCAGAGCCATTGCGATTATGACTGCATATACTGAAGTAGTCACGTCTAAAAAAATCAAGCCAATAAGCGGAACCAATATTACTCCCAATCCTATTGTGGAAAGTTTCTGTGGATGGATCTTATCTGAAAGCCTTCCGGAGTTAGGTGAAATTATTGCCAATATGATTGGTGGAACAATAAGTATAAGTCCTGTAAGTTGAGGATCCCATCCTTTTGCATACTGGAAATAATAGTTGAATATCACGTCAAACACTGCAATTGCAAAAAAGCAGAAGAATCCGGTTAGATTGTATGCGGCAAATATCTTATTTTTAAATAACTTGATTTTGAATACTGGAAGCTTTATTCTGTATTCATATATTCCGAAAATTATGAGGATTACAATACCTAATATGGCGGATATTCCTCCAGTTATTGAAAGCAAATCGGAAAATCCATATACAAATAAGATTATTCCAATTACATATAGTGAACCGCCAACAATATCCATTTTGTCATCTTTATTGGTAATCCACTCTTTTTTAACTTTTAAAAGTGTTACTGCACCACAGAATATCACTAATGGGATTATCATATAAAATACTGATCTCCATCCGAAGTTATTAATCAAATAGCCTCCAAGCAATGGTGATGTGATGCATCCGAGGTAGGAACCTACAATAACCATACCCAATGATTTTCCACGATTTTTCTTATCGATTGCCAAGACAATAATGGCTGTTTCAGCAACAAGATATAAAGCATAACCAATACCCTGTATTGCTCTGGATAATACAAACATCTCCGGAGAAATGGAAATGCAGGAAATGATTAAACCAACAAGGAATATTAAACATCCAATAACGAATACCTTTTTACATCCGTATTTACTGCAAATCTGACCTGCTGGAATAGTAGATGCAGAAATAAAGATAGATACCATTGTCAAAGCCCAATTCTGGGTTACGTTGTTCATCATATATTCATTACCTATGCTGGGCATTGCAAGTGCAGTAGCATTTAGCAGGAATAATGTGGAAAATGATGTGATAAAAGAGACCAATAAGATATATTTTTCTAGCTTTTCCATAAAAACACATTCTTTTAAATAATTTAATATTATCTATTGTCATTGTCTTTTAAATAATTATAGTTTCAATCCAGGGCAATCATGTAATGTTTAGATTGTTTGGGTAAGTTATTGTATGATTCAGGGGATTGAAAAATGGGCATTTGATTGTAAGTATGTTGTTGAGTTGGAAATGTTTATATCTTAATTTTAATATATCAAATATTGAATAAATTTTTGTTTATTGCTTGATGGGGCATTTTTATGGAAGGTTACGAAATTAAATTTGAATTTGATAGCAGTTATTTGGATAAATATCAATTGGATGCAATCTTCGATAAAATCGGAAATAGATTAAATATCCGGTTTGATGAAAATTTAAGGCCGTATTCAACGGATGATGATAAGATTTACATCATGGAAGATGTTAGCGGTGAATCTGGTGAAAACATTAGATTAATAAAGGATTCCTTTTTTGATTTTACTTTTGAAAATATTGTTGATGTTTCGTTATATAGATTTCTTGTTTTAAAAAATAACGATAAATTAACAGTTTTGGCAAATATTCACTCATCAATATTCGATTATTCCTCCATAAATGCATTTCATGATTTATTCAATGGATTTGATGAAAACCCCTTAAAAAATGCTGTCCTTCCGTATTATGATTATGTTGATAACTATTTGAACTCCTCTGATTTTGAAAAGGATTTGGCTTATTGGAATAATTGCCTGTCAGATATTGGAAATTATGTCAGATATTACAATATTGAATCAGATAGCTATGGAAAAATAAAAATTCCTCTTGAAAACGAATCGGTTTCCAACTTCTTAAATGATTATGATGTTTCTAAATTCAGGTTCATATTGGCATTGTTTTCATTATATTTGTCCAGAATTGACAGAACTGGAGGATGTCTTTTAAAAACAATCAAACCAAGCAATGAAAATCAGATTGGACCATTTGATAAAAATATATTATTAAACATCAAATATGATGGGGAAAAATCATTCACTGATTATTTAAATGATGTTGGATGTGTTTTTGACAGTTTAGAGGAACATACTAAAGTCGACATCGATTATTATATTAATGAAAATTTAACAGGCTATTACATTCATGACTTTACTGGATTTGAGGATATCCATGTTTTAAACGGAAAAAATTCTGCATTGACTTTAAACCTATTTGATGACTATATTGAACTTATTTACAATACCGATTTATTTTTGGATGTGTATATTGAGCATATGGCTGCTAATATCCAATCATTAATTGATAATATTATCTCATCACCTAATAAACTTTGCAGAGAGATAGATATTCTCTCAGATGATGAAAAGCAGTTAATATCAAAGTTTTGCAAAGGAAAAAGGAAGGAATATGACAAGGATAAGACTCTTGCCTACATGTTTCGTGAAAATGCAAAAAATAATCCTGAAAAACTTGCAATTGATGACGGTATAAACAAGATAACATATGGTGAATTGGAAAAGTCCACCAATTCAATTGCACATGATTTGCATGATAATTATGGTATTGATTTCGGTTTTCCTGTAGGCCTGATGCTTAAAAGGAATTATCATTTTCCGGAGATGGTTTTGGCTTTAAATAAAATTGGAGCTACAGTAATTCCAATCGATACACAATACCCCGCTAAACGTATTGAGCAGATGATAAATGTCTCTCAGGCAAGGCATATAATAACCACAAAAGAGATGGCACAGGATTTGGACTTGGATATAAATAAGATATGCATTGAAGATTTGAAATATGATTTGGATGTTGAAGTGGAAATAAATGGGGGTGCTGATGATTTATTTGCTATCATGTTTACCTCAGGTACAACAGGACTTCCTAAAGGTGTAATGGTTCCAAACAAGCAGCTGTGTGGAATGGCCAATGTTCATACTCATATTATTTTCTCTCAGGGGGATTGTGACACAATTGGGTGTTATTCAAGCTTTAGTTTTGTAGGAGTATATTGGATATTCTGGGCATTGTATTTTGGTAATTCTACCAGAATTTTCAATGAACAGGAAAGGGAGGACTTTTTACTGTTCATAAAGGCTCTTGAGGACTGTCCTCTTCATTTCATAATTCTTCCGGCGGTTTTAATAAAACCTATTTTGGAGAATGAAAATATACAGATAGACTATCTTATTTCTGCAGGTTCAAAAATGAATCAGCTGGCTAGCATAAAAACCAATAAGACATTATGCAACGCATACGGTTCAACAGAAATAAAAGCAACTGCTCATGTTTGTAATTTAAAAGAGGGCGACTTTTCAATTGGAAAGCCTCTTGACAATACATGGATTTATATTCTGGATGAAAACTCTATGGAGGTGCCTGTTGGTGTTGCCGGTGAAATCTGCATTTCAACAGACAATCTGAGTCTTGGTTATATCAACAATCCTGAAATGACAAGGCAAAGGTATGTCGACAATCCATATGCAGACTGTGAGGATAATAAGATATTATATCACACAGGAGATGTCGGTTATTATAATTTCGACGGTAACATTGAAATTATAGGGCGTAATGATGATCAGTTATCTGTCAGGGGTTTTAGGATAGAATCTGATGAAATACTTAGAATAATGAACGGTTATGATGCAATCTCACAGGTTTGTCTGGACGTCGACAATGAGAATCTCACAGCATACTATACAACAAATGATGATGTGGATATTGAGAATGTAAGGGAAGCACTGAAAAGTGAATTGCCAGGATATATGATTCCTTCACTTTTCGTTGAATTGGATTCGATACCATTAAATGTCAATGGAAAAATAGACAAATTTGCATTGAAAAGTATTTCTAGAGAAACTTCCAGTTCACATATTGATGATGAAATCCTTAAATCTGTTTTGGATTCATTTAAAAAGGTTTTAAATACACCTTCCGTTTTCCTGGATGATGATTTTGTATCTCTTGGGGGCAATTCATTGGTTGCAATGAAACTCCAGCTAGAAATGAAAGAAAAATTGGATGTAAGTTTATCTTCAAATCAGATTATTGAGCTTTCCACACCTTCAAATATTGGAAATTTCATCAAATTCAACTTGAATCATCATATTGCCGGTGAAGAAATAAATTACGCTTTCGATGGAGGATGCCCTTTATCTGGTTCCCAGTTAAATATATTTCTTGATGAAATGGTTAAGGATGTTGGCACTGCATATAACAATTCATTCATGATTAAATTCAAGAAAGAATATTCCTCAGATGAGTTTAAAAAGGCTATTAGTAAGTTGATTGAAGTATATCCTATCTTCAAATCCCGTGTTGTAGTTGATGAAGGGGATTTGCCTAAATGCGTTTTCGATGCTGAAATAGAAATCACTGAAGGATTTCTAAGTGATATTGATTCTTTTGTCAGGCCTTTTGAACTGGATAAATGCCTGTCCAGGTTTTTGATAGTGGAAGATGATTCGTCTAATTATTTATGCTGTGATTTCCATCATTTGATTTTTGATGGTACATCATTGAATATCTTCTTGGAGCAGCTGAATTCTATTCTGAATGGTAATGAAACCGAATTTGTCGATAATGGAATTTTAAGACAGGTTTCATTTGAAGAGACCATCAGTCAGGATTATATAAATGATGCTGAAGATTTCCTGCATGGCATGTTGGCCAGTAGAGATGAGGTTCATGATCTATTGCCCTCTTTAGATGGTGAAGAATCAATTTACACAGATACATTTGATATCGATGATGAGCATCTGACATCATTTTTAAAAAGCCATCTCATAACTCACAATCAGTTCTTCGCATCTGTTTTCGGATATGCCTTATCAAAGTTTGCATGTTCTACAAAAGTTCTATTTAACATTGTTGAAGACGGCAGAGGCCATATTGATTTATCAGATTCGGTAGGGATGTATGCTAAAAATCTCCCGGTACTGATGGACTGTGCAAATCAGGATGTAAGTTCTTTTCTTGAGTATTCTTCAAGTTTAATCAATTCACTCATGAAATATGATGGTTATCCTTTCCACCATCTTGTTAATGATTTCGATTTAAATTCAAATATAGTATTCCAATATGCTCCTGATCTTTTTTACAATGAATTCTGCGATAAATTTGACTATAAAATTGAGGGATTAACACACGATGCCTTTGGGGATATTGTATTCTACATATTCAACATTGACATCAATAAGATGGGAATTAAGATTTTCCATTCAAGCAGGTTCTCAGATGAATTCGTAAAACAGTTTGCCGATTCCTTTAAATTAATTTTAAAGGAAATGTTTAGTGTTAGAAATTTATCCGAAATCAGTTATATCAAAGAATCTGATTTGGAAATTCTGGATGATATCAATCATACGGAACATGCAATCGGATATGAGGATATTCTTGATGCTTTCAATGACAATCTCTCAAAATATCCGAACAGCAAACTGGTATCATATAACGATGTTAGCTATAGTTATGCGGAAGGAGCATATATTGCAGATAAAATAGCTAAACGGTTGGTTGAACTGGGTGTTTGTCCGCAGGATAATGTAGGATTTTTGGTTGAACGTTCACAATTATATATGTTCTGTATTCTGGCTATAATGTCTATGGGGGGAGTTTACGTTCCTCTGGATGATAATCTGCCTGATGAACGTTTGAAATTCATGGTAAAGGACACAGGTTCTGATGTGATACTAGCAAGTGATGAGACTTATGAGCGCGCTTTAAATTTATATCCGAATAATCGCATTGTAAACATATCTGACATTTCATCAGAAAGGGGAATATTAAATCATCTTGATGTTGTCGGCGGAGAGTTGGCATGTATTTTATACACAAGCGGAAGTACTGGCCTTCCTAAAGGTGTTGAAGTGACAAGAAAATCATCTCTGAATATTTCGGCGTATTATGCTGATACATATAATCTCTCTAACCATGATGTTTTTGGAATGTATGCATCCATAGGTTTTGATGCAGGGTCCCATGCGATTTTATCCACAATCTATGCTGGCGCGGCACTGTCTGTAGTTCCAAGTGACATCCGTTTAAACGTGTTTAAATTGAATGAATATTACATGAATCAGGGTGTTACCCAAACATTCATCACAACTCAGGTCGGTAAGCTCTTTATGCAAAGTATTGAAAAGACTTCCTTAAACGTTCTGGTTGTCGGCGGTGAAAAATTGGGCGAATTTGAAAGTCCCGAAAATTATGATTTAATTGATATTTATGGTCCGACTGAGGCCTTTGTTTTTGTTGCATCATGCAATAATTCCGATAAGATGGATTATTCCTCAGTAGGTAATCTGGTCTATAACACAAAGGCATATATTTTGGATGAGGAGTTAAGGCGCATACCCGTTGGGGCTATTGGCGAGTTGTATCTTGCAGGCCATCAGATATCTAGGGGTTATATCAACAATGTTGAAAAGAATATTGAATCATTTGTTGACAATCCATTTGATGGCAGTGATGATTATAATGTGATGTATCGTACTGGAGATATGGCAAAGGTACTGCGCGATGGATCATTTGCAATTATGGGGCGCCGTGACAATCAGGTAAAAATCAGAGGAAACCGTGTGGAACTCTCAGAACTTGAAGTTATCATTCGTGAAATTGATTATGTAGATGATGTTACAGTCCAAACGGTCAAAAACGGGTTTAACAATGAACTTGTCGTATATGTTGTTCCATCCCGCCCGGTCATCAATCTAAAAGAGTCTGTTCAGGATTACGTTTCATCTAAAAAACCGCAGTATATGGTACCGTCACATGTGATTAGTCTTGATAAAATTCCATTAAACATTAACGGCAAGGTAGACCGAAAAAGGCTTCCTCAAATAAACATTGAAAGCGACAGGGATTATGAAGCTCCACAATCCTATTTTGAACATGCAATAGCCAATGGATTTTCAGAAGTTTTAGGTATTTCCAGACCGATTGGCCGTAATGAAGAGTTTTCCTCATTGGGCGGGGACTCAATCAGCGTAATGATGCTGATAGTTAAATTAAGAGAGTCCAACATCAATATAAACGTTAAGGATGTTTTAGACAATCAATCTGTTAAAAGGATAGCTGAAAATGCACAGTTTAAACTGTCAATCAATAAGGTATCTCAGGATGCCTTTGAAGGTTTTGTCGATACAACTCCTATAGTTCAGCATTTCTTTGATTCAAACTTCAAAAATCCTTCTTATTTCAATCAGGCTTTGTTTTTTGAATCATCACAAAAGATTGATGAGAATATTCTTAAAAAAGCAATGTTGACTGTTTTAAACCATCATGATTTGCTGAGGGCAAAAGTTAAGGATGAAAAGCTATTCGTCAGGCCGATAAATGATGAAGAATATTTTACAATAGAAAAATGTGACTCCACGGATTACAGAAGTGAATCAATAAGGATTAATAGTGAAATAAATATTTTCGATGGGCCTCTGATTAAATTGGCAATATTTTGTGAAAATGGTGTGGACTATTTATTGATTGTCATTCATCACCTGCTTGTTGATGGCGTTTCATGGAGAATAATCGTTGAAGACTTGAATCTTGCCTATGCACAACTGCTTAACAATAAGGAGATAAAATTACCTAACAAAACCAGTTCGTATCAGGATTATGCACTGGCCATTAATAGATATCGCAGTGATGAAGAGCTATTAAAGGAAAAACCTTATTGGACAGATACGTTAGATTCCATGATGAAAATAAAGCATACAGAAATTAATTCAGATATAAGAAAGCGTGAGAAATTGCTGTTAAGATTTTCAAAGGATAAAAGTTCCCTGCTGCTGAACAATGCTCCTAAAAACTATAATTCTTCCATTAACGGAATATTTTTATCTGCTGTTTTAAAGGCATGGAATAGTGTCATGGGTGATGATAAACTTTCCGTTAGAATGGAGGGTCATGGACGTCATGATTTTGATGAGGATATTTTAATTGACAGGACAGTTGGCTGGTTTACCAATTGTTATCCGGTAGTTCTTGAATCAGGGTGCAGTGAAATTACACAGATAATTGATGATGTTTCCGAGATTTTGGACAGGATTCCACAGGATGGATTCGGTTACCCTCCTCTGATGGGTATTGAAACCAAGGAACTTCCATTATTTACCTTCAATTATCTGGGTGAAATGAATAAGCTCAAAACAGGTGAAATGTTTGTTGCTAAATATAATCCACATATGGAAGAGATTATTGCAGTTGAAAATAATTACGGTACTGATATAGCAATGAATGGATATTCACTTAGTCGTGAAACCCATTTTAATTTGGAATATGATTGCGAAAGATTTACAAGAGAGGATATGAGGGATTTTGCAAATGAATTTTTAAAGACTCTGGATGAAATTGCCACATCATGTGATGAAAATGATTATAAGGATGATATTAAGATATTTTCAAATCATCCTGATAAGAAAAATCTGTTCTTCATTCACTCTGCAAACTATGGAAGCGAGTTCTTTTATTATATTGCTGAGCAGTTAAAGGATGATTATTCATTTTCAGTAATCGAACCGTATAACATAAACCACAAGGAAAATCCACTTACAAGCATTGATGAGTTCGCATCAAAATACATAAAAATCATAAAGAGCATTCAGCCCGAAGGTCCGTATTATATAGGTGGTCTTTGCTTTGGAGGTGCAATTGCACTTGAGATAGCCCAGCAGCTTAAGCAACAAAACGAAAAGGTTGAAAAGCTGATAATATTTGATGCGCATTATATTGAAGATGAACAATTGCAGGAATTGGTCATTCAAGATCAAATATTATATGCACGTAAATATCAAAAGGAAGGAGCATTGACTCCTAAGGATGAGGATATGGAATATATGGTATTCCATGCAAATCTCTCCGTAAAGATATGGTTAAGCTATAAACTCAAGTTTTATGATGGTGAAACAATTTACTTCAGGGGAAACAGAAGACCTGAAGGCGAACTCAGTGAAACTGCAGCTAAATTGTTTGATTATGTATTTTCTAAAAAGGCAGGCGGATTTGAAGATTACTTCGATGAAGATAAATTTTCTGTTGTTGGGGTTCCTGCAGAACATAACAATATGTTTTCTACAGAAGCACTGAAAATCATAGTTCCTGAAATTAAGAAATTCACTGGGGATTGATTTTACCGATGGGGAAGTAAACTTTTTATCATTTGATGATTTTATTTTATAATATAAGAAAAATTTTAACTGGTGAAACAATGAAAAGAGTGTGGGAAAATATAATACTTCCGATTTTCAAGCATCAAAATATCAAGTCAATTGTCGAGATAGGTTCCGAGAAGGGAATAAATACAAAAAACATTTTGGAATATTGCATGGAAAATGGTGGCGAACTTACTTCAATTGACCCTGAACCTATGTTTGATGCATCTGCTCTTGAAAAGGAGTATGAAGGTCATTTTAAGATTTATAAAACATTAAGTTTAGAATCTTTGCCTCTTCTTGAGGGTTATGACTGTATTTTAGTTGATGGTGACCATAATTGGTATACGGTATACAATGAGCTTCAGTGCATTAACTCCAAATTCAATCAGGATAATTTCCCGGTGGTGTTCTTGCATGATGCTTCCTGGCCTTACGGCAGGAGAGATGCATATTACAATCCTGATGACATTCCTGAAGAATACCAGAACGAATATATTAAAGTAATATCTGATGAGGAATGCGAACAGCTGGAGGTCAATAGCTTAAAAACTCCACTATATAAAGCAAAAGAAGAAAACACTCCTAAAAATGGTGTATTGACTGCTATTGAAGATTTCATAGATGACTGTGAACTTGATTTGCAGCTTCATTATCTGCCAATATTTTATGGTATCGCAATACTTCACGCAAAAGACGATGATTTGTTTGAATATATTGAAAATATTATTCGAGACAACGACATCATGGCATATGTCGATGAGTTTTACATCAGAAGAATTCTTGATTGTGAAGATTTTATCGACGAGTTAAAAAAGGAAAATCAACAAAAGGATGCTGAAATCAGTAATCTCAAACAAAAATTGGATGAAATTTCCAGTTAAACGGTTTTGGGGATTTGATGAACTCCCTAATCAACTTTTTTTTTAAAATATTTAAATGGTGTTTTCATATCTCAAAACGATAAATGAGATTATAACTGCAATGCATAATGGTAGGGATAGTGCTAAAAAGGTATTGTTAAATAACGGATTTTTATCCACAGTCATTTATCTTAATGGTGCGAGAATTATTGGAAGATAGTATTTCCATTTTTAGAATTAAAATAGATATATTTAAGTTTCTATTTTTAAAGATTTGAAAAGGATTTAATAATTTTTTTGATATTGGCTTATTAATTTTCCAATAATCTAAATATAACCTTAAATCATAGCTTTAATTGACTTTTAGAAAACTTTATTAATTAATATTAATATACTTATATATTGTATTTTTAAATTTTTAAACACTACAAGGGTCATCATGTTGAATAAATCATCAAATATAATCGAAAAGGAATTTAAAAACTTACGTAAGGAGCTATTGGATTTAACTTTAAGAAATCAACTTCTTAATTTTAAAACAAGGGCTAAAACCATCACAATAGTAAATCAGTCTCCTACAAATCTTTTCCAAACATTGGTTCTGCAGGAAAACAAAATGTATTTTGTAGCCAATAAAAAGGATAAAAAGGAGGACAAATCATCGGTCTGGGATCACATCCCATTTGATTTTTCCAAGTTTTCAGAAGGAGACAAGAAATTAGCCACAGATTTGACCCCAAAAGAGCTTCAAAAGAGATTATATTATATCAATAATCAGGCAAAGACAATGCTTCAGGAGCAGGGTTACAATATCCTTTATTTGGCAATCGGATTTTTGGAATGGAAAGACAAAACCAAACCAAGACAAGTCAACAAGGCTCCTCTGGTGTTGATTCCAGTTTCAATGGAGAGGAAAAAGGTTGGAGAATCATTCAACCTTGAATGGACCGGAGAGGATATTCAGACTAACATTTCACTTAAGGCCAAGTTGTTGGAAGCAGGAATAGAACTTCCTAGCTTTGAATTCAAAAGGTATGGTGAAGTAATTGACCATTACATTGCTAGTGTAAGGCGTGCCGTCAGCAGGATGGATGGGTGGAAAGTCAACAGCGATGTGGCTTTAGGTTTCTTTAGCTTTACAAAATTTGTAATGTATAATGATTTGAATCCTGATGCATGGGCGGAAAATGTCGACTTGACCAAAAATGAACTGATACAGGCGATTTTCAATCCTGCCAAAAACGATCAGGAAGCATTCAGGGAAGAGGATATAGACTCACAGCTTGAGTACAGAAGCATGTATCAGGTTCTTGATGCAGATTCATCTCAAATTGCAGCTATTCAGGATGTAAAGGCAGGACGCAATTTGGTTGTGGAAGGTCCTCCTGGAACAGGTAAGTCACAGACTATCGTTAATTTGATAGCTGAGCTTTTGGCTGAAGGAAAGTCAGTTTTATTCGTATCAGAAAAGATGGCTGCACTTGATGTTGTAAAGGACAGATTGACTGCGGTAGGTTTGGGCAAGTTTGTCTTGGAGTTGCACTCACATAAAACAAGACGTAAAAAATTCCTGAAAGACCTGCAGAAGGCAACCAATGTACGTGCTCAGGAGCCATTAAACATTGATCATACCATTCGTAAATTGGAGACATTACGTCGCCAGCTTGATGATTATTCTCAAATCATTCACAGACCTGCATTTGCCGTTAAGCTATCTCCATTCCAATTGTATGGAATGAAGGAATCAGCGGATGATTACTTTTCAAGGAAAAATGCTTTGATGCCATTGGTAAGATTCCAAAATCCAGAAGATATTACATTAAAGGATTTGGATGACATGAAAGTGTCCCTTGAAAACCTGGCTGAATTATACCAGACCATTTCAAAGGAAAATCCTTGGAGCAAATGCGCTCCAAAAAGTTTGCTTCCGGCTGATTTAAGAGAAATTGAAATGCTGATCAACGATTCTTTACATGCTTTGGATAATTTCCTGGTGGAACGTGGAAGAGTCTATGACATTTATGGAATTAAAAAGCCTGATACATTAAACGAGTTTCAAAATTCACTTTCCGCCTTTGAGATAATCAAGTCTCAAAATGCCGAGCTGATAGATGGAAACATCATCAAATCAGGGGCATGGAACAACAACAATGACGATGCATTCAGATTAATTCAAGAGCTTGAAAGGTATCAGAAATATGCTGGAATTTTAACCAAATTCAATCAAAGCATTTTCCAGGCAGATATTGACAGATTGATATATGAGTTAAGAAACATTTCAAATAAAAAGTTCCGTTTCTTCAACAACAAGCAACACATTGAACTTGTTGAAAGGTATTATGCAGTACCTGTACCAGGAAGTGTTGATGAAATCATAAGAGATCTGCAGGAAGCAAAAGTCGTAATTAAGATTAGAAAGAATTTAGAGGCAAATGAGGCATTAGGCCAAAAATACTATGGCGGATATTGGCATTTAAATGCAAACCCTAATGATTTAAAAGCAATAGCTAAATGGATGCATGAATTTTCTGCACTTGTCCGTGAAGGAACATTTTCACAAAATACAATTGATTTGATGAGTAAGGACCTATTTGACATCAAGCCTGAGCGTGACCTTGCAGAGTACATTGATTCCGGAGAGGAGTTTGTTCGCGTACTCTCCAGACTTAAGGATAAATTGAATCCAAGAAGCAAATTGATCTTTAAAAGGGAAACCGGTGATGTAAGCTTTGAAGCCTGGCAGGAACAGCTATACAGCTGGAGAGGACAATTATCCAGTCTCCATTTATGGTCCCAATATTTGAATACTAAAAATGCACTCCAGAGCAGTGATGCCAAAAAATTCGTAGAAGCTATTGAAAAAAGAAACATCAAAAAAGATGATATTGAAGCATTGGTGGATGGAAACTTTGCAGATTCACTTTTAAATATATTATTTGTTGAAAATCATGAATTGGCCACATTCATAGGAGAATTGCATGAAAATAGGATTCGCGAATTTAAGGATTTGGATAAGAAAATCCTCGTCTTGAACCGTAAAAGAATTTTCCAAAAATTAAACAGCAACATTCCTAAAATATTTGGTGGAACTGAAAATCCTCAAGCTAAAATCCTTGCAGGGGAATTTACAAGAAAAAGTGGTCATATGCCAGTTAGAAAACTATTGGAAAAAGCTGGCGGAATGATAAAACAGATTAAACCTTGTTTTATGATGAGTCCATTGTCAATTGCACAATACCTGGATCCAACAAATGAGGAGCTGCAATTTGACGTTGTTATTTTCGACGAGGCAAGTCAGGTAAAACCGGAAGATGCGCTTGGTGCATTCATGAGAGGAAAAACAGCTGTTGTTATGGGGGATACCCAACAATTGCCTCCAACATCATTTTTCGACCAGATGTCAGATGCTGACAGCGATGAGGAGGAAGCGACTTCTCTGGATATGGAAAGTATTTTGCATTTATGTAAATTGTCATTCCCGGTTAAAATGCTTAAATGGCACTACAGATCACGCCATGAATCATTGATTACAGTTTCCAACAGGGAATTCTATGACGATGACCTGCTGGTTTATCCTTCACCTTCACATTCAGACCCTGAACTCGGTTTGAAATTCCATTACAATCCGAATACTGCATACGATAGGGGTTCGTCATCTGCAAACCCTCTCGAGGCACAGGATGTGGTTGAAGAGATATTCAATCACTTTGAAAAGTATGGTGATACAAAGAGTTTGGGTGTTGGAACATTTTCAGTTGCACAGAAAAATGCAATCTTGGAAGCTTTGGAAGTAAAGCGTAAACAGTACCCTCAATATGAACCGTTATTCTCAGACAACAAGGAAGAAAGGTTCTTTGTTAAAAACCTTGAAACAATTCAGGGGGATGAAAGGGATGTCATTTTAATAAGTGTAGGTTATGGTTTTGACAACGACGGAAAGATGTCACTTAACTTTGGTCCTTTAAATCAGGATGGTGGTGAAAGACGTCTAAATGTATTGATTACTCGTGCAAGAGAAAAATGTGTAGTATTTTCAAACTTTAAGGCTTATGACATGAATCTGACAGCAAATCCTCCTTATGGTGTAAAATCCCTAAAAGAATTCTTGGAGTATGCTGAGCACTTGACATTAGGAACCCAAAGTGCAAACTCTTATACAAAAGAACCGTTTGAAGATGCGATAGCTAGCTTTTTGGAGGAAAATGGTTATACTGTTGACAGGCAAATTGGTTGTGCCGGTTTTAGAGTGGATTTGGCTATTGTTGATGATGAAAACCCTGGAAAATACATTTTGGGAATCACTACTGATGGTAAGATGTATTCATCAAGTAAGGTGGCCCGTGACAGGGACCGTCTTCGCGAACAGGTATTGACAGGATTAGGCTGGAGACTCTATCACTTATGGTCTACAGATTGGTATAGAAATAGGGATTTGGGCCGTAAAAAATTGCTTGAAAATGTTGAAAAATCAATCAGAAGGGCTCGTGAAGAGGAGAAACGCAAATCTGAAGAGGCTAAAAAATTAGCAGAAAAACGCAGATTGGAAGCTGAAAAGAAAGCGGAGGAATTGCGTCTAGCTCGTGAAAGGGAAGAAGCCGAAAGGAAAGCTCAAGAGGAATCACAGGAAATAAATCAAGAAGATATTGGTCCAAGCGATTTTGTTGAAGTTGAAAAGGTTGATGATGGTGACGTTTTGGAAAAACCTATTGATGTTGGTGAAATTGACCCGTCAGAATTCTTTGATGATGAAAAAACTCCAAAGGAAACTGCTAATGAAGATAATGTTGCTGCCGGTGAATCTGAGTTTGTTGTAGTTGAGGAAACTAAAAAGGATTCTAAAGATTATTCAAAAGATGAATCAGAATTTGTTGTAGTTGAGGAAACTGAAGAGGATTCTAAAGATTATGCTAAAGATGAATCTGAGTTTGTGGTCGTTGAGGAAGAAAATAATGATTATAGTGATGTTTATGTTGAAAATGATTCTGAATTTGTAGTTGATGATTCTGCTACAAAAACTGCAAAATCTCAATCTGAGGATAATGATTCTGATATTAGTGAAGATAGTGAAAATTCGGATTATGGTGAAGTATGGGAAACTGGTGATGAGAATACTTCACAAAATGATGATGCTGAAGTATGGGAATCTGATGAAGGTGTCTCTCCAGAGGATAATGCTGAAGTATGGAAGAATGAAAAGGACTACTCCGATGAGGCTTTCGATGAAAAATCTTCCAATCCAATAAGGGATAGGATAAAATCATTCTTCAGTTCTGAGGAATCAGAAGAAAAGATGGAAAAAAATCCACTATTTGCAGGCCTTAAATTTAATAATGATCTAGGTGAAAATTCTGATTTGGAAGATGATTTAGATTATACGGATGATAAAACTTCTAAAAAGTCATCTAAAAAAGATGTTGTTGATGAGCCTGAGGTTGATTTGGGTTCTGATGATGATTATATTTATGTTGATCACAGCAATGATGATGAACGCGTTTTAAAAGATGAGGAAGAGCCAATTATTTTTGATGATAATGAGGAAGTTAAAAAATCTGTTAAGAAAGAAAAAGCTGATTTAAATGCAGATGATAAGCCTAAAGTAAGTTTTTCCGATAAAATCAGATTTACTTCAAAAAATACCATTCATGAAGAAGTTGTTGATGAGCCTGAGGTTGATTTGGGTTCTGAGGATGTTGTTGGTGAGCCTGAGGTTGATTTGGGTTCTGATGATGATTACATTTATGTTGATCACAGCAATGATGATGAGCGTGTACTGGAAGATGAGGAAGAGCCAATTATTTTTGATGTAGAGGACAAGGCTGAAAAACCTGCTGGCAAAAATAAAACTCATTTGAATGTTGATGATGAGCCTGAGGTTGATTTGGGTTCTGATGATGATTACATTTATGTTGACCACTTACAGGATGAAACCAAAGAAGACTTTGATGAGGATGTAAACAGAAAAGTTGAATTTGAGCAAAATGAAGAGTCACAAGAAATTGCTGAAAAAACCAATGCATCCCAAAAATCAAAAATGAAAGATAAAATCAATTCATTTATTTCCGATGTCATTTCAGGAGAATCCCAACTGGAACCTGAAGAAATTGAAACATTCCGCGGTGAAGTTATTGAGGAAGATGATGAGCAATTGCATAAACCGGCTCCAAAGGACGAATTTGTGGTTGAAGCCGAAATTGTTAACGGTGAAGAGGAACTCAATATATTCAACGATGAATTGCCTGATTTAAACAATGATGTCTCCTTTGATGAGTCTCAAGATGAATATGGGGATGATTTTGAAAATCTTGAAAGGCCAACTCCAAAATTCGACTATGATGATGAGGAGCTTAACATTTTCACTGATGAATCACTCAAATTCGATGAGGACATTAGAAAAGAGGCAACAAGAGTGGTTGATGATGCCGTTAGTGAATTCATGGATGATGTATTTAAAAATAATGATTTGGAAGATGAAGTTATAAAAGAAGACATTGAAATCAAGGAAGAGGAAACTGATGATATTCCTGAGCAGGAAGCTCCTGAAGAAGTTTCTGCCGATGGAGTTACATATTATAAAGGTTCCAATGATGTTACAAGCAAATTAAGAAAGAACAATTTCTACTATGATGATGAAAAGCCAAGGTCTGTTAGAGAGTCTATTAAGGGAATCAAAAAAGACATGAAATACATAAACAAGTCATTAAAAGAGATTGAAAACCCAACCCATATAGATTATGTTTCTGTAGTTGATAGGACAGAAGAATATAATCCTGATGATTATTTGAATAGGCCAAGCGATGATGACTCCCACATTATTCTTGAAAAAGAAAATGAATTGACATTTGCCGAAAGGGAAGAGAAAAGAATAGAAAAAGAATTGATGATGGACGCGCTTCAAAAAGAAATAGATGATGATGAAGGAGTAATCCTTACAGTTCATGAACAGCACAGAAGGGAAGAGTTAAAAGACCAAGCTTTAGAGGACATTATTAAAACAGCAAATGACGATTACAGGGAAATTGAAAAAGAAAGATATCAAAGCAACAATACCCTAAAGTCATTTGACGATAAAAAGCTTCCAGGCAAAGGAAAGATTGAAGATAATATAACGGATTATGTTGAGGCAGCTGACATAGGTATTTATTCCCAAGACGATTTGTATAAAAAACCGGCAAGTGAAGTGGCCAAATCCATTGTAAGCATTGTTGATGTGGAAGGCCCGATTCATGTAAAGGAAGTAATCAAAAGAGTCAAGGATAGCTGCAACATCAAAAGGGCAGGTTCCAATTTGAAGAAAGCTGTTAATTCGGCTATTGATGAAGCGGAAAATTCAGGAGACATCATTAGGATAGGAGAATTTTTATATGATGCAACAAATAACAACATCCTTATCAGAAAAAGGGATAAACCTAACATTGATTTGATTTCCGATGAGGAAATCTCCAAAAACATCGAATTAGTCCTGCTTCACAAACCGAACTTAACTCCAAAGCAGGTTGCAAAGGAAACTTCACGTAATTTCGGTTTCAAATCAACATCTAAAAAGACTTCCGATAGGATTAATAGTGTCTTGGATTTAATGATTGCAAACAACAAAGTTAAAATAACTGATGATACCGTAGAGCTTAATTAAGGGGGTTTTCAAGTGTCAACAAAAGTTAAATCTCCCGATAATCTGCCAAGCAAACCAGGCGTTTATATAATGCGCGACAGCACAGACACCATTATCTACATAGGCAAAGCAAAAAACCTCATAAAAAGGGTTAAATCTTATTTTCGTGAAAAACTGGACAGGCCGAAGACTCAAATCCTGATGAGTCATTTTGACAGCTTGGAGTATATTGTCACCAATTCTGAAAAGGAAGCCTTAATTCTGGAAGCTACCCTGATAAAGAAGCATCGCCCAAGGTATAATGTTCAATTGAAGGATGACAAAAGATATCCTTATGTAAAAATTACCAATGAGGAATTCCCACGGCTTGTGATTACAAGAAACATTACTAAAAATGGCGTTTTTTATGGACCGTTTACCGATGTTGGATCTGTTAAGCAAACTGTAAAATTTTTAAAGTCATTGTTTAAGATAAGAACCTGCCGCAATATGGACGGGCCTTGCCTTAATTCACAAATCGACTTGTGTTATGCCCCATGTTCAGGCAATATTTCCAAAGAGGAATATCTTGAGATTATCAATAAGATTGATTTATTTTTCCAGGGCAAATATTCTGCAATCGTCAAGGACCTTAAGCGCGAAATGGCAGAAGCGGCAAACAATGAGGAATTTGAAAAGGCGGCCGTTATTAGAGACCAGATTACATCAATTGAGGAGATTATGGAAAAGCAATTCGTGGATTTGGTCGATGATGACCTTGATCAGGACGTAATAGCTATTGCCCAAGGGGAAAATGAAGTCGTTGTAATTATAATGCCTATTAGAAATGGTAAGATTGTTGGGCGTGATGATTTTTTAATGAGCGGTTCTCAGTATGATTCCTCTTCAGAGATACTGTTTGCATTTATTCAGCAATATTATGGATATAACAGGCATATTCCAAAGCAGATTCTTTTGGATGAGGATATTGATGATAAGGAATTGCTTGAGGAATGGCTAAGCGATTTGAGGGGAAACAAGGTCCACATTAAGGTGCCTCAAAAGGGTGTGAAATTACGTCTTGTTAAAATGGCCAGAAAAAATGCCGAAATCATTAAACATCAGAAAAAATCAATGGAAAATGCACTGATTGAACTTAAAAAATACCTTAAATTGGAAAAGATACCTCATGTAATAGAGGGATACGATATTAGTAATATTTCAGGCAAGTTTGCAGTCGGTTCAAAAGTATCTTTTAAGGAAGGAAAACCCTATAAAAAAAGGTATAAACATTTCAGAATGGAAACTCCCGGACCGAACGATTTTGCAATGATGGAGGAATTGCTGACTCGCAGATTGAAAATGATTGATTCAGATCCCGAACCGGACTTGATAGTGATTGATGGGGGCAAAGGACAGTTAGGTATGGCTTGTGGGGTTTTAGAAGAATTGAATCTTACTCATATTCCTATTATTGGGCTTGCTAAGGAATTTGAAGAGATATATCTCCCAAACTCTAAACGCCCTATTATAATTCCTAAAAACAATAAAGCATTGCATTTGCTTCAGCAAGTGCGTGATGAATCTCATAGATTTGCTATTACGTATCATAGAAAACTCCGCAGTAAGGATATTCAAGCCTCATCTCTTGACAATATTCCTGGAATTGGAAAAAAACGTAAAATTAATCTTTTAAAAGAATTTGGTACAATAGATAATGTAAAAAAAGCATCAGTGAGCGATTTAGCTAAAATTAAAGGCATGAATCAAAAAACGGCTGAAAATGTCTATAATTATTATCACTAAATTTTAATCTAGTATTAGAAAAAATAACCTATTTTACATTAAGTTTAAATATAAGTTTTTTAATAATGTTTTTATAAGAATATAAAAGGTTATATAATATGGTCAGATGTCCAAGGTGTGGTTATGAAAATTCACCCACATCTATGTATTGTGGTAATTGTGCCTATATTCTAACTGACCCCAAGGGTAACAGATTTGATAAAAAGCCAAATAGTTGGACTATGGGCATTGCTAAAAAAATATTTATAGTTTTGGGAATTATTATTATTGCTTTGTTGTTGTTTTCTTTTATCAATAATGGCACTCAACCAGACAGCGAATCTTCTTTAAATGTCATTACAGATAATGGAAGTTTGGAGCATACATCTTCTTATCCTTTTGAGGCTGTTGTAAAATACAACGGCAGATGGTATGCAAAAATGGGAGATCCGAAGTACCTTGTCGAAAGAATTGGCGATGGTGACGATAAGATAACCCTTGATTGCGCATCATGGGATAAAGTGTATATCCAAGCTCAAAAAGATGATTATGGTGAAGGTGAGCTTTCTGTACAACTTTTGAGAAATGGTAAGGTTGTAGCTGAAAATTCAACCACAAACGCTTCCGGAAAAATTGTAGTTACTTATAATTATTAAAAAGATTATAATTGATTGATTTTTTCTTCTAATAATTCGACTAATTCATCAGTTTTGTAGAGACGAATCTCTTGGTCTTCCTTATCTTTGAATATTTTGATAAATTTGATAAGGTCATTACATAATTGGTCATATTGAATATTCAATGTGTTGAAGTTAGACAGCAGTCCGAATGCTTTTTGCTGGTCCAATTTGGGATTGTCCTTTAAGATTCTTTCAATATTAGCAAAATGTGTTTCAATCATAATTTTTTCTTGTTCTAAGCTGTCAATATATTCTTGAATTTTATTTTCACTAGCCATTTAAATCACTAATTTTAATGTATAATAATTAAAATATAAATAGTTTCACGAATAAAAATTTGTATATTATAGGGGCATTAAGAATGATAAAAGTTGAAAATGTAAGTAAAGATTATGAACTTGATGACGGAACAAAGGTTAAAGCTTTAAAAGATGTAAGCTTCGAAGTTAAGGAAGGGGAAATACTTGGAATCATGGGTAAAAGTGGTTCCGGCAAAACTACACTTTTGAGAGCCTTAAGGGGTGTTGAACATATTGATGAAGGAAGCATTACTGTTGGAAGCGATAGCGTAGATGCCAATTCTTCCCAATATTATTATAACAATCTTAAAAAAGTGACTGCAATTCACCTTCAAAGGTCTTTTGGATTATGGCCGGATACTGTTCGTGAAAATGTTTTAAGAAAGTTATATGCACGAGAATACTTTGATGAAGGAGATACCAATTTTGAAGTTGCTGAAAGTGAATTTGGCCATGAAGCCGATGAAATTCTGGAGCTTGTTTCATTGACTCATAAAAAGGACCATTACGCTTCTGTATTGAGCGGCGGTGAAAAGCAAAGGCTCATCATGGCTCGTCAACTTGCAAAACAGCCTAAAGCTTTACTTCTTGATGAACCTGCTACAATGGCATGCCCTAAAACAAAACAAGAAATATTGGATGCAGTTAAAAAAATCAATAAGGAGTTAAATATTACGGTTATTCTTGTCTCTCACTTGCCTGATGTTCAGAAATATTTGGCGGATAGGGTAATTCTGCTTGAAGACGGTGAAATCGTTGATGAAGGTTTTCCTGATGAAATCTGCGATAAATTCATGGAAGATATGGAGCCTATAGTTGATATTAAAAATATTTCAACAGACGAAGACGTTATCGAAGTAAATGATGTATTCAAAAGATTCTATTTGCTGACCGGTGGGGAAGTATTGCAAATTGAAGACATTAACTTCAAAGTCCAAAGGGAAAATATCTTAAGCATCATCGGCCCTAGCGGCGCTGGAAAAACGGTGCTTTTAAGAATGCTTGGCGGACTTGATGATCCTGACGAGGGAGAGGTCCTGTATAAAGTTGATGATGAGTGGAACGATATTGATATTCCCGGTATGGGGCGTATGAAGATAAGGTCCAAATTAGGATTTATGCATCAGGAATTTGCTTTAAGTCATTATGCGACTGTATTGGACCAATTGGCCGTACGTTTAGGTTATAAGAATCAGGATATAATTAATGATGCACAAGAAAGGGCTAAAAAAATTGGTCTTAGTGAGGAATTATTGGATTCATTTTACTTATTGACAGATTTGCCTGAAGTTGAAGCAAAAGAACGTTTAAGGCAAGTTGGATTGGATGCTGAAATTTTGAATGATTTATTCCCTAAATTCCCTGAAACTGCAACACGTGAAGCGGTGGCCGATATCTTTGAAAGTCTTGATTTAGATTTAGACATATTACCTAGGAAGTCTTATGAATTGTCTGGTGGTCAAAAAGTACGTGTAATGCTTGCATTGATTTTAGTTTCAAGACCAAAATTCCTGCTTTTAGATGAACCATTTGGAGATTTGGATCCGGTCACATTAAGAACCGTAACCAATTCCCTTAAAAAGATTTCTAAAACTTATGGAATTACAGTTGTAATGATTTCCCACAATACTGACTTTATTAAAGAGTTAAGTAATAGGGCAATATTTATGGATGATGGAAAAATCATTGATGACAGTGAGGATATTGACAAGATTGTAGGTAATTTCATTGATTTCTGCCATGCAGATTATCTTAAAGGAGACAATTAAATGTTTGATGTAATTATGGTTCCTATCGACGGATCCGATTACAGCTTTGAAGCTGCAGACATTGCAATTGAAATCGCTAAGAGATTTTCATCAAAAATTGCTGCAGTCCATGTTTTGGAAGAATTTTCGTTTAAAAGCTATGATTCCGAAGAGGACTCCGGCGATGCGCTTTTGGCAAAGGTTACGAAAAAGGCCAATGATGCGGGAGTGGAAGTAGTTGAGCACCTGCTTACTGCTGATGCATTAAGGGATATGAAGTTCATTGTTAACCAGACACGTGCCGATTTAGTTGTTATTCATGCTCATGGAGCCAATAATAACAGGTTCGTTTCATTTGAAGAAAATCAAGTTTCAGATACACAAATAGGTTCAGTTTCCGAAAGGCTTTTAAGAACTTCAGATGTTCCGGTATTATTGGTTAAATAATTTCTTTTTTTCTTTTTTTTTAAATTAAAACCTTATTTTTTACTATAATTTTAAATATAATAATAAGCTAATTAATATTAATATAAACTGTTTAGGTTTAAGGAGATATTTTATGATTGTTAAAGATTGGTGCTCATTCTGCGGAGAATGTGCTGGAGTTTGTCCGAGAAATTTAATTCAAGTTAGAGAATATTCTTTAGTATTCAACGATGATGACTGTAAGGATTGTGACACATGCATTAAAGCATGTCCAATTGATGCATTAGAAAAAGAGGATTGATTATATGATAGAAACTGATGTTATAGTAGTAGGTTCTGGACCTGCAGGTTCATCTGCAGCAAAACACGCTGCATTAGGTGGAGCAAAAGTTATTTTAATGGATAAAAAATCTGAAATTGGTGCACCAAAAAGATGTGCAGAAGGTGTTTCAATTCAAGGATTGGAAAAATTAGGAATCGAACCGTCCCCACGTTGGGTGACTCAAAAAATTGAAGGAGTCAGAATACAGACTCCAGACGGCACTGATGTATGGCTCACAGAAGATCAAGTAAAAATTCCTGAAGCAGGCTACATTTTGGAAAGGAAAGTATTTGATAAGCATATGGCAATGGATGCCGCAAGGGCTGGTGCTGAAATTAGAATTAAAACATTAGTAACAGGAATTGACAAAATCGATGACGGTTATATTGTTTATACTGAATGCATGGGCGAAAAAATAGACTATAAATGCAGAATCCTAATAGCTGCTGACGGTCCTGAAGGTCACGTCGCAAGATGGGCAGGTTTAAGACCTGCTGCAAAAGCAAAAGAAATGGAATCTGGTGTTCAATATGAAATGTGCAATGTTGAATTTGAAAAGCCAGGTGTCATTGAATTCTATTTAGGTTCATGCGCTCCTGGAGGATATGTATGGATTTTCCCTAAAGGGGATGACATTGCAAATGTTGGTTTGGCGATTTTGCCTCATAAGGCAGAAAAGACCGCAAAAGAATACCTTGACGATTTTGTTGCAAATTCACCATACTTAAAAAATGCGCAAGCTGTTGAAATGAATGTAGGTGGAGACCCTGTCGGAGGAATGACTAAAAAACTTTATGATGATAATATTATGGTTGTTGGAGATGCTGCAGGTCAAGTTAATCCGTTGACCGGTGGAGGAATCATCTCCGGTATGACCGGTGGAATGTGTGCAGGTAAGGTGGCTGCACAAGCCCTTAAAGAGGATTGCTCTAAAAAATACCTGAAACTATATGATGAGATGGCTCATGAAGAATTGGACCACGAAATCAAAAGGTATAAAAAAGTACAGGAATACTTGCTCACCTTAGATGACGATGAATTGGACAGTATAGGTCATGCATTCCAAGGAGAAAGCTTTGATAAAATTTCAACCACTGAAATTGTTAAGAAACTAATAAAAATATCTCCTAAAGCTTTATTAAAGTTAGGTAAATTTGTATAGGTGTTTAATTTGATTCTAATCACTGGTGGAGCAGGTTATATTGGAGCCCACACTAACAAAATTCTGAATCAGGCAGGTTATGATACTGTTGTTGTGGATAACCTTTCTAAAGGTTATGAGAACTTTGTCAAGTGGGGCAGCTTTGAAAATTGTGATGTTGGCAGTCATGATTTAAGAGAGGTTTTTGAAAAATATGACATTGATGGTGTAATCCACTTCGCTGCTTTTTCATCAGTGGCAGAATCTGTTGAAATGCCTCAAATGTACTTTAAGAACAATTATAAAAACACCTTAAATCTCTTGCAGACTATGAGGGAATTCGGTGTTGATAAATTTATATTTTCATCAACAGCTGCAGTATATGGAAGTCCGGAAAACATTCCGATTACAGAAGAAACAGACTTAAAACCGATCAATCCTTATGGACACTCCAAATTCATCACTGAAAAAGCTCTTGAAAGGGAAGCTGAAAAAGGTGATTTCAACTATGTATCTTTAAGATATTTCAATGCTGCAGGTTGTGACTTTGATTGTGAGATTGGGGAATTTCATGATCCTGAAACTCACTTGATTCCATTGGTATTGGATGCAGCTATCGGCAAAAGGGATAGCATTTCCATATTTGGGGATGATTATGATACTCCTGATGGAACCTGTATTCGTGATTATATTCATGTAAATGACTTGGCCGAGGCACATGTTATGGCATATGAATATTTATGTGATAAAAAACAATCAGATGTCTTTAACTTGGGAAATGGTAAAGGTTATTCCGTTCGTGAAGTTATTGAAATGTGCAAAAAGGTCACTAAAAAAGATTTCGAAGTTAAAATTGATGAACGCCGTGAAGGCGATCCTGCTGTTTTAATTGCTGATTCTACTAAAATCAAAAAAGATTTAGGTTGGAATCCTAAATATGGCCTTGAGGAAATAGTATCTTCAGCATGGAAATGGCATGAAAAAGTAAATGGATTTTAGGTAATTTCCATGGAAAATGAAAATAATGACTCAAAAATTGATGTTCGTATAGTTGTACAGGGTTTGGATATTGCTCAAATGGTTTCAAAAGCGGTCAGCAATATTCAACTTGAAAGGGATTATAATATTATTGTTTCTTCCATAATTCCAACCAATGAATTAAGCATTGTGAAGAAAGTATCAAAAGGCGCCGACATAATACTTATCGGAAGTTATGGCCGGGATGAGACTTATAATGTCTTGTATGATGCATTGAAGACTGATTTTAACAATATTGGTTTGTTTGATTATAATAATATAATCATCGAAGATGAATCTATTGACTTTAATCTTGCTCAAAAGGAAATTTTAAATTCAATAATCAAATCAACATTGTCTTATTCTTTAAATCTAATCAATATCCATACCCTAGAAAATAAACTGATGAAAGTAACTCATAATTATAACAATTTGTTGGATGATTATAATCAGGTTATAAAAGAAAATGAAGTGTTTTCACGAGAAAACAAGGAGTTGCTTGAAGATATCGACAACATTAAATCTGAATTTTCAGCATTCAAGTTAAGATATGAGGATATCTATTCTCGCGATATTCTAGAAATTTTTAATTTGGATGATTTGTGGAGAGATACTTTTAGCCAAGAGTTAACTGATGAAGAACAGATTGTAATTGCAACAAATAAGTTTAAGCCGGATAATATTATTGTTGGTCAAGGCTTTATTGCAGCCCAATCAAAACAGGATGCAATTGACTGGTTGAAGATTATCAGAACCGCTTTAATATTTATTGCAGAAAATGAGGAAGAATTAAAGCAGGATTTGGAAGAAATCCGTCCATCAAAGCCTCCTGAAGTGAGGGATGACTATGAAATTCCAAATACTTTTGAAAATTTTTGGGATTAATTAGATTAAAACAAATATAATTTTATACTAGTTGAAAGATACTTATAATTATACTATTTTATAGGAGTTAGCAAATGCAAGGAGAAATTGAAGATAAGTGCGGCATTGTAGGATTTCATTCAAAAGACGAATCCAAAGATGTTGCATCATTAGTTTATTATAGTCTATATGCTTTACAACATAGAGGTCAGGAATCAGCCGGAATAGCTACTTTTAATCCCGAAAAAGGGTTGAATCATTACTGTGGAATGGGTTTGATAACTGATGTGTTTAGAGATTATGAAATCCATAATCTGACAGGAAACAAAGCTATCGGTCACGTTAGATATTCAACCACCGGTCAATCAAAATTGGAAAATTCACAGCCTTTTGTTGTTGATTTTGGTGATGGCTTTATTGCAATGGCCCATAACGGTGATATTGTAAACTCCGAAGAGCTAAAAAAAGAGCTTATGGATGAAGGATTTTACTTCAAATCAGACTGTGATTCTGAAGTAATTTGTTATTTGCTTAAAAAACAGCATTATGATAATGATAAAAATGCATTGGAGGCTATTGAAGCAGTATGCAGGAAACTTGTAGGATCATATGCATTGACCATTTTGATTGATGGTGAATTATATGCTGTAAGAGACCCTATGGGAATCAAGCCTCTTGCTATTGCTAAAAGAGATGATGATTATATCCTTGCTTCTGAAACTGTCGCTTTTGATGTAATCGGTGCGGAATTCATCAGAGACATCAAACCAGGCGAAGTTGTTTATTTTGAAAATGATGAAATCAACTCCTATATGTTAGAAAGTGCAGGCAAATGCAAATTGTCCCATTGCATGTTTGAATATGTTTATTTTGCAAGACCTGACAGTACAATTGATGGAGTTAATGTTTATCAAACAAGGATGAATATTGGTCGAGAATTGCATAAATTATACCCTATTGATGCAGATTTGGTAGTTCCTGTTCCTGATTCATCAATTCCTGCAGCTATCGGATATTCAAGAGCTTCCGGAATTCCTTATGGTGAAGGTTTGATTAAAAACAGATATGTTGGAAGAACATTTATCATGCCTACTCAAGAAGAAAGGGAATTGGCAGTAAGGCTTAAATTAAATCCTATTAAAGAAGCCATTAAGGGTAAAAAGATTGTTTTAATTGATGACAGTATTGTTAGAGGAACAACCTCAAAACAATTGCTTAACCTTGTCAAAGAAGCGGAACCTGCTGAAATTCACTTTTTAGTGGGTTGTCCTCCTGTAATTTCACCGTGTTATTATGGTGTTGCAATGGCAACCAAAAAAGAATTGATAGCTGCAAATTACAGTGTTGAAGAAATTCAAGAGCAATTGGATATTGATTCATTAGGTTATATTACTTTAGATGCTCTGGTTGAAGCGATTGGAATGCCTAAGGAGAACTTATGTTTAGGATGTGTAAATGGAGAGTATCCTACTGAACTTCCTGAGGGCATTGAAGCTGAAACTTACTATAAACCTTAGATTAATATGGTTGAATTATTGGCTCCTGCTGGAAATTTTATTTCTTTGCGCGCTGTTTTGGAAAACGGTGCTGATGCGGTTTATTTCGGCCTTGATGATTATAACATGAGGGCCAACGCTAAAAATTTTTCTTTAGATGATTTGAGTAATGTTTCTAAAATAGCTAAAGAATATGGGGCTAAGACTTATTTATGTACCAATATCATTTTAAATGAAAAGCTGGCCTGTGAGCTGGATGCCAAGTTGGAAAGGATTTCTGAATCTGAAATTGATGGGCTTATTTTATCAGACATTGGTTTAATTGAAAATACTGTATCTCACGGTCTTGAAGCTCATATCAGCGTTCAGGAAAATGTTTGCAATTCCTATACCCTTAAGACGCTTAAAAAGCTGGGTGCCAAAAGGGCCATTCTTTCCCGTGAATTGTCATTAGGTGAAATAACTGAGATTACAAAAAAATCTCCAATCGAAACTGAAATTTTTATCCATGGAGCAATATGCATGGCAATTTCAGGCAGATGTTTTTTAAGCTACGGATTATATGGAAGAAGTGCTAATTGCGGGGATTGCTTGCAGCCTTGCCGCAAAAACTGGACTTTAACATACGAGGAAGGCGATGATAATGTCGTTAACTTTTCGGATGTTGAAGATGAATCATTCATTGTAAGCGGAAGTAATGATGGAAGTTATAGGACTAACTTCTTTTCACCGAAGGACATGTGCATGATTGAATACATTCCGGAACTTATGAAAAGTGGCGTTGCATCTTTTAAGATTGAAGGAAGAGCCCGCAGTCCGGATTATGGGGCAATTGTCACAGGCGTTTACAGGCAGGCCATAGACTCTTATTGTGAAAATCCGTTGGAGTATAGTGTTCGCGGTGAATGGATGAATGACCTTAAAAGCGTATTCAATCGCGGTTTTGATACTAACTTTTATTTTTCAACCCCATTTGAAACCAGTGAGGATAACCAATCAAAATATGTCAAAAAAGACATTGGTCAGGTCGTCAACTATTACAATAAAGTAAATGCTGCAGAGTTGAGAATATGGGATGATTTAAAGATTGGTGACAGGCTTTTAATCCAGGGCCAAACTACAGGATCCATTACCCATACAATCGATTCCATGCAGATTGATGGCGAAAGTGTTAGTGAAGTTAAAAAAGGATGCAATGTTGCAGTTGCAATTCCCAAAAAAGTAAGGCAAAATGACTTTGTCTATAAGCTCGTTGAGAGGAATTCTGATGATTAAGAAAATAGCTATTTATGGAAAAGGCGGAATAGGAAAAAGTACTACAGTAGCTAATTTATCTGCTGTTTGGGCAAGTGATGATTTGAATTGTTTGGTAATAGGCTGTGACCCAAAAGCAGATACCACACGTACATTATATGGAAAAAGAATTCCCACTGTCGTCAATACTTTAAAGGATAATAGGAAACCCCAAAAGGAAGATTTGGTTTTTAAGGGTTTTAATGATATTTTATGTGTTGAAAGTGGCGGTCCTGAACCTGGTGTCGGTTGCGCCGGCCGTGGTGTGATTGTTGCTATGAAACGCCTTGAAAATCTAGGCATTTTCGATGAGGATTTGGACGTTGTCGTATATGATGTATTGGGTGATGTCGTATGCGGAGGATTTTCCGTGCCTTTGCGTGAAAAATATGCTGATGAAGTAGTCATTGTTACTTCAGGTGAGTACATGTCACTTTATGCTGCTAACAATATTGTTCGCGGTGTTAAAAAACTTAATGGAAACCTCAGCGGAATAGTTTGCAACTGCCGAAATGTCGATAGGGAAGAAGAAATTGTTGCAAACTTTGCTGAAAAAATTGGTACTCATGTAGTTGGAGTTATTCATAGGAGTAATTTAATTCAGGATGCTGAATTAGATGCAAAAACCGTTGTAGAAAAATACCCTGAAAGTGATGAAGCACAAGAATACAGAAGGCTAGCTTCAAGTATTATGAATAATGAAAACGTATCAACTCCTGAACCTATGGATGATGAGGAATTTGAAGAATTTTTTAAATCTTATGTGTAAAAATGTTTTTCTCAACTGATTATATTTCACCGATTGGAAGAATTTTGATAGTTAGCGATGGTGAGGCCATTTGCGGTGTTTGGTTTTACGGCCAGAAATATTTTCTATCAACAATTGATGATGAACTTGTTCAAAAAGACGATTTGGCCATTTTTGTTAAAGTTAAAAAATGGTTTGACGATTACTTTGAGGGTTCAAATCCGGATATTGACTTTAAACTTAAACCTGAAGGTTCCGAATTCAGATGCAGAGTATGGAAAATATTGTTTGAGATTCCCTATGGTGAAACGATTACTTATGGTGAAATCGCTTCCAGGTTATCCTCTACGATGTCCGCTCAGGCAGTCGGAGGGGCAGTTGGCCACAATCCCATTTCAATTTTGATTCCGTGCCATAGAGTAATTGGATCTGATGGCAGACTAACGGGATATGCCGGCGGTTTGGATAAAAAAATTGAATTGCTGAAATTGGAAAAAATTGATTTTAGGTGACTGATATGGATTTGCCATTAAATATTGTAGTTGGTAATGTTATATCTCTAATTGCTGGCATTTTCATCATTTTAAGCATGTGGGTCAATGATGAAAAGAAGGCATATAAATACCAATTTTTAAATGCCTTTATCCTGATGATTTCATCAGTATTTTTCCTCTCATGGACGGGCGTTACTACTATGGCCATTGCAGCCAGTCGTAATGCAATGGTTTATAAAGACAAGTTAACCATTAATTGGACTATATTTTTTATCATTATATCAGTAGTTCTGGGAGTTTTGGTAAATACAATGGGAATCATTGGACTCTTGCCGATAATTGCTATTGTGCAGATTACTTTATGCAACTATTATCTGAAATCCATTAAAGCAATCAAAACAGGTTTCATCGTTAATAGTGCCATTTATGTTGTATACTTCTTGGCAATATTTGATATTTCATCTGCAGTAATCGAAAGTATCACTGCAATTATAGGATTGATTTCTTTAACAATGTTGGTTTTTCCAGATTTGAAAAAATCTTAAAATTTAAAATCCATAAATTATAAATCTAATTTTAATGAATAACCAGGATGAAAAAATTTTTACAAAATCATTCTTTTTAGTGTTTGGAGCATTGCTGTTTTCAGCACTTGTGATGTATGCATTGATGTCAACAGTAACGGAATATGCTACATCTCTTGGTTCCACCGCCACCATTGCAGGGCTTGTTTCCGGAATTTATATTTTCGGAGGTTTATGTTCCAGAATCTATTCGGGAAATGCGCTTGAAAGAATCGGCTGGAGAAAAACGGCTTTAATATTCATGAGCATTCATTTTCTTGCTTGCCTTTTGTATTTTATAGTAAGTGATGTTAATCTGCTTCTGATTGTTAGGTTTGTTCATGGAATAGGCTTTGGGGCAACTGCCAATGCAATTGTAACAATAGCTTCTGCGGTTCTTCCTAAAAAACGTTTTGGAGAAGCATTCGGATACTTTATGATGGGTACAACAATAGCCGTTGGACTTGGTCCATATATAAGCGGCTTTTTATATGATAATTACGGCCCTGTAGGCTGTTTTTCAGCTGCAAGTATTTTTTCTGCACTTGCATTAATATTCATTTACTTTGTTGATGTAAGTAAATTTGATCCTGCAAACAATCCTCAAAGAGTCAAAGATGTGAAAGCAAGCTATAGCGGAATTGAAAAGGTATTTGAAATCAGTGCGATTCCAGTTTCTTTTTTCACAGCATTAACAAGTCTTGGTTATGTTTCAATCTTGTCATTTTACAGGCTTTATGCAGTTGAAGTCAATTTGGTTCAGGCATTTTCATGGTTCTTTTTGATATATTCGATAGTTTTGATTTTAACAAGGCCCCTTGCGGGAAAAATCCAGGATAAGCATGGGGATAGGATAATTTGCGTTGTTGGAATACTTGCACAAAGCATTGGTTTATTCTTGATAGCTTACATGCCTTCTTATTTGACAGTTTTTATTTGTGCAATATGTGCGGCATTAGGTTTCGGAACACTAAATTCAGCCTGTACAACAATCGTTACAAGAAATACTCCAGAACATCGCCGTTCTTATGCTGTTTCAACATTTTTCATATTCTGTGATGCTACAATGGGCTTTGGACCGGCATTGCTTGGAAGCTTTGTTTCCATGTCATTCGGATACGCGTCCGTTTATTATATTTCATCCATTATTACATTTCTAGCATTGCCGATTTGCCTAATCTCTTTGAAAAAATAATTTTATAACAATTTCGTCCTATTGTGATGGTATATTATTATATATTTAAAAATAAATATTAAACCATGAAAAAGCTTTGCATTTTTGACTTTGACGGAACATTATTCGATTCCGTTGATGATGTTGTAGTGTGCTTTAACAAGGCACTTACTATTTATAATCTTCCCACATTGACCCGTGATGAATATATTGGTTATTTGGGTGGAAACATTGATGATATAGTTTCTCTAGTTTTAAAGGACAAAAATACTCCTGAAAATATGGAAATTATTAAAAAAACTTATTTGGATTTTTATGATTCATCAGAAAAACCGTTGTCTGTTCCATTTCCTAAATCCCATAATCTTTTAAGGGAATTGCAGGAAAAAAATGTATTGATAGCTATCAATTCAAATAGATTTACCTATTCCATCAATCATTTCGTCGATAAGTTTTTCAGCGACATTGATTTTTTCCAGATTGAAGGCCATAATCTAGGTTTTCCTTCAAAACCGGATCCTTATGGTGCAAATAAAATTATAAAAAATGCAAATGTCAGTTTAGATGATGTAATCTATATTGGAGATTCCATAACTGATATTGAAACGGCCAAAAATATCGGAATCGACTGTGTCATTGTCAAATGGGGTTATGGAGTTAAAACAGATTGGGAAAACGATTATATTTTAGATGCCATTGACGATTTTTCTCAGATACTTGACTATTTTTAATTTTCCCTATAAAATGCCTGCTTGCATCAGTTCAGTGAATAATAGCATTAGCAAGCATCACCGTGGAGGACATGAAAATAACACTCAGTTTATGAATTGGTAAGTATTATTTAATTTGAAAATCAATCTATTATTATGTTATTTGTAAATTATCCTAAATGCTCAACTTGCAGAAAAGCTAAAAACTGGTTAGACGAACACGACTTTGAATATGAATCAAGACATATCATTGATGATAACCCTACTTCTGAAGAATTGCGTGAATGGTGGGAAATATCTGGCCTTCCGCTTAAAAGGTTTTTTAACACAAGTGGCATGAAATACAGGGAATTGAAGCTGAAAGATAAATTGCCGGAGATGTCTGATGATGAGCAATTGGATCTTTTGGCCACAGACGGAATGCTTGTAAAAAGGCCGATTTTAGTAGATGAAGATACGGTTTTGGTTGGTTTTAAGGTTAAGGAATGGGAAGAAAAATTGCTGTAATCTTTCTTTTTTAAAAAATTAGTCCTTAAAATTTTTACTTTTTATGAGGTATCTGGAATTTGAGGTTGAATGAGGCCAACTTAATGTTACCTCATTAAATTCCATTTTTTAAACCCAATGTAATAAAAATCGGATTGATATCTTCAGTGGGTTTATCTAGTTTCAGCTGAAATCATGTTGCCATTAAGAAAATGGTTTGATTTCATTCCTCTTTTTAAATAAGATGAACGGACATTTTAGAACTGTATTCTATTGCCGGTCCACAAGTCGTCGTCATCGAATTCATCCAAGGTAGCTTTGTTTTCTTTGGATTCTTCATTTTTAAATACTGCAATCTTGCAGATGTTAGAATAGTTCCAGTAGATGACATCGCCGTTTTCGCAAGTTTCCTTAATGTGGTCTTCCCTAAACTCGATTAAGGTATCTTCTTCCTTGTGGAAATCGCCATAATTGTTTTCATCGTATATTATCTGGAAGTAGTCAAAATCCTTTTTGGTAACTTCGTGAATTAAACCTTTTATAAGACTTGGGTATGTAAATGACCTCTGGTTGTATTTAATTTCCATATGTATCTCTCCTAAAATAATCAGATTTACATTTTAATTTTTGTTTCATATGACATATTATTTTTCCTATTTTCTTATCTTAAAAATGCACTTTAAAACATTAACTTTAAAAAACAGGAAATCAATAATTATAAATTGTATAAATATTTTAGGGGACAAAAATTGTTAGATATAAAATTATTCAGAGAAAATCCGGAAATAATCATTGACTCTGAAAAGAAAAGGTTCAGAGATACTGAAAATGTTGAAAAAGTAATAGAATATGACACCTTATGGAGAGAAGGTGAAAAAAAATTAAATGCACTTAGATCTGAAAAAAACAAATTATCAAAATCATTTAAAAAAGCAAAAGAAGAAGGTAATTTGGAAGAGGTAATAGCCAAATCCAAACAAGTTGCTGAAGATATTAAAGAATTAAGAGCAAATAATGATTATTACTTAAAACTCAGAGAGGATTTCAGATACAAGGTTGGAAATATCATCGATGAGGATGTGCCTATATCCGATACTGAAGATGACAATGTAGTGGTAAGAACCTACGGTGAGATTCCAGAACATGATTTTGAACTTTTAAATCATGTGGATTTGATTAAAAAAATCGATGGAGCAGACCTTGAAACTGCAGCAAGCATAGCAGGGGCACGTTTTTACTACTTGAAAAGAGATATCCTACACTTGAATTTGGCATTAATCCAATTCGCATTAGAGGAACTTGAAAGCGAAGGATACATTCCGATGCAAACCCCATTTTTTGTAAAAGGGGAAGTTGCGGCTGAAACTTCTGAATTGGGCGAATTTTATGAAACCTTATACAAAGTGGAAAATGAAGACATGTATCTGATTGCTACTGCTGAGCAGACCCTGGCTGCACTTCACAGGGATGAAATCATTTCACCTGATGAGTTGCCTTTAAGATACTGTGCGCTTTCAACCTGTTTTAGAAAGGAAGCGGGTTCTCACGGTAAGGATACTCTTGGAATATTCAGAGTCCATCAATTTGAAAAAATCGAACAGTTTATTTACTCAACCCCTGAAGACTCAAGAAACCAACATGACCATTTGATGGAAGTTACCGAGAGAATATATCAGAAATTAGGTCTTCCATATCAGATTATAGCTATCGTATCATCCGCTTTAAATGATAATGCGGCTATCAAATACGATTTGGAAGCGTGGTTCCCTGGCTCTAAAGCTTTCAGAGAATTGGTTTCATGTACTAACTGTAAGGATTATCAGGCCCGTAAGACAAAGACCCGTGTTGGTAGGGCTGGCTCAGGAGATGCTCAAATTTTGCACACTCTAAACAGTACAGCCATTGCTACTGAGAGAACCATTTGCTGTATTTTGGAGAATTATCAGCAGGAAGATGGCAGCATTAAAGTTCCTGAAGTGTTAGTCCCTTACATGAATGGAAAAACAGTCATTGAAGCTAAAGAATAAATATCTTTAAATTTTAAGTGTGTTTTACACACTTTAACTATTTTTAATTTTAAAAAATAAAAAGGGATGTTAAAATTCTGTTATATCATCCCATGTTTCTGAAGGTGCCTTTGCACCGTTAAATATGTCCAGGTCTATGGCTTTGTTTTTAAATGAAACAATTATTGTACATATTGCATCACCTGTTACATTTACCGCAGTTCTAAACATGTCTAAAATATGGTCAATTCCCATGATTATGCCGATTGCATCTACTGGCAGGCCAACGGAATTGAATACCATATTCAATGTGATCAATCCTACTGAAGGCACACCTGCAGTTCCGATTGAAGCCATTACTGCTGTGAAGATTACTGTAAGAAGGCCAACCATTCCCAAATCCATACCATATGCCTGGGCCGCAAACATAACTGCACAACCTTGCATGATTGCTGTTCCATCCATGTTGATGGTAGCACCTAGTGGAATGGTGAATGAGGATATTTCACGTGAAACGCCAAGTTCTGAAAGTTTTTCCAGGTTCAATGGAATTGTTGCATTTGATGTTGAAGATGAAAATGCAAAAAACATTACGGAAATGAACTTCTTAAAGAACTTTATTGGATTCAGCCTTGTAAAAACAACAAGAAGTGATGGATATACAATAAATGCCTGTATTGCAAGACCTAAAAGAACACAACCAATATATTTTGCCAAAGGTATTAAGCCGGCAAATCCCAATGATGCGAAAGTTTTTGCCATTAAACAGAAAATTCCAATCGGCGCAAACTTCATCACGATGCGGGTCATTTCCATCATAACGGTATTTCCCTGGCTGAAGAATTCATTAATAACGTTTGTTTCCTCTTTCAAGGTTGCTAATATTATGCCCACCAATAATCCGAATATAATAACGGGCAGCATGTCTCCGTTAGCAAGAGAGCTGAAAGGATTGTCCGGAATCATGTTCAATATGGTGTCTGTCGCTGTAACATTTGATGATACATTGGCCTTTACGATTCCGACCATATTCAATCCGTCACCAGGCTGAATTACGCTTGCTATTATAAGCGCAATGGTAACTGCCAATGCGGTTGTTATGAGGTATATCCCTATTGTTCGCCCACCAATTGAACCGATTTTTCTTATATCTGAAATGGATGCTACTCCAACAACTATTGAAAAGAAAACAAGAGGCACAACTAACATCTTCATTAGTTTAATAAATCCGTTACCTCCCAAATAGAAAACATTATTTACGAGGATAATGTCTTTAATGAATGGATTTGTAACAAAAAAATTTAATATTAGCCCTACAATGAAACCCAGAATCATTCCGATTAACATCCAGTTTCCAAGGCTGATTTTTTTCAGTCTTTCAATCATTTTCCCACACCTTCTTTTTATATACTATTATATATTTAATATGTGTAATAAATTTTTAACTGAAATGAATGATGTGATTTGGAATAATCCAAATCGTTTAATCAAAAAATTTACTAATGTTGTTAAATAGATTATCTTTTAATCAGGTGTTCATATGAAAACAATAGTAATCAATGCTAGTCCAAGGAAAAAATGGAATACTGCTGAAGTTATGCAGGCCGCCCAAAAGGGCGCCGAGTCTGTTGGTGCAGAGACAGAATTTTTTAATTTATCTGACCTTGTTTTTAAGGGATGCAGAAGTTGTCTTATATGCAAACAAAAGGATAAGACCAAAGGCAAGTGTTATTTGAGGGATGACTTGTCTGAGGTGATTGAAAAGATATTTGAAGCGAATACGCTCCTGATTGGTTCGCCGATTTATTTTGGAGAGCCGACCAGTGATTTCAGGGCATTGCTTGAGAGGCTGATATTCTGCATCATGTCATATGATGACGGATCCAGCTACTTCAGGGGCAAAGTAAATGTCGGGATTTTCTATACCATGAATGCTCCTAGGGATTTTTACGAGCAGTCAATGAAGGAAAGCCTGTCCAGTGTCGAGTTCTTATTTTCTTATTTGAATGGTGAAGTTGTTTCATATCCTGTTTGCGATACTTTGCAGGTTCATGACTACTCCAAATACAATATGGGTGGTTTTTCACAGGAACTTAAGGAAAAGCAACTGGTTCTCCAGTATCCAAAAGACATTGAAAAGGCTTTTGAAATTGGGGCTGAATTAAGCAAATGATTCGCCTATTTTTTTTAAATTTTTTTAAAGTATACATTTTTTAAAAATGAATACATTTATATACTACCTCTATGCAATATTATAATGTATACAAAAATAAAATTTGTATACGGTTTGTGGTGGTAATATGGAAAACGAAAATAAAAAAGACCCAAGAAAATTTGTATTCGGAAATGAAAGATTTGGAGGATCATACACTCCGGGGGAATTTGAATTTAATTTCCCTGAAGATATGTCCCGTGAAGAATTCGAAAGAATGTTTGCAAGAAGAATGAATTCACTTCACAAAATGGGCAATGATTTTGCAGATGAATTCTTTGACAATAAATCCAGAAAAGAGAAACTCAAACCGTTGAGCATACGCGTAAAGCCTCATACTAAAGAATTTTTCAAAAACAATTCAATTCTCTCACCGAGAGAAGTGCTTGAGATATATGAAAACTTCAACAATGGTTCTGAAGCGTTCATCAATTCCCTGCTGGAAGATGAAAAAAACCTTGAAAAAGAGCTTAAGGAGGTTCAGGAGAAATTGCACAATGCAAGATTATTTAAGGAAAAGTTGAGTGAAATAGAACCTGAAAGGGATGTTTTAACTGATGAAGATAAGATATTGCAATTAAAAAGGGTTTATAAAAACTCTGAAATTAAGGTAATTGGCAATGAAATTTCACCCGGAAAGGCTCAAAACGATATTTTAAGGGATATCCAAATATACAATACTTTGGTAGTACGTATCTTCAATAAGGAATTTTTGACAATTGAAGTTTGTACAAATGCATATCCGATTGTTTACTACTTTAAAAATGAATACTCTAGAGAGGACATTGCAGAAATCTCAAGTCACATCGAGGAATACTGCAACGAGCACGATATCGAGTTTAATATGATTGAAGAATCTTGCTTTCACGGATGATTTAAACTTTTAGGAAGTGTGCAAAGACACATTTTCACACTTCAACTATTTTTTTCTAGTTAAAATTTGATAGAATAATTAAACTGTAACCCCTTAAAGTTAAGGAGGTGATATCATGATAGGTAATATTGCGATTTTGTTTAATTCAAAATTATCTTTTGTTTATTCATCTCTTAACTGCCAAATTAATCTTGGGGGAAACTATTGTGACAATTCTAATAAAAATTAGAATTTTTCTGGCTTTAAATATCACTTTTATATGGTATTTAGCTATATTTTTCGCATTAGTGTTAATTGATGTAATGTAGCACTATAGTTTTTTCCTCCTTCAAATTATGGGAAAAACAATTATTAATGAGATGTTGTTTTCGATAATCTACCCGATTATCTTTGGGTTCAGTTTTACTCGTAAGGTACACACCCATGATTTGTAAATTCAATTAAATTTAAATAGGTTTAATCACCATATATTGACTTGAGTTTAAAACTCAATTTGGATTTCAGATGAAATCTATTAGATTAATTTGGTTATCAATATCTACGGGTAGTATTGCAGGAACTTCCTGCAATATAGATATTGATTTTTAAAACTTTTTTTTCAAAATTAGAAACTTTAACATCAATTATTTTCACTAATTTTTGAGAATGATTTAAACTTTTAGGAAGTGTGCAAAGACACATTTTCACACTTCAACTATTTTTATCAAATATTAAAACCAAGTATTAATTGGATTTCGGAATCCGGCTTGGTTAATTATTTAGGTTAATTTCTTTTCAATGGTGTATGAATTATGATGGTGGTATTTTTTTTAAAAATAGTTAACCAAGTCTTTTTTTTTTAAAAAATGAAAAATAGAGGGGTAATCTTAATCAAACAAGAATAAGTTTACTCCTTCAATAATTAAAACAATTCCAATAATTATTGCAATATATACTGGTTGGTTAATTGCATATGCTGCAAGAGCTATAGCAACAATACCCATGATTAAAACAAGTATTGAAGCAAAAGTGGATACTTTAGTAACTTTTGATATCAATCCTATTATTCCAAATGCAATCATTATAAATCCAACAATATAGAATTGGAATGCAACAAGGAATGATAGGGCATCAATATAGAATATAAACATGAATCCTAAAATTATGGCAATAAGTCCAATTATTATGGATACTGTTGAAAACATTCCATTCTGGTTTCTTAGGTTGAATCCCATAAATGCAGTTGAAATACCGAAGAACAATAAACTTAAGCCCACAATTATTGAAACTAACCCTGAAGAGAACATTGGAAATAGAATAAATATTATCCCTAAAATTATTGATAATATCCCAGCACTTCTGTTAATCATTTTGTCACCTCCGTTAATTAAGCTAATTATATATATCTATAATATATTATTAATTATTATGGTAGAATTTGAAGAGATTATAAACACTAGAAGAAGCATTCGCGAATATGTTGACAGGGAAGTTAGTGATGAGGATATTTTAAAAATCCTAAAAGCGGGAATGCAGGCTCCGGGATCAAGGCTTGGTGCAGAGCCTTGGGAGTTTATTGTAGTTAAAGATAAGCAAACATTGGCCAGATTAGGTGAAATTAAACCTAGGGTTGCTAATGCTCCTGTAGCTATTGTATTGGTTGCAAATATCGAAAGGGCATTTTTCAAAACTGTTTGGCAGCAGGACATGGGGGCAGCTGCAGAAAACATGCTGCTTGAGGCAGTCAACTTAGGTTTGGGAGGTCTTTGGAACGGTGTTGCACCTGATGAGGAGAGAATGGTAAAGATTGGAGAAATAGTCGGAATCAACGACATTTCTGATTTAAAGCCGTATTGCATAATAACTGTAGGCTATCCGGCTGACGGTTGGGAAAATAAATTCATGGACAAATTTGATGAAAGCAGGATTCACTATGAAAAATACTAAATACGATTTTGAAAGCGCAATAGATAGGAAAGGAACAAATTCCCTAAAATGGGATTTGTTTGATGATGACGTTCCTATGTGGGTGGCGGACATGGACTTTAAGGTAGCTCCGGCCATTGAAAATGCCATTTTAAAAAGGGCAAATCATCCAGTATATGGATATACGATTGTTCCGGATGAGCTTTTTCAGGCATATATTGGATGGTGGGATAGAAGATACGGCTTTAAGATGTCCCGTGAAGACATGCTGTATTCAATAGGCGTGATGCCATCAATATCTTCAATGATAAGATGTTTGACAGATGTTGGAGACAATATATTAATCCAAACACCGGTTTATCATGTATTTTTCTATGTCATAGAAGAAAACAATCGCAATGTTTTGGAAAATCCATTGATTTATGATAACGGTGAATATAAAATTGATTTTGATGATCTGGATGAAAAGCTGTCCGAATCCAAATTAATGATTTTATGCAATCCCCACAATCCAATCGGCAAGATATGGTCCAAAAGCGATTTGGCCAGAATCGGCGAGCTGTGCAAAAAACATGATGTCATTTTGATATCTGATGAAATCCACTGTGATTTGACCAATCCAGGAGTGAAATACAATCCGTTCGAATCATCGGATAATGTCATTACATGCCTGTCGCCTTCAAAGTCATTTAACATTGCAGGTTTTCAAAGTTCAATCGTTCACACAAAAAACGCTGAGCTACTAGAAAAAATTAAAAACCAGATGCATGTTGATAATTCCGATTCTTGCAATGTGTTTGCAACAGCTGCTGTAATTGCGGCATATGATGAGTCTGAAGAATGGCTGGAGGAGCTAAAGGATGTATTATATGAAAATAAACAGATTGTAAAGGATTATTTGGCTTGCGAACTTCCTGTCATTAAACTGGTTGAATGTGATGCGACCTATCTCTTATGGCTTGACTGTTCGGCTTTAAATGTTCCTTCAAAAGTTTTAAGCGGATTTTTAAGAAGCAATCAGGGATTATTCTTATCGGCTGGAATTGATTTTGGATTAAACGGAGACAGTTTTTTAAGGATGAATATAGCTTGCCCTCAAGAGATTTTAATGGAAGGTTTGGCAAGACTTAAAGCAGGCATAACTGCACTCAACATTATTAAAAACTAATAGGTGTGTTTAATATGAGTTCTTCACAGAATTTCAAATATTTGGATGAATTGATTCATGATGACGTAGATGAGATTGCTTTAGATTCAGATATTGTCTTAAGCGGTCTTGAAGAGTTTGAGTATTCTGAAGGCATCAATTTGGATGTTGATGATTTGGTTATCGATGGAAATGGTCATTTTATTGATGCATGCAAAAAGGCAAGGATATTTAACTGCACAGGTTCAAATATCACTCTCAAAAACATCACATTAAAAAATGGATATAATGAGGAAAACGGCGGAGCAATATACATTGAAGAAGGCGAATTGTCCATTATCGAATCCGCAATAATAGGGAACTCTGCAGGAGAAGACGGCGGGGCGATACACAATGATGAAGGTGAATTGATTATTGAAAATTCTACATTCACACAAAACGATTCACAAGATCATGGCGGTGCAATAAACAATTGGGGCAAGATAAATGTTAGGCAATCCACATTCAAGGACAATAAGGCAAATCACGGTGGAGCAATATTCAATGATGGTAGTGAATTGGAGATTATTGAGAATATGTTCTCACAAAATTCAGCAAACAATGGTGGAGCATTGTTCAATAATGACGTTGGTGAGTTAACTATTGCCAAATCTATACTGAAGGAAAATTCAGCAGAAAGCGGTGGTGCAATCTTTAATGAAAATTGTGATATGGATATTGCAGATTCCACATTTGAGGGCAATTCGGCGTCTCATGATGGAGGAGCGATACGAAATGCAGGAGAGATGATCATATCCAAATCCACATTTAATGATAACGTCGCAAATCGTGATGGAGGGGTTATTCTCAACTATAGGGGTGACTTGACCATTAAAGAATCTGCATTCAATACCAACATTGCCGGGCGTAACGGCGGAGCCATAAATAATTGCGACAGTGAAATGACTATTGTCGGGTCTATGCTTAGGCAAAACAAAGCGGAAAATGGCGGTGCAGTGTATAATAACAAAAGCGTGCTGACTGTTGAGGAATCTGAGCTTGCTGAAAATGAGTCAAATATCTGTGGCGGAGCTATATGGATAAATAAGATAAAAGATTATGAATCAAATGATTCCACATTTAAAGACAATAAGCCTGATGATGTTTATGAGGATAATGGCTGATTCATTTTTCAGATTTCTGATATTGGCTTAGTGTGTGTCAATGAACTTTTGGATTAGCCAGTCGGATATGCTGATATCTGAGTCAAATCTTATTATTTCATCTTTTTTAAACCATTTGGCTTTTAGAATTTCATCACCATCTACTTTTATTTCACCGGAATCGTATTCTGCTTCAAAGCCAAGCATCAATGAGTTTGGAAATGGCCATGATTGGCTATTGAGATAGTTTAGATTTTTGATTTTAATCCCAATTTCTTCTGAAACTTCTCTGTGAACTGCATCTTCGATTGACTCTCCCGGTTCGACAAATCCTGCTATTAAAGCATATTTGATGTTTTCATGGTAGCTGTGCTTTGCCATGAGCAGTTCATCGCCTTTTCTGATGGCCACAATAATTGCGGGAGCGATTCTTGGATAGTGCACCTGACCGCATGAAGGGCATTTTAACATCATGTCCTTTTCATCTATCACAGTCTTTTGGCCACACTTGCCGCAAAACTGGTGTGAGATATACCAGTCACGCACCAAAACGGCTCTTGTTGACATCAGATAAAGGTCTTTATCACTATCATAAATTTCTATTAGTGGGTAAAATGACTCGCTGGAGTCGGTATTGGCCACAAAAGTATCTTTGCCCAAATATTTTCCGATATAAAGCTTAAAGTCAATATTGACATTATCAAGGGAAGTCGGCAATGTTTTATTGCTTGTTAGGAACAGTTCCCTTTCATTGTTAAAAATAAAGTAATAAGCATCATCGCTTTCATAAGCATCGCTAAAATCAATTTCATAATCTTTGTAGATGGATTTTTCTATCATGTTAATTGATTTATTTTTATTTTTAATAAATTGATTGAATTTTTTGCTTAAATATATAAGAAATCAAATACAAATTCTATTATGGTGATATTTAATGGTATCTGAAAATATGGAAAAAGCTTTAAATGCTCAATTAAATGCTGAAGTTTACTCTGGATATTTATATTTATCCATGGCAGCTTACTTTGAAGATGAAGACTTAGCAGGATTTGCTAACTGGATGAGAGTTCAGGCAGAAGAAGAATTGGAACATGGAATGAAATTCTATGACTACATTATCAGAAGAGGGGCTTCTGTAACTTTAACTGCAATTGAAGGACCACAAACCGAATGGGATGGCCCACTTCAAGCATTTGAACATGTTTTAGAACATGAAAAAAAGGTATCTGGCCTTATCAATGATTTAGTTAACTTAGCTATTGAAGAAAAAGATCATGCAACCAACAACTTCTTGCAATGGTTTGTTGAAGAACAAGTTGAAGAAGAAGAAAATGCAATGGAATTAGTTGCTAAAGCTAAATTGGCTGATGGCGATAACAGATTGATTTATGAATTAAACAAAGAATTAGGTGCACGTGCACCATCCGAAGACTAGATTTTATCTAGTCACTTTTATTTTTTTTGATGTTCATGAGCTATCCTGACGGTCCTACTGATGAAGCAAGTGTTGATTCTACACTATTTGATTGTGAATTGCTTGGCGAAAATGAGTTAGGTAGTGTACACGTTCACGGTCCTTTCGGGAATAGTGCATCTGATGTTAAGATAGCTTATGTAATTGGGATGCATCCTCTTGAAAGCAAATCCCACAGGGCGTTGTTTGATAAATTATCCTCTAAAAGTGATTTGAACTATTCTTATTGCATTTATAACATTCATGTCGATAATCCGAATACTGAAACTGAGGGAAGGCTTGAAGGACAATTGCTTGCAAAGGAATTTATTAAAGATGATATAATTAATAGAAAATATGATTTATTCGTGGATATTCATTCTAATAGGGGATCTAATGGTCCTGGAGACTATCAAATAACCAATTTTATTTTCGCCCCAGGTTTTGATGAAAAATCCACTAATTTAATGAATTTAATTCTTGAAAGTGTTGATGAACTTCAATATTATGCGCCCCAATATAGAACAAGCCCGCCATTTATTACAGAACCAACTGCCAAGGCAGGCATTCCAACAATTGTTTATGAGTGTTATTCTTATGAGCCAATGGATTTAACTTATGAACTGGCTTTAAAATTAATTGAAAGTATTGATAATTTATCATTTTAAAAAAATTGAGAAGGCTAGTTCTCAATTATTGGCTATTTTTCAAGGGAGAGATTTTTTTTCATAATCCATATATCAATGCTCGATTAAAGGTATAATCAATGTGATATATGTGCCAGATGCAATTTTAGGATTAATTTCATCTATTTTTGAGAGACTCATATTCAGTGTAATGACAGTTATTTGTCATGAATATTTTAATTGTTTTATAAATTTTACTTGATAAATCATGAAAAGTATTATATATATTTTAATACATACTTTTAAAAGATATAACATAATTGGAAGTGAAAAAATGATTATAAAAGCACCTTCAAGAATTCATATGTCCCTTATTGATTTAAATGGGTCATATAGAAGAGTCGATGGTGGAATTGGTCTAGCATTAGCTGATCCACAATTTGTATTGGAAGTTGAACAAACTGAAAGTGGCGTAACTCTTGATTTTGCAGATACTGTTACTGACGAAGAGGCAATATTGGAATGCAAAGAGAAAATACCTGACGCCGCTCAAAAGACTATGGAACATTTTGACATTGATTCAGGATTCCATTTCATTGTACATCAAACTTATCCTCCGCATTCAGGATTTGGAAGCGGAACCCAAATTGCGGTTTCAACAGCTCACTTAATTACAGAAACTATGGGAATCAAAGTTGAAAGCCGTGAATTAAGCAGTATTGTTGGAAGAGGGGGAACTTCAGGAATTGGAACATACACTCACGATTTAGGTGGATTTATATTGGATGGTGGACACAGCAAGGAGGAAAAACCATTGTTTTTACCTTCAGGAGCATCTAAAGCAAAACCTGCTACATTGATTGCAAGATATGATTTTCCGGAAGAATGGAATATTTTGATAGCAATTCCGGAAATCGAAAAGCATATGGAAGGGGATGATGAAGTAGATGTATTCCAGACATACTGTCCAATTCCAAAAGAGGAAGTGGAGCAAGTATCCCACTTAATTTTAATGAATTTAGTGCCGTTCATGCTTGAAAAGGATATTAAAAACTTTGGATGGGCTGTAAGCGAGCTTCAAAAAGTTGGATTCAATAAATTGGAGCACTCTTTGGATGCAAGTTACCTGCCAACCATGCAAGCTATTGAAAAGGCTGGAGCGTATGGTGTTGGTATTAGTTCCTTTGGACCGGTTCTCTATACAGTATTTGATGAATCAAATGCAGATATTGTTGAAAAGACCAAAGAAATTATTGGAGAAAAGGGAACTGTCTTTGTAACTAAAGCACAAAATCATGGATATACTATTGAAAAATAGTATTTTCTCTTTTTTTCTTTTTTTTGACCATTAATGTTTAGAATGTTTTTTTTTACTTGGTAATACAGATTGATGATGAATTTTTTTTAAAAGAAGTAATAATTTAAAAAGGAGTTTTATTTTTAATCTTGTTTAATATAATATATGAAAAATTAAAAGAAATATAAAGAAGTTTATAAATTATAAACTTCCTCAGATTGAACAATAGTAATATTTTCCTTTTGTAAAGCAGAAATCAGCTCATCAATATCGTCTGCATGCAGTAGCAAGATAGCTTTTCCCACTTTATCATGAGTAAATGCGTAAAGATACTCCAAATCGATTTCATTGTCTTTAATTACTTTTAAAACACTTGTAAGACCACCAGGTGCATCGTTCATTTCAACACCGATGATTTCTGTGATTTTAACAAGGAAATTATTCTCTTCTAAAGCTTCTTTTCCTTTTTCCGGATTATCGACGACCAATCTTAAAATGCCGAATTCTGAAGTATCTGCCATACACATCGCCCTGATGTTTACATCTGCACTGCTTAGCACTTCAAGGGGTTTTGATAAGCTTCCCATTCTGTTTTGTAAAAATATTGATAACTGTTTGATTTTCATTTTCCCACCTAATTTAAATTCCTTTCATCTATTACTCTTTTTGCTTTTCCTTCAAATCTTGGTAAGGTCTTTGGCTCAACGAGAGTTACTTTCACTCTGATTCCTGTTTCATTTTCAATTGATTTTCCGATTTTATTTTGAATTGCCATCATTTCCTTTATTCCGTCAAAGAAAATGTTTGGTGATGCTTCCACTTTCACTTCGATTTCATCTAAAGTTCCCGGTCTTGTAACTATTATCATATAATGAGGCTCTGCTTCACCGACTTTAAGCAATGCTTTTTCGATTTGTGATGGGAAAATAGCTACTCCTTTAACTTTAATCATATCATCGGACCTGCCTGTAATTCTGCTGATTCTTGCGTGGGTCCTTCCGCAACCGCATTTTTCATAAGTGATTTTTGTCAAATCCTTTGTTCTGAATCTGATTACCGGCATTCCTTCCCTTTGGATGTTTGTTAAAACCAATTCTCCCGGCTGGTTTTCTCCAAGTACTTGTTTTGTGTTAGGGTCAATTATCTCAGGATAGTAGATATCTTCTGCAATGTGCAGTCCATTTTGCTCGCTGCATTCGACTCCAACACCAGGTCCCATCAGTTCTGTTAATCCGTAAATGTTGTATGCCTTTGCACCGAAGATTTCCTCTACTCTTTGCCTTATCTCTTCAGTCCAGCCTTCTGCTCCAAAGCCAATGGCCTTCAGGCCGAA
>NZ_JAFRKB010000052.1 GCF_017431965.1 Methanobrevibacter sp. | reverse complement strand
TTTTTTGATACATATTTTTTCATCTGCTCTAAAGTTGAATCAAGCCCTGATCCTCCGGCTGTCACGAAGAACTTGACATCCGAAAAATTTCCTTCATTCTGTTTGATGTATGAAAGCAAAGGAGTTGAAGCCTTGCTTGCCCATACAGGTGTTCCAAGATAAACTACATCATAGTCTTGGGGATCGTATTTTAAAGGCTCAAGGTCTATGATCTTTTCTGTGATTGCATCCTTTCCTCCACGGGCATAACCTATCTTTCCCTGATAGTTTACTTTAGGTACAATCTCTTCAATATCAGCGTTCAGCTTGCCTGCAATTTCCTCAGCAAGTTTTTTTGTAATGCTTGTTCTTGAATAATATGCTATTAATGATTTCATTATTATAGTTATAGTATACTAGTATATAAATGTTGCACTAACAACAATTGCAATGGCAACAGTTAATTTTAAATTAAAAAATATTTATTTGATTAGGATATAAACTATTAACATGAACAAAATAAAAATCGCCGAGACAATATCCACAATAACAAATCCTCCGATTATCACAATACCTCTTTTTTTGATAATATGTATTGTATTGTCCTATGAAAATGGAGTTTTCAGTTTAAACAAATTCATTGTTCTCGAGTTGATTTCACTTGTTTTCGCTTCAATTCTGCCGATGGCAATCATTTTGTATTGGGCTAAAAAATTAAATACTGACAAGGACATCTCAAACCGTCAGGACAGATTCACTCCCCTGATAGTGGGCGTTGTATCATATCTGATTGGGTTTTTCATTTCCCTGCTGCTTAATGTCGACCACTTCCTGACTTTGCTTCTTCTTTGTTATGCAGTCAATACATTTATTGTGATGCTTATAACCTTAAAATGGAAAATAAGCGTTCACACCACAGGAATGAGCGGTCCTGTAGGTGCATTGATATTGCTTTTGGGTCCTTTCGGTGCATTATTCGCCATACTTTACCCTATAATGATCTGGTCAAGGGTTCTTTTGGAAAAGCACACTTTGGCTCAGGCAATCTGCGGAGCGGTTCAGGGATTTTTCCTTACAGTACTGGAGATGTATTTATACATGTTTCTCTTCAACATGCCAATCGATGGACTGGTAAGCCTTGAAATGTCAATATTGTATATCCTTGCCATCATAGTCACACCTGTCCTTTTGGGATTGCTCAGCTATTCACATGTTGCAGAGAAAAAAATAGTATTTTACCTGATGGAACTTGTCTTTTTATGGATGTTTCTGATAAACACTCCATTATCCGTTACAGCAATATATGTTGTGATATCCATAACTTCAATTTTGGTCAGCTACTTTGCAGGCGAGGACTTTGTCTGGTTCAGGATTTTGAACTCCTCATAGTCATTTGACGTTATGATGTCCAAAAAGAATTTCCTTTTTACAGGTCCGAGATTTTCGAGATAGTCATCATAATATTGGGTTAATTTAATTGCATCGTAGTCCTTTTTAATTAATGTGTAAAGCTTTTCTTTGTATTTTTCTTCAATGCCCAATAAAGCATATCGAGGACCATTGATTTTAAAGGCAAGCAGGTCAAACTTATACATATCATACCAATCATTTTCTATGAAAATGTCCATCAATATCTGGCCGGCCGGAACGGTATCCAGAAATTTGCTGTCGACAGCCTCGGTAATTGAGCCTTCATGCTTTCGCCTTACATAAAGATGCCTTTTTATTATGGATACCCTTTCTGCATTAAGGAATGTATAAAAGAAGAATGGCATGTCCTCAAAATATATGCCCTCAGGAAACTTTGCATCTATTTGGGATAGAAACTGCCTTTTAAAAATCTTTTGACAGGCGCTTACCGATATGTCAAATAGAAAATCACCGCATTCATGGGGATTGAACACCCTGTTTTCAAAATCCTTTGAGAAATTGTTTAGATTGAACCAGTCATTTTGAGAATAGTTGTTGCCATCATACTTTATTATCTGGAAAATGGATATGTCAGTGTCATTTTCAAAAGAATTTCTGTAAGCTATTTCAAATGCATCATTATAAAACCAATCGTCGCTGTCAAGAAACATCACGTATTCGCCTGTCGCCTTTTCAAGGCCTTTGTTTCGGGCATTTCCGGGACCATGATTTTCCTGATTAATCAGGGTTATCCTTTCATCATCATAACCTCTGATAATGTTTAAAGTACTGTCTGTTGATCCGTCATTTATTATAATCAATTCAAAATCAGACAGTGTCTGGCCTAAAACCGAATCGATTGCCTTTTTGATATACTTCTCGCCATTGAAAACAGGCAAAATTACTGATATCCTTGTCATGAGAATTCCTGTTTTTATCTAAAAGATTTAAGTTTGTCTGCAATTCGTATTACTTTTCTGGATTCGAATTCCTTGATTTTCTTATTCAGCCTTTCATTTTCTTCCAGTAACCTGTTTCTTTCACCGGCATATGATGATATGTCATGCTCTATAAAGATCTTATTTCTCATATTCATAAATTTTATACTGTTAGACATACTATGATGTGTGAATGGTTTTGTCAGATTAATGGAATTCTGCGATTCATCACAGTTGATTTCAAACTTTTTCACGGCACCATTAAACAAGTCATTGTAATCGACCTTAAACGTAAAGTCATTAGTGTTGTCAGTATATTCTACCGGATAGTAGCATCTGTTAAAGTCAATAATATTTTGAATATAAATCTGATCAATTTTATTCACAGATTTGGCTTTAAAAATAAATTCCTTATTGTTGAACCCGATATCTGAAATCTCTATCTGGTTTGAGCTATCATGTTTTGAGTCAATATACAAATAGGAATCATGACCGATATTCAAGTCAATATAGTAATCATCGACTTTAAATGATGTTCTGAGGTTATTTTTTAAAAGGGCTTCCTTTGTAAAGTCATCAAATATATAACAGACCTTGACCATTAATTGTTCCTTATCTTTAAGTAGTGATAGGGGAATAATAATCTGAGGATTTTTGGACATCTTCACTTCCAAAGGATAGTGATTTTCCACATCCACCAGGCTGGCTGAGATTTCATACTTCTCATCTCCAAGATAATTGAGGATTCCATTGAAATCAATGATTAAACTGGATTTGTCATGGTCTACATGCGTTATCCTTACAATTGCTTCTTCATCTTTCAAATCCTCTTTAAAATCAAAATAATTCTTATATTTATCATCAATGAAGGATGGAACAACAGGATTTTCTCGCAAATTTTCCTGTAAATGGGCAAATAATATGAAATTATCATAATCATTATTCTGAACCATTTTAAACAAAACTTTCCTGTATGAATTTAAAGATTCGATTAATTCGGAAGGCATCACTTTAACTATGCGATATATTTTGTCAAATAATTCTTCATAATCCTCTTTTGGATAACAATCAAATCTGGAAATGAAAAAAATCAAATCATGATTCAGCCATTTATGGTATTCCCGATTGAGTATATCCTGACTTACGTCATATTTATCAAGTATCTTTTGAGACAATTCCAAAATTTCCAGTCTGTCCTTAATGTTTTTTACATCGGTTTCCTGCTGGGTAATGGATGAATTGTCATTTCTTAATCTCCAGTAATAAAACGGATCTTTAGATATTGAAATTGCATCGGCAAGTATGTATGATTCAAGGGAAAATAAAATGTCTTCAAAGAGTATTCTTTTATTTATAAACTTAATGTCGTTTTTTTCCAGAAATTCCCTTTTGAAAAGCTTATTGCATGTAATTGTATCCCACAGTATTTGAGGCAAATCGGCAAAAGTCGTCGAGTCAATGTCTTGGCTGATTCCCATGAATGAATTATTAAACAGAAGGACATTTTCCCAGACATTATATCTTGCAAACCTTAATGTTTTTCCAATTACTATATCTGAATCATTGCTTGAAGCCAAATCATACAATTTTTCATATGCCTCTGGGGCAATATAGTCATCCGAGTCAAAAAAGTGTATATAATCCCCTTTGGCGAATTTCAATCCGTAATTTCTGGTAATCGGCAGCCCCTCATTTTCCTTGTGATATGCATAAAAATTAGGATAATCCCAGGCATATCTTTCAATGATATATCTTGAGTCATCAGTTGAACCGTCATCAACCATTATAACTTCAATATCATCAATAATGCTCTGATTCAATATGGATTCTAAAGTTTCGGCTATGTAGTCTTCAACATTATAAACTGGAACAATTACTGAAATTTTCGGATTTGACATGATTAAACACCCTTAGAGTCAAGGAAATACTATTTTACAATTAAAAATATGTAAATGATGATATAAAAATTTTTTTTAAATTAATTTAATAAAAAAAGAAAAAGAAGTACTCAACTAAATGTTTGAGTACCGCTAGTTGGACTTAAATATACAGTTTTTGAATCCAATAATTTTGAATTACTATCATACAGGTTTATCTTTGCAGTATCAGGATAGTAATGATATGCATCGGCACTTGATACCTGAATGTAGCCGTCGGAGTGAACGGTAACAGGAACCATATTACCGTGGTTTAGGGTTGATCCGTCTCTGCTGTACCAAATCTGCACAATTACGCTTTGACCTGAATACTGGGTACCTACATAAATTGAAGCATATGTCTTATCTGATTCGGCACTTCCAGTTGAAAAACTGCCGCTCAATATCCTCATGGAACTTGATGAAGATTGCGGTGTGGCAGTTGACGAAGATGATTGCGGAGTTGCAGCAGTGGATACATTTGCGGCATCTGATGATGACTGTGAATTTCCATTGCCGAACCCTTGCAGATAGATAAACGCGCCAGCCAATACTAAAGCAACAATAACCAAAGCTATGATAATAATTTTAGTTGTATTATCAGATTTTTCACTTTCCATGGAATTTATGAGAGTTCCATGGTCCATTTTCTTATTGTTTAAAGGAGTACCACATTTCTTGCAAAATTTAGCACCCTCATTGTTTTCGCTGTTACAATTAGGACATATCATAAAAATTTACACCATCAGTGATTTGTCACTAATAATACTTTATCCACAATATTAATTAAAGTTATTCATATGTAATTAAAAATAGAAAAGAAGTTAGATATTTGAAAAAATATCTAGTCATAAAATTTACCAAGGAAATCTTTCATCCTTTGGTTTTCGGATGAGAAAACCTCTTCAGGTGAGCCTTCCTCAACAATAACACCGCCATCCATGAATATTATTGTATCTGCCACATTACGGGCAAAGGCCATTTCGTGTGTGACAATAACCATTGTCATATGCTCAGCCGCAAGCTCTTTGATGACAGTCAAAATCTCTCCTGTCAGTTCCGGATCAAGCGCTGAGGTAGGTTCGTCGAAAAATAAGATGTCCGGATTCATTGCCAAAGCCCTGGCAATTGAAACCCTTTGCTGCTGACCCCCTGAAAGTTCACAAGGGTATGCATCTTCCTTATCTTCAAGACCCATTTTCTTTAAAAGTTCGCGGGCGTGCTTAAACACTTCATCCTTTTTTCTTTTTTGAACTCTTAAAGGTGCATTAGTAATGTTTTTCATTACTGAATGATGTGGGAACAGATTGAAATTCTGGAAAACCAAACCGAATGTTCCCTCAAAATCAATTACACCACTGTCTTCCTCTTCCAAACCGGTAATGCATCGAAGCAATGTTGATTTTCCTGAACCTGACGGTCCGATAATGGCTAAAACTTCACCTTTTTCAACACTAAGAGAAATATCCTTCAGGACAACATTATCGCCGAAGCTTTTTTTAAGATTTTCAATTTTAAGCAAACTCATATATATTCCTCCTATTCGTAATAATCAAGCCTTTTTTCGAGATATTCCATTACGAATGCAACAAGCACATTGAATACATAATAGAATAAACCTGCTACCAGCAATGCTGCAATGGATGCATCGGCAGCTGCAATCTGTTTAGCTACTGTAAACATCTCCGGAATTGCAATAACAAATGAAAGGGAAGTATCCTTAACAAGTGTAATTACTTCATTAGTTACAGACGGAAGAATTACCTTAAATACTTGAGGCAATATTATTATGAAAAATGTTTCAAGTCTACTATATCCCAATACCTGTGCAGCTTCATATTGTCCGCTATTGATAGATTCGATTCCTCCTCTATAAATTTCAGCAAAATAAGCCGCATAATTGATGGTAAATGCAATAATAACAGAAATAAACCTATAATCTGCAGAAAGATTAATTCCAAATACATAATAAGGTGCAAAAAATACTACAATCAGCTGTAGCATTAACGGTGTACCTCTCATGATTGAGATATAAATTTTCATTAACCACCTGAGAGGTGCGAACTTACTCATCCTTCCCCCGGCAACAGCTAGACCAAGGGGAAGGGAGAATAAGAGAGTAAGCAGAAATATCTCAATAGAGGTAACCATACCGCTGAGTAATTGTTCAATTACTGTACTCAATATCATTTGATAATTCTCCCTTCTTTAAACTAATAATTTTATGGTTGGATTAGGGCATCTTGTGAGATACCGTATTTTTCAGCAATTTTAGCTACAGTACCGTCTTTAAACATTTCGTCTAAAGTTGCTTGTACTTGGTCTTTTAAAGCGTCATTTCCTTTTTTGAATCCAATACCGTATTTTTCAGTAGTTATGTAGTCATCCAATATTTTGAAGTCGTCGGAGTTGTTTTTGTTTTTGATGTCATATTCAGCAACACCGATATCCATAGCTACTGCGTCACATGCGCCGGATTCCAAGTCCATAAATGCAGTGTTATAGTCAGCCACTTCAGTTAAGGTAGCAAAAGTATCAGCGATAGTTTTGTTGTCACCTTGAAGAGCAGCTAAAGCAGATGAATCTTTTTGTGTTTCAACTGTTTTGTTAGCTAAATCTGCTAAGGAATCAATTCCTGAATCTGCTTTAACAACAATAATTTGTTTGTTGTCGAAATATGGGTTGGACCAGGTGTAGTCGTTTTCCCTGCCGTCAATGGTAAATCCGTTCCAGATACAGTCGATAGAACCGGATTCTAATTCAGCATCTTTTGCATCCCAGTCAATAGGTTGTGCTTTAAATGTCCAGTTGTTTCTTTCACAAACTTCTTTTGCTAAGTCTAAATCGAAACCAGTATAGCTTCCATTGTCGTCCTTATATCCGTAAGGAGGGAATTCAGCATCGAATCCAACAACTAAAGTGTCATTATCGTTTGCAGTTTGATTAGAATCTCCCCCACCTAAAAAGTCAAAAAATCCTGCGCTTGCAGTTCCTAGCATCAATAAAGATACTACGACTAAAGCTAATATTATTCCTATCTTTTTATTCATAAAAAACACCAAATAGTTATAACTATATTTTTGTAGATAAAATCTACTATAATATAATTTATTATTCAATATATTTATGTATTTATATTAAAAATTGAACTAAAAAAAGATTCTGCAAATCACATATAATGTTTTTGCATTTAAATGAAGTGTGAAAGAAGCTATTCCTTCTTCTTCATTTCATTTAATAGGATTAGGTGATGTTCGAGATTGTCCGCGTGCTGCCTTTTGAGAACGTGCAAAATGACACCGGTTAAAAAGATTATTGTTGCTACTATGACAACTGTTGAAATCACAATCAGTGAAGGAATCTTTAAAACGTAGCCTGTCTTGAGAAACATTGAAAAAATCGGGAAGAAGTATATTCCCGCAATTATTAGAAGGATTAAAGATACAGTTGAGAAGAAAAACAACGGCCTTTCGTCACGAATCAAAGCTATAATCATCATGATGACCTTATAGCCATCCTTATAGGTGTTGAGCTTGGATTCGCTTCCTTCAATACGATCCCTATATTCAACCGGTATTTCAATGATTTTAAAATTGTTCAATAAAGCAAAAACGCTCATTTCAGTTTCTATTTCAAATTCTTTTGAGGAGATTGGAAATGATTTGACGAAATTATAGCTGAAGGCCCTCATTCCAGTCATGATGTCATTCAAATCGCTTCTGAAAAAGAGATTGATGAATTTTCGTACCATCCTGTTTCCTGTATTGTGGAACAATCGCTTATTTTGTGTAAAATATGTTGATGACAATCTGTCGCCTATAACCATATCTGCTTTTCCATCCAAAACCAGCTTTTCAAATTCCTTTGCGGCTTCTGCGGGATAGGTGTCGTCTGCGTCAACCATAATGTAGCAGTCCGCATCGATTTCGCGAAACATGGTTCTGACTACATTGCCCTTTCCCTGCTGATATTCATATCTGACGATGGCACCGGCATTTCTGGCTATCTCATCTGAGCCATCTGTTGAGTTATTGTCATATACATATATATCAGCATGCGGCAAAACCTGCCTGAAATCTTTGACAACCTTTTCTATTGTTGCAGATTCATTATAACAAGGAATTAAAACAGCTGTTTTCATCTTACCACATCAGCATCCAATTTGATATAATTCAAATCCCATATTTCTAATCTTTTTATCATAGATGTTTCTGCCGTCAAATATTATCTTTTGATTGAGTTTTTCTGAGAGCAAATCAAAGTCAGGATTTCTTAATTCCTTCCATTCGGTGATTAAAATCAAAGCGTCACAACCGTCAATGGCTTCGTATCTGCTTTGCTTAAATTCAATTGAAGGGAGACATTCATCATCAATCGCCTTTTTAAATTCTTCGGTTGCCTGGGAGTCATATGCCTTGATTTTAGCGCCTCTTTTTACAAGTTCTGATATTACAACAAGTGAAGTCGCTTCACGCACATCATCTGTTCCCGGCTTAAATGAAAGGCCCCAGACGGCAAATGTCAAACCTGAGAGGTCTTCACCGAATCTGTCTACTATCTTATTGACAAGTACAAGCTTTTGCCTTTTGTTTACAAGTTCCACATGGGAGAGGATTTCAGGTTCATATCCATGAGTTTGTGATGTATTGATTAAGGCCTGAACATCCTTTGGAAAACAGCTTCCTCCATATCCGCAGCCTGCATAAATAAAGTCATATCCGATTCTCTTGTCTGATCCTATACCCAGTCTGACCTTCTGAACGTCAGCTCCGGTAACTTCACAGATGTTTGCTATCTCATTCATGAAGGAAATCTTGGTAGCAAGCATTGCATTTGCAACATATTTGGTCATTTCGGATGATTTGACATCCATAAGTATGAACCTGTCATGATTCAGTACAAATGATGAGTAGAGGTCCTTTAAGGTATCGAACACGTCTTCGCTTTCGGCACCTATCACAATACGGTCAGGGTGCATGCAGTCTTCAATCGCCCTTCCCTCTTTCAGGAATTCGGGATTTGAAGCTATCTTTATTTCAACATTTGAGTTGTTCTCTTTTAATATGTTCTCAATATGCTTTTTGACTTTAAATCCTGTTCCGATAGGAACGGTTGATTTGATTACAATCAGGGAATCCTTTGTTATGTTTTGCGCTATGTCAGTTGCGGCCGAAAAGATGTACTCGAGGTTTGCGCTTCCGTCTTCGGCCATAGGTGTTCCAACGGCAATGAAGACAATGTTGGTGTCGTCAAGGGCTTCCCTGATGTCTGTAGTGAATATCAAATCACCCTTTTCCTGTGAGTTCACAACAATTGTACGCAAATGAGGTTCAAAAATTGGTAAAACCCCATTCTTGAGCCCTTCGATTTTATTCTCATCTATATCTACGCAGTAAACCTTATTTCCCATCTTTGAAAAGCAAGCCCCTGTTACAAGGCCCACATAACCTGTTCCAATAACTGTAATATTCATGTAATAATTCTCCAATCAAACTAATTTAAACCGTCATTTATTTCCAAGCTTGAAACTGTCTTTGAGCTGTGCAAGAACATAGTTCCGTTGAAAGTGGTATGGACAGTATAGTTTCCATTATCCATAACTCCCAATACGATTCTGGCGGTACCGGTTTCATCGGTTGTTGCATTGTAATGGTTTGCCCAACCGGAATCATCCAAAATCTTAACGTCGATTACCTGATTCGGGTAGACATTGCGGTACTCGTCTTTTAAAACGACAGTAAAGTAATCCCCGCTTTTTAATGTGGAATTGCTTGTCACGTCAAGCTTTGTATTGTGGGAGTTTGTTGATATGAATATGAAAGCGCCTATAGCTATTACAAGGATTACAACAGCTATTATTGTCAATTTTCTTGTATCCATTTTCACACTCCCTATTTGTTTGGCACCAGTAAAACATCGATTTCTGAAGTTTTGAGAACTTTTTCAGCTACACTTCCAAGGATGAATCTGTGAAGTCCGCTTTTTCCTGATGCAGATATGACAATCAAATCCGCCTTTTCTTTTTCGGCAACTTCAATGATTGTTTCTGCTGGAAAACCGACAACCACCATTCCCCTGACATTGACGTTTTCATCGAACTGCTTTTTCATGTGTTCGACATTGTCTTCAGCTTCCTGATATAACCCCTTGTTAACTCTTTTAACATTGGATCTTGACTGAAATGCTGAGGATGTCAGTTTGCCTGCAACTGATAAGACGATGATTTCACCACCGTCTGCAAGCAATTTGGTTGCTCTTTCGGCTTCTTGTTCTGCATAACCTGATCCGTCGGTTGGAAGTAAAATTTTCTTGTACATTATTCTTCTCCGTTTTTATTTTCTAATTCGTCAACTAGCTTTTGTGCATTTTCCCAGTCGTTATGGTCATCAATTTCTGTCCATTTCAATCCATTTGTCAGGACAAAATCGATTGTATTCAATTTGCTCAAGTCTTCATAAGCAAAATCATAGTAATTTTGAGGATCATCATCAATCAATTCGGATAAAATCCTATTGAATTGCGGAATGTCTTCAGCGATGAGTTTGGAAACACCAATAAATTCACCGCTTGATGATGCTATGTCCAGTCCTTTTCCAATGGAGTTGATAGTTCCATTGGATATTGATTTGTCCTCGTTAAATACTTCATCATCAATAATCAGCTTGAACGATTCCTCATTCAGCTTTTTGTAATTGTCAATTATCATTCCAGTATGAGGGCATCCGGCGATTCTGGATATTATTTCAGGGTCTACAACATTATCCCCATTTACCAGAATGAAGTCTTCGGGATTATTTTCTATCAATTTACTTGCAATATATGTTGAAACGGATGTGTTTGTCACGTCATAGTCTTCATTTTCAAGAGCCATGATTTCAACATCATACCTTTCAGCCAATTTTGGGCATAATTCAATTACCTTATCCTTATTGTATCCCACAATGACAATGAATTCGGATATGCCTGCATTGATGCAGTTTCTAATCATTCGCTCAAGCAATGTCATGCCATTAATTTCAAGCAGGGCTTTTGGAATTTCCTTTGTCAGGGGCATCAGTCTGGTTCCCATTCCAGCCGCCAATATTACTCCAATCATCATTCACACCTATTCAATATTTTCCCATAATTCTCTAAAGGCGATTTTTGGAGGGGCATGATTTACAATCACGTCATATACAAAATTCACGATTATGCTGTCTATATTGTTGTTGTCGCATATGTCCTTTATCGCCATGATTGAATTCTTTCCTTCAAAAACGACTCCACTTGCCTTTTCATCGATAATCAGTCTCTGGCCATACAACATGCCTAATGTATGGTTTCTGCTTTCAAAGGATGTTGATGTCAAAACCAAATCTCCAAATCCGCAATATTCATGTGCTGTGGATGGCTTGCCTCCAATGCTTTCTATGATGTTTATAGTGTCATAGAATCCTTTGGTGAGAACTCCATATCTTGCATTCTCATTCACGTTCATTCCTTCACAGATTCCATTGGCGATAGCATTGATATTTTTAATTATTCCGCAAATCTCAAGGCCAATAACATCGTCAATTATCTTGACCTTAAACTGTTTTGTAGACAAAACATCTTTCACGATTAAAGCGTTTTGCTCATTTTTGGATGCAATATTGCAAACTGTCGGAAGGTTTAAAGCAATTTCCGAAGCAAAGTTAGGTCCTGAAAGGGCAACATAGCCATCATCAAAGTACTCTTCAACAATATTTCCCATGGTCTTAAGTGAAGGATATTCAATTCCTTTAGCTGTTGTAACCAGGATAGTATCTTTTCTTACAACATCTTTAAGGTCAGGTAAAATCAGTCTGAAAACGGATGAAGGAAGGGACAGGAATATTACTTTGCACTCTGCCAAATCATTTAAATCGGTTGTAGCAATGATATTGTCAAGCAATTTTGTATTGGGATAATATTCAGAGTTAATCCCTGTGGCATTTATCGAATCTGCCAGATTCTTTCTTCTTAAATACAAATATACTTCATCAACATTTTGAGCTATTGTCTGTGCCAGGGCTGTTCCAAAACTTCCGGCACCGATAACGCCTACTTTCATATTTTTCACCCAAGTATTCTAATATTATTATATATCCATTTTAACCATTATTAATATTTTGAAAATTCCCATTCTCATGGTAAAATTTTGCTTAAAATTTTACTGATCATGCCTTCATTTTCGTCTCCCATAACCCTGCTGAATATCTTTTCACATGAATCGGCACATTCATATTGATTAAACCTGTCGCGGAATTTCTTTCTTAAATCTTTAGTTTCCGCTTCGGTTTCATCTATGTTTAAAATTGCATCTTCAACCTCTTTTGATGTATATAAAACCGGTCCGGGAGCATTTTCTATAATATCAAAGTATGTTCCTCTCAGCTTGTCTTTATATTCATACAAATCATAAGTAAACAGGAATATAGGTCTGTTGAGAATTGAATAGTCAAACATCACTGATGAGTAGTCAGTAATCAGAATGTCAGAGATTAGATATAATTCCTCCACAGTATCATAATATGTAAGGTCATATATGAAATCGTCTTCAGGGGGCTGAATCCAGCCGTTTGCTGAAAACGGATGCAGCCTTAAAATCAGAATATATTCATCGGACAATGACTTTTTAAATGAATCCAAATCCAGCATCAAGTCGAATTTGTTATTTATCCTCCATGTAGGTGCATAGAGAATTACTTTCTTATCAACAGGAAGCCCCATCTTATCCTTAATTTTCCTAATGTCTTCATCATTGTTTTTAGTGTATAATATGTCTGTTCTCGGATAGCCTGTTTTGAGGTATTCATTTTTAAACTTATAACATCCTGTAGTCACATCAACAACATAATCACTTTGCACAGCCAAATAGTTCCATCGGCCGCATTTCTTAATGAATTTATCCTCCTGTTTCTTGGTTGGAAACTCATTCGGAATATCCAAACCCAAAGTCTTTAAAGGAGTTCCGTGCATTGTCTGAATTTCAATCTGGCCCGGCCTTTTTATATAGTGGTCATGGAAATTAACGTTATTTACAAAATACTTTGAAGTTGCAAGGTAATAGAAGTATTTAATGGACATCCTTCTTGCACGAACTGCATTTCCGTTAACCGGAACATGTTCATCATTCAAGATCCACACGCATTCCCAATCGGGATGGTTTTTGTCAATATACTCATAAAGATATCTCGGATTGCAATTGTATTTGGCACCCCACATGGATTCAAATACAATACGTTTTTTGTGCATAGGCAATTTCTGAAATGCTTTATAAGTTATTCTTGAATGTCTTAATCTTTTGCCGGGAGTGTCTTCAAGAATTGGCCATTTTTCGTGAACAAGAATTTGGAATTTTCCCTTTTCTGCTCTGTGAACAGTATAATCATTGTATTTCTTATTGTAGACTTCCTTAAACTCACGCATCAAATGCAGGGAAGTGGAAAAGGCACCGTCATCAAATTCATATTCAACATGCATATTGTGAGGGCCGAAATTCAAATTTTTTGTGACATTTTTATTGGATAAGTCCAATTTGAATTTAACTTCATCACTGTCAGGCTTAAATTTGCCTCGAGAAACAATGTAATTTTTCCAATTCAAGTTATTTTTAAAGTAAAGTGAAGCGGATTTTAGATTTCCGTGTTTGCCTGAGGAGTATAGCTTTGAAGTAAATTCGTAAGAACCATTCTTTCCCTTAATGTCATAAATTTCTGATGTGTTTTCATATTTTGAAATTTTCAAATAGTAGTCCTTAGTCGCATCAATGATGCATTGGCCCTTATTTGAGTGTAGGGATAAGACTTCTTTTGATTTGTAGATAAGCGGTTTACCATTGGATTTAATTATGATTCCATCAAGATTTCCCAATTCGTCAATGTCAATTTTATGACACTTTTTATCTGCGTCATAGACCAATGGAATCTTTGCCTCATCGTTAATGGAATCGGCTTTATAGTAAACAGACAGCTCATCATCATCCTGCGTGTGAATGCAGATGCTGTTATCCTCCATGGTTATCCCATCACATCTGTCTTCAAGGGGGATGACTTCAATAATTACCTCATTTCTAAGAGTGTATCTAAATCGGAAATAGGTGTCATTGCATATATTTGCATGCATATCAGTCTCATCACGAATATCATCTTTTTCTGAACAGGCAAAGAAATTCTCATTTATGCCGTCCTGGGTAAATGATACCAAAATCCTGTTTTCGCCTGCAAAATCAGGATTATCTGAAAGTTCGCTGTAAGGGATTGATACCTTATATCCTGCGGACTTATATGAAAATCTTCTTCCGTAACGGATATCATAGGAAGTCAAATCTCCAGTCTTGACATCCTCATGCTTTAGGGGAATCCTTTTTCTGCTTGTGCTGTTTTGGAGAGTGAATTTGTAGTTTCTATCACCAAAATCATCAATCTCCAAACCAGGAATAACGCAAAAACCCTTAATTTCAATATCATCCTTGCAAAAATCAGCGCTTTGAATAAATTTAAAGCTTGGGGATTCCCTTATGAACTGATCTATATAGAAAGGGGATTTCTTAAATATTCTCTCATCTGCATCAAACATTACATGGTTATCTTTTTTATAAACTTTAGTTACATTTAACGTTTCTGTCTGGAAGTTGAGCAAATCAACCAATTTTTTAAACTCATCACCCAAAAGATATTCATATTTCAACTTATTGAATTCATTTAAAATTTTCAAATCTTCATGAGAGAAATTATTATTGAAATACTCCTTAAGCATTGAAATAATCTCTTCTGATTCATCTTCACTGATGCTTTTCAGTTTATTGATGAAAATCATCAAATCAAATTTGAGCCATTTGATTTTCTTTACATGCAAGAGTTTTTCATCGTCAACGTTTTTGTCAAAAAAATCATCGATTTCGCGCATTACAAACAATCTGTCTGAGAGATTTTTTAAATCTGATATTGTCTGGGTAATGGATTTGGAGATGCCCTCCCTGATTCTCCACAGATAACAGTTCTCATGAACGATTGAAACGTTATTTGCCAGAAAGTGCATAGGTATGGTTACAGGTATATCCTCATACAATATCCCTTCAGGAAACCTGAAGCCATGCTCATCCCAGAAGCTGCGCCTGATGAGCTTGTTCCATGCGGTTGTATCAAAGAAAAGTTCGGGAGTTTCAGTAATGTGTGTAACTTCCTTATTATGGCTGAATGCAACCTGATGGATATTGGACATCAAAGCCTTTTCGGACTTATAACGCCATACATTGCCTATTGTCATGTCGCTTTTGTTTTTTAAGGCGGCAGTATACATCCATTCATAGGCATTTGGAGGAACGATATCATCTGAATCAAGAAAGATTATGTAATCCCCGATGGCAAATTCGCATCCGTAGTTTCTGGCATGTCCCAGTCCCTGGTTTTCCTCATGCACATACTCGATGTTTTCATGTTCACAGGCATATCCTTTGGCAATTTCTGAGCTGCGGTCGGTTGATCCGTCATCGACCAGAATAATCTGAAGGTTTCTTTCATAGCCGTCAGTCAGTTCCATGTCATTTATGGTCTGGGCCAATACCGAATCTATGCATTCCTCTAAAAATTCCTGTACGTTATATACCGGGATGATTACACTTATTCTCGTTTTCATTTATATGCTCCTGAACATGCCTAATATAATAAAAATATGTTTATTTTAATATAAAAATTTAATTTAATTTTAGGAAAAAATGCCGAATTTATTTAAAATTATTAAAAAAAGAATATTTTCAATCGGATTTGAAAACTTCAATGTTTTTGCCGTTTTGAGTGATTTCAGATAATTTTTCAGCCAATTTATCTGAGTCTGTGACAATCAAATCAAAGGAATTTAGGATTTCCCTTATGACATTGGGGTTCTGATTAGTGTTGAATGCATTGTCGTGAAGCCAGATTATGCTGTTTTGTGAGCTTGCAAGTATCATGGAGACGTCTGAATCAATTCCGTAAAAGTCAAGTGCAAAGTCAAAGTCAACAGCTCCATACTGCTTATCGTATGACCTTTTGAACAGTCTTTTCAGTGAATCCGGAATATTATTTGTGGAATTATTTTCGAAAAACTTGTCATAATCCATCTTTTCTCTGATTGTAGGAATAAGATTGGATTTAAACGGCAGAAACTCAACATCACGAGGAAACATGTTCAATATATCCTTGAAGTTTTTCTTGATGTTTTCATCCCAAGGCTTGAATGTGATGAAGAAGTTATTGGCTTTCCTGTCGGCTTTATCAAGCAATGAAATAATTGAATCAGTTATCTTGCCGTCACTTAAATCGCCTGCATAAATCAGGATATTGGGATTTTCATTGGCTAATCGGATTTCTTTACATACATTCTCATTTTTGAAAATATGCCTGCAGATGTTTTTTGAAGCGTTTATGCTGTCATAGCTGCAGAAACTTTTTATGAATTGTGTGTCGTCATATTCTTTAGGGCAGTTCATCTCAGCTATCAAATCATCGACGTTTCGCACCTTAGGAAACGGCAGGTCATCGAGAGGAAAGTAAAATCCCCTGTATGAGAGATAGTCCTCTTCGTCATAATTGAAGATAATGATCTTTCTTGAAGTGTTTGCAAAATCAAAAAATACGCTTGAATAATCGGTTATCAAAACATCTCCCATATTTATGATTTCATATATCTCATAGCCCTTAGGAAATGCCCTTATATGGCTGAATCTGTTAAAGTCAATCTGCGATTCATTATATGCATGAAGCTTTGCAAATAGCACCTGACTGTCATCAAGCTTTGAGTCGATTTCAAAAAGATAACTTTCAACGTCATCCCTCTGCTTTTCATCATCCCTGTCTGTGACGATGCCCCTGAATGTCGGCATATAGATGAAGATTTCCTTATCTGTCAGATTCAATTTATCCTTAAGGGATGATGCATGGGACTCATCAAAAAAGATGGAATTTCTCGGATATCCTTCAAGCAGGATCTTTCCCGAATATATCTTCTCTATCATGAATGCCTCGGTCATCTTTTGGCACATGTACTCATTCGGATATAATAGATAGTCTGAAGAGAGAAGAGAATGCTGGATAAAACCCAGGGCGGGAACTTCAAATACGTTGTCGCTTCCCATAAGCTTCAGGGGAGTTCCGTGCCATGTGTTGACGAATATCTGGCCTTCCCTTTTTACATATTTGGTTTGGATTCCCGAATCGGTGAAAACGTATTTTGCCTTTTCAAGTGCGATGGCAGCATCCTTTTTTGAGGTTAAAATCCTGTCAATCTTGAGATTGTAGTTTTTCTTAAAGTCAAGTATCCTTGCTTTTACCTTTTCGGTTGCATATACGCATATCTTATAATCGCCGTAGGCACCGGTTGAGAGCTCTTCAATTATTCTGAAGATGTTTCCGGTAAAGTCACGGCCGTTTCTGGACTCGAAATATATGAGATTTTCATCAATCGGTGAACTGTAGTAGGCATCATAGATTGATGTGTTGTCATAGCAATCCCTTATGTTTCGAATCTTTTGTCTCAGCTGCATATAAACCACTAGTAATATATATTGGTTTAATGGTTATTAATTTTTATTGCTTTAGGTAATATGAAAAAATAGAAATCATGACAAATTGTCATGAATTATAAAACGGCTTCAATAGCCTTTTTGACGTCATCCAGGTCTTCTGTAGGTTCAAATCTTTGAATGACATTGCCTTTGCGGTCAACCAAAAACTTTGTGAAATTCCATTTGATGTCATCATTGTCCTTATAGTGCCTGTCTACGGCCTTAAGCACAAGCTTTAACTTTGTAGATCCCTTGCCTGTGATTTCACGGAAAGGCTGTTCCTGCTTTAAGTATTCAAAAAGCGGGTCTGCATTTTCGCCGTTGACGTCAATCTTTTCGAAAATGGTGTATGGAACAAGCCATTTTGAACGGCAGACTTCTGTTATTTCAGCAGTGGATCCCGGAGCCTGTGAGCCGAACTGGTTGCATGGAAAATCAAGGATTTCAAAGCCTCTATCGTTGAACTCGGCATAAATCTCGTTCAGTTGGGTATACTGCGGTGTGAATCCGCATTTGGTTGCTGAGTTTACAATCAAGAGAACCTTATCTTTGTATTTGCTTAAGCTGACAGGGTTTCCGTCACCGTCTTTTACTTCAAAATCATATATTGACATAATCTACACTTCCTGATATGATTGATATTATTATAAAATCGAAAATATATAAATGTTTTCAATAATAATTTGTATAAAATTAAAAGATGTTTAAAATCGTTTTTCAAAAATGCATATCTAGGAAACATGTCCCCTTAAAGATTATCCTCTTGCGCATTAAAGCAAAAATGAACAAACTTATTATGTATTTCCGCTATAGTTATACATATGTCACGCCAAGAAAAAATAGTAAAAACAAGCATTATCGGAATTGTCGTAAATCTCATACTTGTGGCGTTCAAGGCAACAATCGGAATACTGGTCAACTCAATTGCGATTACATTGGATGCCGTAAACAACCTTACCGACGCATTGTCATCAATCATTACAATCATAGGAACAAAGCTTGCGGGAAAGGCGCCAGACAAGGACCATCCCTACGGATACGGGAGAATCGAATATTTCTCATCCGTAATAATTGCGGCCATTGTGCTCTGGGCGGGAATTACTGCTCTTATGGAGTCCTGGCCCAAAATATTCAATCCTGACGTAACATCATATACCACCGTTTCGCTCATAATCGTTGCAGTTGCGGTAATCGTCAAGTTCGTCCTTGGAAAATACGTCAAAAATGTGGGAGAGGAGATAAATTCACAGGCTCTTGTCGCATCCGGAAGCGATGCATTTTTCGATGCTATCCTTTCCCTTTCAACACTGATTGCAGCTATCGTCTCCATATTCTGGCACATATCCCTTGAGGGAATATTGGGAGTGATAATTTCAATTGTAATCATAAAGGCAAGTATAGACATGCTTAGGGAAACAGTAGACAGCATGATCGGAGCGAGGGTTGACTCTGAGCTCTCACAAAAAATCAAATCATCCATATGTGAACTTCCGGGAGTCTACGGGGCATATGACCTGACCCTTCACAACTACGGGCCTGAAAGCATGCAGGGTTCAGTCCATGTGGAGGTTGACGACACCCTTACAGCCCTTGAAATACACAACCTAACAAGAATGATTGCGCAAAAGATATACAGCGAGTTTTCAATCATCCTGACAGTCGGAATCTATGCAAGAAACGACAAATACGCAGAAATCAGGGATGAGCTTGAAAGGATTGCTTCAGAATATGAGGAAGTCCTTGAGGTTCACGGGTTCATCGTCTTTGAAGAGCAGAAGCTTATTACTTTTGACATCATCGTTGACTTCGATGCCGACAGGCAAAAGGTTAAGGATGAGATTTCAGAAAAACTCAAGGCAAAATATCCTGAATTCAACTACATGATAATCGATGACTATGACGTTAGTGATTAAATACTAAAAGGAATAAACTATTAACAAGGTGATAATATGGAAACTAAAAACATAATCTTAATTGCCATTATTGTCTTAATAATAGCCGTTATTGGAATTTTTGTTTTCTCAAACCAAGCAAATGACTTTAAAAACGTGACTGACGGTTTAACCAACATTACAAACAACACTACCAAAGTAGTCAACAATACCAATATAACCAAGACCGTCAATAACACAACTCAAAACAAAAACAATACCTATAAAGTATACAATCCTCAATCCGACTCATATGTAACCGTTATCGGTGAAAAATATGATGAAGAAGTCAACAGATGGTATACCTATGACAGTGACGGCGTGAGATATTACAATACAAGAATTAAATAAGATTTAATTCTTCTTTTTTTTCTTTTTTTTATAAAAATACGGCATTAATTAGGTTGTCCCTGTATGCGGTTTCATCCCTTAGGGATTCAATGTGGTGTATGATGTTGAGCTTCAGATCTTCCAGCTTTATTCTTGTCTCCAAATCATTAAAATCGACGTTGAAATGAATCAGGTATTTCAAATCCATTTCATAGTCATATATAGCCCAGTCGGGGCCGTTTATGTCAAGAAGATGTGCTGACCAGCGGGACATTATGCCGTTGATTTTATCGGAAAGCACATCAACATCAAAATCATCGCTTATTGTTACTTCCTTCATTGATACAGGCTCTCAGGTTCGATTTCGGTAACCACATTATTGGTTTCAGCAAGGTTATTTTCGTTTAAAATTCCGAAACTGACTATTTCTTCCTTTCTCAGGCTCATGATTTGGCTTTCAAGAGTATCATCAGGCGGAAGTATCAGAAATGTAATCCATTCATCATCTTCAGATACGTATTTGCACGGTTCAAATATTTGGAACTTAAAAAAGAAGGTTAGCTTCATTTCGCTGATATCTTCAATCGGCTCTCTTGAGTATTCCCTTGCAAATTCCCTTTCCATTTCCAGAAATTTTTCCTTATAGTTCATGAGATTATATATTGAACTATTCTACAAAATACTTTTTGATTGGAATTCCATTTCAATATCCCTTATTTTATTAGCATCGGCGTTTTCAATTTCACTTAAAATCAGCCATATTGCCTTTATGAATCCTTCATCGGACAGCTTATTGCAGTTTTCATGCCTGAGCTGCTCATAGTTTGGCTGTTCGATGGTATCTTTTAGAAACTGTGTTTTGATTTCGTGTCTTGCGTCGCTGTCGAGAAATCCTTCAAGCATGTCCTTTATGTAAATCGAAAATGTGTTTCCGATTGTTTTTGCTATATCGACATGCTCAGCATCCATGTCCTTTTGAAGAGCGAGAAATGATGAGTAGTCCTGATAGCCGAATACCGTAAATCTTCCCTCAACGCTGTGGGCTGCATATTCATCAATCAGCCCATTTACTTGTGAGTAGTTCAGTATATATGTAACGACCGATTCGATGTGTCTGTTTTTACTGCAATCAAGGATTTTGCAGATTACGCCTACAAGAATCTCTTTTATCAAAAAGTGGGTGAGTTCGTGAATCAGCGTTGTAATCTGAAGGGAGTCGCGCTGCCTGTCGTCAATGAAGATCTTGTTGAGCTCAAAATATCCCAGGGTTTGGCCGTATGACTTGTACTCAACGCGGACAAATGACTTGGCAAAGAGCATCACCCTGTCAAGAATTTCCAAATCCTCCAGATCGATTGAATTGTCTTTGATGAGTCCGTCCATGTTTTTAAACGCCTGGGACTTGATTGAAAAAAGAACGCTTTTGAAATCATCCATTGAAAAGTCAAACTCTTCAATCTGCCTAAAGCATTCCGGATTCAAGATGTTTGCGTAATCATTCTTGCCGGGAAATGTCAAATCTGGTGAAGCATCAAGGCTTTTTATGTCTGGTTTATCTGAAACTCTTTTAAGGGTTACAAGACAGTCCGGACAGAAGTTTTCATCCTCATCAAAGCTGCGGCCGCATTTCGGACAGAATTTTGAAGACACCGCCATGTCACAGGTTGTTAAGCTCTCAAGCTTTTCAGCAAATTCAATTTTTTTAAGAACGGGGCTGTGAAGCTCATGAATTCTGGAATGGTTAACGCGTTCATCCAGCAAACCCTCTATAAGCGCAAGCTTTTCTGTGTCGCTTTCTTTGAACTTTCCTATCTCATCAATTGAGTACATGCTAATCATCGATAAATTATGTTATCCCATAACCATCAGGAATGATATTGCCCATATGACAACCGCAACGATTATCATATATTTCCCGTGCTTGTTTGCATCTTCTGAGTCCTTTCTTGTCAAAAGGTATATTGCGCAAATCACTCCCAGAAGAGGAAGCAGAAACGCAAGAATATAACCTATGACTGTTATTGCAGTATAGGACTTTTCTACCAATGGCCTTTCAGGCACGCTTTGCCTATTCACAGCGCCGCTGAGGCTTGCTCCACAACTTTTGCAGAATTTTGCATCATCTATCAGCGCTTCGCCACATGCCGGACAGAATTTAGTCATCTAATCACCTGTTTCAAATAACTTGTTAATCAAGTCTTCCTCGTTTTTATAAAAGTCAACCTTTATGAAATCCATCAGCTCCTGAGGCGCTCCCACAAGCTGGCCCATTGAAAATATTGACACATAGACCCTTTTGGCACCCTGCATTACAATGATCTTTAATGTTTCGGCCAAACTTTCTGCCTGTTGTTTGGAGAGTATAACTGTAGAAGGTGAAACTTCCTGATTTAATCTGATGGATTCATTTGCTACAAATTCCTGTAAAGAATAATCACTAGGATCATCCGAACCTGTCAAATTATTGGTGCTTACTTCATTATTTCTGACACTTAATTTGAATATGTTTTTATCCTCGATGAACAGCACCTCACCGACATCAAGTGAAGTATCCAATAAATCGCCATCAGCATCCTCAAGGGCAAAATCCTGTGACGGCATGGAAACGTATGGAATTTCGACTGTCGGAGTTTCGTAGGCAGAATCCTTTTCTCCTGCAATTATCCTTAAAAGACGAATTATTTCCTCATTTTGCTTTTCAATGTTTCTGTTAATTTCAATTAACTCTGACAATTCAGACATAGTTATAATTATGGCTTTTGTGATTATTAAAATTTTAGATTAATTCAAACAGATAAAACATAGAAGTTGACAGCCTCTCGTCGTTTGCAAACTTCTCGAAACCCAGGGAGTATTTGAGAAGTTCGCCTCTCGGAATGAGGACGTTGTCGCTTTCGGGATTTATCACAATGCCGTCCATGTCTTCTGTCAAAACAAAATTGACAAAAGTTGCAACGTTGACAATCTGCGCGTACTTGAAGTAATCGGTTTCGACCTGGCTGAGCTTATCCTTTGAGGTGAAAATGGTTGCATACTCGCCGCCGATATTGTCCGTGTGCATCCGGGCAAGGGGTCCTGTTTCCTGCATTGATATTATTCCGTTTTTGAAATGTTGTGAGAGGTCTTGTGAGGAAAGCATCAGCGCCAACGGTGTGGAGCAGGACAGGCATTCAAAAAGTGCCTCGTAATGGCCGACATTTTCCCTTTTTTGGATGAAATCCTCAAGTCTGCTGTTGTCTATTGCATTATAAATATCAGTCAGTTCGCTTTCTGTGTATGGTTCTGCCGTGTAAAAATTAGTCTTCGGAATGTTTGTTATTCCCAAAATGAACCTTTCTGTAAAGAGATACTTTTCGGAAGCGGGATTTAGGATATATCCCTCGATATCTGTGGTCTTGATGATGTTTTGGTAAAGCTCAAAGGAATTTTCAAGAGCAGTTATGTCATCTGCCTTGTAGAACTTTCTAAACTCGTCCCTGTCTGTGAAAAGCGGCGTGATTTTTGCATCCTCATCATCATATATGATGAAGTTAAGGGTTCCGTTTTCCTTTTTGGCCGGAATGAGCAGATTGGAATATCTGAATTCATTTATCAGTCTTAAAAGCAGATCCTTTGTGAGACTGTCACCGTTTGCATGGATGTCTTCAATGACCAGTCTGAGGTGTTTGTGGGCTGACATAACTTATAGGACAAACATGTAATCAGGGGCATATTTGAACTTCGGATTGCTGTAGGTCAGCCCTCCGAATGCCTCGATGAGGTATTCCCTTGAGATGAGATAATCGTCGATTCCCGGATTTATGATTATTCCAGCCATGTCGCTTCTAAGGACAAAGTCAATGAAATCGTCAAGAAGTGTCATCTGGCAGTAGAAGTTTCCCTCCCCTTTGGTATCGTTTATCGCAGAAATATCTGTGAAAAGTATTCCGTATTCGTCGGCATCGTCGCCTGTGGTGCACAGCTCATAGTCTTCAATCTCATCGATTGGAATTATTCCGCTTTCGGATTCTATTTCCTCATCGCATGCAACCACATTGAGAAGTGATGATTCTTTAAGCTCAAGCATCAGGTCCTCGAACTTGGTGCTGCCTGATTTAATGAACTCGACAAGTGAATCGTTTGATGCATTTTTGGCAATATCATAAAGTTCCTGCGGTGTGTATCCTTCAACGTCATCGTCGATTTCAATTTCCGGGCCGAAAGGCATGTTGTTTAAAAGATCCTTTCCTATGAAGAAATCAAGGCTTCCCTGGTCAATCAGTATGCCGTCAAGGTCCTGGTCGTTTACAAGCTCGACATAGTATTCTATTTCGTTTGGAATCGCCTCATATTCCGGGTCAACCTGACTTTCGAATTCTATGTCATCACTATAAAGGCCAAGCACTGCTGATTCATCCTCATCAGAGACGAGATTTTCAAATATCAAATCGTCGCCTTCCATAATTGCCGGAAGCAGGAGATTGGTATACTTGAGCTCGCCCACAAAATCTATGAAGAGCTCCTGAGGAACATCCTCATCCTTATCCATATAACCCTGAACTTCGTTTATTATCATTTTGAAATGATTGTTTGTCACACCTGTCTGCATGATATCACCGATAATATTGCTATTTACTTTACTTATATATAATAGTTGATATTAGTGGTTATATAAAAGTTGTTAATAATAATGTATATGAGTTAATTAATGGGAAATATGAGTAAATAATCTGATATATAAGCTTGTATTTAAGTTAGAAGAAATATTTAGGTATGATGAGAAAGTTTTCGGAAGATGAAATGTGGGAGCTGGTCGGCTACATCAAGGTTTCACAGACCAGATACCTTACACTCAAAACCCTTGACTCTGATTTTCTGATGCCTTCCGAAATTGCAAAATCAACTGGTCTTAGGACCACACAGATATCCAATGCGCTTCGTGACCTTAAGGAAAGGGATCTTGTGATATGCCTCAACGAGTCTGCTCGAAAGGGCAGGATATATCAAAACACTCCGCTGGCAATGGAGATTTTAAAAAGGATTGACAAATAGCAATTTATTATTTTATTTGAATATTTATTTTCACCTGATTAATTGTAACTGTTTTAAAGGATAATTTTATATTCTATTAGAGGCATATTATTCTTTAATTGAAAAACAAACTGATTTGAATTTGTTTAAGTCAATTTTATATGATAAAAACAATTTTTCAAAATGAGGTAAAAAAATGAATTTCAAACTGATTTCACCAGAAAAAAGCATTGCCGAATTCATCAAAAACAATGAAAATGCCCCTGAAATTTTACAGGCAATAAAGCCTCATCTAATCAAACATTTTCCTGAAAGCGAGTTTTCACTGGAAATATGCGATGAGCTTGAATGGACAACTGAAAGCAAACTTCTGGTCAATGTTTGCGTTTCTCATGAAGTGTTCTTCAACGGCATTGTCAACCATTTCAATGAAATATATGAAAACATTGGCTATCTGATTGAAGATATTTTATGCCCTATTGTACTCTTTCCACAGCTTTCAAATGAAAAGTATGATAAAATGAGTTACAATAGCGCAATTAATTTAATCGCCAGAACATCATATTTCAACAGGGATTTTGACAAAAACTTCCAAAGGGAAATGACGCTTAGGGACATACCAAAATCGCAAATGGAAAAGGAGATAGTTGAATACTGCAAGATTCATGAAAATCCTGATTTATCCGACATTGTCTTTGATTTGCAGCTTGACCTCGTTGATGTGGATAAAATAATTGATGAGCTTGAATTGGATGTAAAATGGTGATATGATTGACATTATCTTTTAAGTTCAAGTCCAAATCCAAACATTACCATCATCTAATCATCTTCAAAAAGATACTCATCATCCCAATCTGAGCTGTCTGACAAATCAGACCCGCATTCCTCGCAAGTTACCCTCTCGGGGCTGTTCAAATGTCCGCAAACACTGCATGTTATCATGTTTATTCCTCAAAAAAGATATTATTTTAACTGTTATCACTTCAAGTAGTTTTCGATGAAATTGTTGAAAGCGATATTATCAACAAAGCCGGCGCTGTAGACGATTCCCGCCCTTTCATATCTTCTGTGGTAGGTTTCAAGGCTTGATTCGTATGAAGAGTCAAGCTCATGGTCGTGCCTTTCCTGGGCCAGTTTTCTGCAGATTGAAGGAATCATGTTGGAGTTCCTGTATGACTTTCCCCTTGAGCGCTGGCGATTGGGCTCGTAGTTTTCTGAAATCGAAACTACCCTGTATATTATTCTTGAATTGCTTAAGAAATCTTTAATGTTTAAATATTCAATTTTGTCTTTGTTTTTCTCATAATATTCTTCATAAATCAACGGCAGAGCTATTGTGACTGTTTCCAAAGGCTTTGCGGCAAGGCCGTTGAGCATCTTATCCGAATATTTGGAAAGAATCTTGTCCAGTTGGTTTATTTCTTTTGACAGTTCCTGGTTAAACTGTTCGTTTTTATTTTTCAGGGAGTCGACGACATTTACAAAAGAGCACTTGCTTGAGGTTTTGAATAAAAAATCTCCCTTGAATTCAATGAGAAATATGAAGAAATTGTCGTTTTCCTTTTTATACCAGATTGCATCTGTGGTTTTTGGAGTGATTAATATTCTGCCCTGTCTGAATATTTCACATGAATGGCAAATTTCATCCAAGGAATACATCTTGAACTCGTTTTTTCCTTCATCCATAGGAAGGATTGAAACTCCCTTTGAGTTTTCGGCTATTACATGGGCCTTTTTATAGAATTGGGGAAATGAGTTGAGAAATTCAATGAACAATGTTTCCTCTTTGGTTAAAGACATGCAATCACCCCTTGAAAAGGATTTCCGCTTTCAGTTTATCCAGCTCATCGTAAGGCTTTGTGAGGTTTTCATAAACCGCACCCATGTTTTTGGGGTTGATTTTTTTAAAATTAAACTTATCCCCAATATTTTCTGTTAAATAGAAATTGGTTTCATCCAATAAGCCATAATATTGGGTGTAAAGTGAAATTGCTTCAATAAACATTGGACTGTGGGAGTTTAGATATATATGGATGTTTAGTTCTTTTACAAGTAAAACTAAGATTTCTGCAAACTTAATCTGCCATGAAGGATGAAGGTTTGCCTCAGGCTCATCAATGATTAAAAAGGCGTTCTCTTTAAGTGAACCATTTTGAAGCAGAATCTGGATAATTCCAATTTCTTTTATTCCTGAAGAATCTGCTTTTGAACAATCCTTTTTTATGATATCCTGGATTTTGGATAATATTTCATTGATTTTTTGATTTTGTGAATCTCCATCACTTTCCAATGCATCCTTGATGGTTTTAATATGATCTATCCTTAAAATCTCCAAATCCTTTAAATCCAGCATGGAAATGCTTTCGATATAAAAAACTTCCTCCGGATTAAAATTAACGTTAAACGAAATGTCTGAATCATTAAAGTCTGTGATGCCTTCACTGTCCATTAGATATTCAAGGGATTCATCATCCTTTTGTGATTTCAGATATGAATACAATATTTTGGAAACTGTTGATTTGCCGCTTGAGTTAGCCCCACCAACTAAGTTGATTTTGGCTATGCTGATGTCTGCCTGGCTGATTGGGCCAATATTGTTTAGTTTTAAGTTCATAACTCTCAATCCAATAAATTATTTTATATAATTAACAATATGTATCAGAATTATTTAAAATTAATGCAGGCAAAATTTATTTTTAAAAGTTATTATAAAGTATTAATAAAGGAGCTACATTATGAATAAAACTTTCTTATCAAAATCCAGGTACTGCAAAGGTGTGCAATGTGAAAAGATTCTTTGGTTGGACAAATACAAAGCAGAAGTTTCAACTGCTGAGGCAGATGAAACTCGTTTTGAAACAGGTAGGAAAGTTGGTGAGCTTGCAAAGGGACTTTTTGGAGATTACGAAGACATTCCATTTGATAAGGATTTTAATTTAAGGCTTGAAAAAACTCAGGAACTGCTTTTATCTAAACCGAATATAATTACGGAAGCATCCTTTATTTATGATAACAATTTCTGCAGTGTGGACATTTTGAAAAATGATTCAGATGGTGTGGAAATCTATGAGGTTAAAAGCTCCACTAAAATCAAAGATATTTATGTTGACGATGTTTCATACCAGTACTTGGTTCTTACAAATTGTGGTTTAAATGTTAAAAAAGCATGTATAGTTTATATAAACAAGGAGTATATCCGAGGTAAGGAATTGGATATTAGTCAGTTATTCAATGTAGAGGATGTAACTGAAACTGTTTTAGAAAAACAAGGTGAAATAAGAAATAACGTTGATTTTATTAATAATTTTATGGACTCTTATGATGAGGATAGTGAACCTGATACTGAAATTGGCAAATACTGTTTTGATCCTTATTCATGTGCTTTTTGGGAGTACTGTACAAGAGATTTACCTAAGCCTAATGTATTTGATATAAGTGGAATGTTTAGGTCTAAAAAATTTGAAAAATATTATGAAGGTAAAATTACATTTAAAGATTTGGAAAATGAGGATATTAACAAAAAATTCCTGGAGCAAATTGATTTTGAGCTCAATGACAGGCCAGCTAAAATAGAAAGAGAAGCGATAGAAAAAATGTTGGATTCTCTTAAATATCCCTTATACTTCATTGATTATGAAACCTGTCAGTATGCAATACCTGAATATGAAGGAACCAAACCGTATCAGCAGATTCCTTTCCAATACTCATTGCATATCATTAAAAAAGAAGGTGGACCTCTTGAGCATAAGGAATTTTTGGCTGAAGTTGGTGATGACAATTTGATTAGAAACTTTGCTGAGAACATGATTGAGGATTTACCGGAAGACGGTAGCGTAATTGTCTACAATAAAGGCTTTGAATCCGGACGAAACAGACAGATTGGAGAAATGTATCCTGATTTAAAAGATGAAATGGATAGGATTAATGGAAATATGGTTGATTTTATGGTTCCTTTTAGAAACAGAAACTATTATACAAAAGAAATGAAAGGATCTTATTCAATAAAATACGTATTGCCAGCACTTTATCCTGATGATTCTGATTTGAATTATGTTAATCTTGATTTGGTGCATAATGGTGGTGAAGCATCAGCCGCCTTTTTAAGTTTGAAAGATAAATCTTTAGAAGAGCAGGAAGAGATAAGAAAAGCTTTGCTTAAATATTGTGAACTTGATACTTATGCTATGGTAAAAATATTAGAAAAATTTATAGAAGTAACAAAATAAAAACTATTTGACTAGGTTAATAACAGATTTCTGTGATATCGCTTAAATAAATTATTATTAAACTTTAAATTTAAATATTAATTTTAAATTAATTGTTATCATTATAATCTTTTGTAAATATGCATTTTGGGAAATTACTACATCCCCAAAATGACCCTCAACTACCATTACATTTAACTAATTTAGAAAACACAAGACTTGGAACAACCAGAACAAAAATCAGAAACAAACTGACTGAGTATAATATCTGGTGGGACAACTCATTAACAATATTTGAACTGGCAGAAAGATTAGTGCTGATGTTCGCAGTGACAATATCAAGCACAGTAAAATCAACAATAATTACACCGGGAAGATTCGAATATAGCGTAACATTACAGGATTCCGGAGTCCCGGTTGACTGGTGGATTGATGGAGTTCATAGTGTTGTTAGAACCAACAGCAATGGAAAGTCTGCTGTTACTGTGCAATATGTTCAGGATGCTACTGGAACAGTTGTCTGTAAAGTCGGGAAAAAAGAAGCTATAAACGTCAATTATACTTGCGTTCCATTTGTAAGCTTTTCAGACTATGCATGGGATTACAATACTGACAGTTATGACATTGTAAAATATCCAACAAGCATTTCACATACCTTTAACATAGGCGAGGTAAATTATTCCGAAGTATATAACCTAGCAAAAGATGTAGGAAGCTCAAGTGTTGTAATTGCAATACCTAAAGTATATTCTGGAGGTATTGGCGGAACTAATGGAATTCATATGAAAGTAGCCATCTATCAGAAAAAGGACAGCAATCAGGGATGGGGAGATGCAATAGCTTTAGTCAATTCAAAATCATTAAGCCACTACAGGGACAGTAAGATTTTGGAATTGGGTGCATATCCAAGTAAGAAAGGATTGAAATATTCAACATCTGATCATGTGGTAAAAGAATTGAATGTTAGCTCAGGACAATTGACACTTGATTCACAACTTTATTACTTTGATTTATATTACGACAATGGATATGTTAAAGCAACAATAAGAGCAGGTTCAACTTCAGTATATTCTTATGAAGGAGATATAAGCGATAAGATAACATTCGATGCATTTTATCCTGCAGTAATGATTTATGATGCAGGAGGACACATCCAATTTGAAAGTATAGAAATAGAACCATGGACACACGAGGCGGGAAACAATGAGTGAAACAGAATGGATAGCAATTGGAAGAGTAGTTGGAGATACTGGAGAGAAAGGAGACACCGGTGATGCATTCACATATGAAGATTTTACACCGGAACAGCTGGCCGGATTGAAAGGTGAAACTGGAGATACTGGACCAGCAGGCCCAAAAGGTGATACAGGTGATAAGGGAGAAACTGGTGAGAGTGGCAGTAAAGGAGACACGGGCGAGACTGGAGCAACTGGAGAGAAAGGAGAACAAGGACCTAAGGGAGATACTGGAGACACAGGAGCTACTGGAGATACTGGACCGGCCGGCGCAAAGGGGGACACTGGAGCTACTGGCATTGGTACTACTATTAAAGGT
>NZ_JAFRKB010000051.1 GCF_017431965.1 Methanobrevibacter sp. | reverse complement strand
TATTCCCAATGCAAGAAATGAAAACGTATTATTTACCGCATGCATTGCTGATGCTGATTCAAGACCTTGACCATACCAGGTTATCAAACCATATAAAACTCCTGCGCAAAATACTCCTATGGCTGCTATTATCGCGTAATTATGCACTATGGAGAATATTGCTGCCTGAAGGATGATTGCCACAATAGGTATTTTAAACCATGATCCGAAGGTTTGCATCAGTAGTCCACGGCACAAGTATTCTTCTGCAAAACCCTGAAAGATTGGCAAAATCAAACACAATATGAGAACTGTAATTGAAGTATTGGTTATGCTTGGCATTCCTGAAGTTAACATAGGTATTAGTTGTAATGCTCCATAAACAATTAAAGTTATAATATATACTTTAATGTAAATGCTCCAATTCCATTTCCTGACAGGTGCTATCTGTGTGGAAAACGGAATTTTATAGACCAATTTATATCCAATATAAATGCCTGGAATCAATGCAATCATGGTAATTGCTGCATAAATAATTTGTTCTATTTTACTTGCAGTAGGGTTTGCTCCCGTAATTTTTAATGCTGCAAACGATATCACGAAATCAATTATTACTGCTATAATTATTATTAAAAAAGGTTTATACCAGGAATATGTTTCCAGAGTTGTTGGAAATGTTGCAAATTCTTTTTCTTCATTTTTTTCAAACAGTTTTGATAAGTTCATAAAATTACTCCATTTTTTTCAAATCAAATAGGATTCACATTTAAAAATAACTTAAACGAACATTGTTATTTTCAATTTTATGTATGTATCACTTTTTAATTTAAATTATATAAAAGTGACTGAAAAATAGATAAATTTCATAACTTAATGTTTAACTGTATGTTTTCAATTAAAAACAGCACAATTAATGGAATCTCCTAATATTACCATCACCTTAAAAAATCACTTTTGGAGGACAATCAAATATCTTTTTAATGTTCGAAAACAAAAATTAAAATATGAAAGGGATTTTTGAATTTATTGAAAAATATTTTTTCATTGTAATATTGTTGGCGGTAGCTATTTCTCTAGTTTATCCAAATTCATTTAAATGGGTTTTAAGTGAATATAATGGCATCAATATTATTAATTTACTTTTAAGTATTGTTCTTTTTACAATGGGAACCACATTGAAAGTTGATGACTTTATTAATGTGTTCAGGAATCCTAAAGAAATTGCAGCTGGAATTTCAGCGCAATATATCATAATGCCTCTTTTGGCATTTATTCTTGCAAGTGTATTTTCCCTGGATACTGCTTTGACAGTTGGACTAATTCTTGTTGGAACTGTGCCTGGGGGAACAGCATCTGATGTCATCACTTTTCTTGCAAAAGGGGATGTGGCATTGTCCGTTTCTTTAACTGCAGTTTCTACTGTGATTTCACCCATATTAACTCCAGTAATCACATTATTGTTAATAGGTAATCAAATTCATTTCAATCCGGTTGACCTGTTTATTTCAATTGTTCAGATAGTGATTGTCCCACTTATTTTAGGTTTAATCTTGAATTACAAATTCCCTAATTTTTGTGAAAAATTAAAAGATTATTTGCCTACAGTATCATCTATTGTAATTTGTTTAATCGTTGCAGGAGTGATTGGAGCCAATAAACAAGCTATTTTAACTTCATCCTATATAATACTCATTGTCATTGTCCTACAATATATCCTTGCAATGCTAATTGGATTTGGAATAGGACGCCTTGTAGGAATGGGCAGAAAACAGATAATTACAATAGCTATCGAACTGGCATTTCAAAATTCAGGTTTGTCAACTAGCCTTGCAAAAACCCATTTTCCAAACTTGTCTCAGGCAACTGTTCCCGGTGCGCTTTATTCTGTCTTGCAGAATTTTGCAGGATCAATTCTTGCCTATGCATTCAGAAAATATTATTCCTGACTGTCTCATCTCTCAAAGCCGATGCAGTTCAACGGATAGGGGGTTTCTAGTAGATAGCCATTTTTACTTAATACTTTTTTTGATTTAATAAACTTCTTCAATAGCCGCGGATGTCATGTTTCTTTTGGGAGGAAATCATAGGGGTGATTTCATAACTACATATCCATTTAATGCATTAATGGAAAATTTCAGTTATATTGAAGGTCATCCTCACTCAAAAGGGGATATAACTGTAGGAAATGATGTATGGATTGGTCACGGTTCCAAGATATTGTCTGGAGTTTCCATTGGCGATGGTGCAATCATAGGTGCAAATTCTTTGGTTACAAGGGATATTCCACCATATGCCGTAGCGGTAGGAAGTCCTGCAAAAGTAATAAAATATCGTTTTGATGAGGAAACCATTATTAAATTGCTTGAAATAAAATGGTGGGATTTTAAAGAAGAGGAAATTATAAAGATTATTCCATTATTGCAATCCACAGATATGGCAGAATTCTTAAAGTTATACGGCAAACCGGATGACTAGTTTAAATAGATTATTTAAAGGGTAAGTTTGTCCTATTTTAGGATTATCATTATACTATTTAAAAATTTGTCCTTGGAATTTATACACGTCACAGCTTTCATCCATCCAGCTGTCGGCGCTGATTCCTGCTTTCATGCAGGTGTGTTCTAAGAATTCTTCAACAGTAAAAAGATTTTCTGTTGCCACTTGAGGAAGCAATAATCCTCTTGAATATCCTTTTTGAATAATCAAACCATCTGTTCCAATTTCAATTTCATCAAAATATTGGTTTGGATGGGCTACTTCAATCAGTTCCGGTTTTGTCAAAACTGTAACTTCCAAATCAAGTATAGGATATTCGTCTTTAGTCACAGCATTGAATCTTGGATCGTTGAATGCAGCCGCAATAGCAACATCTATTGTTGCATTTATTGCAGGTTCTATTGGCTCAGCATATCCAATACAACCTCTTAACATATTATTTTTATTCAATGTAACGAAAACACCTAATTTTTCATCTAATTCTATCGGATAATCTTCAGGTACTTCTAATTTCTCTTTTGTTTCTATATAATGTTCAATTGCCTTTTTGGCAATGTTTACTAAATATTCTCCTGCTTTATCACTCATCATCATCCCATTCCTCCAACTAATGCATTTAAAATTCTTGTGTGGGGTCCACCGTCGCCTACTGGTGCAGTTTGACCGTCCTTTCCACAAAATCCAACACTTAACTTAAAGTCATTCCCGATAGCATCAATATTTTTCAATGTTTCTAAGATATTTCCAGATAATGAAACATCTCTTAGGGGAGTTGAAATTTCACCATTTTCAATTAGATAGCCTTCTGCAGCGTTAAATTGGAAAATGCCTTTACCGGTATCCACTTGTCCTCCTCTTGAGCCTTTAAGATAAATTCCATTTGGAATATCTTCAATCAACTCTTCGAATGTATTGTCTCCAGGTTGCAGATAGGTATTGCTCATTCTTACAATAGGCTGGTCTGAAATAATTGATCTTGCATTTCCTGAGGATTTCATTCCCAATTTTGCTGCGGTTTCCCTTGAATTTAAAAGGGAAATCAATTTCCCATCTTTAACCAGTTGGTTTGGTTTGGTTTTGACTCCTTCCACATCATATGGGTAGTATCCGAATCCGTCCTTTTTGCTTGCATCATCAAATATGTTAACAATTTCTGATGCAATTTGTTCACCCATCTTGTCTTTCAGTATTGAATCGTTCTGTAAGATTAAATCGCCTTCAACTGCATGCCCAAGTGCTTCATGAATCAACACTCCGGTTAGTTCAGGGTCGGCTATAACTGGGAAAATTCCGGAAGGTGCAGCTTCAGCATCCAGCAATCTGACAGCTTTCTCACCAATGCTACGGCCAAAACTTTCAATGTCTGCATCAGCTATGACTTCAAATCCTTTAACTCCTCCAAGGCTTCCATGACCAAATTGGATAATTTCACCATCTGTTGCAGATGCGTTTAAGGCCATTCTCACTTTGCTTGTGATTGTCTGAATTTGGCTGCCTTCACTGTTCATGAACAGTTCATTTATTTCACCGTCGGAATAGCTCACTGTAGTACTGTTGACCTTTTCAATTGTCGCGGCATCATTTGCATCTTTCATGATTTCTTTTTTCTCTTCAATTGAAATATCTTTAAAAGGTATTTTGACATCAACAGCCACCTTATCTTTGATTATTTCACTTTCGCTTAACTTGACGTCTCCTGTAAGTGAATTTGATAATTGGATGGCAGTATCTGTTATTTCATTTAACTTTGATAAATCGGTAGTATATGCAAATCCCCATGCTCCATTTTTCAACACCCTTATTCTTGCTCCTAAGCTCATTCCGGTGTTGATTTCATCAACATTTCCATCTTTCATCAATATGGAAGTGTTGTCACTTTTTCCGGCTCTGATGTCTATGTAATCTACTTTAGGGATTGTTTGTGCAATAATTTTTTCGAATAAATCAATGTATTCTTCCATTCTATCCCTCATTATTATTAATCTAATATTTATATTGGAGTACATCTATAATAAAATTTATTTATGTGTTGAAGTATAATATAACAATTGATATATTATAATTTGAAATCTGGTGATTGAATGGTTATTATTGTTGGCACAGGTGCTGGAGGAGCTATAATTGCTCGTGAATTAGCAAAAGAAAACATACAAGTTACTATTATTGAGAAAGGACCTTATATAAAATCTGGTGAAGCATTTAACTATTATGATAAATACAATGATTCTGTAGACTTGTTAACAACCACATGTATTGGTGGGGCAACAATCGTGTCCATGGCAAATATGGTCAGGGCCCTTGATGAGGAATTGCACGAATTCGGCATTGATTTAACTGAGGAATATGATTATGTTGAAAAATTGGTTGGAGTTCACCAACTTGATGATTCACATATTGGCCGAGGAACACAGCTATTTTTAGATGCAGGGCGTGAATTGGGCTTGAACACACTCAAAATGCCTAAAGCTATTCGAGAGGAGGATTGTGTTCAATGCGGTAGATGTGCATTCGGTTGTCCGGCTGATGCAAAGTTTTCAGGAAAGGACTTTGTTGATGAAGCGGTTGAAGCTGGAGCTAAATTAATAACTGACGCTGAAGTAATTGAAGTAATATCTGATAATAATAAAGTAAAAGGTGTTTCTTACATTAAAGACAATAAAAAAGAATCAATTTATGCTGATACTGTAGTTTTATCTGCGGGAGCTATTGGAACTACATTGATTTTAAGGCAATCCGGAATTGAAGATGCCGGCAGCGAAATATTCTTTGATCCTTTTGTCACTGTTGGAGGATATTTAAAAGACATTAACTTCAATACAGAGGTTCAGATGGCGGGTTTGGTAATAGGTAAAAACTTCGTTTTATCTCCTCATTTCTCATCATTCATTAAGGGCAATATTGATGATAAAAAAGTTGACGATAAAGACATTTTAAGTATCATGGTCAAAACAGCTGATGACTGCAGGGGTTATGTCGATAGCGAAGGTGATGTAATAAAAGAGAACACCATTCAGGATATCAGATATCTGGCAGAAGGGGTGGCTACTGCAGGTTTTATTCTTCAAAAGGCAGGAGTTGACCCATCAACTATCGGTTCTACAGTTTATAGGGGGGCGCATCCCGGAGGAACAGCTAAAATAGGAAAAATAGTTGATTCAAATCAGGAAACAGAAATCGAAGGTTTGTTTGTAAGTGATGCAAGCGTATTGCCAATATCACCTGGAAAGCCACCAATATTGACAATTCTGGCATTATCTAAAAGACTGGCAGATTATCTAAAAAATAGATAAAGAAGATTATTCGAATTGTTTGTCGATATCTTCTGTGTTTATTAGTTTTTCACAGTAATGGCATCTGACAACTGGCGGATACTTATTGATAACATTAAATATTGGTGTAATCGGCTCATTTTCATAATTTGTAATGCATTTTGGATTGGTGCACTTTATGATTGATGTAATCTTATCCGGCAGTATGATTTTGTCTTTTTTGATAGTTTCATAATTCCTGATGATGTTGATTGTAGCTTTAGGAGCAATTAATGCAACTTGATTAAGTTCTTTGTGATCCAATTCTCTGTTTTCAATTTTTACAATATCCTTTCTGCCAATTTCGGCAGATGAAACATTCATGGCCACTGTGACATTATGTGTTTCAGCATCAGGAAGATCTAAAATTTTAAGAATGTGTAGAGCTTTATTGGCAGTGATATGGTCAATAACTGTCCCATTTTCAATAGCTTTAATCTTTAATTCTGATTTTTTGTTTTTTGTCAATTTTATCTACCTTTTATACATTTTTAAGTCTTTCATTTCAATAATTGCTTCGGTATCGTTAACTAATTTTTCAGGGCTTTTACCTTTAGTTGCAATTGTAAAACTTTCAATGACTCTCGCCCCACGCATTTTAACTTTCTCTTCAAGTCTAGCAATATTGCTGTCTCCTCGACTGCTGTCCATTGTAGCAAATAGGACAACATCCTTTCCGGTAAAGTTGCATCTGTCAATTATAGTCAATATCGCCGGTGTCGGATTTCCCGCCCAGGTAGGAGTTCCAATGTATATTGTATCAAAATTTTCCAAATCAACTCTTGCAGGGTAAATGTCTGTTTTGTTTTCTCTGAACGCATTTATGGAAGCCAATAACCTATTTTTAAATCCGTCACGATTTTTCAAATCATGAATCTGAAGTAAACTTCCGTCCAAGTTTTCGGCAAGCGTTTTTGCAACTGTTTCTGTTGTGCCTCCCTGTGAGTAATACATGATTAATGTTGCCATTTTTCCAATCTCCGTTTATTTAAGGATGAAGACCAAAGTGAGTTAAGCCAGTTGTCTCATCAATGCCAAGTAGAATGTTCATGTTTTGGATAGCCTGACCGGATGCGCCTTTAACAAGGTTATCGATAGCGGATAACATTACGACTCTTCCGGTGTCATCTATTTCAAATCCTCCAATGTGAACAAAGTTGGATCCCCTAACTGAACTTAAGTGAGGTACTTCCCCATCATCCATAAGTTTGATAAAGAATTCGTTTGAGTATTGCTTTTCGTATAGTTTTCTTAACTCTTCAGGAGTGATATCTTTATTTTCATCATTTAAAAAGCTATGGCTTGTTGTCTGGATTCCTCGGATTACAGGTACTAAGTGAGGTGTAAATGAAACTTTAACTTCATCAAATCCGTGCAATTCCTGTTGAATTTCAGACATGTGCCTGTGTGATGAAATCTTATATGGATTAACGTTATCTGCAATGTTAGGGTAATGTGTAGTTGCAGACGGATTTACTCCTGCTCCGCTAACTCCGGTTTTTGAATCGATGATGATTCTATCGACCAAGCCATTTTCAACAAGAGGATATGATGATAAGATTGCACCGGTTGGAAAACACCCTGGATTTGCAACCAGGTTGGCTTTTTTGATTTCATCTCTGTATAGTTCAGGAAGTCCGAATACACCTTCATTTTCACTGTCGGTGTGTTCCATTCCATACCATTTTTCATAGACTGCAGTATCTCTGTATCTGTAGTCTCCGCTCAAATCAACTACCTTTGCACTGGTTTCAAGTATTTCCGGAACAATTTTCATTGATGCCCCATGTGGGGTTGCGGTAAATACAACATCGGCATCCAGCTCAGATGGACTCTTGTTTTTAAAGACAAGTCCTGAATCTCTAATGTGTGGGTGGATTTCATGTGCTGGAGTTCCTTCGTATTGTCTTGAAGTGATGTCGGTAATTTCCACTTCAGGATGGTTTAAAAGCATTCTTAAAAGCTCTCCGCCAGTATATCCACTTGCTCCAATAATTGCTACTTTAAACATTTTAATAATCTCCTTAATCTTCACAGTTATCTAATATTTTTCCTTCAAAGTCAGTATTTTTAATTTTTTTGATAATCTTGCAGCTGCTGTCCAGTTCATCTTTGTGATAAACTTTCACGCGCTGTACACGTGCTTTCAGACCCCTGTCATCAATCGCCTTTTGCAGCTTTTCAACGTTATGGGTTTGGTCAGGTCCGATAGCTATAATGTCAGGGTCGATATCCTCTACAATTTTAAAGATATCCCCTTCTTCATTGCCTAAATAAGCTTCATCTACGGGCTTTAACATTTTTACCAATTCCAAACGTTGGTTTTCACCGATAATAGGGACTCTTTTCCTTTTCTCTACAGTTGAGTCGCGGGCTACTACAACATACAGTTTAGAATTGTATCCTCCAAGGTTTTTTGCTTCTTCTAGATAGACTCCATGTCCCGGATGGAGCAGGTCAAATGCACCGCTTGCCATTACTTTTTTCATTCAATTACCTCTTTTGGTATTTTAACGCTTCAGTTAAATCAATTTTATCAGTATAAAGTGCAGAACCGATAACAATTCCTTCCACACCGCTTTCATTTAATTTTTTGATATCGTCGATTGTTGTAATTCCTCCGGAATAAACGATAGGAATGTCAACGGACTTTTTCAAATCTTCAACAGGTTCTGTGTAAAAGCCACCTAAAAGGCCTTCAACATCGACATTTGTAAATAGGATGCTGCCTGCACCGTGTTCCTTAAACTCTTGGGAAAGTTCCACAGGGCTTTTGTCAATCTTTTCCTGCCATCCCTTGATTACAACTTTATTGTCTTTGCTGTCAAGTGAAATCATGATTCTATCTGATCCGTATTCCTCTGAGAGTTGGGAAATGGTTTCGGGGTGTTTGATACCCATTGTTCCGATTATGATTCTTTCAATATCCAAGTTCAATAATTGGCGGGCATATTCAACACTTCTTATTCCTCCACCAAGCTGAATTGGAACGGAAACTTCCTTTAGGATTTTCCTGATTATATCGAAGCTGGCTTGTCCATTTATTGTTCCGTCAAGGTCAATGACATGGATATTCTTAGCTCCTAAATCCTCCCAGTGGCGAGCAACAAGTTCCGGATTTTCTATTTCGACCATTTCACTTCCGGGTTCGCCTTGAACAAGCTGCACGCATTTTCCATTTTTGATGTCCACTGCGGGCATTATCAACATTTCATCTTTTTTAAATGACATTCACATTTTTCCTGTACTATTTTATTATAATTTAAGTATATGTTTTGAAATGTTTTATATCTATTGTTTACACCATTGCTAATTTTTAGGTATGCCTAAATTTATATATTAAAAAAAATAAAATATAAGTATAATTAAATAAAGAAGGCATATTAATGAGTACAATTATAGAATTTAAAAATGTGGTAAAGGAATATAAGTCCGGAGACCACATCTTAAAAGCTATGGATAATGTTAATTTTACAATTGATGAAGGGGAGTTTGTTGTAATCCTAGGTCCGTCAGGAGCCGGAAAATCAACACTTTTAAACCTTTTGGGAGGTCTTGACAGCGTAACCTCAGGTCAAATCATTGTAAATAATCAGAACGTTGAAAGTTTCAACGACAATCAGCTAACTGAATACCGGGCAAAAAATGTCGGTTTCATATTTCAGTTCTACAACCTGATTCCAAATCTGACTTCACTGGAAAACGTTGAGCTAATGAAAGACATTGTTGATGTGGATATTGACGGACTTGAAGTTTTAGACTCCGTTGGGCTTAAGGACCATGCCGGCCAGTTTCCGGCACAGTTGTCCGGTGGTGAACAGCAACGTGTTTCTATTGCAAGAGCAGTAGCAAAACAACCGACCATGCTTTTGTGTGATGAGCCAACAGGAGCACTTGATTCAAAAACAGGTGTGCTAATTTTAAATTTGCTCCAGGACATGAGCAATAACAGGAATACTACTGTTGTAATTGTAACTCACAATGCAATACTTGCAGAAGCGGCTGATAAGGTTATAAGAATTAAGAACGGCCAGATAGAAAGTATTACAATTAATGACAATCCTAAAAAGGTAACTGATTTGGAATGGTGAGTATATGCTTGCAAAAAAGATGTTGAGAGACATCTGGAAGCATAAAACCCAATTTCTGTCTATTTTTTTAATGGCATTTTTAGGAGTTTTTGTTTTCGCAGGTGTCGGCGGAGAATCAGTTGGCCTTGAAGTTAATGTGGATAAGTATTATGGGGAAACCAACCTTGCTGACGGCTGGATTTACTCAGCAAACCTTAATGATGATTTTGTAGATAAGGTGAATAATTTAAGTCCGACAACCCAATCGGAAAGACAGCTTGTTCTGGATTCGGTTGCAGACTTTTCAAACGATCCGGAAATTACACTGCATTTTGTAGAAAACAATACCATCTCTAAGTTTTATCTGATGGATGGCGAACCTTTAAATATCTCTGACAGCGATGGTGTATGGTTGGACAAAAGTTTTGCCGATGCTAAAAGCTTAAAAGTTGGAGATAACATTACTTTTGAGTTTAATGGAATAACCTTGGAAAAGGAAATTAAAGGGATAGGATATTCTCCGGAATACGTTTATCATGCATCATCAGCATCCATAATTCCCGACTTTAACAAAATAGGTTTTGCTTATATGTCATATAAGGCATTTCCAATGGATAATGTTCCATACAATGTTTTGGAAGTAAAATTCACAGGAAATCCGGGCGATTATAATGATTTGCTGTCCGATAAGTTGGATGGTGATTATAACTCATTTGTTGAACAGTCAGAGCATTCCAGCGTAAGCCAGTTTTCTGAAGAAATGGACCAGCACAAAATGATGGGAGATATTTTCCCGGTTGTATTCATATTGATTGCAATGCTGATTCTGTTAACAACAATGACAAGAATCATTGCTCATCAGAGAACCCAAATCGGCATATTAAAATCTAACGGTTTTAAAAACAGGTCAATAATCTTTCATTATGTTTCATATGGGTTCTGGCTAGTATTTATAGGCTCAATTTTAGGTTTGATTATTGGTCCTCTGACATTGCCTCAGCTGTTCTATCCTTCAATGAGTGCTACATATAAACTTCCTTCATGGGATCCTGCATGGAGCATGAATTTTGTTTATGTTGCCGCATTGATGATAATAATGTCACTGATTGTTTCATATGTTGCAGTCAGAAGCATTTCCAAGGAGAATCCTGCCGATACAATAAGACCTAAAGCGCCGAAGATTTCCACAACAGGCGTTTTGGAAAAATTGGGATTCTGGAAGAGACTGTCATTCAATGCACGCTGGAATTACAGGGATGCTAAAAGAAACAAGTTCAGAGCAATAATGACTATTGTTGGCGTTATAGGGTGTACAGCCCTTCTGGTTTCCGCATTTGGAATGTATGATGGCATGAACGATTTGAAGGAGTGGGAATATAATCAGATAAATCATTATGACTCAAAAATGGTCATTGATGAAGAGGCCAGCATTTCTGAAATTGACAGTGTTGCCGATGAAGTTGACGGCGATAAATTGATGGAATCAGCCATTGAAATTGAGGTGGGTTCGACTAAAAAGTCAGGTTCGCTATTGGTTCTAAACGACACTGATTTGGTAACTCCTACCGATTATGATTGGAATAAAGTGGAAATTGCCGATGATGAGATTTCAATTTCACAGAAGATGGCTGACCTGTTGGGTGTTGGCATTGGCGATACCGTAAAATGGCACATCATGGGTTCAGATAAATGGGTTAACGTAACCATAGATAAGATTCATGCAGACCCAATTTCACAAGGATTCATCATGTCCAAAGATAAACTGGAAGATTTGGGACTGAATTACACTCCAACAAGTATTGTGACAAGTGAACATGTCGATAAAAATTTCTCAGCAATCAAGTCAACAAGTTCGATGAAGGACATGACCTCCAGTTGGGATGAGCTAACAGAATCAATGTGGCTTTTGATTTACATATTGATATTCTTTGCAAGCCTCTTGGCGGTTGTTGTGCTTTATAACCTGGGATTGTTGTCATTTACAGAAATTGAACGTGAAATTGCAACCCTGAAGGTTTTGGGTTTCAAAACAGGTGCCTTAAGGAGGCTGCTCTTAACACAAAACTTATGGTTTACAGCTATTGGATTTATATTGGGCCTTCCGGTGGGTTATTATATTCTGGCCATAATGTGGCAATCATCAGGGGATTCATTTTATATATTGCCGTCCATATCAATAACAAACTTCATATTGACTGCTCTAATAACATTCGCTTTGTCAATACTTGTGAACCTGATGTTTTCAGGAAAAATCAGGAAGTTGGATATGGTTGAATCACTTAAGGGTGTTGAATAGGTTTTACACCATTCACCCCCAATTAGTGACAAAATGTTTAAAAAGATGTAACTTAGATTATTATTTAGGTGATATTATGGTTGAAGTTACTTCCAAGTCAAAATATATGGACCTGCTGAATGAATATCCGTTGCTTAAGACAGACCTTGTCAAAAGGAACCACAAGTTCAAATTTTTAGTTACTCCTATGGGAAAAATTTCCCTTTGGGAAGCCGACCTTGAGGAAGTTAGCAGGCATGCTGAATTGAGTGTTGGCGAAACAGTTTCCCTTTTCAGTGAGCTGATTAACTCCTATTAATTATTTTTTTTAACTGTTTGATGTATATCCCTGTTTTCAATCAAGCTATTTTGAAGAAATGCTTGGTGTTAATGTGAAACACCTCTAAAAAATATATCATTTTCATGTGAAACTGTCTTTTTAATGAGGTATGTAATCAATTTAGTTAGGTTTTTTATGTTTCAGTTTCTAATATTATATTATGTCACTTACTCGGAAAATGCTGAGGGATATAAAAATCAATAAAACACAGTTTATTGCGATATTTCTAATGGCATTTTTAGGCATTTTTGCTTACTGTGGAATTTATGGTGAGTATTATGGGTTAGTGCAAACTTCCGATGAATATTATAATGTTACCAATATGGCGGATGCCTGGATTTACAATACTAATTTTGATAATGCTTCTATCGATGAGATAAGTGATTTTACAACACAAACTGAAAGACAGCTGGTTGTTCAATCGGTAGCTGATTTTGATAACAAACCCGACATCACGCTGCACTTCGCTGAAAAGGGAGAGATATCCAAATTTTATTCTACAGAAGGTAAGGACTTTGATGCATCAGATGACTCTGGAGTCTGGCTTGATAAGCGTTTTGCAGATGAAAAGAATTTAAGCGTTGGGGATGAAATCACTTTTGAATTCAATAACATCAATATTACAAAGGAAATCAAGGGTATCGGATATTCTCCGGAATACATTTATGAATCTTCACCCAATTCTCTAACTCCTGATTTTTCACAAATCGGTTTTGCTTACATGTCTTATAAGGCATTTCCTGTTGATATTACTTATAATACATTGCTTGTTAAGTATAATGGCTCAGATACTGATTTTAAGGATAATCTGGATGATTCTATTGATTACTTGTCACTCACCAAAAAGGAAGACCAGATCAGCGTTGCCAAATTTGCAGACGAAATGGCACAACACAAGATGATAGGGGACGTTTTTCCAATTGTATTTATTTTGGTTACTTTTCTAACACTTTTGACAACCATGACCAGAATAGTAACTCATCAGCGCACTCAGATTGGAATTCTAAAGGCAGTCGGCTACAAAGACAAGACAATTATCCTGCATTATATTTCTTATGGGTTCTGGCCGGTTTTGATAGGATCCATTTTAGGCCTAATTACAGGACCTATGATAATTCCTCAGATGTTTTATCCTACAATGGCAGCGACTTACAGTATGCCAAGCTGGAATCCGGGCTTTGACATGAGTTTTATCTACATTTCAGTATTGCTTGTCGTATCTTCCGTTTTTGTCACATACCTGTCATGCAGGAGGATTTCAAAGGAAAATCCTGCAAACACATTAAGACCTAAATCTCCGAATGTCTCCTCAAGGGCTTTAATTGAAAAGTCAAAATTGTGGAATCACCTAAGCTTTAATCTTCGTTGGAATTGGCGTGATGCAAGAAGAAACAAATTCAGAGCATTGATGGCAATAGTGGGAGTGATGGGTTGTGTGGCATTATTGATTGCAGCCTTTGGAATGAATGACAGCATGGATGAGTTGAAACATTGGGAATATGATGACATCAGCCATTTTGAGTCTAAACTATTGCTTTCTAATGATGTTGACCAAATGGAATTATCAGATATCTTAAATGAAACCAACGGCAGTTTCATCATGCAGCAAGCTATTGAAATCAAATCAGATGACCTGGAAGACCAGGTGGTGCTTTTGGTATCGAACAACACGGACTTGATTTCCTACACAGATAGAAATAAGAATCCTATTGAAATTGATGAGGGGGATGTTTCAATTTCAATTAAGCTTGCAGAGAAATTTAACTTGACTGTTGGTGATGAAATCAAATGGCACATTGTCGGAAGCGACAAGTGGGTAAACTCAAAAATAGGTCAGATTCATGCAGAACCTGTATCACAAGGACTGATAATGTCTCCGGACACTCTGGAAGATCAGGGTTTGAATTTCACACCTACAAATATCCTGACAAAAGAGAAATTCGATGAGGACTACGATTCAATCAAATCGGTTTCAACCATCGATAAGATGAAGGAAAGTTGGGATAAGGTAACCGAAGCGGTAATGATGATGGTTTATGTGGTGACATTTGTAGCAGTTGCCCTAGCTATTTTGGTATTGTACAATTTGGGAATTTTATCATTTACAGAAATGGAGCGGGAAATTGCAACATTGAAGGTTTTAGGCTTTAAAACAAATGTCTTAAGGAAATTGCTGTTGACACAAAATATTATTTTTACATCTATAGGATTCCTATTGGGAATTCCGCTTGGATTCTATTTCATGACTCTAATGATGAATGCTGCGGGGGACTCCCTTTATTATGTTCCGTCACTAACATGGGGAAATATTCTGTTGACTGCCTTAATAACATTTACAATATCAATCAGTGTTAATTTATTGTTTTCAGGTAAAATAAGTGATTTGAACATGGTTGAAGCACTTAAGGATGTTGAATAGCTATTGGGTAAAAAGCAGTTATTGTTTAAACTATTGTCTATCAATTTTACTTTTAATATTTATTTGACCATTGATAGGCTATTCTGGGAGATTCTCTGACATATATTGTCCCACACTTTTTAAAACCATTCTTTTCGATTTGCTTTTGCATGATTAAATTGCTTTTATGAGTGTCTATTCGGATATTGTCCGAGATGCCTTTGCAATAATTTATGGCGCACTTGAAAATGCCATGCGCCTTACCGTCACTTGCTATTCTATGCACTGTTACATATGGTTCATCATTAAGCCATTTCCCATCTTCTATATGATGGTATGTAGGTTCAGTACCATCAAAAAGTACAAATACTCCATGAACGCCTTCTTCATCAAAAATCAAATGACAAACCCCATTTTCAATATCATTTCGGATTAACTCTTCTGGGGGATAGGAATGTCCCCATTGGGGGTTGCCGGATTCAATCATAAAATCCTGTGCAATTCGATAGATGCTCATTATGACATTTAAATCATCTGGAATGGCTTTTCTTATATTCATATTATTAAATATTTCATGTTTGGATATAAAATTTTAATTAAAAATTTATAGGGCAAAATATATAAGAATAATTAAGGTGATTGCATGGAAGATATCTATGACTGGAAAGGTTTAAACGGAC
>NZ_JAFRKB010000050.1 GCF_017431965.1 Methanobrevibacter sp. | reverse complement strand
TGATAAAATCGAAGATGCTGTTAAAAGAGGATTAAAAAGAGTTGAGTATTCCCCTGCTGCTAGTAAATTCATAAGATATAACTCAGAAAAGGCCAATATTGGAGTGCAGTTCTTCAATAATGGTATGGTTATACTGTCCACCTTTGCGCCTGAAGGCAGCGACGACATTGAATTTGGTGTCGGGCTAACAATGATGGCCCAAAGTAGAAGCAAATGCAACGTTGAGGATTCAGTTATTGTGGACTGCCACAACTCTTTTGAACCTGAAAGCGGCGAAGTGTTGCCTGGAAATGCAGAGGTATTCCATTTAATAGACGTGATTGATAAGATAGATCCTAATCAAGCCAAAAATGACCTGAAAGTTGGATGTTCATATAATTCCCTTGGAAACTTTGACAAACAGGAGGGAATCGGTGAAAGCGGTCTGAAGACCATGATAATTGAAGTCGACAATCAAAGAACAGCATACGTCCTATTCGATTCAAACAATATGGAAATCGGATTCAGACAGGAGATTATTGACGCGGTCAGCAATCTGGAAATAGATGAAATAGAAGTGATGACCACCGATACCCATACAGTCAATACAATTTCAAGAGGTTATAATCCTGTTGGAATCGTTAAAAGACCTGAAATAATTGAATATGTTAAAGCAAGCATTATAGAAGCAATAGACGATTTAGAAAAAGTTGAAGTTGGAACTGGAACTGAAAAAATTAGAAATCTTAAAACATTCGGTCCAAAAAATTCAACAGAACTAATTTCAACAATCAGTTCAGTTGTGGCTGTCAGTAAAATTATAGCTCCAGTTTTATTGATAACTTCATTGATAATAGCATTTATTTGGATATTCTTTGGGGGATTATAAATACATTACAAATAATGTATATGCAATAACCCATGTAAAGAAGAATGGTGATATTCCATCCCATAACCATTGGGAAAATCCGGAAATCTCATCTTCAGCAATTTTTTGACAGAATTGGCCGACGAAATATAATATAATCAATGCAATAAATCCTGCAAAAATTTCATTTTTAAATCCAAGCCATCCTAGAGTCAAAGCGGTGGAAATTATAGCTGAAATGAGACCTGCTATTATATGAATAGTTGTAACTTTAATAGTTGTGTCCATTTATATCCTCCATAATTAAATATATTAATATAATTTTAGTGATTATAATATATTAAAGTATTGTTAAATAATAAAAGGTGTTAGTATGAAAACAATGTCCAATGTTGACATTTATACAATTAGTGATGAATTAAACAAATTATTGAGCGGTGCAAGAGTGGATAAATCATTCCAGCCAACCAAAGATATAGTTGTGATGAGATTCCACGTTCCAGGAACCGGAAGGGTTGATTTAGTGATTCAATGCGGTTCCAGAATACATACAAGCCAGTATCCACTTGAAAATCCAACTAATCCACCAACATTCCCAATGCTTTTGAGAAAAAGGATTAAGGGAGCTCATGTTGAAAGCATAAAGCAACACAATTTTGACCGCGTAGTTGAAATCAAAGTGAAAAAAGACAAGTATTACACCATTATTGTTGAGCTTTTTGATAAAGGAAATATAATTCTATTGGATGATGAAAATAACATTATATTGCCTCTTAAAAGAAAACATTGGAGCACCAGAGATATAAGCTCTAAAAGGGAATATCTGTTCCCTGAAGAAAAAGGAATAAACCCAATCACAATAACTTCCGAAGAGTTTAAAGAACTGTTTGAAAATAATGAAAGTGACATTGTCAGAACACTTGCAAGAAACGGGCTTGGAAGCTTATATGCCGAAGAAATCATAGCAAGAGCAAATAAAATTGTGGCTACCGATAAAAATACTTTAAACAGCGAAATAACCGAAGAACAGCTTGACGCATTATATGAAGGATTCAAAAACCTGTTTGACAATCTGAAAAATGAGTCTATCAAACCTCAAATTGTAAAAAATGATTCCAAAGAGGATGTTGTTCCTCTCGATTTGGTGAAGTATGAGGATTATGAAAAAACACACTATGACTCATTTAATGAAGCCTGTGATGAATTCTATTCCCAAAAAGTAAATACTGACATAAAAGATATTAAGGAAGCTGCATGGAATAAAAAGGTAGGCAAGTTTGAAAAAAGATTAAATTTACAGCAAGAAACACTTGATAATTTTGAAAGGACCATCGCCGACAGCCAACATAAGGGAGAGGTAATCTATTCCAATTACACCATTATCGAAAACATGATTAATGTTGTTAATGCGGCAAGAAGTAAAGACTACTCCTTTAAGGAAATTGGAAAAACACTTAAAAAAGCAAAAGACGATGGGATAAAAGAAGCTCAAATTTATGAATCAATCGACAAGTTAGGAGTTCTGACATTAGATATTGAAAATACAAAGATAAACATCGATCCCAAATTAACTATTCCCGAAAATGCTGAAGTCTATTATGAAAAAGCTAAAAAAGCAAAAAGAAAAACAAAAGGTGCACTGATAGCTATTGAAAACACCAAAAGACAGCTTGAAGATATAAAAGCTAAAAAGGATATTGCAATGGAAAACATGTCCGTGCCGAAAAAGAGAGTCAAGAAAAATCTCAAATGGTTTGAAAAATTAAGGTGGTTTGTAAGCTCACAAGGCACTTTAGTTATTGGAGGGCGTGATGCAAACTCCAATGAGGGTGTAGTGAAAAAATATTTGGAACCAAATGATATTTATTTACATGCAGATATACATGGTGCAACATCAACTGCAATAAAATTAAATGGCAGTGAATTAAATGACCAGCTACTTAAAGAATCTGGTGAGTTTGCAGCATCCTTTTCATCTGCTTGGTCAAAAGGTTTCACATCTCAGGACGTATTTTGGATCCATCCGGAACAGGTATCAAAAACACCTGAAGCAGGAGAATTTTTACCGAAAGGATCGTTTGTCATAAGGGGACATCGAAATTATATCCGCGGTGCAAGGGTAAAATTAGCTATTGGAATTGTAGACTATGAGGGCAAACGCATTATGGCCGGTCCTATTGAAGCACTCGAGGCACATTGTGAAAATTTCGTTGTATTAAAACCGGGTTTTACAAAAAAAGAAGCTATTGCCAAAAAAATTATAAATAAAATTAATGAAAATGACCTGATAAACCTGGATGATATCATAAGAGTGCTGCCGTCTGGAAAATGCGATATCGATGAAGAGTATCATCAAAGAAAAAAATATGAAAAAAGTTAATCCTGATAATCTTCAGGATTAAATTCGAAATATTCATCCGGATTCATTACCACAATGTCAATGTTGGGATTAAACTGACTGACAAAATTTGCAAAAATTGCCGGGTCTTGCTCTATTGGCGGGAATGTGTTGTAATGCATCGGTATTACGACTTTCGGATTTAACCACATTGAAGCCAATGCCGCTTCGAAAGGACCCATAGTGAATTTATCGCCTATAGGAATTAAAACAATGTCCGGCTTATAAATTTCGCCAATAATAGTTTTCATGTCACCAAATAAACCAGTATCACCGGCATGGAATATTTTAGTGCCGTCTTCAAAAGTTATCAAGAAACTTGCAGGAACTCCACCCGGAACAGTATCCTCAACCACATCAATGTCTGAAGAATGCTTTGCTTCCAGCATTGTGAATTTAATATTTCGAAATATAAATGAACCGCCGATGTTAGCACTAATATTTCTAATACCCTGTTTAGCCAAAAAGAGTGAAATTTCGTGGATACAAGCTATTGGGGCATTAGTACTATTAGATATTTCCAAAGCATCACCAAAATGATCAGAATGTCCGTGAGTAAGTAGAATAATATCCGGGTTTAATTCCTCGACTGGAACTTGGCAAGATGGATTATTGCTGATAAAAGGGTCTATCAGAATTCTAACATTATCATCACTAATAATTTCAAATGCAGAATGACCCAACCATCTTATTTCCATTAAGCGGTTCCCCCAACACTGCCCATTATGATACTTTCATCTAAACTAGAAGCAATATCCCATGTTTTCTCAAAGTCTGCCCTGATGCTTGAAATTGAATTTCTATCATCGTAGATAGCTCCATATTCCACACCATTTTGGTTATCTGAAATAATCATTGCATGGGAGTCGTCAGTAATTAGGTTTACAGTATGAACTTTTGGAACAGTCCTGATGTGAACTCCTTGTTTTAAGAGTGAAGAAATTAAAAACATGTAAGACATGTCTGAAACATCAAATTCATCAATGATTACTCTTGAATATATAGTTGGAACCTGAGATAAAACCCTGTCAGATAAATCATTTAATGAAGGAATCTCCAGCATTATTTCTTTATTTACATTCACTGCCAACTCTTCAAAAGCATCCTGAGAAGTTACCAATCCTTCATTATGAATTACATAACTGTTAAGATTTGTTGGAATAGGGAGACTTTCAGGATTATTAATATCGATTTTAATGTCTCTAGGCGCACTAACCTCTTCAACGACAGGAGTTGGATGTTCAACAATAATCTCTTCAACAGGTTCTTCTTGAGATAATGCCCTTTTAATTTCTTCGGATTTATCTGTTTCAACAATAAACTCAGGAACATCCTTAGTGAAATAATCTTCCTCCCTCTTTTTAGGGGTTCTGGTAACTTTTAATGGCTTATCATAAGAAGGTGTGAAATCAAGCTGTCTGTCAAAATCGACCTCTTTTTCTTCTAATGGCATAACATTCAAAACAGCTTTAGGATTATCTTCAAAGGAATCCCTATAATAACCACCAGATTGAGATTCAGGATAATCATCAAGAACTAATTCCTCATAATCAACATCATCATATTCATTTAAATCCCTACGAACATTTAAAGGTTGACTTTTTTTTGCAGGTTTTCTTTCAAACCTATTAAACGCTTGGGGATTAAACTCATTAGAGTTAATAAACTCTTTTATGGCATTAGTAGTCCTATCCGCATTGGAATCGACAAAATAGCTGATAATTAATATTATTCCAAAAATTGCTATGATAAGACCAACCATTAATAAAATATCCAATAAATTATACACACTAGTCTCATATGCTATGAGAATACCTACTACAAATAAAATAAAACCTGAAACTAATTTTAATGTACTTCCCACGATTTCACCCTTATCAATTTTAATCACTCTATATTTAACTAATTATATTTTATCTACGACCCCATTAATAAACCTAATGGAAAAAATAGGAAAAATCAATGCAAAAAAGTAAAAAAGTATTACTTTTTTATAAAATAGTAATATTAATATAATAAAAAATCATAATATTAATTGGTGAAAAAAATGAAAAAAATGAAAACACTCCTCAAAGAAAACTCCGGCCAAGGGGCTGCAGAATACATATTATTGTTCGGTGGAGTAATTGTTATTGCCCTGTTAGCATTGACAATCTATCGATCATATATGGAAACTAGTGACAGAAGTTTAAAGGCAAAAGATGACATCATAGATGTCAGAAACACAATACTTGACAACAGGACTCATGTATAGAAAAAAATTAGACATCAAGGGACAAGGAAGTGCCGAGTTAATCCTGATAATCGGAGGATTACTTGTGATAATACTTCTAGTAGGCAGTTATATATCTGATATAACTAATAAAACACAAGCTAACCTAAAGGGTTTGCTAAAACAAGAAAGAGATTTTTTAATAAATAAAATTTGAAAATAGGGGAAACCCTATTTTCCACTAATTAATGCGTTTAAGATTTCGTTCCATGATTCAGAATTAATATTGTTCAATTTCATACTAGTTCTGTTTAATACTCTGATATTTTGTGGACATGCGGTAATACAAGCACCACATAAATTACAGAAGTCCAAATTGGTGACAGCCTTACCGTCAACAATTTCTACTGCATTACATGGGCAAACATCTTGACATGCATGGCAAGATTCGCCTTTACATATTTTTTCTTCAGCTTCATCTTCCACAATTTCAAGAGTTCCTTCAAATGGTTTTGTTATTGTAATTGCATCAACAGGACAAGTTTCAGCACACCATGAACAGTTTACACAGGTGTCTTCAAGAATGAAAACATCACCTGTAACTTCAGGAATCTCAATTTCATCAGCATACATACATGTAGCACAAACTTCTCTAATTGCATCTTCCGGACAGATTCTTTTACATACTCCACAGTAGATACATTTAGAAGTGTCAACTTCAATATTGTTATTTAATTTATCAACACTTGATGTTGCAATATTGCTAAGAGTAATAGCTTCAGCAGGACATAAATCCGCACAGAATGAACAGTATATACATTTGTCTTGATCGAAACTGATTTCTCCTTTAACTAATGATGAAACTTCAGGTAATGTTCTTTCGAATATGATTGAATCTCTAGGACATACTGAATAACATCTTCCACAATACATACATTCTTCATCGTCAATTTTAGATTCAACTTCCCATGATGGGTATGACTCTGATTCTTTGATATCTTCACCATCAATGGTTAATGACAATGAATCAAATGGACATGCCACAGAACATAATCCACAGAATACACAGGAATCACTAACAGAAATTAAATCCATTTCGATTAATCCTCTTGCAATTGGAACTAAAGGTCCTAATCTTAATGAAGAAGTAGGACAAGTGTCTACACAAATTCCGCATCCAACACATTTAGCATCATCATAAGCTAATTTACGATGCTCTTCTCCAACACGCTCTATACTAAACATAAAAATACCTCATGCTTTTGAAATAGCTTGATTTGGACAATTTTGGATGCATAAATCACAGTCATCACAATTTTCAGGGACTATTTTTACATCTCCATCCTCTTCAATGATTGCACCTTGTTCACAAAGTTTAATACATAATCCTTGTACAGGACAATTATCAATGTGACCACATGCATCAGGGTCTATTTTTACTGCCATATTTTCCACCTCAATAATTACATATAACTATTAAAAAAATAATTGATACGCTGTTTAAATATTTCTCGAAATGAATATATAAACATGTCGATTATTTTTTCGATTATTTGATGAAATTCCCATTTTGATTAATTTCGCCTCGCCTAATTCGTGTTGAGGAAATAGGAATGCCATCGTAAGCCAACACAAAACTTACTACAACAATATCAAGAGGTTTCATACCTTTAGAAATTCTAATATCATTTATTTCAAGTGCTGTAGGTTCGGTCTCTTCACTTACAACAATCGCTTCAAAATCACCATCATAAATAGTGGTCCCATAAGAATCTTCCAAAGGAACAATAGTAAAATCGGATTTATCTGAAAAGAAATACTTAAGATTTTTCATTCTTTCCTCACAAGAATCAATATCACCTTTTAAACCACCAAATGCATCTGAAGTAACGCCAATCTCCACACGTTGCCCAATTTCAAATGCGGTTGATAATAATTTTTTATGACCATCATGAAATTTATCAAAGGTTCCTCCAACAGCCACTTTTGAATATTTTTTAGAATTCATAATATTGTCCTAATAGCTTGTTAATTAAATTTTTATTAAAACTATTATAAATTATTAGCTATTTAATACGGGGATTAATGAAAAAAGTAGATAATTTTAATGATATATAATACATAATTATTATAGGAAGATAAATAAAAAAATAATAAAAGTTGATTTATATGATATATGAAAAAAATGCTTTTCAAAAAAACTATGAAAAGATTGACATACACTTCGGATTGGCATATCCTAATATCTACAAAACCGCTATGTCATCATTAGGCTACAATATTTTATATAATCATATAAATGAACGTGATGATACATGGTGTGAGAGAATAATCTATCCAAATACAAACTCAATCGAATCAAATACTCCCAGCAGATATTTTGATATAATAAGCTTTACTTTGCAGTTTGAAGAGGACTACTTCAATGTATTGGAAATGTTGAAAAATGCTGAAATTCCTCTTAAACGAAAGGACAGAAACGAAAATGATCCATTGATTATAGCCGGAGGCCCCTGTGCAACAGCAAACCCACTTCCATTATCTGATTATATTGACATTTTCATAATTGGTGAAGGAGAAGAGATAATAAACAATCTTTTAGATAAATATCTCGAAAGTCCAAACAGCAACTTAAAAAAATTTTTAGATGTTCCTGGAGTTTATATTCCCGAGTATAACAACAAAACCAAGATTGTTCTAGTCAATGATATGGATAACGCATATCACATTACAGAACCCATCATAAGCAGAAGTGATGATGAGGATTATCAAACCATTTTTAACAATACAATTATGTTAAACGTTTCGAGAGGATGCACCAGAGGCTGCAGATTTTGCATGGCAAGCTATCTTTACAGACCTACACGTGAAACGGATTATAAAACATTATTGAATATTGCTATAAAAAATAGGCAAAATACCGGTCTTAACAAAATAACATTGATTGGAGCTGCAGTGTCAGATTACAGTAATTTGGATTTGCTTACAGAAAACCTTGAAAAAGAGGGTTTTCAAATTTCAACACCTTCTCTAAGAATAGAGTCCGTTTCTAGAAAAACTTTGGAAACTCTAAAAAAAAGTGGACTGAAAACAATCACGCTTGCTCCAGAATCTATTGAAAGACTCAGAAAAGTAATCAATAAGGAAATTTCAGATGAAAAAATATTTTCTGTTATAAAAGATGCGGTTGACCTTGATTTTAAAATTAAATTATATTTTTTAATCGGAATACCTGGCGAAAATAAAGATGATATTAAAGATCTTGCCGAGTATATGAAAAAAATAGCTGGAATGCATAAAAGTATCAAAAATGTAAAATTCAGTGTGAACCCGATTATTCCAAAACCTCATACTCCACTTCAATGGGAAGGATATGATTTCAAGGATATAAAAAATAAAACCCGATTTCTTAAAAAGGAAATGCGAAAATATAACATAAAATGTGAAAGTCCTAAAAAATGTATGATTCAATATATATTATCCTGTGGAAATAGGCAAGTTGGTGAACTTATTGAAAAATCTTTAACAAATCAGCCCACATTAAAAGAATGGAGGGAACTGCTTCCACATTATGACATCAACGATGAACTGCCTTGGAGCAATATTGATGTTGGGATAAGCGAAAAATTCTTAAAAATAGAAAACAAAAGACTGAAAAACTTAAAGCAAACTCCCTGGTGTGAAACATCCCCATGCTATAATTGTGGAGCATGCGAAAAATAGTTACTGGAAAAAAAATAATTTACAATAATAATAAAAATAATAAAAATATTAAGAGAGGAAAAAATATGGTAAACCCTGCAAAAAGAACAAATTCAATTGAATTATCACAAATACGAAAAATGTTTGAAGTGACAAATCCCGATGCGATAAATCTGGGTATTGGAGAACCTGATTTTAATGTCCCTGAAAACATCAAACTTGCAATGAAAAATTCAATTGATAATAATGAAACACATTATACTTCAAATAAAGGAATAATTGAATTAAGAGAAGCTATTGTCGATAAATTCAAAAAAGACAATGGGATAAAAACTAATCCTGAAGATATCATCGTTACAGCCGGAGCCAGTGAAGGATTGTTCATGTGCACACAAGCATTTTTTGAAGCCGGAGATGAAATAATTCTACCAAATCCTAGTTTTTTATCTTATGAAGCATGCATAAATCTGTCCGGTGCAAAAATAGTTCCCGTTGACTGTTCCATGGATAATGAATTTAAATTAAAATCAGATGATGTTGTGGAAAAAATATCAAAGGATACGAAGGCTATCATGTTAAATTCACCATCTAATCCGACCGGGGCAGTAATGGACAAAGAAGACATAAAAGCAATTGCCGATTTGTCAATGGACCATGACTTTTTAGTAATTTCCGATGAAATTTATGAAAAAATAATTTATGATAAAAAACATTACTCACCCGCAAAACACAGCGATAATGTAATTACATTGAACGGATTTTCAAAAACTTATGCAATGACCGGTTTAAGAATAGGTTACCTGACCTCAAATGAGGACAATATTGAAAATCTACTTAAAATTCACCAATATAACATAGCTTGTGCCAGCACTACAGCTCAAAAAGGAGCTTATGAAGCATTAACCGGACCGCAAGATGAAGTCGTTAAAATGGTTAACGAATTTAAAAGAAGACGTGACCTGATAGTCAGCCGTTTAAATGAAATGGGATATGAAACAGTTAATGCCGAAGGGGCATTTTATGTATTCCCAAAAATTGAAGATGAAGACTTTGTTCAAAAAGCAGCGAAAGCAGGCGTGATTACAGTTCCAGGAGCTGCATTTGGATCAAATGGAGAAAAACATGTGAGAATGTCATATGCAAACTCCTATGAAAATATTGAAAAAGCTATGAATATCTTAGAAGAGAGTGTAGTTAATGGATGAGTTTAGAAGTAAAGCCGGGAAAAAAGCAGCTATAGTTGCACTCATTGCAAATTGCTTTTTGACCGTGTTTAATATAATTGTTGGAGTAATGTCCGGAAGTTATGCATTAATATCCGAAGGGGCGCATACTCTTTCAGATATGGTAACTACAATTGTAGCCTATACTGGATTCAAAATAGGCCAAAAACCTGCAGATGATGAACACCCCATAGGACATGGCCGTGCAGAAGCAATAGGAGGATTATTTATAGTTCTATTTTTGGCAATAGTGGCATGGGAGATTATGGGGGGTGCAATTGAAAAATTATTTAATCCTTCATTGATTACTACACCAGATGTGTTTGCAGCAATAATGGCAGTCATAGGAATATTTATAAACTATTCCGTTAGCCAATATATTATAGGAATCGGTGAAGAAATAAACAGCCCGGTAATTATTGCTGATGGAAAACATCAAAAAACAGACATTTTTTCATCAATAGCAGTTTTAGTCGGTGTTGCTGTTTCAAATATGGGTTATCCAATATTGGATCCAATTATAGGACTAGTCATCGGATTTTTAATTCTAAAAACTGCATATGAAATAGGGAAAGAAAATATTGACAACATCATGGGAAAAGTTCCCTCAAAAGAATTCATTGACAAAATAAGAGATGTTGCTAATAACACACCACCTGCTCAAAATGCGCATAACATCAAAGTAGATTATTTGGGTTCCTATGCAACAGTCTCATTACATATACAGCTTGATGGAAACATCACTTTAGATGAAACACATGAAATTGTACATGCTGTTGAAAATAACATCATGAAAGAGATTCCTGAAGTAAAATATGTTATGGTGCATGCATGCCCTCTCGGATTAGAATACAACCATACCCAAGAAATAGATGAATAATATTGAAAACGCCGGGACGGGGATTTGAACCCCGGTGATCATAAGATCATCGGATTAGCAGTCCGACGCCGTACCAGGCTGGGCCATCCCGACAACTAAAAAACAATTATAATAAGTTATATGTCAAAACTTATTTATAAACTTAATTATTTATATAAACGGCATGTTCAGAAGTGGACTAATCTCAAAAATATAAGTGATCTAAAAAACCCAACTCCACCCCGGGATTCTACAAGCATCGCATGTTAACAGTAGAGCTGCTCCCTTCCGGGCCTGACCCATTCCCATATCGAAGGTGACTAATTTTTACCCTCCAGTAAAAATCTCACCACCACCAATCCTGCAGGACGAGGTTTCTATGCTGTTTTTTCTAGGCTTATACTCTCTTAAAAAGCCGCCTTCTGAACTTCAACTGCACCAAAGGGGGTGTGTGCTTACAGAGGACCCCTAACCCTCCAGTCTAGCCAAGATTAATATTTGATTTTAATATTATATAAATGTTAGCAAAAAATACCAAATGCCCTCAAAAATAATAAATTAAATAAATAAAAAAAAGATTTTCTAGAAAAATAAATAATTATAGTAACTGTTTAAAAATTTCTAAAAATGAAATTAAATAAAGAAAAATAGGATAAATTATAATATTTCTTGAATAATATCTCCATCAGATATAATTCCAACTAATTTACCCTCTTCAACAACAGGAAGCTGATTTAAAATGCCTGAAGAAGAAACACCTTCTTTCATTATTTTAACTGCATCTTCAAGACTGTCTTCAGGTGAAACAGTAACGACAGGCTTAATCATAATTTCATCCACACTAGTTCCCAACTCATACTTGTCAAGAATTAGATTATGACCCACATCAGTAGCAGTAATAATACCAATCAAGTTATCATCATCTACAACCGGAAGAGAACTTATTTTATGTTTCATCAGTTTTTCAAAAGCATAAACAACGTCTGTATCTGAAGTGGTTGTAATCACATCAGTGGTCATTATATCTTTCACTTTCTTGTTCAACATTATCTATTCCTCCAAATTTATCTAAAATATCATTTATCATGATATCAATTGTTTCGTTAATATCCACATTATCAATAATGTGTGAATCATGAATTTTGGCTTGTTCTATTAAAAAGCTTTGAGTTTTTCTGATAGTATCAAAATTATCCATATATCTCTCAAGAGACCTTTTAACCCATGGCTGGCGGCATCTTGAATAAAATCTTTGTTTATGGGATTCTTCATCAGCCACTATTAAAGTAAAAACTATGATATTATTATTTTCCATTAAATCTTTTCTAATAAATCCAGGAACAACATGAACTCCTTCAATAATTGTACTTATGCCCTCTTTAGCTGATCTTTCAATAATCGCTTCAATACCCACATTTACAACATCAACATGACTAATGAATCCTTCAATAACAGAGTCTACCCTAATGGAAGGAGTTCTAATACTTTCATGTGCATCAAAGCTTGACTTGTGAATAACAGGACTTAATTCTTTAGAGACTATTTTTCTCATGACTTCCCGAATCATATCAGTTCCTATAATATTTTTTAATCTTAACCTATTTGCAAGCTCAAAAGCCATAGATGAAGTACCAACTCCTGAAGCGCCACCGATTAATATAATTAAAGGTTTTTTTGAAATTCTAAGTGATCTCCAATTTTTATATTTATTTGCGATTTTTGGGTCAAATCCTTCAAGATACTTTAAAACAACATCCGCCAAATCAGAGCTAAGAATTTCTGTAATGTTATTCTTAACTAATTCTGATTCAATATCACTAGCAATATCGTGAGCTCTTTCTGTTCCAATATCCGCCACATTAAGTGATCGAGACAATATTCCTTTGGAAAAAGGCTCTTTATATTTTTTACCATCGACATCACCGACAACCCAAATCATAGTAATCACATGCATTAATAAATATGGTTAAATATTGTATGTTATTGTTAAATAAAATTTGTTATTTGATTTTTCAAAAAAAAGAAAAAGAGAATGAATAAAAATTATTCATCTAAAGATATGAGGCTTAAATCATAATTAGAGCCATCTTTTATATCAATCAAAACTGCCCCATTGTCTTTGAGCATACCAGGATTAGCTACCTCAGTAGTTTTTCCTATTTTACTAATTGATTTTGCTTCATGAATATGGCCGCAAAGATTTATTTCAGGCTCAAATTCATGTATGGATTTTTGAATTCCAGGACTTCCCACATGCTCACCATTTGCAACTCTATCCGCATCAGTATTAAAAGGCGGTGCATGAGTAACCAATATTTTTACTTTTGGTACTTCAGAATTGTAAACATAGTCATAATTAGCTAATAAATCATAAACAGCAGCATAAATCTTGTCATCATCCATTTCACCAGGTGTATCAAATGGAGTAGGATTAGATCCGCCGAATCCAAACAATATTGCATCCCCATAAGCAATAATATTATTGTGAAGACAGAATGAAACCTCATTGATAGCATTGCAAATTCCTGTTGGATCGCAATTTCCCGGAATTGCAATTACGTCAACACCGCAATCAGCTACTTTATTAATAAAAGTGCTAACGAAGTCTAAAGGTCCAAAGTCTGTAATATCCCCCAAAATTAAAACTAAATCAATGTCATTATTATTTAAGTAGGTATACAAATTTTCGTTTTCTTCACCGTGAACATCGCTTATTGCTAAAATTTTAGTCATATTATCACCATTATTCTTCTAAAAAGAAAGATCCCATTTCTTTTAAACCTACCTGAAGGTCAGGCTTATCTCCATGTAACTCAACTGTAACATCATCATTGAATTCGATAATGAGACCATTCCATTCCGCAATTTCTTGAACTCTTTCTTCGGCTAGAGGAACTTTTAAATTAATTCTTCCAGTAGTCAAACCTGGAGGGGCATTAACAAGGAATGTTGATTTTGAATCTGCGAATTCAAATACTTTTTCGCCTCTCATTACTTTTTTAAGTAACTCCATCCATTCATCAACATACTCCTCTCCTTCCTGTTCAGCCATAGTTAGAAGAGTTCCTTGAATGTTATTTAAAGACATTTCGGCTTTCGCTAAACCATTAATCAAATCAGGATGGGAGGGATCTCTTTTGTATGAACTAATCGTAGATCTAATCAATCCCATCTCAGGGTTAATTCCACTAGGTATCTCATATCCTTTTTGATTTAAATCTGTAATGAGATGATGAAGAACTAACCAGTTTTGTTCAGAGGGCAAACTCATAAATGTCCACCTATAATTTTTAAAGTAGTATGATTAATCTTAGCATCAGCTTCTTTTAATTCTTGTTCTATTTCACTAACATTCTGATAAGAATCTAAAAATAATACATGATGAGTTGAAGTACCTGCAATATTTAGTATTGCAATTTCATCACTTTGTTTTAATTCTCTTTTTTCAATAGTTGCTTTAAATTGAACATATGGTTCGTATTCTTCTGGAAGGTCAGAATATTTGAATATACCATCTAAGGTTGCTAAAAACATAATTCACCTCTAATAATTTTTAATTAATTTTATCTAAATCCTCATATATAAAAGTACTTACGAATTATTCGTATCTATTCAAACAAAAAAATTCTTAATAAAAAAAAGGTTATCTAAAGATAACCGAGAACCGAAATGTGTTTTCAGTGCCTAAAATAAAAAAAAATAAAGGATTAAAAATCCTTTAAATCTATTCACCTAATGCTTTTTTGATAGCAGGAGTTGCATCAATTTTTTGAGCATCGAATGTTAATTCTTCAGGTGATAATCCCATAGCTAATCCGTATAATTGAGCTAAGTGGAATACAGGAAGTGCAAAGTCAGTTCCGTATTTTTCGTTTACTTCAGTTTGACCTTGGTCAAATTGTAAGTGGCAGAATGGACATACGTTAACAATTGCATCTACACCAGCTTCGGTCATGTGATCGAGTTTTTCTTTGGTGAAACTAGTAGTTACATCAAGGTCTCTAGATCTTAAACCTCCACCTGCACCACAGCACATCATTTTATCTTTGTAGTCTACAGATTTAGCACCGGTAATTTCTACAAGATCATCTAAAATAGATGGGTTTTCTGCGTTATCTTCAATACCAATAGTTTTGGTAGGTTTTAAGAAGTGGCATCCGTAGTGAACAGCAACATTTAAATCTAAAGGTTTTTCAATTAATGAAGCTAATTTTTCAAATCCAACATCGTCTCTTAAGATTTGAGCGAAGTGTTTAACTTCAACAGTACCTTTGAATTCTCTGCCAATTTCAGCTAAGTTAGCGTTAATTTCTGCTTTTTTAGCTTCATCTTCTTTTAACATGTGGTTACATTCAAATAATGAACCGAAACATCCGTTACATTCGGTCATAATGTCAGCGCCAATGTCTTCAGCAAGAGTTAAGTTACGAGCTGCGATAGTAGCCCAAGTTTCTTCATCAAAAGAACCAAATACACCAGGAGCAGGACAACAAGATGCTCCTTCCATGTCTTTTAATTCAATATCTAATGCTTCGAATAATTTTCTGGTAGCTTTTTCAACACCAGGATAACGGTTGTTCATGATACAACCTAAGAAGTATGCAATTTCCATATTATAACTCTCCTAATTAATTTATTCTTTTAATCCGCCGGTTGCTTCATCGTAACCGATTAATTCGTCGAATCCTGTAATTTTACATATTTTTTGTACTTCTTCTAATGCTTCAGGATAAGCATGAGTAGTAGGTGGAATTTCAGGAAGACCGATTTTAACTCTTAAAGCTTTGGTAGCATCGTTGATTGGTACACCGTGACCAGTGTTCATTACAAATACACCTGTCATTTTGTGTGGTTTTGCCATGTATCCTGCGTGAGCAGCGATGTTACGTGCTTTTTTAATAATTTCAACAATTTTAACACTTCTGAGACATCTTTCTTGGCAAGTGTAACAAGTAGTACACATCCATAAAGCATCATCAGAAATAACTTCTTCTTTTAATCCTAATAAACATTTTCTGACAATTTGTCTTACTTTGTATGGAGTTCTTCTTCCAGAAGGACAACTTCCACTACAAGTACCACATTGGAAACAGTGTTTTACAGTTTCGATTCCAGCATCGATGAACTCAGCAGTGAAATCTGGGTCACGATTACTATCATTTAATAATTCTTTATCAGTTAATAAAGTCATATTATCTCCTTTTGTATCTTTATTTGATTTTTCTTCAACTTTTTGTTTAACATCTTCTTCAATGATTTCAACAGCTTCCTCAACTTTTTCTTTGATCTCATGAAGCTTTTCAACTTTTTCTTCTAAAGGTTTTTCCTCAAATTCATGAAGTTTTTCAACTTTTTCTTCTAAAGGAGTCTCCTTTATAGTATGAAGTTCCTCAACAACTTCTTCTTTTAAAGTTTCGATGTCACTTTTGTCAGCTACTGGTTCGTCTTTTACTATTTCCTCTTTAGGAACAGTAGTTTTAGTACCAGAGACGACGTCATCATTTACAATTTGTGAAGATGTAACTTCGACATCATCAGATGTGTTTGAAACATCGGCATTGATGTCTTCCTCAGTATCATTTTCTCCTTTGAATAGAGTTTTAAGACGATTTAATATAGACATTGAAAACACACCTCAGATAATCATAGGATAATTTCCTCAAATCTATAATTATATTCTTTAAAAGAACATATATAAAGGTTACTAAAATTTTTGATAGTGTAATCTAAATGATTACACCTAATGAAAAATTTTTATAAACCTAAAATAATAAATGATATATTAAAACTGATTAGGAAAGAAGTAAATGATGAAAAAATTTGAAATCAAATCACATGATGGGCCTGGAAGAATTGGAAAAATTGACGGAAATTTAACACCAAAAATCTTTCACAAAGAGGATTTGAAAATTGCTCCAAATGAGGGGTCTGCATATAACATCGACCGTGAAATTGCTGAGTTTAATGTAAAAGAAACACTAAGATTAGCAAAAGAGCATGTTAATGATGCGGATATTGCAGTTATTCAAGGCTCCAAATATACTGATTTAAGAATTGAATGCCTAAAACAGCTCGAAGAGATTGGATATAATGGATTTATAATTGCCAATGGCGATGCACTATTGACCAATCCAAAAGAACTAGTTGAAATTGTTGTTTCTCTTAAAAAAGAAGCTCAAAAAAGTAGTTACTTCATATTTTCCTTTACAGAACTTTCATTTATGCCTATCCTGACATATATAGGAATCGATGGATTTTTGGCTGATTCAGCAAACTATTACAGCCACTTAAATGTCCTTCAAACTCCAACAAAAGCTTATGACTTAAACAAATATCCTATTTATGAAAATATCACACAAGAGGAACTGGAGAAAAAAAATATAGAAAATATGGAGTTTGTAATTAAAGAAATCCATGCACACATGAAAAACAATTCATTGAGAAATCTGGTAGAAGAGAGATCTGGAACAACACCTCAGAATATCTCAACTCTAAAAATTCTCGATAGAACACAAATGGATTATCTGCTTGAATATTCACAATTATTTTAAAATCTCAAATGATTCTATAATATTTTTAAATTGTCTTTCAGACTCACCAGATACATCCAATGTTCTTAATTCAAAAATAAAGATATCCCCTTTTTCAATAAAGACATACGTATGAATATCAAAGTTGATTTCAGGAGTATCCATATTTGCATGCAGCTTTATTGCATCCTTTCCTGCAATTTGGACAAAGTCAGAAGCGATAATGACTCCACCATCATCCGAAATAGCATCTTCCATAAATATTTTGTAATCATCAAGATTGGTTGCAGTTGGAAACATTACTGCATTAATTAGATTATCCTGACCTTTAGATAGAGTAGCGATACAGTCAGGATTGGATAAGATATCTGCCTTTTCAACTTCCCATTCATTAGGATATTCGAAAGTGATTTTGCCTGTGTTGAAGGTCCTCATGAACTAGTCCTCATTTTTTGATTCAATATCAATAGTTTCAGGAGCTTCATCAATGGTGTCAATGTATTTTGAAAATGGTTCCGGAAGTTTTGGCATTACTTCTTTTAAAATTTCAGCTGCATCAAGTTCTAAGGCCTGTCCTGAAAGCAATTGTTCAACATCAAAGTCAAAGTCAAACGGTTTAAGCAAATCATCAGTTGGTACCCTTAAATTAATCTTATGTTTATTTAATATCATTTTAAGAGTGCTTGTGTTTCTAATTTGCTCATTCATGTCTTCGACAGTACTTTTTATATCATATGCTATAGCTTTATTCTTCTCATTTACATCATGTTTTGATTTTTCGATGGATTTTTCCAAATCCTTGACAAGCAAAGCGTTTCTTCTGTTGATGTTGTCACGGGCTTCATCAATCACAACATTGATGGCATTTAAAATTGATTTGTTAAGCTCAACATTATAAGCTAAAATCATTTTATTTTTATAATCAAGTTCCTTAAAAATAGCTACTCTTTCATCATCGATTCTGGTAATCTTTTTGTTTAACTCATGAATTTCATCCTTAGCCTTTAGGAGTTCTTCCTTATCTGTCAATTGTTCTTTTAAAGAATCAACATCATCAAAAAATGAACCTTTAAGGGTTTGAATTTGGTCCTGCAATATTGCTATTTCATCATCCTTTTCCTGAATAATCTCATCAAATTCCTGAAGTTTTTCTTCTGAAAACTGATTGTTGATTAAGTCTTCATATTCTTTTTGCGCTAAAACTTTCACCAATTCGTTATCTTCGAATTGGTCCTCTTTTTTAAGGCTGACCTGTTTTTGCTGAGACTCTTTTTCTACAGTATTTCCATCTTTATCTTTACTAGTATACTTTTTAGTATAAACTCTAACAGTACGAAATTCATCACTTTCCATTTAAAACACCACTCTATATTAATAAATAGATTAGTTTAATTTAAATAGTTAATTATTATTGATACTAAAAAAAGAAAAAAAGAAAAAAAATAATTTTAATCATTTATCTTCATTTTCAATCCACAACAACATCGCCTCTTCAATAGCTCTCGAATACCAGCCTGTCTTGAACAGCATCTTGGAGGAGGCCAATCTGCGAAAATTCAAGTCAATGTCATTATTGATGCTGATTGTAACACGTTTGTTTTTAGACATAGAAATAGATTGTTCACAATAGTTAATAAATGTTTTAGTGTCTTTTGAGGTCATTTTAAGGTGTGAAAATGAATATTGGATTTTTTTAATAAAATTATGAAATAAAAAAAAGTTAAAGGAGAAATCAATCTCCTTTTTACAATAACTCCTATGTATCATCAGTTATTTCACTTGCACAGAAACGATATTGTCATTAAACTCAAAATAATCAATACTAGCATAATAATATTCTTTATTTAGCATTAATGCTTTTCTTCCAAAAATATCTTGTCATCATTGCATAATTTATACAAGTCAAATATTAAGCATTTCTATTAAAAAAAAATATTTACATGTTTGCAGAAATTAAATTATGTTTATTGTTAATTATTAATTTTTATACAGATAAATAATTAAACATTTAAATTTTGCATAATAGTATACATTTTAACTAATTTTTAGAAATATTTATATAATAAAACATTGATTAAAATAATCATTGTTTATCAAACAATACCATCCGAATTGCAAATTGAGTTGTGAAGAATATGAGATATCTAAAAATAATCTGCTTTTCAATGATAATTTTAATCTGCTGCTTATCTCCAGTTATTTCAGCTGAGATAAATGAAGATGAAAATGATGCTGCTGACTTAACTGCTAATAATACAACTGATTTAAGAAACCATAATTACCTCGATAAAAAATATCCCCGTTTTCACGTGTTTTTTGTGAATAATCCAGAGGGAATCTACTCTCAAAATGACGACATATACTTTGAAATCACATTTGATCCCAACTTTCATGGCCCCCCAGATATTTATTTGGATAAGGAATATATAACTACAGTTTATCCGGATGACGGAAATGTCGTTATTGGATTTGTCAATTATCATTTATCCCCCGGAAAACATCGGGTTGAATGTGAATTTGATGGTGATGACAATTTCTTTATAGAATATGGTGGTGCAGATTTTTATATAACATGAAAAATTGTTCATTTCATTTATTGTAAAAAAAAATAAAAATCAAATCACCGATTTAACAGGTAATCGGTTGAAATGATGAAAAGTTTAAAAAGGATAATCCTCATAGTCAGGATATACACGGTCAGGATGTTTTGTCATTAAAATTCCTACCTCTTCCTGAGTTATACCATCTTTATAAAGCATTTCATCCCCTTTAACTTGTAATGCGAGAGCATACGCTTTTGAAACAAACATTGGAACTTTATTCCAAGGACGGTGCATAGCTACAGCCTTAACAATTTCATCGATTTCCCAATCAGGATGACTCATGAACAGTTTGGCATAATTAGTTATAAAAAACTGATCAGACGGTCCTTTGAAGACTAAGCTACTAACGTTAGGACCCTTAATTTTTAAATCAGTACCGTTTAAATTAGGACCTTTAATGTCTAATTTGATAGTGCTATTGTTGGTAGCATTATTTGAAGTTTCATTGCTTTGAACTGTGCCATTATCATCTGCAGTAATGTTTTCGATTGCAGATGCAGTTGCATTTTGATCTATGACTATTGTAGTGTTGTCAACAGTTACGTTTTGAGTGTCATTTTGTAAAAAGTCTTGGTTCTGTGTTGCATTTGCAAGATCACTTGAAGCGCAAACGCAACTTATCCCGCAGGATATAATAAACAAACATAATAATGATAAAAGTATTTTTTTCATATTTTGTCTTCCTATAAACTGTTTTTAAATAAATAAGTTTATTTCAATTAATTATTAATTTATAAGAGACCATATATAAAGCTAATCGAATGTAAGTACTCACTTGCATGTTTAAATGATAAAATAATGAATATCAATCAGTTATTTTTAAAAATATGCATCAATACATAATTATTTGTAGCTACAGCAGAATATCAATATTAAAATAAGTTTTAAAAAATGGAATAATGATAAATTTAAAGGAAAAATTTAATTCCCTTAACTTTTAACAATGTTTATGCCTGCAGTCGATCCGCCATATTTACTGTTTCCGCCATAAGAGCTCCCAACAGACAAAACTCCTGAATCAAAATCGACAACTGAAATTTTAACTTGGCCTAACTTATCAGTTTTTAAAACAGTTTTCACACCATTCACATTAAACACGACATTAGCACCTTTAATTGCATTACCATTTTCAAAATTGATTAATGTTGCAACAACCTCACCAGCATACTTATCATATACATTGGATATGACAGTCGGCATTTTGCCTTCAACAATCTTTATTGAAGCGGTTGACTTGAAGTATTTACTGTTACCCCCATATGAAACACCTCCATTGAAAGTGTTTGGATTCACATCACCAATTGAAAACCTTGCTTTTCCATTTTTTGTTTTTAAAACTGTTTTTACACCATTTATGTTAAACACAACATTAGCGCCAGTAATGCCAATACCCGTTTCGGCGTTGATTAGTGTAGCGACCAGTTCCCTAGTTTCAGAATCATAATAAAGTGAAATGCTTGTTGATATTTTATTTACAACAACATTGAAAGTTCCGCTTGATGCACAATACTTGCTATTACCATTATAGGAAACAGCAGCTTCGTAAGTGCCAGGAGCCAAACCGGAGATACTTACTTTAGCTTTACCATTTAAATCAGTTTTAGCAGTGTATTTCTCACCATTAACAGTGAATATTACATTAGCACCCTTAATATACTGACCAGTGACATTGTTAATTAAAGTAGCAACAAGTTCACCGGCATTATAGGCAATTGAAAGATTAGTTTTTGCCTTGTTTACTATTACATATGCTGTGGAGTTTGAAGGCAAGTATATGTCATCCCCAGCATAGGATATAGTTGCTGCATAGTTGCTTGGATTTAAATTATTGGGAATGGCAATTGAAACTTCACCTTTAGAATCAGTGCACTCTTCATAAGATTTGTTATTTAATAATACTGTAATTTGCGCTCCACTTAACACATTTCCCTCAATGTCTGTTAATGTTATAACTAATTTTTCACAAGCGCCATAAACAGTAGTTAAATCCGGAGCATTGATTACAGTTGCCACAGGAATAAAAGTACAATTTACACAATCAACACCACTAACATCATTATTAACAAAAGTACATCTCACAGCAGAACCGCTAAATATAGCTCCACCACCATAATCCCCAGCAGAATTATTAATAAAAATAGAGTTAACAGCAGAACCGTCATACATAGCACCTCCATACCTAACTGCAGAATTATTAATAAAAGTACAGCCATCAGCAGAAGAAACATAAGCCATAGCGCCACCATAATCCCCAGCAGAATTACCAATGAAAGTACAGTTCACAGCAGAAGAACCCTTACCAGAGAAAGCACCCCCATAATCCCATGCAGAATTATTAATAAAAGTACTATTAATAGCAGAATAACCTGCCATGGCCCCGCCATACCTTGCAGAATTGCCAATAAAAGTACAATTCACAGCAGACCCGCTGGACATGGCACCACCACCCTGATTAAGAGCAGAATTACCAATAAAAGTACAATTCACAGCAGACCCGCTGGACATGGCACCACCACCCTGATTAAGAGCAGAATTACCAATAAAAGTACAATTCAAAGCAGAAGAACCCCTACCATAAATAGCACCACCAGAAGCAGCAGAATTACCAATAAAAGTACAATTCACAGCAGAAGAACCCTTACCATAAATAGCACCACCAGAACCTGAACTGTAAGAATTCATAAAGCAAATATTGTTAAAGATTACATTTGAAGAGGTAACATTAAAAATCCTTGTTTGATTATTTCCGTTTATTGTAAACCCGTTTCCGTTAATAGTTATTTTTTTATCAATAACTATTCCCTCTTTATAATCGGAATCATCATCACGATAAACATAATTTCTAGTTAAATTCAACTCACCAGTTGCATTAACTATTTCATTAGCTAAATCTGTAAATGTCCCATCAGAATTACTTTCAAACAATCCTTTATCCTCATTTAAATCAATTATTGCCTCATCATTATTACTACTGAGTAAATCCGATGTACCGTCAGTTATTTCACTTGCACTGACGTTTGATATTGCCAATAAACTCAAAATAACTAATGCAAGCATCATAATCTTTTTATTTAGCATAAATGTTTTTCCTCCAAAAATATCTTTTCCTCATTACATATTTGTATAAAATTAAAATATTAAGCATTTCTATAATTATCAGCTTACCCTGATTATGGAAATGTCATTATTGGATTTATCAATTATCATTTATCCCCCGAGACCCATCGAATCGAGTGTGAATTTAATGGTGATGATGATTTCTTCGGAGAGTATAGTACTACAAGCTTTTATATAAAATAAAAAAAGCTTTTTAATTAATTTATTCTTATCCACATTTATAAAAAAAATAGCCACAAACTATTATTTATAACGGAAGCCCCTTGTCCAAAACTTTTTCCCTTAAATGATTCAAATCAGAGGAAATTATTGATAACTTCTTATCATCAACATATGTGGTATAAACCCAGCTATTGCCCGTATGCTCAAGATCATATTTTTTCTCATAAACAATTTCTTCTTCAACATCCGGCCACTTATTAACTCTTTTTATTCCAGAATAGAATGTTTCAAAATTAGGATTTCCCTTTTGACCCTCTACAAACCACTTAATAGCCAAACTAGGATCGATTCCATTGTTAAAAGCAGATAATACAATTGATTTATTAAATTTATATTCATTTAAAATAAGTAATATTTTATCTTCAAGGTGCTTATATGAATAACTGCCATATTTCAATTTACTATGTAACAATAAAGATTTCAATTTGTTGTTCCTTTTTTCAAGAAGCAGTAAACGTTCATGAACGGATATTTTATTCACCACCTTACATATTAACTATTTATCACTTTAACATATTAAATATTTCCGATTAAAAAAAAATTAGTAACAATATCCAACTAGACAAAGCCCCCAAAAATCAATGCCTAAATGAGGAATACATGAAGTGTATAAAAATTATTGAAAAAAATAAAAATAAAGCATTAAAAATGATTTTTTATTATTCAAAAACTTTAATGGAAAAATATTGATGAACAAATCAATAAAAATATTGCAAAAAAGGTGTAAAATAAAATAAAAACCTTTATATATAATAAAAATATAACTAATAATCGATGTGAATAAAATTTCATGTCTAATGTGAACATCAGTCAACCATTTTATAATCTCCAAAAAATGTTTAGAATATGTTTCATTAAAAAAAAGGAAGTAGAAAGAAACACTACTACTTCCACTCCCCCCTTTAAACTAATTTTCATTGAGAATTTCTGGATTAGCTCCGGCTATCTCAACCAAATATTCAGCTTCAACAATGTGGAGTTTGGATGGAATTACAATACAATGGAGAGGCCCTCCAAAATCATAGTCTATTAATTCTTCAATTTTACCTGCTTTTACAACAACGTCCCTAGACCCGACACGTGCAATGCCCATAGCTAAAGTATCTTCTGTAATTAGTCCTTCACGGTCCAAATCGTTTTTAATGCTAATCAAATATTCCAAGCCTTCATTGACAGTCATGTACCTGTCTTTATGAGCCTGAATATCCAGCAAAACAAGGGTATGTAAATCCATTTTCAGATTCTCTTCAATAGCCTCATAAGGGGATTTTGGATAAAAATTATAATCCGGAAATGGAATTGTAGTAACCTTGCCGAATTTGTATCCCTGAAGACCTGAAATGGCCGGTGCAGAAGATAATATTGAAGATCCATGAATAATTTCATAATCAATTCCCTTTTTAGAGCACTGAACAATGAAATCACTGTGGGTTGTGGCAATTAACGGATCTCCACCAGTAATTAAAGCAACATCAGAAGTCTTAGCCTCTTCAATAAATTTGGATTCCTCTTCAACTTCACCCCTGACTAAAACTTCTATTTCTTTTCCTATTAACTGTTCAATAGCTTCAAAACTGGAACCGAATAATCTAGATGTGAAAAATTCGGCATAAATCTTGTCAACATTTCTTAAGCATTCTAAACCTTTTAAAGATATATCCTTTTCATCAAATAATCCTAAACCCACTAAATAAAACATATTATTATATATATTGAAAAATTATATAAAGCTTTTAGAATCCCACTATTTAAAAACATATCTCCCTATTGAAAAGAAGTTTCGCCGAAACCTACAAGCAGAAATCAAAACCAAACTTAAAATAATAAAAATGACATAATATCATCATGGAAAACATTTTCAGTAATGGGTAAACCCTGGAAGACAGATGGAATGGGATTTTGCAAAAGTTTTTGCAATTATATTGATGATTGTTACTCATTATTTTGCTTTTTGTACATTTGGTGACATTGACTACGATACAGAGATACTCATAGTGTTCATATTATGCCAATGTTCCGCTCCCATTTTCATGTTTGCAATGGGAATCGGAATGGCATATACCCGACACAGCTCACCGAGAAGTTTATTATTAGGGGAATCAAATTATTATTACTTGGTTTAATAGTCAATACACTATATTTCCTTTCCAACTATGGTGCCGGAGTTCCAATGGAATATGCCCTATTGTCTTTTTTAGCAAATGACATCTTGCAATTTGCAGGCATAACTTTCATTCTGATGGGGATTTTTAAAAAATTAAATATGAGAACCATTGAAATATTCATAATAAGTATTTTATTATCTTTAATAGCAACTTATACTCCCGATTTTACCATAGCCAACATGTACCTAAATCAGCTGTTGGGTCACTTTTTTGAAACCATTGGCGACTATATCGTTAGTTGTTTTCCTTTATTTAATTGGCTTGTTTTGCCTGTTTGCGGAATGCTGTTTGGTGAGAATTTAATCAGATGCAACAATAAAGAAAAATTATATAAAAAGATTTTCGAAGTCTCAGGCCTTATGGCCTTAATAATGGTAATTATAGGATTTTTATCTTTAAGAGGCATGTTTTCCGTTACAGGAGGCACAGTTCCTGAAAAATTAGCATATCTGCATATATCAATACCGGACATTTTTATTTTAATTATAATTGCCCTTTTTATTACTTCTATTTTTTACTTCATATCCAAAAAATGTTCGTCAACAATCAATAATCTTGTTAAAAGAACAAGCGGAAACGTTACAATAATCTATATTATCCAATGGATACTGATTCTTTCTTTAACATATCTGTATCCTTATCTATTTATTGAAACCAATTTGTTTATTGCAATTGCAGTTTTATTATTGATTATTATTGCTTCTGTTGTACTTGCTGAGATATATGTTAAACTTAAAAATTATCTAGTTTGAACTTATACCTACTCATCACCATTTAACACATATCTTAAATAATAATTTAAACATAAAAAAACTTATGAAATGTGTAAAAGTTCCATTAAAGCAATTGAATGATATTCGTATAAAATTAATGGAAGAAGGTCTAATGAACATGGACTTTCGAATAAAGGCTGAAAAGGATTATGGATTTATTCCCATTAATGATGATGTTGATGGCTTCGAAATTGTTGACATTGCCCTTGAGCCAATTAAAAAGGTGCCCCATAGCTTTTCTGAATTGCTCGAAGATGAATTAACATCAGATGAAATAGAAACCCTCAGGACATCTTTCGACACAATAGGCGATATCGTCATTTTAGAAATTCCTGAAAATTTAGAATCAAAAAAACAGATTATCGGGGATGCTGCACTGAAGTTTACCAAAAGAAGATCAATTTATATGAAAAGAAGTGCAATCAAAGGAACAACACGTGTGCGTGATTTGGAATTTTTATCCGGAGTTGACGATTCCGTTACAATTCACAGGGAGCATGGCGCAAGATTGAAATTGGATGTCCGTGAAGTTTATTTTTCACCAAGACTTGCAACTGAAAGGAAACGTGTAATGGAAAGCGTTAGAGATGGTGAAAAAATACTTGACATGTTCTGCGGAATCGGACCATTTCCAATAGTTATTGCAAGAAATAAAGATGCTGATATTGTTGCTGTTGATATTAATGAATCCGCAATCAGATATTTAAATGAAAATATTAAGCTCAATAAATTAAAAGGACATATTGAAACATACACCGGAGATATTAATGAAGTGAGCAAAGGCTTTAAATGCAAATTTGATAGGATAATCATGAACTTGCCAGGACTTGCCTATACTTTCCTTGACCTTGCTGTTGATTTGATTGAAGATGATGGAATAATCAATTATTATGAATTTTCTGATTCATATGAAACCGGAATAAAACGACTGAAAGATGCTTGTTTAAGGAAAAACAAGGAAGTCGAAATCATCAATGCACACAAAGTAAAATCAACATCACCGGGTGAATGGCACATAGCGATTGACGGTAAAATTAAAAATACCTGAATCGCGTCAATACTTGAAAAAATAAAAAAAAGCAATGTTTTGAAATATAACAAAACATCAACTAGATAGGGTCAATGATTCCCTTTTCAGTAATTATACCTGTAATAAACTCTTTCGGAGTGATATCAAATGCAGGATTGATTACTTCAGTTCCTTCAGGACAGATTCTGGCCCCTCCATAGTACCTTACTTCATCACCATCCCTCTCTTCAATAACAGTATCAAAGATGGATATTTCATTGTCAAATGTGGAGTATGGAGCTGCAACATAAAATGGAATATTATGATATTTAGCGGCCAATGCAACCATAAACGAACCAACCTTATTTACAACACCGCCTTTAGCTATTCGATCTGCACCGATAACCACTTTATCAATTTTGCCTTGAGACATTAAAAATCCTGAAGCGACATCAGGAATCAGTTTGACAGGAATGTTTTCCTGCTGCATTTCCCACACACTCAAACTAGCACCCTGTCCACGGGGACGAGTCTCATCACAAATTACATTAATATTTTTCCCCTGTTCATGTGCTGCCCTTATAACTCCTAACGCAGTTCCATAATCAACGCATGCAAGAGCTCCCGCATTACAATGAGTTAAAATCGTATCTCCTTCATCAATGACTTCAGCACCATATTTTCCAATGGCCCTGTTTGTTGCCATATCCTCTTCATACATTTTTAAAGCTTCATCGAGTGGATTATCGCTATTTAATACTCTGTCAACAGCCCAGAATAAATTGACTGCTGTTGGCCTTGCAGCCTTAATTTCTGCCGCTGCTTTTTCCAAATCAACACCTTCAATATCCGCAAGAGCCATACCAAATGCTGCAGAAACACCAATGGCAGGAGCACCCCGAACAATCATGTCACGAATAGCCACAATTACATCCTGATAATTATCACAATACACATAAGTAAGTTCATCAGGAAGTTTTGTTTGATCAATAAGTTTTAATTTATTTTCTTCCCATTCAAGTGTTTTCATTATAACACCCTTATAATTAAAAAAATATTATAAAAAAAGTTGAAAAGCATAATTAATTGTTAGTTTCTAAGTCCAATTTTTAGACAATTTTTTTAATTATGCTCTCCGCCTAATAATATCCAAAACGGATTGATTAGAGATGTATTAAAAATACATCTAATTATATCTTTTACTAAACTACTTTATAAATCTTTATATGAATAACACAATATATGCTTGATTTTAGAAAAACCTAAAAATTATGCATTTTCAGTCATTATAGGCACTACCTGTTTTTTACGGGAAACGACTCCCTCAAGTAAAACTGTGTTATCTTCTAATTTAACACCATATGCCTTTTCAACTAAACTTGCATTTTTCCCAAGTGCAATTACTTGAGAGTTGCTGTTAACAATATCAGTGATTAAAAGCATGAATAAATCCAAGCTTTCCTCTTCGATAATTTTGTTCATGCCCGCTTCCAAATCTTCTTTCATTGCCATGACATCGCATATATCAGCAGTATTGACCTGATTTACAATTGATTTGACATCTTTAAAGTCAATTTGTTTTGCATCCAATGCCAAAATCTCATCAATTGAAAAGCTACTTAAATCTGTACCTGCCTTAAGCATTTCCAAACCATATTCTTCAGCATCGATTTCAGCAATTTCAGCGAGTTTTTCTACTGCTTTTTTATCATCTTCAGTTGTGGTAGGTGACTTTAAAAGCAAAGTGTCTGAAATGATTGCAGACAACATCAAAGTTGCAATCTCTTTTGTAATTTCCACGCCATTCTCTTCATATAATTTGCATAAAATTGTTTCTGTACAACCAACAGGTTCAAATCTTAAGAATAAAGGGTATGAAGTTTCCAAGGCCAATTTATGGTGGTCAACAACTTTTAGAATGTTTGCATTTTCCAAGTTATCTACAGACTCTGCAGGAGAGTTGTGATCAACCAAAATAACGTTGGCGCCATCTTCAACACTTTCCAAAAGTTCAGGTGCTTCAATGCCTAAATAGTTTAAAATAAATTCTGTTTCTTTGTTAATGTTACCTAATCTGTAAGCTTTAGCTTCACTGTTACCTAATTCTTTTTCTAAGTTAGTCATTACTAGACTTGATGTAATTGAGTCACTATCTGGACTTTTATGTCCAAAAACATAAGTTTCAACCATATTATCCTTTCCTTAAAAATTAATATTACTTATTAAATTATCTTTTTCATCTATATTTAATATTGCGATAATCAGAAAATAATAGTTGATGCCACCTACTCAAAACAGAATCTTTCAAAATATTTATCTTAAAGTAAAATTAAATATATAACCATAAAAGTATTATCGGAGAGTAAAAATGGGTAAAACTAGAGTTGAATGGATTGATTTTGTACGGGCAATAGCTATCCTGACTGTCTTGTACATTCATGCAACCGACGGGATTTACATCATCTCATCAGATGCAATTATGAATTATACCATTTATTCAAGAATATTCAATTTTGCATCACTATTTATTGGCCGTATTGGTGTTCCATTCTTTTTAATGATTACAGGTTATCTTTTGCTGGACAGAACCTACGATGATGACCGTGTTCGTAAATTTTGGCAAAGTAGCTGTAAAGGCCTGATAATTGTCACTGTCATTTGGGCAGTAATTTATGCAATCTGTTTGCAGTTTATTACTGTTGGAAGCGGGCAAGTGAACTTTTCCGAAGCGGGAAACCTATTCTTTAGCCACATGTGGTATATGCCAATGATTATCGGAATGTATCTTTCAATGCCTTTTGTTGCCAGTGCCCTGAAACACTTTGACTCAGACACCATCTGGCAGGCAACAGTAGTGTTTTCGCTTTTGGCGTTCCTACTGCCATTTATCACATTATTGCTGGACATGCACGGCATTCAAAATGTAAATATCCAATATTGCCTTGGATTCAGTGGAGGAATTTATGGAATTTACATAATTCTGGGATATCTTGTTAAAAAAGAACAATTCAAAAATATTTCAAGCGGCAAATTAGGATTGCTTGCAGTCATATCATTTGCAATTTGTATTTTATTCCAGTATTATGCATTTACAAAAAGCTATAACTTTTTCTTATGGTATGAATTCCCATTTATTTTAACAGGGTCATTTGCATTATTTGAGTTGTGTTCAAGGATGGAAACAGTTAAAGCGTATCCTGCTGTTACATTCCTGTCCAAATATTCATTTGCAGTATTTTTAGTGCATAACATATTCAGATTGCCATTGCTCCCATTAGTTGTGCAATTGCCTTTCTCAGAACCTGTTAAAGCCATAATCCTTTGGATTCTGTTAATAATCTTCAGTTATATTACCGTTGTAATCATTTATAGAATCCCTAGATTTGGAAAATACATATTGTACATGAGATAATTAATCCATTATCTCTTTTTTTATTTCTTTAAATGCACTTCTTGCCTCAGGTATGGGGAATAATGGGTAGATATGAAACAATCCACTGCCAGTTATTAATCTTACATCAACACCTTCTTTTTTAAGATTCTCCACATATTTCTTAATGTCTTTGTAGAATATCTCATCTTCTCCCGCAAATATTAACGTTTGAGCCAAGTTGGTATTGTCCCCAAACAAAGGGCTTACCTTCCAATCTTGAGTGTCTAACTCACCGGCCCATGATTTTCCCATTTCCTTAAGCCCAATTTCACCTAAAATAGGATCATTTTCACTGTCATATGGAGGATTGCTCATTGAAAGGTCAACCCATGGCGAAAATGTTATTATCTTTTTCGGTTGAGGCAAATCTACAACATTTAGATATTGGCAGAATGAGTGGACAAATCCTCCGCCTGCGGAATCGCCCATCAAAATCAAATTATCCCTTAAAATCAGCATTTCATACAACTGCCGGACTATTTCATATGTTTCATCAGCTTTATGATTAGGGGCGAGCGGATAAACGGGCGCCAATACATAAGCATCCGCTTTTCTTGATAGGAAAAAGCAATATAACAGATGCTGATAATTTATTTCCATAACGTAAGCCCCTCCATGTATGTATAAAATAGTATTTTTGGCATTTTTATCTCCAAAAGTGAAGACCTGAGTTCCATTAAAGTCAACACTTTTGAAAATGCTTTTGGGAGGCTTGTCTGGAGAACCCAATTTATCATTTAAGAAATCATCTGCATTCTCTTTTGAATCCATGAACTTAAGTTTGGTAGACCTTAAAATGGATTCCTCTATTTTTGCAACAAGTGATTTCTTATTAGACATGACCAATCAAAATTTTGATTTTCTTAATTTAATTTATCATCCAATAAAACCATGAAGAATCTCATATCCGGTTCATCCCTTAAGATTCTAGGAGGTTTTACCTGGGCTGATGATGTTCCTCTTGCAACTCTCAGTTCCTTATAGAACAGGTATGTTTCAGGCTGCAAGAACTTCAGGTCTGTTTTGCCGAGCAATCCTTTTTCAATTTTATATGCCAAAACAGGATCAGTTGCACAGAAGTTTTCATTTAACTTATCCTGTAAGATTTCCTTTGTCACATCTTCCGGCAAATCAGCCACCTCCATCAAATAAACATACTTCATCGGAGATGAATCGGAATCCGCATATACTGAAAAATCAATTAAATCAAATCCTAACTCGTTTTCAGTTTTATAAGCTGCCGCCCTCAAGTTCTCTTCATTTACTTTTTCACCTGTTAAACATAAACATTGGTCCAACCTATATAAAAACTCAATCATTGGAGTTTCATTATGTTTTCCTATGCATCTGACAACATCTTTCATTCTGTAACGATAAAATCCGGACAAATTGGTGGTAATCACTTCATATTCCTTACCCACTTCCATTTTATCCAGTGTAATAACCTGACTGTAATCTCCCTTCGCATCAAGAGGCAAAAATTCATAAAACATACTGTCAGGTATAAGAACCGCATCAGGATTATTCAATTCGATAGGGATTGAGAACATTCCCTCAGAAGCTGTCAATCCAACCAAAGCAAAGTTAAAATCAGGTCCAGTGAATTCTTTAATTTTTTTAAGATAATTTGAAAATCCGCCAGTTCCAATACCTACAAGAAGAGTCATATTAGGCCATATTTTAGGGACGATAGGCTCATCAAAACCTTCCTCAAATATTTTTCTAAGCTCCTGAGCACGCTCAGGCATAGGTTCGATTTTATTGAGCAAACTTTCGCGAACATCGCTTGGCATCCTAATTGTTTCATTGATGGTTCCATTTTCTATATCTTCAACTAACAATTCCCAATTTCCTTTAATATAACGTAAAGATTCTAAAAACAAACTAACAAAACTGGTAAGAGTGAACGGAATATTTTTCTCAACTAAAGCAAATCTTGCATGGACATAACGGGTGTCGGTTTCGACATTTGGCATTAATGCTTCGATTGGGGATGTGACTAATTCAGATAATTGGTCTCCAAAACCTCCCAGCATTCTTCCGGAAATGGATCCGTAAGTATCTCCAGATTTCAAAACAGAAATTGAAATTTCGGCGAGATTTAAGAATGGATATTTAATCCAACCTATTCCTGATTTTTTAGCAAATAAATTAAATAGATGAGCAAAATTATATTTCATGTTTATTTCCTGATTTAATGCAGAAGTCGGAATCCTTTTAGGGTTTCCCATTGTTCCTGAAGATTTTGCATAGTGTTCAACCGGATAAACTGTCAAAAGATTTTTTTCACCGTTTTCAGTCATTCTATAAATATAGTCCGCATAACTATCATAATCAGTTATTGGAACTTTTTCCTGATAATCCTCAACTGTTTTGATGTTAGCAAAGTCATATTTTTGACCATACTCGGTATCCTTATTGTCCTCAAGAATTTTCATCAGCAAATCCGTGTTATATTTCATAGGGTTTTTTGTCATCACATCCAAGGATTGATGAACTTTATCTCCCATCTGAATACATTTGAGATAAAATTTTTCTGAAAAAGATAATTTTGAAGGGTCAATATTACTTAAATCCATTTTTTCACCATATTGCATTCATATAATTAATTATTCAATAGTCAAAATAGTTGAAAGTCCTGTTGCATCGAATACTTCCTGTACAATGTCCTGCACATTAATTAATTTCATAGTTCCCTGTTTGTTCATTATTTTTTGGGTGGATAAAATTACTCTAAGACCTGCACTTGAAATATAAATCAACTCGGACAAATCAAAGGTTAAATCTTCCACATTATCCAAATCCTCATCCAAAGAATCTGAAAGTAAAGGAGAAGTCTCTGTATCCAATCTTCCAATCAATTTAACAACCAATTTTTTTCCATCCATTTGTTTTTCAATATCCATTATATCACCAGTTAAACCAATATTTTATTAAATAATTATGAAGATGCCTTTCTATACATCTCTGCATATAAACCATCTAACTTTAACAGTTCTTCATGAGAACCGACTTCTTTTATGTCACCATCTTTCATGAAGATGATTTTATCCGCATTTTTAATGGTAAACAATCTATGAGCAATTATGAAAGTTGTTTTTCCTTCCATCATGTTTTCCATAGCTTTTGTGACCATATTTTCAGTTCTTGTATCCATATTAGATGTTGCCTCATCCAAGATTAATATTTTTGGATTTGACAATACTGTCCGGGCCAATACCAACAACTGTTTTTCGCCAACAGACAATTGTGAATTCTCTTCACTAATTATTGTATTATAGCCTTCAGGCAATGTATCTATAAATGAATCGCAACCTATTAACTTTGAAACTTCAATGATTTCATCCATAGTTGCATCTTGTTTACCATAAGCTATATTTTCAGCCACAGTTCCATCAAAGACCCAAGAATCCTGCAATACCATACCAAATGCATTTCTTAATTCATTTCTATTAATTTCATTAATATCTTTTCCATCCAATAATATTTTTCCTCCATCAATGTCATAAAATCTCATCAATAAATTAATTAATGTAGTTTTTCCGGCACCTGACGGCCCTACTATAGCCATCACCATACCCGGTTCTGATTTTAGTGAAACATCAAAGAACAATTGTTTTTCAGGAACATATCCAAATTCAACATTTTGGAATTCGATTTCACCTTTAACTTCATTCAAATCGACAGTTGCAAGGTGAGACTCATCAGACTCCTCTTCCTCATCTATGATTTCAAAAATTCTCTCCAAAGAGGCTAAATCTGATTGCACCTGATTCATTGAACTTGCGAACTTTGATAATGGGGCATTCAACATTTGTCCATACAATAAGAATGCTAAAAATCCACCGATTGTCAATTGCCCATTAATAATAAATGTTGATCCGATTATTGTAAGGCCGATATAACCCAGATTATTAATTATTAAACTGATAGGAAGGATGAATCCTGAAACAAACTTGGCCTTTACATAAGCCTTATGGAATTTTTGATTGATGCTGTCGAATGTTTCAATAGACTGCTCTTCCATATTGTAAGATTTAATTAAAGTATGATTGGAGAAAATATCCCCCATAAATCCATTTAGCTCACCAACAGAAGATTGTTGCATTTTAAATTGTTTTTTTGTCTTTTTAGTGAGTAATGCAGTAATCAAAAATGCTATTGGAAGCAATACCGCATAAATAATAGTTAAATAAGGATTTACTAGAATCATCATTATAAATACTAATATTAAAAGCAATATCTGAACAATAAAATCTGTTAAATCAGAAGATATGAATGTTTCAAACGTTATCAAATCATTAGTGAGGCGAGCCATTATATCACCGGAAGGGTGAGTGTCCAGATAATTTATAGGCACCCTATTTAGCTTGGAGTATAGTCTGTTCCTCAATACTTTTGAAACCTTTCTTGAAATAATTAATGTGAACCTGTTTGCAACAATGGTCGCACCATTTCCAAACACATACAGTGCCGCGATTCCTAAAAGGTATAAGGCCAAATAATTTACATCCAATCCCACATATCCATTGGAAACGTATTTGGATAAATAATCAACCACATTACCCACCAATTTAGGCGCGATTGATAGGGCAAAGTTCCCGACAATCAATAAGAAAATTGCAAGAATGAATTTGGACTTGTCTTTTCTAAGATAACCACCCAATCTTTTAAAAAGATGGGAATATGAATATTTTCTCTTTTTAGCCATTTAATTCATCCTCCTTTAAATAAGATTGAGTAGCATAAATTTCCTGATATAATTCGCAACTTTCTAAGAGCTCTTCATGTCTTCCTTGTGCAACAATATAGCCCTTATCCAGCACGATTATATTATCAGCATCCTTGATTGTACTGATTTTTTGTGCAATCATGAAAATTGTTTTGCCTTCCAGATACTCCTTTACATTTTGCCTGACTGCAAATTCTGTTTTAGAATCCAAAGCTGAGAAACAATCGTCAAAGACATATATTTCAGCATCTTTGGCTAAAGTTCTTCCGATTGATAATCTTTGTTTCTGTCCACCGGAAACGTTCATTCCTCCTTTAGCCATTACACTATCAAGTCCGTCCGGCAAAAATTCAAATACTTCTGAAAATCTTGACAAATCACAGATTTCCTGAGCCTTCTCTCGTGACAGATCAGGATTATTCATGGCAATGTTTGCATAAACAGTATCATTTAAGACAAGGGTTTTCTGATTTGCATATGCAATTTTTTCCCTGAGTTCAACAATATCCATCTGCTTAATATTTACTCCCTTATAAAGTATTTCACCAAATGTTGGGTCATATAACCTATTTAGAAGGTACATGACAGTACTTTTACCCGAACCGGTAGCCCCTATAAAAGCGGTTGTTGTTCCTTCATAAGCTTTGAAATTGATGTCTGCAATAACATCTTTAGCACCGGTATATCCGAAGATGACATTTTTATATTCAATCAATGGAACATTACCGTCGTCAATAAAGTCATGCTCACTTGGATTATTCCTTACGCTATCCTCCAAATACAGAACAGCCTCAAGACGGTCTGTTGCCACAATTGTTTTAGGTAGAGTTGTTACAATAAATGGCAGAATTGCCAGACATGAAATGAAATAGGTTACATACTGGAAAAATAAAATCAAATCAGAAATTGATACGATTTTAGCTTTTAATTGCATAGAACCAACAAAATAAATGAGTAAAACTGCCAAATTCATTATTATTAAAGCCAATGGAGTCAAATAATATAATTTCAAATCAGCGTTCAATGCTTCTTCATTAAATTCTTCATTTAACTCTTTAAAAGTATTTATTTCATATTCCTGTTTGCCAAATGCCCTAATTGATCTGACACCTTCAATTTTTTCCTTGAATTTTAAATTCAAATAGTCTAATTTAGATTGAACTTCATTAAATATGGGAATACTCTGCCTACTTTTTATAAACATGAATATAAGAGTAAGTACAAATGAAACCACAAGAATGCCACATAAGGTAAGATTAATCTGAGCGGTAGCAATAATCAGTGCAATAATCACAACAGGAACTAGAATTGCATTTCTCAAGAAATTAATCATGAATATTTGAATTCTTGTTGTATCCGCTGTTGCACGGGTCATTAGACTTGAACCCCCAAATTTATTGAAGTCATATAATGAAAAAGAAACGATTTTATTAAATAAACCTTCACGCACATCACAAGTAACGCTTGCACTAATGTAGGAACTCAAATAAGATGAAGCGATCATGGTTATTCCATATAATACTGTAAGAACAATCATCAATATTCCTGCATTATATATGAAACTAATATCACTATTGCGAATTCCATTATCGATTATGGTCTTTGTCATCTTCATGATGTTCAATTGGAAATATACCTGCAAAATGGTTACTGCAAGAGTTATCAGGATATACTTCCAATAAGGTTTTACATAATCTCTCATAAATTTTAACATAGAAATACCTAACTTTTTTAATTAATTACTTAGATGTGATTCTTAAAATTGCGGATAACACTTTTTGAATAAGTTCATTATCACCTTTAGACTGGGCATTGAATATATAAGAAATTCCTGGAACTGAATTTACTTCACATAAATAGAATTCATCTTCACTCTCACCAAACAGGTAATCAATACTTCCTAATTTCAATCCAAATGCATCGGCTAATTTGATGGAATTGTCAATTAGAGATTGAGGGGCGTTGAAAGTCTCAAGTGAACCTCCCTGATGTAAATTTGATTTGAAATCATTCTCATTATATCTTGCAAATGAATGGATTACTTCACCGCCAACAACGATTACTCTTATATCCCTTCCTTTTGAAGAAAGAATCGCTTCCTGAACCATGAGTTCCTGGCCAAATTCGCTTGCAGTAACAACATTCAATATATTATCCAATTCCTCTTTTGTTTGAATTAAACTAATACCCCTTCCCTGATTACCGTCCATTATTTTTAAGACCAATGGAAAACCAATTTCCTTTTCAATGAAATCCAGGGAAACATCTGGACTGATCAGTATTGTTTTTGGCAATTTAATGTCCTGGACAAATTGCTTTGCAATCTGGAATGAGTAAATTTTATCCCCTGCCTTTTCAATTGAATCAACAGTATTTATACAATTGATTCCTAAGGTTTCAAACATTCTTAAAACCGCACGGAATTTATAATCATCACGTTCATCGACAGTGCTGACTAAAACAAAATCAGGATAATCCACCTCTTCACCGTTAATAACAATTTTTCCATTAGGATTATCGCTAGCCACAACACTAACGTCGTTAAAATTAACAAAATCAACATCAATGTTTAACTTAGCGAATAATTGTTTTGCCATCGCCATTTCTTTTTCATATGCGGAATAATCTCCTACCAACAAAAATCCTCTTTTCAAGTTATCACCTTAAATTAACCATTCCTCTTCGGGCTTTTCTTTTATTACAGCATCCAATTTAATTTGAGATCTTGGAGCTCCCTTTTCTTCCCTTAAATCATATAAATGACTTTGCCATCCCTCTTTCATCAAATATAATTGCAATTGGTTTAATGATTCGAATTTTCTATTTCTGTCATATAATTCGGCATCTTCACGAAGCAAATTGTCAAAATCGGCTGAAAGTTCAGTTAAGCTGATATCATCAATTTTTAAATCCTCCATCTCAATGAAAATGTCATAATGTAACTGTTCGTTATTAGGATAAATCTGAGCCTGACGCAAGCGATATCCATTTTCTGTTAAAAATTCATTTAGATTATCCAGAACCTGTGAAGCCGGAAGCTTTTCTTGAGCGATATTTAATATTTCTCTGGATTTGGATAAGAATTCTATATTTGGAGTGTTTCCAAAGAATCCCTTAACTTTAACAATGTCATGCAAAGGATATCTGTAGAGTCCCGCATAATTTGTTAGAATTATTTCGTATTCTCCTCCATCTTCCAGTTCATCGGCAGTTAATACTTCATCACTGCCAACTGGGATGAATTCAAAGAATATGGAGCTGGTGGCCAATGTTCCATAAGTCATTTCATTAGACATCGGGATATTGAGTTTCCCTTCACTTGCACCATACCCAATATCGAAATAAAACACATCATCATCAAAATAAGGCCTTACCTTATCAACGTTTACTCCTACAGAACCGGATAACCAAAAACGGGCAATGAACAGATATGGCCAGTAATATTTGGGAATGAAATATTCTCGTCCCCTATTAAGCAAATCTTCCAATTCATTAGCTCTTTCGACATGGGGTTCCATGTAATTTTCAAACAATTCCCTTTCACTGGAACTTATGTTTAGTCTTTCTGAAATGGTTCCGTTTTTTAAATCGTTGATTATTTCTTCTGCATGTTCCTGAGCATATTTAACACGAGCATAAAAGCGTCCTGCATTATTTGAAGTTACTAAAACAACATCATCATATCTTAAAGAAAAAAGCATTGTCAAATACATTGTTGCTTCACCATCAGCCAATCCCATCAATTCTTTAGGATAAGATAAATAATTTGTAAATTCAGAAGTCTCAAAAGTTTTTCCAGATGCAAATCCTATATCTATGCCACCCTTTGTTTTTCTATTCGGAATAGCTGAAGTTACTGAATAATAATGGACATGACCCATTATACTGGAAATATTGCCCTCAGTTAAATCAATCCCCTTATCTTTTACCAATTTCATGAACTTTTTAGATTCCCTAATATTTCCTAAAAGGGTTTTTCCCAAAAATGCATTTCTCAGTTTTAAAACTGCTTTTTTGGCTAAGGAACTTTCATGGCTTTCAGGAATCTTTTTGGATTTTCCGGTTGTTCCTGAAGTAGATATGAAAAACTCTGTTACTCCCTGAAATAGAATATCCTTTTCGCCGTCGGCCATTCTTTCTATATATTCCTCAAGATCGCCATATTCATTGAAGGGGATTTTATTTTGAAAGTCCTCAATTGATTTGATGTTTTCAAAATCGTGCTTTTTCCCGTATTCTGTATCTTTTGCATAATCCAGAATACTCATTAACACTTCTTCTTGAGTTTGGCCGCATTTAGAACCCAACTCAATCCATTTTATTAACGCTTCCTTATCGCTTAAAGACAATATTTCTTCATATAACATTCATTCACCCATATCTAAAATGGCAGAGCATCCTTAAATTTTAAAAGATACTCATCCTCTTCATCATCATTTTCAAAGGCGCTCACAATACCGCCCAAACCGATTGTGGAATTTGCTTCACATAAATAGAATTCATTTTCGTTTTCTCCGAATAGGAAATCAACACTACCGAATTTTAAGTCAATGGCTTCTACAAATCTTAATGCGTCTTCAAGTAATTCATCAGGAATGTCAACTTCTTCAGCGTATCCTCCGGTGGCCAGATTTGAAGTGAAACTGCCTTCATTAATCCTGACATAACTAACAATCAATTTACCGAAACCGAATATCAGCCTTAAATCTCTGCCTTTAGAGGACAGTATGGCTTCCTGCGCCATTATTTGATCATCAAACGGTGCGGCAAAAACAATATTCAATAGATTTTCCAATTCCTCTTCTGTGTTAATTAATGTAACTCCCTGCGCTTTACTTCCGTGCATGACCTTTATAACCACTGGAAAACCAATGATTTCACCTATTTTTGAAGCACTTATTTCAGGAGTGACAAGAATGGTTTTAGGTATTTTAATAAACTTACAGACTGACATTGCCTTATGCATTGTCAACAATTTATCTGAGGTGATTGCCTTTGTTTCGGCATCATTAACACATAATACCCCCAAACTTTTGAACATGTTCAAAACTGCATTGAGGTGATATTGCTTATCTCCCAAATCATATGCACGCACATAAACAAAATCAGGACAGTCAACTTCCCCATCAGTTAAAAGTATTTTGCCATTGAAATCACTTTTAGCAATTGGAATGATGTCTTCAAAACACATCAATTCAATGTCGACATCCTTGTACATTCTTTTAAAGTATCCAACTTCATTTTCTTTCCTTTTTAATTGTTCTTCATCATTATTAGTTGAACTGATTAAATAAAATCCTTTTACCATCAAATCACCTTTTCATCATATTCTTTAACTAAAGAAATCTAAGTCAAGTAAATATTTAACAAAGTCATATATGTATTTTTCAGAAATCAAAGGCCAGTTAATGCCTAAACGATATAGGACCTGAGTAGTGTATTTATTTTCAACAGAAATCCATTGCTTTTTAACTTTACCTGAACCGATTGAAGTAATTAATCCAGAAACTCCTTCCTGTTTAGATTTATCAGCCAATGCTTCTTTTAAAGCGATTTCATATTCATCATCTTCACAAGGCTCTATATTTAAACCTAAAGGCCTTATGATTTCAATTATATCTGCAAAAGTAATATTATGGGAATTATACGGGTGGAAAACAACACATTCTTTTGGTGTTTTAGCCAATTCAACAATTGATTTTGCAGTTATGTCAATTTGACTGAATTCCACATTATTTGATAGCATAGCATATGGCATTTTGCCCATTGTAACGAATGCTTTTAAACGGTTGATGAAACCGTTAGATTCGAAATTGATTTGGAATTCACTGTCTGAGCTTCTGGCCATCAGGTTACCTACCCTCATTATCTTTACATCCAAATCATCATTTATGGCTGCTTCAAGTACTGCTCGCTCTGCTAAAAATTTACTGTTGAGATATTGATTATCGATTCCTTGACCAATGAACAAATCATTTTCAGTAAAACCAACATCCAATGGTGGGAAATTATTAATACTTTCACCTGCAACACTGTATGTTGAAACCTGAACATATTTCGCGTTTTTCATTTTGGCAAATTTCAATCCGTTAAGCACTCCGCCAAAATTGATATCCTCAATATCGGTTCCTGAGGAGAAATGCTTTACATTTGCGGCACAATTTATGACAGTGTCAATGTTGATGGAAATAATATCCTCAAAGTACTTGAAGTCAGTGATATCTCCTTCAATCACTTCAATTCTTTCATCAAATACCTTATCATTAAATATATCCGCAAAATAATAGAATCCTAAAGATTTAAGTCTATCCAAACCAGATAAATCACCTCTAGATCTTATAAAACAATAGATTTTTCCCTTTTCGCTTTGTAAAAGAGTCTTTAAAACATGAATACCTAAAAATCCTGTTGCTCCTGTTAATAAAATATTGCCCAAATCATCATCCAGATTTCCATTAACCATAGATTCAAGATTGTTTTTCTTTAGCATATTATTGATTTTTGAATAATCATATTTGATTTCATCACTGGATTCAGACATGTCACTGGCTGAAATGAATTCTGAAAGCAGTCTTGGAGTTGGATTTTTAAAGACATCACCATAACTTAATTCATATTCCTTATTTAAGGCTTCCATTGTTATTTTAGTTACGAGTAACGAAGTACCACCAATTTCAAAGAAATTATCAGTGACGCTTACCTCATCCAGACCTAAAATTTCTGCAAATAGGTTTGCAAAGAATGCTTCAACTTCATTTTCCGGAGCAACATATTCTGTGATTAATACAGGATCCGGCAAATTCCTCAAGTCGGTTTTTCCATTCAATGTTTGAGGCATATCATCCAATTCCATATAAACCGTTGGAACCATATAATATACTAATTTTTCAGCCAATGTTGCTTTTAAATCCTCAATATCAATGGAATATCCATTTTCTTCACGATTTCTATCCCTATACTTATCATTAACTGTAAAGTAAGCGCATAAATGGTCATTTCCTTTGATTTCGCGAACAACAACTGCTACAGATTTAATTCCAGGATACTTGGCTATGCCTGCCTCTATTTCACCGATTTCTATTCTTAAACCTCTGAGTTTAATCTGGTTATCCATTCTGCCGAATACATAGAATTCCCTGTTTTCAGTAACTTTAGCAAAGTCCCCTGAATGATAGCATCTAATTCCATTAATAATTTCATAGCTTTCGGCATTTTTCTCAGGGCGGTTTAGATATTCTCTTGAAACGCCTTTTCCTGCAATGAATAATTCACCAATGACATTTGGAGGCAAAGGATTTGAATCCGCATCCATAATAAACTCATGTACATTAAACAGTTCCTTACCGATGGAAATATCTGGGCTTTCAAGCAGAGCACCATTACAGTAAACGGTTGTCTCGGTTGGCCCATACATATTAAAGATTTTACCCTTTGAATTCTGTGAAAGCAATTCATATAATCTTGGTGAGAATGGCTCTCCCGCACAAATATAAGCTTTAAATCCATACATTGTTTCCTGCATTGCTTCAATTTCCAAATATTGCAGCAAACGTGAAGGAGTGGCTATATAAACATTCGCACCACTTCTATGAATTAAGTCCATCATTTCAATTGGGTCTTTATATTCAGTATCATTTGCAAATACCAATGGAACACCGTTAAGCAGCGAACCCATCAATTCCTGCTGGAACACATCAAAAGCCACAGTTGTTGTGGACAATACCTTATAATCCTCTTTTTCAAGATTGTGCACCAATTCATATGTACAAACATTTCTAGGATCAGGGTAAACAAAGTTTGCTATGTTTCCATGCTCCAGAATTACTCCTTTTGGAAGTCCTGTTGAACCTGATGTGTAAATGAGATACGCCATATTATCAGCACTTACATCCGGATCCGGATTAGACACATCTGTCTCCTCAAGCAACTCATTTACATCCAATAAGTTATCTTCATATTCTGATAAGTCAATACCCTTTTTATCGATTACATCATCAACAATTATGAATTTTGACTCACTATCAGTTAAAACATGTTCAATCCTTTCTGCAGGATATTCCGAATCGACCGGAATGAATGCTGCACCAGATTTTAAAATACCGAATACTGATGCCATCACATTGCTGTCCCTGTTCAAAATGAACATTACCCTATCTTCAGGACCAACACCTTTTTTAATGAGACTATGGGCTATTCTGTTGGCTTTTTCGTTTAATTCACCATATGTAAACTGTCCATCAGTTGCATATAGAATAACCTTATCATGATGGAGTTCAACTTGTTTTTCAAATATCTTATTTAGTCTGTGCTCTTCTATTTCATCATATTGCAAATCATCCGCAGATAATTCCATGCTTTCTTCAACAATGGAAATGTTCTTTAATTGAGTTTCAGGATTCAAACTTGCAAATTTATCTACAACAACAGAAAAGCTGTTTAAAAATGTTTGAATTAATTCCGGAGAATATAACTGATCATTATACCTCACAGAAACATCGTATTTTCCATCATGTTCAACTACATTTAAATTAACTTTAAATTTAAGATTGTCCTCATTGAAGGATTCCCTTTTGACAGTCTCGCCATTAATTTCAATATCATTGATTATCTTACCGTGATATGCGTAGAAGAATTCCGGAAGAATGCCGTATTCGTCTGAAATTTTTGTCAAAGGATATGATGAATGAGCCAATACATCAAACCATTCTTTATTGATATACTCAAAGAATTCGGCAATAGTCAAATCAGAATTTAGATTTAAAGCCAAGGGCAATGTTTTAACCATCATTGCCAATGTTTTTTGTTGATTTGGATTGAATCTACCATTGGTAATTGTTGCAATTAACAAATCCTTATTATAAGCAAATTTAGACAATACAAAAGCGGTTGTTGCTAAGAATAGATTATTTTGACTGATTGATAATTTATTACAGTATCCGTCAATTTCATCCTTATCCAAATAAAGACTTTCCGCCAAACCAACACCAATATCCTCATCCCCGCTTAAATCAGGAGTCATTAAGGTAGCTTCATCAAATTCTTTAATTTTATTAAAGAAAAATAGCTCTGATTCCTTATATAATGAAGATTCCTCTATTTTTACTTCATTTAATGAATATTCAAAACCATCAATTTCCTCTATCTCATAATCGACACCATCATAACTTTTTGCAATCTCATCAAATAGTATATTCAATGAAGTTCCGTCCACAAGTATATGGTGGAAATTTGCAATTAAAATGGAATTATCGACTATCTTAAATCTGAATAAGAAATCCTCTTCAAGGTTGAATGGTCTTAAAAAGTCATCGATATCCACATCATCAACAATTTCAATTAAATCATCGATTTTTACATCTCTTCTTTGTTGATAGACTTCACCTTCATTCATCACGATTTTTGTTTTCAGATATGGGTGATTGTCAATAGCTTTGCAGATTGACTCCTTAAGTTTCTCTGCATCAATCGCAGATGAAAACTCCATCTTTTTAGGAAGGTTATAAGAGACTTTTTCAGGATTTTTCAAACAGTCGAAATACACTCCCAGTTGATTTTGGGTTAATGGGTACAATTCCTGCAACTCATCTGATTCTTCCTCATCAAAAGTAATCTGCTTAGCGATATTATCAATGCTTTTGTATTTCATTACTTCAGTAACCATCAATTGAGTGTTGAATTTCTCATAAACCGCTGAAACCAGCTGCACTACAGACAATGAAGTCAAACCAACCTTAAATAAATCTGTATTTACTCCAAACTCGCTTGTACCTAACAAATCAGAAACTATATCGAATATTCCCTGTTCAATATCATTTGAAGGCTCTACGAATGCATCCAAATCAATGTGAGGATCAGGCAAATTCTTAAAGTCAGTCTTGCCATTTGGTGTTTTTGGGAATTCATCCATTTGTATGAAGAATGACGGCAGCATATATGCCGGCAAGCTATCCAATAAGTGCTGTTTTAAATCTTCAATGTTGATTTCTTCTGTTGCTGTGAAATAAGCGCAAAGATAGTCAGTATTGTTTACCTTCTTAATCAATACCTTTGTAATTAAAACGTTTTCAAATCTTGCAATCAATGTTTCGATTTCAGAAGGTTCAATTCTCAATCCTCTAAGCTTGATTTGACCATCATTACGGCCCATAACATACAGTTCACCATGTTCATCCTTTTTACATAAATCCCCAGTATTGTAATACGGAATTCCATTTAGAGTCATGAACACTTTTGCTGTCTGTTCCGGATTGTTGATGTATCCTCTGGCTATTCCCGCTCCACCAACATAGACTTCACCAGGAACATGTGGGGGCAGCTGATTGCCGTCAATGTCCATTATCTTATCAACAACATTCAGCATCTTCCATCCTGCGGTAATCACATTGCTGTCAATTAACTTATAGTGGGAAGCAATTGTAACTTCTGTCGGTCCATAAGAGTTGTAAATATCCGCATCGGTGAACTCCCTTAATCTATCATATAATATTGGAGGGAAACCCTCTCCCCCAACAACTATGACCTTACATTTATTTACCAATTCCTGAATTTCTTTAATGCTTAAATATTCAATCAGTCTTGTTGGAGTTCCACCGAATGCATCAGCATTGTGTTTTTTAAATAGCTTATAAAATTCCAAAGGATTTACAAGTTGCTCATCGTTTGTAAATACAACAGGCAATCCATTGAGAATTGTTCCGAAGATTTCTCTTAAGAACACAATGAATGAAATCATGGAAATTGATACGAATTTGGAACATTTCCTATTGAGTTCATAGATTGGAACATTTTCCGGATGATTTGCAATATAATTTGAAATACCCCTATGAGTAATCATTACCCCCTTCGGTTTTCCGGTGGACCCTGAGGTATAAATCAAGAAACATAAGTTATCCGGAGTTAATTCAACGTTCGGATTAGATTCATCATTTTCTTCAAGCAGTTCAGATACATGAACTCCGTTTTCGCCTTCATATGTAACATCCTTATTGGTTATGACAAATTGTGAGTCACTGTCTTCAAGCATTTGATCAATTCTGTGCTTAGGATAATTCGGGTCAATAGGAATGAATGCACCACCCGCTTTAACGGTTCCAAGCACACTGGCAATTAAATCACTGTTACGCCTCATCATAAGCATTACTCTGTCTTCAACTTTAAGACCCCTTTTAAGTAATGCATTAGCAATCCTATTAGCCTTTTTATTGAGTTGTGAGTATGTGAATTCCCCATCTTCAGTATAGAGAATCAACTTATCAGGATTTTCACTAACCGCATTTTCAAATATCTTATTGATTATTCCTTCATTTGCCAGCTCAACTTCAAAACCCTCATCAAAATCAAGGTTTTCGACAATGGAAACATTCTTCAATAACTCTTCAGGAGCATCATTGAACTTGCCAATTAAAACATTGAACGCATTTAAAAACGCATCAATTATTTCCCTGGAATAATATGAGGAATCATATTCAACAGTTATTTCCTCAGAATCGTATGAAAAGATGAATTTATAATCCTCTTTATCATAATCATTATTTGTAAACAATATTTCACTTTCAAAATCCAAATCATCATATTCAGGAAAATCCTTAAATTGGGATTTGAAATCATAGATATAATCTTCTACAGACAAATCAGTGTTAAAATGATATCCTGCAGCCTGTTTATTATACCCAACCAATATGTCTTTTGAAAATGAGAATTTAACTAGATTAAATAAAAAAATTGATAAGAATAAGTTATTTCTTGAAAAATCATATTTTCTTTTTAATTCTTTGATTTCAGCATTATACGGAATTGACATTAATTCATAATGAACTTGATTACCCTTAACATCAGGAGATATGGATGTGGGAAAATCAAAAGAATTTATCAAATCATCATAATATTTTTGTACTATAACGTTCATATAAATATATATAATCAGATTACTATATATTCTTTTTTAAATTGAACAAATTTTAAGATTTTCAGGTGATTTAAAATGGAAATAACAAAGGATTATGATAAAAAAAATTTATTATTAACAATTTCAGGCCGCATTGATACAATCACTGCTCAAGATTTGGAAAAAGAGATTGATGATGAATATGGGAATTTCGAATCATTAACCTTGGACATTGATGGCTTGGAATACATTTCAAGTGCAGGACTTAGAGTGTTAATTGCAACACAAAAGAAATTAAAAGCGGATGATATTCCATTTGTTATTAAAAATGTCAATGCCACCGTTGGTGAAATATTTAGAATGTCCGGTTTTGATAAAATTTTAAAGATAGAATGATTTCAATAACCCTAAAACCCAAATTGAGTGAATTGTATCATTTAAATGAGTTTATTTTAAATAGACTTTCTGATGAAAATCTTCAAGTTAATCTAATTGTTGAAGAGATATTTGTCAATATTGTCAATTACTCAAAAACAGAATTCATTACCGTCAATGTGGACTATTCCAATCAAACATTAACCCTTGAATTTATTGACAACGGAATCGAATTCAATCCTCTTTTAAAAGAAGACCCGACTCTGCCCGATAATATTGATGAAGCCCAAATTGGAGGGTTAGGTATTTTTTTAACTAAAGAAATGGCTGATGAACTTTATTACCATTATAAAGATGGTAAAAATCACTTAAAAATAATTAAAAAAGTGGAATAATGAAATCTAAAATAAAAATAATCGCAATATCCTTTACATTAATGATATTAATTGATGTTTTACTTTCTGAAAACTTATTTTGGAATTTAGGAATAGAAAATCCTCATGTAGGATTATTATTTGTTTTAGGATTACTTTTAGGCCCATATGGTTCTTTTGGCGCAGTGTTGGGAAATATTGTTTTAGATTTAGTGTATGGGTATCATCCTATAGACATAATTCCTTCCGCAATTCTTAGTTTTGGAGTTTCCTATCTCGCATACAAGCTCTGGTACTCTGGTTTTAAAACTGACAGAGTCACAAAACCTAGATTGGATAACATTTACCATCTTAACCTATTCCTAGCAATCATATTAATATGCGGAATGGTTTATTCAACAATTCACGGAAATTTAATGGGAATTATGGTCAGCCCTGAGGTGAATGAAATTCACTTCATGATTTATTTCTTGAACTTTATTAATATTTCATTTATCTTTGGAATATTGGGCATTTGGCTTTCTAAAAAAATAGATTTTATAGTAACCCCAAAAATGTCAAAAAGGCCAGTTAACAAAAAATTATATCGAATATTGTTTTATTCATTACTGATTGTAGTCATTCTCACATCAATATCCATTTTCTTAGAACAAAATACACAAATCATGATGGGCGAACTGATATTGATTGGAATTCCATTATTCGCTTATCTGACAAAGCCATTTGAATATAAAATACAGCCAAATTATGAAAACACAATAACTGAAAATATTATAAAAAATTTTCTCATAATAACATTGTCAATAGCCATTATAGGGGTATTGATTTCTATATTAAGCTATAACTTTGTTACAAATATAGATAACCTTAATATGTTTATATTTCTAATGCCTTCCCTTATAATTACTGACGTTATTATAATTTTATTCCTTGTTCCTGGAATTATTATTTTAAGATTTATTGAAAATAAAGTAGTCAAACCAATTTCCTCATTTTCAGAAATTGAAGAGTTCATTAATGAAAATGAAAAAATCGAAAGTGAAGGACTGTTGGAAATTTACTCCGAATACATCGATGAAAAGAATGAAATAGGGACTCTTGCCTGTTCATACACGGAATTAATTAATCACAATAACAGTTATATTGAAAATATTCATGAAATTGAAGGTGAAAAAGAACGCATTGAAGCAGAACTTAATGTTGCAACAAGAATCCAGGCGGCAAACCTTCCAACCAAAGAAATTGAAAATGAGGATTTTATTGTAGATGGTTATTCCAAACCGGCGAAAGAGGTTGGAGGAGACTTTTTCGATTATTATATGCTGGATGATGATAATTTAGCTATGGTAATAGGAGATGCATCAGGCAAAGGTGTTCCGGCCGCGTTAGTTTCAATGATTACACAAGTAAATATCAAAGAAATGTTAAAACACACTAAAAAACCAGAAACAGTTTTATACCTTCTCAATAATCAGTTATGCGAAAACAACACGGAATCAATGTTTCTTACATTATGGCTTGGAATCTATAACAAAACAACTAAAAAACTGACATTTTCCAATGCAGGACACAATCCTCCATTAATAAAAGAAAATGATGAATTTAAATATATGGACATTGAATCTGGACTTGTTTTAGGGATTATGGAAGACTTCAAATATGTTCAGGAAGAAACCAACTTAACTAATGAACTACTGTTGTATACAGATGGAATTACCGATGCAAACAATAAGGATAACGATATGTACGGTGAAGACAGGCTTTTAAACTTCCTTAATGAATTTGAAAGTGACGACGAACCAATCAGCCCATTATTAAATGACATTCATAATTTCACTAAAGATGCAGAACAGTATGATGACATGACATTATTATGCTTAAAGATCAAAAATGACTAAAGTAGCCTACTGCAACATAGAAAACTTGGATTTAAAAAAGGCTTACAGCTTAGTTTCCAAAAATCGACAAGAAAAAATCGATTTTTACAGATTTGAGAAAGATAAAAAACTAAGCTGTGGAGCATATCTTCTTTTAAAAAAATTATTATCCGAGGAAAACGTGACAAATCCAATCTTCAAAACCAAAGAATATGGCAAGGCATACATATCCAATCATGAAAACATTCACTTTAATTTAAGCCATTCCGGCAAAATTGTTTTGTGTGCAATATCGGATATGGAAGTTGGAGCGGATGTTGAATATATCGACCATGAAATTGATTTAAACATAGCCAGACATTACTTCCACAACAGCGAATATGAGAATATCATGACTGCTGAAAACAAGCCAGATGAATTCTTTAAATACTGGGTTTTAAAGGAAAGCTACATGAAATATACCGGTCTTGGAATGAATTTAGAACTAGATAGCTTTGAAATAATAGTTGAAGATGAAATTAGACTTAAAAATGATAGTGAGAATTTGAAATTTAATCTATTCGACATAACAAATTATAAAATAGGAATTGCTGGCCATTACGAGGTATCCGAACTGAATGAATACGATGTTGACGAACTCTATTAAACAACAAAAATCATCAAAAAAATATTAAAAAAAAGAAGAAAAGATAACTAGAATGCAACAGCTTTTACATTGTTATCCTTGTTAAATTCGTTTAATAGAGAAATTAAATCTGAATTATTTGTATTGCTGGTGTCTTTTGCCCAGAATACAACGACGAAGTCTTCACCATCGATGCTTACCACTTCAACAACACCATGTTCAGCATGATCATAATCTGTGAAATTAGCGGTATTGTCAGAGTTTTTGTCAATTTTGAAATCATCATCGGAAGTCAAATAATCTCTGCCCTCATCATGGATTAAATTATCATAAGCATCATTATCATCATCGACATCACCAGCTAAATATTTGTAGATGGTAATTCCGGAGTCTTGTTTTTCGTTTAGATACAATGAATATTGATTTCCATCATATGCATGTTTATAGGATTCGCCTACCTGAAAGTCATTTACGTTTTTTTGTGCACAGACTGTACCAAATAGAAGTAAAGAAATAAATAATAATAGAAATATATTTTTAAAGTTCATATTTTCACCTCTGGTTAATTTTTAATTTGCTTCTGATTTTTCAAAAATCAACACGAAACACAAGTAATTATATGAAACCCCAAATATATAAAGTTTTTCGAATGTAAGTGCTCACTTACACTCTTAAACAATGAAAAAAAGAATAAAAAAAGTTTATTTTAAAAAATAATGATATTTAAGCCTTAATACCATTATATAATATGTCTAAGAACTCTCTAGCAATTTGGTCCGATTCGACATCCTGACTTTTGTCATATATCTTCCATAAGATAACAGACTGAAATGTTAAACTAAAACACATTCCCGCCAATACCCTTGAATCAACAGCCCTGATCTTTCCTTTTTCAATTTGTAATTTGAAAAAGTCCTCCAATTTATTGATGACTGTATCAGTAATTCTTGAAATCAGCTGTTTTTTATCAGGAATTTCCCTAACCTCTTCTAAAGCGATTTTAACAATACGAAAATCTTTATCTGAGCGGTCTAAAAGCTCAATAAAATTTTTTTGGAAATAATCATCAATTTCATCATCCTCATTGAAATCAAAAATTTCTTCCAATTGCTTAAGAAGTATCTGGAGATAGTACTCCTTTGTAGTCTCAACCAAATTGTTCTTATTTTGAAACTTTCTGAAAATGGTTACTTCATTTACCTCTGCTTCTGCAGCTATTTTTTTAGTGGTTGCTTTGGCAAACCCCTCTTTTTGAAGAATTCTAAATGTGGCCCTCATAATTTTTTTATCAGTACTGTTAAACTCATTCATATTTTTAATTATATTTTTAATCATATAAATATAATTCAATATTTCGGCCGTTTTTTATACAATGACTGAATATGTATTTTAATCCTTTTAATCCCCTTTAAGCACAAAAAATCTATTTTCGTTTGTATATACTATATTTCCTATGCCTATGCTCTTGATTAAGGAATAATCAGATTTGTTCTACATAACTAGGCTTAAAATATTCAGATAATCTATTATCAAGTGTCCAGATGTGATATAACAACCGCACTTAATTATTTAAAGTATCTTTAATAGAATGTATCCCATGAATCATAAGCTTGAAGGAAATGGAAAAACATTAGTTTTCATTCACGGCCTTTCAGATAACTTGTCATATTGGGAGTTCTTGGCCAGCAATCTAAAGCATGATTATCAAGTTTTAAGAATTGACCTTCGGGGCCATGGAGAATCTGAGTTAGGAAATGAAGAAATTACAATTGATGCCTATGTAAACGATTTGAATGATCTTTTAGATGAATTGAATATATCAAAAGTTAATTTGGTTGGTTTTTCTCTTGGTGGTGATGTTGCACTTGATTTTGCAATCAGATACCCTCAAAAAGTAGATTCGCTGGTATTGATGTCTGCTTTTTACAAAGTGGATGATAACATAAGAAATACATTATATCAATTTAAAGATGCTTTAAATGAGGGATTTGAGAAATTTTATGATGTAATTCTGCCAATGGTATTATGCCCTGAGGTCATTGATGAAAATGAAAAGGAATTAAAATTAATTAAGAACATGGCATCTCAAAATGCCAATGTCGAAGCCTATATCAAAGCTGTTGACGTTTGTTTAAACTGCAATTTTGAAGAACATTTGTCAGAAATTAACATTCCCACATTAATTTTGGCAGGAAAGTATGATGATATATCCCATTTGGATATGCAAAAAGACCTGCACAGAAAAATTAAGAATTCCAAACTGATTGTTTTCGATGATGTCAAACATAATCTTTTAGTTGGAGAAAATAATGGGAAGATCTTGGCTGTTTTAAAAGAATTTTTTAAAATTTAACTGCCTCAACTCAAAAGAAGTTGAGGTATTCTTGCACCATAAGATAAAAAAATAATTGGAGGGATTATCCTCCACCAGGAATGGTATATTTATCGTTTACACCATAAAATATACCAGTGCCTTTTCTTTTTGTGTTTACATTAAGTAATGCGTTGTTGAATATTATATTCAATAATTTATATCCGTCTTTATCAATGAAATCTGTTAGAGGAGCATTATTTTCTCTTATATCCAATGCATCTTTTTCAATGTCAAAGCATGCCCCATAGATTATTTGTGTTGAATTTTCTTCAACAGACACCGGAAGATATTTTTCTGTTAAATCTTTTGATTTCAAATAATTCTGGAAGCCTTTCCATTCTTTTTTGATTTCTTTTCCTTTGCTTGTTAATTTAGCACCTTGTAGGATATCTTTATAATACTCCCCATCATATCCATTTTCATTTTTAATAGCTTTAACGAATTCCTTAAAATCCTCTTCGAATTTATTGGCAATTGAAGTAATGTTGCTTTGTTTTGCCATGAATTTTAAGTTGAATTTCTTATTTTTATTCATGTTCTTAAGCAAGTTAATTGCTAATGTTTCGGAAGTTTTCAGCTCTCCTTTATTTGAAATTCTGAGAGTTATCTTTTTCATAACTTCCATATCTTGATGAGTTAATTTTTTGGACACTTCATATGAATCATCCAAATCAACATCACATTTTATTTGGTCTTTATTTATTAAATCAAGTATGGTGAGTGATAATGCATTTACACTTACCTGATTATTTTTTGCAAACAATATTGAAATCATAGGATATGAATCATCACTAGGAGGATTTTTAATATTTTCATCATATTGATTTTTATTAATGCCTAACATCTTACTCAACCCTTATTAATTTATTCATCATTATCTTTTAAAGATTCCATATAAGCTTCATGAATTTCTTCAGCCAATTCGTCGTTTCCTTCAATGATTGGTCCGGTATAATCACAATCCCTGCATACACATTGTGACCAATTTTGAGGGATAATCCAGTCAACATTTCTAGACCCACATCTTGGACAAATCTTATGCATTTTCATTTTAAATTCTCCTACAACTTTTCGTGCATTAGATATTCACTTACTAATAAATCAGTTAAAGGCAATATATAAGGTTTTTCGATTGTAAGCACCAACTTGCACCTTAAACCACAAACTAATAAAAATTAAGGATTTATTTAATTATTAAATAATTTTAAAAAGATTTAAAATCCGTTTCTGTATGCATATGCAATTATCTAAAAGAAGTTGTAATACAATCGATTACATTAAGACATCTCAGATTCCAAATCCTTTATTTTACAATAAACTGCCCCAATGCCCAAGTATTGAGTTACAAATATCAGAAATGATAAAATCATGCCAACAATTGAATCTAAAATTAAGAAAGCTGAATCAAAAGAAATTAAATATGAAAGTGCCACTATAACAAAAATAATCATAGTATACTCTTTTGCATAATTTCTCCACCCTATAACATCAATGCTCCTTTTAATTGATTTTAAATCAAAAGCAGATGACAAATTTTTTGTATCTGCCAATTTGGCTAAAGCAATTTCCATGAAAAATGTAGTTGTGTAAAATATAATAGTACCCACAACAACAAAAATTATTGTATCTACAGGATTATGGGTGTATAACATATTCAGCGTTTCTGGCAACTCCAACAGCATATCTTTAAAATCAAATGGTGGAAAATCCAAAAGATTACTTACATAGCCCAAGATTAATGATTGAAAAGCAAAATAAATCCCCATAACAATAGATGATTTGATTCCAAATACAATAATCTTTTTAATTTCAATTTTAGGTAATCTTACACCATGTCTTATTCTGCTTCGGGTAATTAACATTCCATAACCCGATACAGAAACAAAAACCACTATCTGGAGTAAAAACCAAACTGAAAAACTTGAATTATGTGCAACATAATTTTGAAACAATGACGAAATAAACAATATAATAACAATTAATGCAAAAAATGCTTTATTATACATGCAGTAGTCAATTACTCTTTTAAAAATTATATGGGGCATAACTATCAAATAAAATATGTATTTTAAAAAACTTAAATTTTGTGATAAGCTAAAAGTCAGTTACTTTTGATTTATAAAATCCAGAATATTAAAAAAGAAAAAAAGTTTAGAAATTTAGTAATGACTTTGTGGAGTCATCCCTAAATGATGGTCTTCACTTTTTTTACCCGGGATTCCATAAGCATCGGCCCTGCATTGAGTACATGCCCTAAATACAGGAATAATCTCTTCAACTTGCTCTCTGACACTTTCCATCATGGAACAGTCCGGACGTGAATAATGTTTCATTTTAGCAAGCGGAATCAATGGCAAGATATTCATCATAGAAGCGCCACGTTTTTCAACTTCCCGAGCTATGTCAACAATATGCTCATCGTTCAATCCCGGAATTAAAACGGAATTAACTTTAACAACCATTCCATTAGCGGCAGCTTTCTCAACACCATCCAATTGGTTTTTAATTAAAATTTCAACCGCTTCATAACCCTTGTAGATTTTTCCTTCATACTTAATGAAAGAATAAATATCTACAGCAATATCCGGATCGATTGCATTGATTGTTACAGTGACGGAGTTTACTCCAAGTTCTGCAAGTTTATCAGCATATTTTGGAAGTAAAAGTCCATTAGTACTCATACATTTGATTAAATCTGGTTGCTCTTTTGCTAATTTTTCAAAAAATTCAAATGTTTCCTCA